>CAWEDJ010000001.1:0-12854 GCA_963807635.1 uncultured cyanobacterium
CTGACGATTATCAAAACGATAGGGAGTTCGTAGATTAACGGAGCAAAATCGGACGGCAAACGTAACCTTCCGTGCTTTTCTTTTTCCTGTACTCGGAATTTCATTTCTTGATGACAACGAATCGGTTCTGATTCCATGTTGCCAAAGTCGTTCACTATTTTTGTCTAAACTACGATTATGAGACGCTCTGACCAGCACTCCTGTATGCTTGAGTTGACGCACTGAGTCAAAGACCTGACTTTTCCCGTTAAGTCTGAAAATGACGACAGCATGAGGGTTTCAAGCTCTTTGCCGTTTTCAATAAACTGGATTTAATGACAATAGCCGACGAGAGAATGAGGCTTTGAGATAGGGAAAAATTAGGTGATTGCTCAAAGAAAAAGATAACGGGATTAGTCATAGTTAATGTACTTCTGAAACATCTCCTTCTCTGTCAAATACATGAATTACCCTCGTTGAACTTTCTCACCTGTTTCTCACAGGTGTTTAGAGCCTCTACCCATTTGTAGGATTCTTTTTCCTCAAATGGTCTTTGACTAGCTGCTTTTCTTTGTTCTTTCTGTCTTTCTTTTTTCTGCTTCGCCAGGGTAATCGCATCTTATTTGTTACAAAAAATACAGACAAAAAGAGAGAAATATAGTGTAAAAAAGAAGCAGTCATCTAAGAGAAGAAAAGGCTATTATTTAAAAAAAGTAAGTGAGTGAGGTTAAAGATGGCAAAAGGCTTCGGCGCAAGAGTTCTAACCCCACAACAAGAAAAAGAAGTCAAAATTATCAAAAGAAGCATACTGAAACATTTTCAGTGCCTAAAAGAACCGAGAACAGGGAGAAGGCAAGACCATAACTTAACAGCAATTGTCACCATAGGAATATTGGCAGTATTGTCAGGGGCAGATGGCTTCGTAGCAATTGAAGCCTATGGCAAAGCCAAACGAGAATGGCTAGAAATGTTTCTAGAGTTACCAAAGGGAATTCCATCTCACGATACCTTTGGAAGAGTATTTGGAATGTTGGAAACAGAAGAACTAGAAAAAAGTTTTCTGAGCTGGATAAGCAGTCTAACGGAGAAAATGGACATAGAGCTGATACAGATAGATGGAAAAACGAAAAGAGGTTCTTATGATAGGGAAAAAGGACTAAAGGCGTTACACAGCATAAGTGCGTGGAGTAGTGAGCGGGGACTGATGTTAGCGCAAAAGAAAGTAGATAGTAAATCTAATGAAATAAAAGCAGTCCCCTTGTTACTGAAGTTACTTAACATCAAGGGGGCAGTAGTAACCCTAGATGCAATGGGAACGCAGACAGAAATCGCAAAACAAATAAAGCAAGGTGAAGGTGACTATGTATTGGCTCTCAAAGGAAATCAGGGCAAACTTAATAAACAAGTTAGGGATTGGTTTAAACAAGCGGTCGCTCAGAACTGGCAAGGAATTGAATACAGTTATCATGAGAAGACAGAAAAAGGACATTACCGTTTAGAAACTCGTCAAGTCTGGACAGTGTCAATCAATCAGCTTCCCGCATTGCATCGCCAAAATCAGTGGGTCGGTTTAGCAACTGTTGTGATGGTTAAAAGTAAAACTCAATTCGGTCATAAAACAACAGAGGCGTTTCGCTATTATATTAGCAGTCTTCCTACGGATGCCGAACGTCATAGCCATGTGATTCGTTCTCACTGGAGTATTGAAAATAGTCTGCATTGGGTTTTAGATGTCACTTTTAATGAGGATGCGAGTCGAGTGCGTCAAGGTAATGCGGCTGATAATTTGGGCTTGCTCCGTCGTTTAAGTATTAATTTGCTTAAACATGAGCCATCTCAAAAAAGCTTGAAGATGAAGCGTTATTTGGCGGCGATGGACAACAATTTTCTTCTACAGGTTTTAGCGGCTAGTTCACGGGAGTGATATTCATGAGTGTATTTAGCTTCAAATAGGAGGATTGGCAAAATATTGACACCAACAATTATGAATTAGCGAAATTACTTAATCTTTTAGAGTTTAAGTTGATTTTCTTCTCTTTTTAGTTTTTGATATAGTCTATTTTTAAGCTAGATTTCTTTTTTGATTCCACTCTACTAATATGCGATTACCCTGCAGCCGGAGGAGCTTTAGAAGAGTTACAAAGAATCATCGGAATTATTAGAGCAGAATGGAAAGAGACTCAAATCATAGTTAGAGGTGATAGTGCCTATGCTCGTGAAGATATCATGAAATTCTGTGAAGAGCAAGCTGGTGTTGATTATGTGATAGCGATGGCAAGTAATAGCCAATTAAAACTACGAGCGATGGCTACAATTGAGAAAGCAAAAAGTGATTATGAACAAAGACTGGAACCTGTGACTAAATTAATGGAGACGCTATTTTCGACCGATGACAAATTAGAAGAAGTCGGTGAATTAGTTCCAGAGTCAACTTTTTATCGCTCCCTTTGCTACAAAACTCAAGAATCTTGGAGTTGTTCAAGAAGAGTGGTCACTAAAGTTTGTTATGGTAGTGGCGGCTTAAACATTCGTCATGTCGTCACATCTTTACCCGCTTCAAAAATTCCTCCCTCAAAACTTTATACAGAGAAATATTGTCCGAGGGGCGAGATGGAAAATCGGATAAAAGAACAACAATTAGATTTATTCGCTGACCGCACTTCAACCCAGACATTTGAGAGTAATCAATTAAGACTATGGCTATCCTCAATAGCTTATGTTTTGATGCAAGCTTTCCGTCAAAATTGTTTATCTAAAACGGCTTTTGCGAAAGCAACGGTAGGAACCATTCGCCTTAATTTTCTGAAATTAGGTGCGAGGATTACTGTGAGCGTCAGAAGAATTTTAATCGCCATAGCCAGCTCATGTCCTTATCAAGATATTTTGGCGATTGCTTATTCTCGAATCCAAGAAATTCCTGCGCCTGGATAAGTCGAATAGTTTTCAAAGATAACAAAATAATCTTGCCAAGGGTTGCTCATCAATTCAGCCCATTTTGTCATGAGAATTTTGACTAACTAATTAGATTTTGTCTGTTGCTCCCGAAAAATTTGGCTAATTTTGTCAGCTCATCGCTCGGCAACTTTAAGAATTTCTCTTATTTTTTAAAAGTATCAATTTTTAACTTCAAAATTAGCTTCTCAATTCAATTTGTGAGAAATGCGGGATTGGCTCTCAAAGGAAATCAGGGCAAACTTAATAAACAAGTTAGGGATTGGTTTAAACAAGCGGTCGCTCAGAACTGGCAAGGAATTGAATACAGTTATCATGAGAAGACAGAAAAAGGACATTACCGTTTAGAAACTCGTCAAGTCTGGACAGTGTCAATCAATCAGCTTCCCGCATTGCATCGCCAAAATCAGTGGGTCGGTTTAGCAACTGTTGTGATGGTTAAAAGTAAAACTCAATTCGGTCATAAAACAACAGAGGCGTTTGCTATTATATTAGCAGTCTTCCTACGGATGCCGAACGTCATAGCCATGTGATTCGTTCTCACTGGAGTATTGAAAATAGTCTGCATTGGGTTTTAGATGTCACTTTTAATGAGGATGCGAGTCGAGTGCGTCAAGGTAATGCGGCTGATAATTTGGGCTTGCTCCGTCGTTTAAGTATTAATTTGCTTAAACATGAGCCATCTCAAAAAAGCTTGAAGATGAAGCGTTATTTGGCGGCGATGGACAACAATTTTCTTCTACAGGTTTTAGCGGCTAGTTCACGGGAGTGATATTCATGAGTGTATTTAGCTTCAAATAGGAGGATTGGCAAAATATTGACACCAACAATTATGAATTAGCGAAATTACTTAATCTTTTAGAGTTTAAGTTGATTTTCTTCTCTTTTTAGTTTTTGATATAGTCTATTTTTAAGCTAGATTTCTTTTTTGATTCCACTCTACTAATATGCGATTACCTTGGGGGCTACCCCTCTCGGTTTTCATTACCGCTTAACTGGGCAATTAAGCCTTGATTCCTCTTGCTTGGAAGCCGCATCTAAACGGGCTGGACGTTTTATTTTAGCTACTAATGTTCTTGATTCTCAGGTTTTGAGTCCCGACCAGATGTTGGCTGAATATAAGGCTCAACAAAACACCGAGCGCGGCTTTCGCTTTCTCAAAGACCCTTTCTTTTTTGCCTCTGCTCTTTTTATTCAAGAATCCTCAACGCATTATGGCTTTGATGATGATTATGGTTGTCTCTTTATTGGTTTATACTTTGGCACAACGTCGCCTACGACAGGCTTTGGCTCTTGCCCATCAGACTATTCCTAATCAAAAGGGTAAACCGACCGCCATTCCCACTCTGCGTTGGGTCTTTCAGTCTTTTCTGTTTATCCGTTGGTTAGAGATTGACGGCATTCAAACTATCGTTAATTTGACCTCCAAACACAAACATATTCTTTCCTTTCTTGGCTCTTCATGTCAAAAGTACTACTTTGTCTCTTGACTTACCTGCGGAATGTGGGCTTGAATGTTTAGGTCTTCCCCATTCTCACACTTTTTACCCATCAAATCAAGGATGACTGACTACTACTTATCTCCTTGTTGACTAAAATCTACTCCCAACTGACTCAATTCTCCCCACACCCTACACCCAGCCTTCTTTTTAAGCTTGTTGTCACCCCTTCAGCCGTCCGCCTAATTGATTTGACCGCAGGGCGTGGTTTTCTGGGATTCAACCATAGGGGGTTACGGTGGCTCATTGGTGTCAACTTAAGCCAAAAGCCTTACTAAATAAGGATCGTAGGATGGATTGACGCGATCCTAACCCATCATCAATCAACGATTAATCAAGCGTTATAGTTTCTAATCCTCCGAAATAAGGCTCAACGGCTCGTCATCAAAACTTCCAAAGGGTGTGACCTTTAGTTGATGAAGGGAAAGAAAAGTGTTAACATGAGATGAAAAGTGACAAAGAGGAAACAATGATGACAGCAAAACTAATTAATGTAGAGGGTTCAAAGATAAAAATAGAACTAACATTAGAACTCAGTCGTTCAATGTTGGATACAGAAATAAATATTCAAAAAGGCTTAAACGAAGTAGGTTGCATCGCCAGCAAAGAAGCCTTGAAATATTTAGATACAGATGGTTCACCCTTAAAAATCGGTGAAGAAATCTGGAAGAGTAAGGGAGAGCAACCGAAAGAATATCAAACACCTTATGGTGAGGTTATAGTGAATCGTCATGTATATCAGCGTTCAGTAGGAGGAAAAACGTATTGCCCCTTAGAAAAAGAAGCAAGGATAATCATAACATCAACGCCATTATTGGCAAAACAAGTATCCTCAAAAATGTCAGGGATGGCAGGCAAAGAGGTGAAAAATGATTTATTAGAAAATCATGGTAGAAAAGTAGCGCTATCCTATATCCAAAGATTGAGTGAAGCAGTAGGAAGTGTGGTACAGGCAAAAGAAGAAGCGTGGAGTTATGCCCCGCCCAAGGAGGATAGCCAAATTGCAACAGTGGGAATAGGATTAGATGGAACCTGTATGCTGATGTGTGAGGATGGCTACCGTGAAGCAATGGTGGGAACCCTTTCCCTATACGATAGTGAGGGAGAACGTCAACATACAATCTATCTAGGTGCGGCACCAGAGTATGGAAAAAAGAGTTTTCTAGAAAGATTGGAAAGAGAAATTAGCGAGCGAAAAAACGTTATCCAGAGGCAAAATTGGTCGGTATAGCAGATGGTGCAGAATCAAATTGGAAGTTTTTAGAAAAGCAAACGGAAGAACAGATATTAGATTTCTATCATGCCTCTGGTTACTTAGGAGCGTTGGCAGAAGCGTTGCATCCTAATACCGTGTCAAAACAAAAAGAATGGTTGAGTAAAAATTGTCGAGAACTCAAGCATGAAAAAGGAAAAGCAGGAGAACTGCTAAATCTGATGAAAGAAGTCAAAGAAAAAAAAAGTCATTCTAAGAATCTTACCGAGAAACTACAAGCGGCGATTACTTATTACGAGAATCATCAGCATCAAATGGATTATGCTGAATACATAGAGAAAAAGTATCCGATTGGTTCAGGTGTTACGGAAGCAGCTTGTAAGACGTTGGTCAAACAACGATTATGTTGTTCAGGGATGCGATGGAAGGAAAAAGGAGCAGGAATTATTTTGAGCCTACGAGCTTTGGTATTGACCAAGGAACGATGGAGTCAATTTTGGGCAAAACTTAATCAATATGGGTTCCCTGTAGAACCCTGATTACACCAGCTTTTATCAACTAAAGGTCGCACCCGTCCAAAGCCTTAATTAGCAAGAGTTACACATTAAGTTCGACACGGATGACGGTGGCTAAACCCGTAGAAACAAGGGGGCAAACAAGCGGAAAATCTACAATTGTTCAAATCCTTTTTTCTTTTTAGCTTGTTTTGCTAATCGTCTTGCCTTACCTGTTTTTCCATCCTGTAAAGCCAGTCGCGCCACCCGCTTACGTTGATAATCCTTAATCTCTTCCGCTAAAGGATGATTGTCCTGAATCCGAAGATGAGTCAACGAGACAAGATGTACTTCTTTTCCCTCTTGATCAATTTGAATTGAACAAAGAATGCCACCCTCATCCCCTGTATAGAACACGGAATCTACTGTGAAAATATGATCCTTAGAAAGATTAGAAGCTTGCTTCCCTAGCTTTTGCTTTGCTTCTGGCGTAATTTTAATCAGAATCGGTAAACTCACTTTCATCTTATCCAGTAACGCGATCGCCTGTTCATAATTATCAATCACAAAAATACTACCTAAATCCTAAATAACCTTGAGATTACTATGCCCCATAGTCTTATTTTAAACCTCCTTCCCCTCTCCCCGATCCCTGTCACTTACCTCAGTGGTCGGCACCTCCACGCCCTATTCCTCACCGTCATTAATAGCATTCATCCAGAACTCGCCAACACCCTACATTTTTCCCAATCCGAAAAAGCCTTCACCCTATCCCCACTACAAATTCATAAACCCTCAACCCAAACCCCCCTATTTTGGCAGTACGATTGCCCCGATTGCTGCCGATAAACCCTGCTGGTGGCGGATCTCCTTACTCGATAACGTGCTCTTTGCGCAACTCACGCCTCTCTGGCTCAACCTCAATCCCCACAAACCCTGGCACTTAGGCTCTGCCGACCTATTAATTATCAGCATTCTCGGTACAGCCCAATCAACCCAACCCTTAATGCTTGCTCCTATCCCCAACTCTATGAACAAGCCTCAGAGCGCGATCGCGTCATCACCTTTCAATTGGCGACACCCACAACCTTTCGACAAGGAAAATTCGATACCCCCTTACCCACCCCTGAATCGGTCTTTAATAGCTTGCTAAAACGTTGGCATAAATATAGCGAAATCGCCTTTGATCCCGCCTTAACCGACCGCGATATTTCCCAGTTATTTTGATATTAAAACCGAAATTATGATTGATTCTCGTAGTAAATCCATTGGTTGTGTTGGTACTGTTAGTTATAAACTATTAGGAGAAATTGAGCCTTTACTAATTAAACAAATGAATGTTTTAGCCGATTTTGCTCTTTATGCGGGAGTGGGACGCAAAACAACTATGGGAATGGGAATGGTGAGGAGAATGGATAATGGATAATGGATAATGGATAATTTGCTATAAACTTTTAATATGTTTCCGTTATCTTCTCCTAAACTTCTAAGATTTAATTATCAATTATTAACTGTCAATTATCCATTATTCACTGTTATCGTCACCTAAACTCCTCAGAATTAATTATCAATTATGAAAAACATTGTTAAGGAAAAGAGTCTTGATTTTGCTATTCGTATTGTTAATTTATACAAATATTTAACGGATTCTAAAAAAGAATTTATTATGTCGAAACAATTACTCCGCTCTGGAACAGCGATCGGAGCTTTAGTTGGAGAATCAGAACACGCGGAAAGCAAAGCTGATTTTATTCATAAATTATCCGTTGCCCTTAAAGAAGCAAACGAAACCGATTATTGGCTCGAATTACTCTATCGAACAGAATATCTTACCGAAAAACAATATCAAAGCATTAATGAAAATATTATTGAATTACTAAAACTTTTAACTTCCATTATAAATATAGGGTTCTTCTGGTTTTTGTGAAAAAAGATGTATAATAAGATACAGTATATGAGGATGACATCAATGTTATTTTTTCTGGAAAATCTCCTGAATTTGCCAAAGGTAAGCATAAGAAATGTTATTCAAGAAGGGAAACAGGCATTTTTAATACTGAGTTGTCAAGAGGAAGAAGTCAAATGTAATTATTGTGGTAGCTTAACAGATGAATTACATCAGACGAACAATGTACTGGTAAGGGATTTGTCTATATCTGGTCAAATGGTATACCTGAAAGTGCCTCGTCGTAAATTTTACTGTAAAAATTGTCAAAGGTTTTTTACAGAAAATCTGGAATTCATGGAAGCCCGTAGGAAATATACGGTGCGGTATGAAGAATATATTTATGGACAAGTAAATGTGAGCAGTGTGGAACAAGTAGACAAGAATCTCTATCATGGATCAAGTAAATGGAATTTATCAACGTCAATGTGAAGTAAAAAAAAGGATTGGCAAGGGGTAAAATACGTGGGGATGGATGAAATAGCGAAACGAAAAGGTCATCAGAATTTTGTAACAGTGTTAGGAGATATAGAGAAAGGAGAATTAATAGAAGTGATAAGATAGCCATCAACAAGATAAAATAATAGAAGTGCTGATGGAGAAACCGTTAGAGGTGAGGGAAGGAGTAGAACAAGTGAGTGTAGATATGTGGGGAGGATTTCCGAAGGTGATAGAAAAAGTATTTCCGAATGCAGTAATTGTAACGGATAGATTTCATGTAATGAAGGCGGTGAATGAAGAATTAAATAAAATCCGTAAACAGACAAGGTTGAATGTAAAAATTAAGGGAGAAAAATGGCTATTATTAAAAAATAAAGAAGACCTAAAAGAGGAGGAGTTAGAAAAATTAGAATTGGTGTTAAAGCAATCTGCTCGTCTGCGTAAGGCGTATGAGTATAAAGAGTCATTTAGAGAAATATATGAAAAAGTAAATGAGAAGGAAGAAGGGCGATTAAAATTTACAGAATGGTTAGAGAATGCTAAGAGCATTTATACAGATGTAATTAGCACAATTCGTAGGGATTTAGACTCTATTTGGGGCTTGCTGAATAAGTATAGAACCCTTGCCGGATAATGCTTTCAAGCATTTTAAAAACGATCAGGTGCAAGGTTACGTCCTTTGGAGGCTCAAAGCCCATGCACGTCGTTGGAAAACTGGGGGTTGAAATTGGAAACAACTCTCTGAAGTCACCATTTTTCGCGTCCTGTGGCATCTAGGTTCGTTTTGTGGACTTTTTCAGCAGACCCTATTTGTAACTACTTTTTGAGTCGAACGACGAATGGGGCAATGGAAGGAATTAATAATCGTCTTAAACTAATCAAGCGTCAAGCTTATGGATTTATGAACTTTGATAATATGCGAAACCGTTTTTTAGCTTGCTTTTCATGATAAGTTCTAATTATCACTCTTTGTTCAGGAGAACCCTGAACAGCGGCAATTCGATGGTTTATATATAGCGGATTCAGCTTTAGAGCAGCGCAGAGAACAAAAACGAACAGGAATAAAATGGTTATGTCGTGCGCCGAAAACGATTAAGTCAGCGCAAGACTTGCTGACTGAATTAGCTTCAGAGCAATTTATTACAACGGATTTAGCTGGCTATCGTCTTACCTCCTGTAGGAAATGAATATGGGGGAGTAAAGCAACGTCGGATAGTGGTGGAAAGCGAGCAAAAAAAAGCTTTAGACCTGAAACAACTGACTAAGGCGACAGAGAAAGCGACGGCTCAAGCTGAAAAGCAATTGTCGCAATTACAGCGTCGGGAATTTGCCTGTCGTGAGGATGCTTTGACTGCTCTGAGCCGATGGGAGAAGAGTTTATGATATTACATCATCTGGAAGACCTAAGCGTAGTGGAAAAATGTCATTACGGTCATCGAGGTAAGCCCCGACTCCATGAACAGCCGATTCGTCGTAGCTACCATGCTCAAGCCACTTTAAGTCTCAATATGGCGAAAGTTGAACTTGCGGAGCGGGCAGCAGGACGTTTTGTCTTGGCGACGAATCAGCTAGATGGAGACTCTTTGAGCGATGAGCAACTGCTTGTCCACTGACAAGCAACAGCAAGGGGTAGAGCGAGGTTTTCGCTTCCTTAAAGACCCTCTGTTTTTTGCGTCCAGTGTTTTTCTCAAAACCCCTGAGCGGATTATGGCATTGAGTTTCATCATGGTGTTGTGTTTACTGGTGTACAGCTTGGGACAACGTAAACTGAGACTGGCTCTGGCAGAGCAGGAGGAGACTGTGCCTAATCAGTTGGGAAAGCCGACTCAGCGTCCGACACTGCGTTGGATTTTTCAGATGTTGAGAGGAGTTCATTGGGTTGTACTGGATAATTGTCCCCAAATAATCAATCTAACGCTTGAGCGAGAGAGGATTTTGCGCAGGGTAATCGCATCTGTATTGTGTTACAAAAATATAGAACAAAACAAGAGGAATCTAGTGTAAATAAAGAAGCAGTCGATCTGAAAGAGAAGAAAAGGCTATTATTTTAAAAAAGTAAGTGAGTGAGGTCAAAGATGGCAAAAGGCTTCGGGCGCAAGAGTTCTAACCCGACAACAAAGAAAAAGAAGTCAAAATTATCAAAAGAAGCATACTGAAACATTTTCAGTGCCTAAAAGAACCGAGAACAGGGAGAAGGCAAGACCATAAACTTAACAGCAATTGTCACCATAGGAATATTGGCAGTATTGTCAGGGGCAGATGGCTTCGTAGCAATTGAACCCGCATTTCTCACAAATTGAATTGAGAAGCTAATTTTGAAGTTAAAAATTGATACTTTTAAAAAATAAGAGAAATTCTTAAAGTTGCCGAGCGATGAGCTGACAAAATTAGCCAAATTTTTCGGGAGCAACAGACAAAATCTAATTAGTTAGTCAAAATTCTCATGACAAAATGGGCTGAATTGATGAGCAACCCTTGGCAAGATTATTTTGTTATCTTTGAAAACTATTCGACTTATCCAGGCGCAGGAATTTCTTGGATTCGAGAATAAGCAATCGCCAAAATATCTTGATAAGGACATGAGCTGGCTATGGCGATTAAAATTCTGGCTCTTCCCCCAACTGTGTGGAAAGTGTATAATAGTAATACAACAGTAGGAGGTGGAGTATGTGGATAAACTTGGACTAGCTACTAGGTTTGCCAAAGGTAACAGTCGTAAACTATCGAGAAATAGATGGTGCTTTGTTCTTAAAATTAAAAATGAAAAACGAAGTAATGGAATGTCCAAATTGTCATAAAGAATTGGAAGATATAAATCAAATAGAATATAATTTGGTTGGGATTTATCCCTATTGGGAAAGAAAGTATATCTGGAAGTGCCCCGCCGCCAGTTCCATTGTGAAAAATGTCAGAAATACATAACAGAAAGACTGGACTTTATGCGGCTAAGAAAACATTATACAATTCGTTATGAAGAAAAGATTTATGAGCAAGTAAAAAAGAAAAATGTAGAAGAGGTAAGGCAAGAAGAAGAAATAAGTTGGGGAACATTGGAATCAATATTTGAAGAGTATGTAAAGCAGGCAGAAAAGAAGGAATGGGAATTACCAGAAAAAGAGCAAAATTAGACGAATTGAAGAATAGAAAAGGAAAAAAAGACTTTATTACAACAGTGATAGATATAAATAAAAAGGAATTGTTAGAAGTAATAAAAGGACACAAAAAAGAAGAGATAATAGAAGCCCTAAAGGTGCAGCCAGCAAGGGTTAGAGAGAATGTAAGGGAAGTAAGTGTGGATATGTGGGAGGGATTTACGTCAGCAATAAAGGAGTTATTTGTAAATGCTAAATTGTTCTATGTAATATTTTTGATGTAATGAAAAATATAAATGAAGAATTGAATAAATTGAGAAAGAAAATGAATATCCATAAAAAGGGTTTAACATACCTATTATGGAAAAATAAAGAAGAGTTAAAAGAAGAAAAAGAGAAGAGTTAGAAGAGATATTGAAAAAATCTAATCCTTGTTTAGGAATAGCGTATGAAATGAAGGAACAGATTAGAGATATTTATGAGCATTCAAGAACGACAAATGGTGCAAGGAGAAAATTTGAAAAATGGAGATGAGAACAGCGAGCCTATTCTATAAAAAAAGTGTGGGTATGCTGAAAACTCATTTGACAGGTATATGCAATTATTTTGAAAACCATACAACTAATGGATTAACGGAAGGGATGAATACAAAAATTAAATTAATAGAAAAAGGAAAAGTTATGGATTTTGCTAATTTTGAGCATCTACGGCTTAAATTGTTAGCTTGCTTTAACTCGTAACATAACATTACACACAGACAAGGGGAGAGCCATATCGCCAGTCCCCCAGAATTGGCCAATTCAGGGGGCAAATTAAAACTTTCAGAATTGGGATACGGCAAATTGCGTTGTAACGACGGATAAATCTTTGTAGGGACATAATGTATTATGTGTGCGATTCGTTTAGGCAAAAGCGGAAAGATTCAAACCTTAAAGTGTAAGCCTAGCAGGAAATCTGAACCCGTTCAGGGAGAGGATAGACCATGACAACTTAAGCATCTTGTTGGTTAAATTCCAACCGTGTAGGTACAACATTGAAGCCTAACCCCTATGGTAGAGACTGGTCATCAATCCATAAAGCGGGGTTAAAAGGTGGTAAAGGGAAAATCCGTTCTCAAATCCCATCGAGCTAAGTTACCCAAGATTAGACAACGAACCCTCGACTGAAGCATCGTCAACATTAGATTGCCAAAACGGATTGACTAGGCAATACCAAAAGGTAAAAACGAAAAGTTGAAAG
>CAWEDJ010000002.1:0-47354 GCA_963807635.1 uncultured cyanobacterium
GGGACAGGAAACACAGCTAACAACACTTTAATCGGAAATACTGCTAACAATACTCTTACAGGGTGATGCAGGTAACGATATTCTCAACGGTGGATCAGGAATTGATGCCCTAATTGGAGGTTTAGGTGATGACATTTATCAAATAGATACCACAACAGATATCATTACCGAACTAGCCGCCCAAGGAACCGATACCATTCAATCTTCTGTGACCTTTAGCCTTTCTGCTCTGACTAATATCGAAAACCTAACCTTAACAGGAACAGCCGCGATTAATGCCATAGGTAACACAGCTAACAACACTCTAATTGGAAACACGGCTAACAATACTCTAACGGGTGATGCGGGCAAAGATACCCTCACAGGTGGCTTCAGGAAGCGATCGCTTTGGTTACAAAATTCTCACCGATTCCCTCTTTAGCGAACTTTGATGTCATTACAGACTTTAATGCGAATGCAAACAATGATCTCTTTCTTGTTACCACCGGACGGACAAGTTTCACTAATGCAGGAGCGGTTGCCACTCTGGATAATACAGGAATCATTGCCAAACTAACGACTGCTAATTTCGGAACAAATTCTGCTGCTCAATTTACCTTTGGAATCGATCTTTTGTGGCAATTAATGATGGAACAGCAGGCTTTAGCCAAACCACTGATGCCATTATTGAAGTCACTGGTTTAACAGGAACTTTCGGAATAGGCAACTTTGTAATTGCTTAATTTTATCTCTCATTTTAAGGCGATGGCGTTATTCTGTATTTCGGGAAGGGTGTGATCGCATGTAGCTTTCGTGACAAAGAAAGAGTAGAAATTTCAGGAATTGGAAGAGACTTTTCAAAACGTCTTCTAAGTTCAATATTAAAGCTTTAGAAGTTTAATACGCTTATTCTTTTATTTTTCAAGATCTCTAGTATGATATCAGTAATGAATTCTTAAAGATAGAATTTGTCTTTGGGCTTGAGAGAAAATTTAACGATAAAAATTGTTTGATTTAAGGCTTATCTGGCAAGCTATTCACTATTTTTCTAAACTACTGAGAGATCATGCCCGAAACACCTGTCTCTTCCACTTCTCAGAAGTCTGCTGATCAGGCAAAAAGCTATTTTGTTTCCCCTCCTGTTGTATCTCTTCCCAAAGGGGGCGGGGCAATTAAGGGAATGGGAGAAAAGTTTGCGGCTAATCCTGTCACTGGCACGGGGACTTTGGCAGTGCAGAATCGCCACTAGTCCAGGACGGGCTGGGTTCGGGCCACAGTTATCCCTTTCCTACGATTCTGGGATGGGCAATGGCATCTTTGGCATGGGTTGGAATCTATCTTTGCCTTCCATTACCCGCAAAACCGATAAGGGCTTACCTCGTTATCAGAATGGCGAAGAGTCCGATATTTTTATTTTGTCAGGGGCAGAAGATTTAGTTCCTGTCCTTCAATCGGGTCATTTTGCTGAAGTTGAACGGGATGGCTACCGTATTCGTCAATACTGCCCCCGCATTGAGGGTTTATTTGCTCGGATCGAACGTTGGAGCAAGCTGGATTCGGGAGAAATACACTGGCGATCGCTTTCCAAGGATAATGTGACGACACTCTATGGGCAAACCCAGAATAGTTGTATTAGTAACCCTGATAATTCCTCTCAAGTTTTTAGCTGGCTCATTTGCGAAAGTTATGATGACAAAGGGAATGCCATACATTACCACTACAAGTCCGAAAACTCGGAAGGCATCAATGTATCTCAAGTTCAGGAACGCAACCGTACCGCAAAAAGCTGATCGCCGAATCGCTACCTAAAGCAGATTTACTATGGAAATCAAACACCCCGAAAACCCGATGAAAATCTCAGTTTGCGGACAGATTGGTTGTTTGAAGTCTTATTTGACTATGGAGAAGAGGATCTAAATAATCCAACTCCAGGCGATCGGGGGCAGTGGTCTGTTCGTCCTGATCCTTTTCGTCCTACCGAGCAGGGTTTGAAATTCGTACCTATCGACGCTGTGAACGGGTGTTGATGTTTCACCATTTTCCAGACTTACCAGAAATTGGACAAAATTGCCTAGTCAGCTCTACTAATTTCACCTATCAATCAGATTCAACAGATCTAAGCAGCGATCACGCAGTGCCGCTTCGCGATAGCAATCCTATTATCTATTCTTTTTTAAAATCGGTAAGGCAAACGGGCTACAAACGGGATTTAGGCGGTCAATATATCCAAAATCCTTGCCTCCTTTGGAGTTTACCTACAGCGAAGCCCAAATTGATGAAACGGTACGAGAAATTGATCCCGTTAGTCTAAAAAATTTCCCCAGGGATTGGATGGTTCCCGCTACCAATGGATTGATTTAGAGGGAGAAGGTTTATCAGGAATTTTAACGGAACAGGGGGGAAACTGGTTTTATAAGCGGAATCTGAGTCCCATCACGATTCAGGAAAATCATTCTTCGTCCATTAAAGCGCGTTTTGCCCCAATGGAGCAGGTTATTCATCAACCAGCCCTGAAATTAGCTAGGGATACTCAGTTTCTCGATCTTGCGGGCAATGGAAAACTGGATCTGGTGACTTTTCGCGGTACGGCTCCAGGATTTTACGAACGGACTGCCCTAGAAGAGTGGGAACCATTTATCCCCTTCAAATCTCTCCCCATACTGGACTGGGACAACCCTAATCTCAAGTTTATTGATCTCGATGGGGATGGACATAGCGATATTTTAATCACGGAAGATGAATGTTTTGTTTGGCATTGCTCCCTAGCGGAAGAGGGATTTGGAGAAGCGCGACGAGTGCGCCAAGTTTGGGATGAGGAAAAAGGGCCGAAGAGTTATCTTTGCCGATGGCACAGAATCTATTTATTTAGCGGATATGTCAGGGGATGGACTGACGGATATTGCCAGAATTCGCAATGGTGAGGTGTGTTATTGGCCAAATCTGGGTTATGGAAAGTTTGGGGGCAAGGTGACGATGGATCATGCTCCTTGGTTTGATGCACCCGATATTTTTAATCAACGTCGGATCGTCTTGGCGGATATTGATGGGTCGGGAACAACGGATCTGCTTTATCTGAGTGGTGAAGGTGTGCAAGTTTATTTCAATCAGTCGGGAAATGCCTGGTCACTAAAGCGAGTGTTACTCGGTTTTCCTGCGATCGACGGGACGGTAGGGGTAACAACCCTGGATTTATTAGGGAATGGAACGGCTTGTTTAGTCTGGTCTTCGCCCTTGCCAGGTAATTCGCTCCGTGTGATGCGATATATCGATTTGATGGGGGGACAAAAACCCCATTTGTTGGTGAAAACGAGCAATAACTTGGGGGCAGAAACTATTTTTCAGTACGCCCCTTCTACCAAATTTTATCTACAGGATAAACTGGCAGGGAAGCCTTGGATAACGAAATTACCGTTTCCCGTGTTGGTCGTAGAACGGGTAGAAACCTACGATCGCGTTAGTGGGAATCGGTTTGTCACTCGTTATGCCTATCATCACGGCTATTTTGATGGGGTAGAACGAGAGTTTCGCGGCTTTGGCCTGGTGGAACAGTGGGATACAGAAGAAATGGGAACGATTAAGCCAGAAGCAATTTTTTCTGATTCTTCCAATCTAGATGCCAGATCTTTTGTGCCTCCCGTTTATACCAAAACCTGGTTTCATACAGGGGCTTATTTTGAGCGCGATCGCCTGGAACAGTATTACCGCAACGCTGAATATTATGCAGAAGACACCGCCGCAGTTTTTCTAAATAATACGGTTTTACCAACGGGATTAAGCCCAGGGGAAGAACGGCAGGCCTGTCGATCGCTGAAAGGTTCAATGTTGCGACAGGAAGTTTATGCAGAAGATAAAACTGCTCAAAGTAAACATCCCTACCAGGTCACAGAGCAGAATTTTAGGATTGAAGTGATCCAGTCCCAGCAACAAAATTCCCATGCCGTATTTTTTGTCCATCCACAAGAAAGCTTCACCTATCACTACGAGCGCAATCCTGCCGATCCGCGTATTGGTCATGAAATGGTCTTACAAGTTGATCCCTTTGGGAATGTGTTGCAGTCAGTGAGTATTGCCTATCCCCGTCGTCTTCCCCGTTATCCCGAACAGGAAAAGACCCATATTATCTATACCGAAAATCAGATCACCAATAAACCCAACGAACAAGATTGGTATCGTCTTGGAGTGCCGATCGCGACCCGTACCTATGAAATTACAGGACTTCCCCAGCGATTTCCCTACTCGTGGTCAATGCTACGCACTCAATTAGAAAGCGCAACCGAAGTCTCCTATGAAATCGTCACCGAGGGAGCAATTCCCCAAAAACGTTTAATAGAATCGGTGCGATCGCGTTATCGTGCCAATGCCGAGGCCCATACTCTTGATCCGACCCCGTTGCCCTGGGGAGAAGTGGAATCCTTGGCTTTGCCCTGCGAAAGTTTTAAGCTGGCCTTTACCCTGGTTTGTTGGCTCAGATCTATGGCAATAAAATAACATCGACTGAATTGAATACCCTACTGAGCAAGGAAGGAAAATATTGGCCAGAAGACGGAAACTGGTGGATTCCTTCAGGACGGCAGACGTTCGATCCCGATGGGTTTTATCTCTCATTACAGATGAAAGATCCCTTTGGAGGTATTTATCGAACGACCTATGACCGTTATCATCTTCTGGTCGTAGAAACTAAAGATGCTCTCCCTGCTCCACAAACGAATATTGTGCAGATTAGGAATGACTATCGGGTACTGCAACCCCAGCAAATTACTGATGCCAATGGTGATCGCGTTCAAGTGACTTTTGATGCTTTGGGAATGGTGGCAGGAACCGCAGTATTAGGTAAAACAACCGAGACAAAGGGAGACTTGTTAGAAGAATTTAAAGCTGATCTCACTCAAGCAGAGATTAATAGTTTTTTAGCCAATCCGTTAGCAGTGGCTCACTCTCTCCTGGGCAATACGACAACACGAATAATTTATGACCTAGAGCAATTTAAAAGCGATGGGCAACCTGTTGTAGCCGCAACGATTGCCCGCGAAATTCATCTCAGTGATCTCCCTTTAGGAACCCCATCAAAAGTTCAAATAAGTTTCAGTTATTCGGATGGTTTTGGGAGAGAAATACAGAAAAAAATTCAAGCAGAAGCAGGAGAGGCTCCTGAACGAGAAAGCAATGCTAATCACCCCAATCGTCCAGGCAAATTAATTTTAGAAAACGGGAAACCCAAGCTAATTTCAACAATCTCTCGTTGGGTAGGCAATGGCCGCACGATTTTTAATAATAAAGGTAAACCCGTTAAACAATACGAGCCGTTTTTTAGTTCAACCCATCTCTATGAAGAGGAAGCAGAAATGGTGATGACGGGGGTAACACCGATCCTGTTTTATGATCCCTGGATCGGGTCGTGGCAACTCTTCATCCGAATCATGTCTATGAAAAAGTTGTGTTTGATCCCTGGCAACAGGCGACTTGGGATGGCAATGATACGGTATTATTAATCGATCCCAAAACCGATCCCGATGTGGGAGAATTTTTCCGACGTTTACCCGAACAGGATTATTTACCGACTTGGTATAGCCGATCCCATACCAGCGCGATCGCCCGCGAAAAAGATGCTGCCCAAAAAGCCCTAGCCCACGCCAATACTCCCGCGATCGCCCATCTCGATACCCTGGGACGAACTTTCTTGACCATTGCAGATAATGGTGGGGTCAACCAATACGCAACACGCATCACCCTAGACATTGAAGGCAATACGATACTGGTAACAGATGCCAGAAATAATGAGGTAATGGTTTATGCAATAGCCGAAAAAGATGCCCAGGGGAAGTCCCAGATCATCGGTCGAGCCTTTGATTTATTAGGACATAACCTGTATTCCCACAGTATGGATGCAGGTGATCGCTGGATCTTAAATAATGTGGCAGGTCAGCCCATTCGTGGCTGAAATAATCGGGAAACTCGCTACGATGTCCCCGAATCCCCCAGAGGCTATCGCTTTCGGACGGTTTATGATGCCCTCCAACGTCCCACCCATTTGTACGTTCAGCCAGCAGGAGAACCCGAAATTTTGACCGAGCGATTCATTTATGGAGAAACCCATCCCCAGGCACAACAACGTAATCTCAAGGGAAAACCCTTTCAGCATTATGACGGGGCAGGAGTGGTGAGCAATTGGGAGTTTGATTTTAAGGGAAATTTACTGCGAGGTAGTCGGCAGTTGGCACGGGAATATAAACAGCCTGTTAATTGGATGGTGTTGGCCGAATTTGACAGAAATTGCCCAGGTTCGAACAGGCCGCGATCAACCTATTAGAGCCGATAACCTTTGATACTTTAACGACCTTTGATGCCCTAAATCGTCCGATTTCCCTAACTACTCCTGATCAAAGCATTATTTATCCCATTCTCAACGAAGCGAATTTACTAGAAAAAGTTGAAGTCAAATTGCGGGGCGCGACAACCCGAACCACCTTTGTCAGTAATATCAATTACGATGCCAAGGGTCAACGCCAATCGATTGAATATGGTAATGGGGTCAATACAGAGTATCGCTACGATCCCCAGACTTTCCGATTAATCCAACTATTAACCACCCGAATCAATAACAATCAGCCCACTCGTCTCCAAAACTTGAATTACACCTACGATCCCGTCGGTAATATCACCACCATTCGAGATGATAGCCAACAAACCAACTATTTCAATGGGGAAGTCGTCTCACCTTCGACTCAATATCAATACGATGCGCTTTATCGATTAATTAGTGCATCAGGGAGAGAACATATTGGGCAAACCACCCAACAACCCCCTGAAACCCGATCAGACCTCAAGCCCCACTATGATTCTAATGACTGGACTCGACGTAATTTACCCCATCCCAATGATGCTCAAGCGATGCGGAACTATACCGAGACCTATGAATACGATGGAGTGGGGAATATTTTGGCCATGATTCATCAAGCAATGGGGGGAGGATGGACACGCCATTATGACTATGAAGCAAGCAATAATCGACTACGGACAACAAGTTTGCCTGGGGATGGCAATGATGTCAAACAATTACCTTCTCGTTACCGCTACGATTTGCATGGCAATATGATTCAAATGCCCCATTTACCCTTGATGCAGTGGGATTTTAAGGATCAACTTCAAGCAACGTCACAACAGGTTCGCAATGATGGTGGCAAGTCTGAAATGACTTATTTTGTGTATGATGCGAGTGGTCAGCGTATCCGCAAAATAACAGAGCGTCAAGCCGATGCAGGACAGACTCCTAAGCGCATGAAAGAACGTATTTATTTGGGTGGTTTTGAAATTTATCGTGAGTACAATGGCGATGGTACTACGGTGAATCTGGAGCGAGAAACGCTACACATCATGGACGATCAGCAACGAATTGCCTTGGTAGAAACTCGTACCCAGGGTAATGATGATTCATCCCTGCAATTAATCCGTTACCAGTTGGGCAATCATCTCGGTTCGGCGAGTTTGGAGTTATCTGATCGGGGTGCGATCGTTTCTTATGAGGAGTATTATCCCTATGGCAGTACGTCCTATCAGGGTGGGTGCAGTGTGGCGGAGGTGGGTTTGAAGCGGTATCGTTATACAGGAAAGGAGCGAGATGGGGAGACTGGGCTTTATTATCATGGGGCGCGGTATTATGCGGCTTGGCTGGGGCGGTGGGTGAGTACAGATCCAATTGCGATTGGAGATGGAGTGAACTTGTATGCATACTGTAAAAATAATTCTATTATCAAACTGGATGCGAATGGGAAGTGGGAAGGGGACATGCATTTTGGGGCGGTTTATTTAACGGGAAGAATGGCTGGAGCGAACCATGTACAAGCACTTATTGCTGCAATAGCTAGTCAATCTTTAGATGATAGCCCGACAACATCTGCCCCAGATCTAAAAATTGAGGGGTTATTAAATAATCCTTTAAGGATACCAAGTCTGAGTCCAACAATGATTCAAGAAGGAAATAATCGCCATTCATTAGGATTAACATTTGCTGAAAGTCAAACGGTGGCTAATGAAGGAATCAAAAGAAAAGATATTTTATTATTTGGACTTGGGATGCATACTGTGGGCGATTTTTTACCTCATGCAAATTTAAGCGGGAATTCAACAGCAGGCCATCAAGTTGGAAAAAATGAGGATGGAACGGATTCCCATTATCTATCTCATGATGCTGATCATACCCATCAAAATCCTAACAAAGCACTGTCAACATTTAAAATTTTCTTTACCAAATGGAACGAGTTTTTAGGCAAAGATCCCAAAGTGGGTTTGCCTAATAATCAAATCGATAAAATTGACAAGTTCATTAAAACAAATGGTGCAGATTGGACAGCAAAAACAAGTGCTTTTGAGGCGGCGGCTAAAAGTATGGGAGTAACTGATTCAGAATGGGAGCAGGTATATAAATTTTATTCCCAGCCTCAGGAAAGAGTTGATATCATGAAAAAAGCATATCGTAGTGATCCCTCGGCAAAATTATCGATTGATTTAGCTCAAAAAATGTGGTTAGAGTTGAAAAAAAATGATAATATGTTCAGTTCTGAAAAAACAGTTATTCCAATAGAATTTACACCGCCTGAACCATTAGATTTAAGTAAAGTTACTCAAAAAGTACCTGCGCCAGTACCAGCTGTTACCCCTCTGTTACCACCACCACCACCGCTCATGAAAAAATAAATTAAAGATACTCCAGTGCGATCGCCCGATCTTATCGATTGAGCTGAGAATACAAAATCCAACACCATTTCACATCAGGATTATCAGAATTAGAGGATTAACAGGATTAGGAGGTTAAAAAATTAGATAATTAGACAATTGGAGAAATAAATAATGCTATCTATCCTGAAAATTCTAAAATCTTCAAAATCCTGATACAGACTATGGGCATCGGCAACAAACTCACTTACAAAACTCAATCAGGATTAACAGAATTAGAGGATGAACAGGATTAAGAGATGAGAAAATTAGACAATTAATAAATAATAAACTGGAGCAATAAATAATGCTAACCATCCTGAAAATCCTGAAATCCTAAAAATCCTGATACAGACTATGAGCGTCGGCAACAAACTCACCTACAAAATTATCGGATGCGCGATGAAAGTTCACAATAAAATGGGGCCAGGATTCCAAGAAGTTATCTACCAACGCTGCCTCGCCATTGAACTAGAGCGAGCAGGATTATCCTTTGCACGAGAAAAAGAACAGGTTGTCTATTATGATGGTATCCAAGTGGGGATACGCCGAGCAGATTTTGTTGTCGAAAATCAGATTGTCGTGGAACTAAAAGCAGTAGTGCAACTAGAAGATGTGCATTTAGCACAGGCAAAAAATTACACCGTCGCCTACAATTTTCCTTTGGGGTTGTTGATCAATTTTGGTGGGAAGAGTTTAGAGCGTAAGCTCCTGTTTAATCCGCGTCAGGAGCAGGATTCACAAAATTAAAGGATGGGCAGGATTAGAAAATGCTGTAGTCAATATCCATCGGACATCCTGAAAATTCTGAAATCCTATAAATTGCAATATATACAATTAAAAATAAATTAAGGAAACCAAATCATGAAAGCGATCGCAAACCCCATTAATCGAAATAGCCAAGGAACTGAAGTGAGTAATTTGCAACAAATATTATTGCTTCTGTTGCGTCGGCAATTGATTCGAGTTTCGGCTGAAGAGCGGCAGTTTTATGAAGAAGGATTACTCAGAGAACAACAAGAGCAAACCTATAATGATATTACTCAGCGAGTCGTTGGTATTTTTCAAGAAGAATCTAGGTTACAGATAACAGGTGACGTTGATGAACCGACGGCGGCGGCCTTTAATCGCTTATTGAAAGCGTTATTTGTGGTGCGTGGCAATGTTCGTCTGATGGATAATACTCCTGTGCCGAATGTTACGGTTCAAGCCTTTGATAGAGATTTACGCAGTCGCGAACTTCTGGGCCAAACAACGACGAATGTTAATGGATACTATGAGATTTTTTATACTCGCAATCAGTTTATTCGTGCTGAAAAACAAACGGCTGACCTGATGGTTGTTGCAATTGAGCCAATTCTTGGGGGGATGGCAGCCCGATCGCGAACCTTGGCTGAATCTGCGACTCTGTTCAATGCTCCCCGTATTGCCAAAGTTAATCTCGCGATCGCGGCGAATCTCTTTCAACCTCTATCAGAATATGTCAGGCTCATTCAAAATCTTGGAGATTTGCTGGTAAACGTTACGATTCCTGGTAATGATCAACCCACTCTCATTGATAAACTGGCGGATCTTAAAGAGGATGATCTGGATTTTCTGTTTCATGAAACTAATATTGAACTCGAAAAACTGCAATTTTTGACCCAATCGGCTCGACTACACCAACAATTTTCCCAACAGGACTTTTCCGTTCCGCTTCCTGCTTTTTATGGACTGGCTCGAACAAAAACACTTAATGACTTAGCAGGATTTGCTCGGAGTAGTACCGAAGAACTTAAAGCGGGACTGATTCAAGCAGGTGGTCTCCCGAACCAACCCCAACAGAATATCATTGCTCCCTTTGAGTCGGAAGAACAACTGAATCAGATGGTTGAAATCATTCACTCTTTCGCCATTAACCAGGTTCTTACCAATCCTATTGGGGAAAACCAAGCCTCCCTTTCCGAAGTTCTCGCGATCGCCTTACCCTCAGTCACTCATCAACAAGCCCTACTGCAAACCTACGCCAATCATGACGGTACCATTGAGCAATTTTGGGATAATTTACGACAACAAGAAACTTTTCAAGAAACAGGTCAGGTTGAACGGATTCAGTTTGCCCTACAACTTAATACCCTGACTCAATCGAATCTATCTTTGGTGGATGCGCTACAAACTCAATTTCAGTCCACTCGTAGCTTGCCCAGATGAATCCAGCAGACCTAACGACGCTGATTAAACAATTGGCTCCGACTATCTCCCCTGATTTTCCAGGTGATACTCCCGAAGAAAAACTAGACCTCTATAGCAATAGCATTGTCGGCTTACTCCAAGGAGCCTTTCCCACCGAAAGTATTGCCCAGGTTGTTTCGACGGTTGCGGATGTTCATCTTAATCGTGTTGCGCCTGATCAGATCTCTCAATTTCTCAATCGCGCCACCGATCGCGACGTTCTTGCCACCGATGAAGTTTTTGATATTCGGAGTACCCAGATTGATCGCTTTCTGGAATTACATGGCGATCGCGTTTTTGCTGATATTGGCGGCGATCACCCTCAAATTACCCAACAGGTCAAACGAGTACAACGACTTTTTCAGGTCAGCACTAGTCCAGAGTCTTTTAAAATCCTGATGGAGAGCGGTTTCAATTCGGCTAATCAAATTGCCCAACAATCCTTTCGCACGATACAAGAAAATCTGGGTCAACAAATCCCCCCAGAAGAACTGGAATTAATTCATCAAAGAGCGATCGCCACCAGTGCCGCCAGTCTGCAAACCGCCCTGTTCGGCCTATCAATCTGCTACGGATATTTCTCCCGCCGCGATCGGGGGTGGACTGAAAGAACTCCCTAATTGGGCTAATCTTTTTGGCAGTTTGGAATTATGCGAATGTCAGCATTGTCGATCGCTCTATAGTCCCGCCGCCTATTTTGTGGATCTGCTCGAATTTCTCCGCAATGCACCTCCTAATGTCCAAGGCTGGACTCCCTTAGATGTGCTAGTGGGGAATGACGACAATCCCAATCGAATTTTTCCTGGTAAACGCCCTGATTTACCCCATATTCTTCTAACTTGTGAAAATACCAATACCCCCATTCCCTATATCGATTTAGTTAACGAAGTCTTAGAAAGCTATGTCGCCTTTGGCAGTTAAGCCCTACGACCGCAAAGGCAAAAGTAAAGGATACGGGATTGAGTACCGCCCCCGAACTGAGTGCTAATCCTCAATATGTGGAAGAAGGGGCTTATCATCGACTCCGAGAGGCTGTTTTCCCGACAAGTTTGCCCTTTGATCGTTTTCTCGAAATGGCTCGTTTGTATTTAGAGCATTTGGGGAGCAGTCGTCATGAGGTACTGAAAACGTTTGAGGTCGATGGAAATAAACTCACGAGTGAGGCATTAGGATTTTCAGAAAAAGAGTTTGAAATTCTGACAGGACAAGATTTTCAAGGTGCAACAACTATCTCCCTACCCCAACTCTATACCTATGCCAATGAAGATTTAACACCCCGATTAGCATTTGATCCGAATCAGATAATGGCTAACAGTGCCGTTGTCATTCTGCAAGCTAAATTGAGGACTGACAATCCCAGCCTGGATCTCTCATTAACGGGTAAATATAACGAGATTACCCAGTCGGCTGTCCTCACCTTTCAACAAAAATTCGGTTTACCTAGTGATGGCATTGTAGATGGGGATGATTGGGCTGTACTAGATTCTCTCCGTCCTAGTGCGGTTGGAGCAGTGATCACGGGTGTACCCGAATTTTTACAACGAACAGAATTAAGTTACCTTGAGCTTGTCGATTTGCTCAAAACACGCTTTATGAATCCCCATCAGCGATCGCTTATTTTAGCGGATAAATTTCTTAAAAATGCTGAATTGACGAACCAAGAGATTCGCCTATTAATCCAAAATAATTTTGTTAGCTCTACTCCTGCAATAGAAAGCAAATTAATTAAAGCCGAAATCACCCTAGCCCAAATCCAAGCCTTAATTGAACCGCTTCGTAGTACGGTAATTGTCCTTTATGCCGAAAAATCTGAGTGTGAATTGGATAAAACACTGATTCAATATTTAGATGGGAGTCCGCTCACCGATCTGGATGCCTGGAAACTTCAACGATTTATCCGTCTGTGGCGCAAACTGGGCTGGACAATGGCTGAATTAGATAGTGTTTTGTTCTCTTTTGGCTACTCTGACACAATTCCCGCCGAGGCTCTACAAAAATTGTCCCAGATTCAGCAGCTCCAACTTGAGTTAAATCTAACGTTGCCGAAGTTACTCAGTTTTTGGGGAAATATAGAGACCCAAGGCGAAAAACCCCTTTATCAAATTCTCTTTCAAAATAAAGCGGTCTTTAATCCCCCTGACCCCCATTTTCTGCTGAATGATGCTCAAAATGAGTTAGTCGATGCCTCCAACGCTCCAGAAAATCGACAACATCTAGCGGATAAGCAACCCGCCCTTTTAGCGGCTCTACGCCTTAAATCTTCCGAATTAGAGGCAATTATTGCGGATGCCCAACTAACCGATCCCTATCTTAATCTAACTAATTTATCGGCAATTTATCGTTATGCGGCTCTAGCTAAATCGTTACGGATGCCCGTGCAGGATTTGATTGCTTTAAAAAAATTGGCAGGGAGGAATTTCGATCCTTTTCCCCCTGGCGATCCTGCTCCGACCTTGAAGTTTATTCATTTAATCCAAAAAATTCAATCATCAGGGTTTTTAGTCCCTCAATTGGACTATCTTTTCTGTCACAAGGTCGTATTACCGAGTAAATTTCCTCCCCAGCAACCGAGTGTGTCGGCGTTATTGAAAACATTACAAGACGGTCTAAAGGCGATCGCCCAGGATAACCAACTTCCTCTCGTTCCAGAGAGTGAATTAACCCGTAACCAACTAGGAACGGTTTTTTCTAGTGATTTTGTGAATGAAATAATGCAATTGATTGAAGGAACAGCTATTTATACCGTATCTTTGAATGAATTACCACTTGAGGTTAATTTTCCAGAATCAATTCAGCAAAAAATTCGTTATGAACGCAAGGCTTTGTTATTTATCGGGGCGATGCTTGATACGGAACGAGATCTGTTGCTCACTCTGTCTCCTGTTGATGCCTATCAGGTGACGATTAACCAGCTTTATCAAAAACCCCGCACTTTTTTAAGTCAACGAGATGGAATAAAGGATGAATCGCCATCGCTGGCAGATTTTTGGGATTTGGGAACTGCTGAGACAGAATTACTGAATAAAGCTTCGCTTAACTCTAATGAAGAACCGATTTTGGTGGACTTAGCGGGAAATGTAACAAATGCTAAAACTGCTGTCAAAACGTCGATTATGGCCAAGTTTGGCTACTTACTAGAAAAGTTTTTGCCTTATCGACAAGATATTTTGAGTCGTAGTTTTATTCAGCAAACCTTGAGCCAAGCACTGAATCTAGAGGATGAGATTCTTAAACATCTACTGACGAACCCTAAAATTCTTCAGGCTAATGCAGGAGCTGATCAAACCGTTCTCATTGATTTTTTGAGCTTGAAAAATTTACCGACAAACCCAGTTTGGCCTGATGATACCTTGGCTTCCTATGAGCGTTTGTATAAAATCGCTATGTTAGTTAACCTCTTTGATTTCAGTGCAAAGGAAGTAGAATATTGGTTTTCATCGGATTTTAGAAGATTTCAACTGAATAACCTTCCTGTCACCGCGATCGCCGAACCGATCCTATTTGAAGAGTGGCAACAACTCGCTGACTATGTTTTGTTGCGGGATAGTTTACCTCCAGGCGTTAGCAAGCTCATTGATGTCTTTAAAGCCAAAGATGACCAAAAATCCGATCGCCTCGCTAACTTAACGAATTGGCGAAAAGAAGAGATTGAAAACGCGATCACTGGGTTGGGATACCAAAATTCTGACTTAAGCTCTATTCCCCATCTCCTCAAAATTCAACAAATAATCGCTCTGAGCAAAAAAATAGGCGTATCCATCAATAAGTTACAAAATTGGGCGATCGCAGCACCAAATTCAGAGCAGTCAAAGGAAATCAAAAACGCTGTTAAAGCTAGATACAATGAAGCCGCTTGGTTAGAAATCTCGAAGCCCCTGAGCGACAAACTCCGAGAAAAACAAAAATCCGCCCTGATCGCCTATGTGTTATCTATGCCTCAAATTCGGGCGGCCAATGTGACAGACTCCAATCGACTGTTTGAGTATTTTCTCATCGATGTGGGAATGTGTGCCTGTATGAATACCTCACGGATTAAGCAAGGGATTTCTTCTGTGCAATTGTTTGTCCAACGCTGTTTATTGAATTTAGAACCAGCAGTAAGTCCCAGGGCGATTGATAGCGATCGCTGGCAGTGGACAAAAAATTATCGAGTTTGGGAAGCCAATCGCAAAGTATTTCTCTATCCTGAGAACTGGATTGAACCCGAATTACGCGATGATAAAAGTCCTTTTTTCAAAGAGCTAGAGTCCGAGTTATTACAAACCGATGTAACCAATGAAGCGGCGGAAAAAGCCCTATTAAACTATCTTTATAAGCTCGATCAAGTGGCACGCTTAGAAGTTTGTGGAATGTATTTACAAGAAGAAACCGATGGTCAAGATAAAAGTATTCTTCATGTCTTTGCCCGCACAATGGGAGGAGCCGTCCGCAGTTATTTTTATCGGCGTTTATTAAATAATAAGGAATGGACACCTTGGGAAAAAGTAGAATTGGATATTAACGGCGTTCAGGGAAGCGATAAAACCGAAGAAGATGGCATTCATTTATTACCAGTAGTTTGGAATCGTCGTTTGTATTTATTTTGGTTAGTCTTTACCCAAAAAGCAGAACAGATCGAAAGTAATTCCAATATAAAACCTCAAGATGGAATTTCTATTAATATTCCTAAAAAGTATTGGGAAATTAAATTAGCTTGGAGTAAATATGAACAAGGTAAATGGTTGCCTAAAAATATCTCCACTGAATCCATTAGTCGTATTTACTCAGATAATGATCCAAACTTTAGTCTTTTCTCGCGGAGTAGCTTTAAATTAAGAGCGATTCAAGAGGCGGGTGGTTTATCTTTAGATGTTCGTCGTTATAGTACGTCAGGAGAATCATTTTGGGGTATTTTTTATCTTGATGCCTCTTTTGGTAATATTTGCATAAAAACTGTGTATCCTTCCTTAAATTCTCAAATTGCTCCTAATGATAGCGTTTCTCACTTTATGGGTTATCAAGGACAATCTCGTTTGGAATTCAGAGTTAACCAAAAAACGTTAGTTCCAGTCCTGAATAATACTTCCCTTTATCAACTAAAGTCTTTAAATCAAAATTATTTCTATTCTTTACAATCTCCCTTTTTCTATCAAGATAATCAGCATATTTACTTTGTGCGATCGCGAGAAGACTATGAAGCCATTGTGAAGCAAGTTGCTAACCCACAAAAAACCTCTCCTTTCCTAGAAAAAGAACTTGAACTTCAATTTCAAGGACGTTTATCCCTACCAAAAGTAGATGAGAGATTTGAAAAATCTGTCGCTAATCCCTGGGTATTAGCAGAACAGCAACTCGTCGCCCAAAAACTCACAACCTCCGCAACGCGATCGGGTTCAACTTTCAGCCCGTAATTAAACCTTGTAAATGAAACGATAGAATGTCCGAATTGCCATCGAATATTAGACACAATAAATCAGACAGAATATAGTCTAGCGCGCGACCTAGCCATAATAGGAAATCCAGTATACTTAGAAGTCCCTCGTCGTCAGTTTTATTGTCAAAATTGTGACAAATATACGACAGAAAGACTAAGTTTTATGAGACTAAGAAAACATCATACAACTCGCTATGAAGAAATGATTTATGAGCGAGTTAAAAGGTCAAATATAAAAGAGGTTTGTCAAGAAGAGGGTCTAGGATGGGATGAGGTTAATTCAATCTTTGAAGCAGAAATATTGAATCCCTTAACAAAACTTTACATTTAAAGACGCAGTAACCCCAAAACAACGAAATTAGTTCGCACAGACAATCCTCCTGAACCAGTGTACATAGCTCCTATGTTGACACATAAAACTCTGTAAATATCGCAGTTTATCTAATAAGCTTTTTCCAAATCCTTCCTCAATATCTATTAGTTGTAAAATCAAGTACGCTATTATGCAGCTATAAATTTGTATTCTTATTTCATTCTCATTCTTCGTTATTAAATTGTCCAGTTTTAGGTGCATTTTCAAGAATTTCTACAACAACTCTATTTGCCATCTTTGTACATATATTTCTGCTACTTCTTTATTACTTAATGCTTCCTCTCCTTTAAAAGGTAAATCTGTTGCTAGTCTAAATTCAGTCCTTTCTTTTAGGTCACAAAACATTACTACTCTTACTTCTACTGCATCTTTTCCTTTCCCTACTTCACACTTTCCATTTTCTAACATTTTTAGGGTTACATTATTCTTTATTATTAACACAAAATGTTTCTCTTTATTTCCCAATAATTCTTCAATTCTTTTTATTGGATGCAAATCCTCTATTCATTACTCCTACTGATTTTTTTGGGATTGATGCTATCGTTTCTTTTCCTTCTTTAGAATCATTTCCTTGACCAAAATGGACACTATTCCTCCCACTTCACTGTGTTATACTATTTAGTCCACAAAATAGCTTTATTTGATGCCATTTTTCTTGCCATAATAGTTTACTTGTTAAACTGATTGCTGTCGAATCAATTGGAAATAAAGCTCTTGCTTTTTCCACTCCTTTTTTAATTGACAATCTTTTGTTTAGGTCATCAATGATTTTTTCAAATACCTCTATTTCTCGCATCTTACTCGCCTTAGAAAATGTCGAAATTTGTACATTTATTCCTTGCAGATTCATTCTCGTACATAAGTCTCTCATACTCACCATACTTTTATCTAATGCAAAACCTATCCAGCACGATACAAATAAAAATGTATTTAGTACGGGATAATCATTTTTGGGCAATGACTTCAGAATCTCTTTGATCAGTTTAGGAAAATTTTATTGACATAGCTTTAACTTCTTTTTTATTCTTATTTTAGCTTTTTATGCTATCTATAATACTCGATTTTTTTAGACTTTTTTCGACGTTCAACACTTCTGTCTTTGAAGAACTGGCAAAAAGAGATGAAAAGAAAGAGTGGGAATCGCCAAAAAGAATAAGTTTGGATGAATTTAGCAATAGAAAAGGAAATAAAGACTTAATAAAAACACTAATAGATCTAGACAATAAAAAGTTGCTGGAGGTGATAAAGGGGCATAAACAAGAAGAAGTGATGAAAGAGCTAAAGTCTCAACCTGAAGGTGTTAGAGAGAAAATAGAAGAAGTAAGTGTGGATATGTGGGAAGGTTTTACAGCAGTAATCAAGGAATTATTTCCGAATGCAAAAATCACTTATGATCGTTTTCATGTAATGCGGATAGTTAATGAGGAACTGAATGAATTAAGAAAGATAATGAACGTGCATAAAAAAGGATTACTCCATTTATTATGAAAAAATCAAAATGACTTAAAGGAAGAACAAAAACAAAGTTTAGAAAAGGTATTAGAAGAATATCCGCTCTTGAGAATAGCGTATGAAATGAAAAAAGAGTTTAGACAAATCTATGAAAGGTCGAGAAAAGCCAATGGAGCAAAAATAATTTGAAAAATGGCTGAGAACCAGTGGAATAATTTATCGAAAAAGTGCCAATATGGTTAGAAATCATTTAACAGGTATCTGTAATTATTTTGAGAGACATACAACGAATGGGATAACGGAGGGAATGAATACAAAAATCAATTAAAAACACTGCGGAAAATGCGCTCCGTTAATAAATGCTGAATTAACATTTCTTCTACGGCCTTTGCCGACAAATTGGGATTAATAGACTTTTTACATAAATCCCAAAATGACCAAAGGCATCAATAAATTGCTTATTAATCTTTTCCTGCTCCCGAATTAAGGCTAACAATGCCTCAGCGTGTTCCTTAACGCGATCGCCGAATTCCACAGCCGCCTGTTCCCATTGTTCAATCCTGGAGGACAATATTCAAAAAATTGCTTAACAACATCAACTAATGCTTGAGGTTTAAAAATATCCTCATCAAAAACTAACTTACCATCCTGATATAAAATCGCGCGATCGGGTCGCCGGAAATAATATTATCTTTAGGATAACCCACCGCAAATTTTTTCTGCACTTCCTTCTTTAAATCATCTTTCGGGTTTTTGGCTTCCCATAAACCCCGCGCCAAATTATATTCACCTACCAATGCTCCATCTACCCGCAAAGGCTGTTTTTTTACTCGCCTAATTTGATATTGCTGAAGCAAAGTCCATTGAAACTGTCGCCCACAGGATTCTAATAAATGCTGAAAAGCAACCGATATCGTTCCTTCATTATCTTCCCCTAAACGGCGGTAGGTCTCTAGAGCATCGTAATAGTCTTTGACAGGTTTATGATTCGCTTTCAGACTTAGACTGGACATTGATTAATCCTTTTATTAATCTTTGAATAGACAGATACTTTTAATGCGATCGCCGATCTTGTCGGTTAGCTTGATAAGTCATTGAGGGAGAAATAGTCAAAATAGCAGAATTATTTGCAAATCACAATCGTTTGACAGTCAATTTTGGTTGTCTTGTATCCTGAAAAGTTGAGAGACTCATTTTTTGCCCCTCAACTTTATTCACTTTAAACTCGACCGCGCAACATCATCGCTAATTCATTCGGAACAGCAGACATTTCCAAGGCCGTTTCTTCCGTGATGCGTCCCTCTTGATAAAGATTGAAAAGGGATTGATTAGCCGTGATCATGCCGTCATATTCTCCATCTTTCATGATTTCAGCCATATCTTCATACTTCCCTCGATGGATATAATCCTTAATGGTTTCCGTATTAATCAAAATGTCATGAAACGCGGCCCGTTTTCCATCGGTGGTACGACACAAACCCTGGGCAATGATACAAACCAAGGATTCCGCGATCGCGGTACGCATAGCAGGTTGTTCATCCGCACTGTAAAGAGTCAGAATCCGTTCCAAGGTCTTAATGGCACTGTTCGTATGGAGCGTTCCCATAACCAAGTGACCCGTTTGCGCCGCCTTGAGAGCCGTATTCACCGTTCCCCTGTCCCGCATTTCCCCCACTAGAATAATGTCGGGATCTTCCCGTAGAGAGGCTTTGAGAGCATTATCAAATTCTAGGGTGTGCATCCCCACTTCACGCTGTTTGATGAGAGAACGACGACTTTGATGGACAAATTCAATCGGGTCTTCAATGGTAATGATGTGTTTGGCGTGTTCTTTATTGATGTAGTCCACCATCGCGGCCATGGTGGTTGATTTTCCTGAACCCGTTGGCCCCGTCACCAAAATTAAACCCTTATGGGAATCGGAAACATTTCTGAAAACATCGGGTAAACGCAATTGTTCCATCGTCAAAATTTTCAACGGAATCAAACGCAGAACCATCGCAGGGCCACGCAAACTATCAAAAACATTAATCCGCACCCTAGCAAATTCGTATTGGGTCGCACCGTCAAATTCCATGCTGCGTTTAAATCGTTGAATCTCTTCTTCTGAGAGAATCTCCCGCAACCAACTCATAAAAGTATTGAGATCTACTTCTGGATAGGACAGGGGCATCATTTCACCGCGATCGCGCATCCGAGGGATTTCTCCCACCCCCAAGTGGACATCGGAAAAACCCTCATCAAAGGCAATCCGAATTAATTCCGCCAAGGAAGGTTGATCAGGCGATCGCCCATGACCTTGAGTTTGGGAAACTTGAGAAGAACCAATGGTCTGGGGAGGTGGCGGCGGTGCAGAGGGGCGGGGGGGAGCCATATTCGCAGGAGGAGGCATAAATTGCGTCCCACCAACGACACTTTCATTCGAGACAGAATTATTACCCATAACCCCAGGCGCAGGAGGCATGGGCAATGGTGGTAGGGGCGGCGCAGAAGGACGAGGCGTTTGTGTCATCAGTTTTTACCTATCAAAATCTTTAACACTCTAAAAAAAGAAGAATTTTTCCCCTTTTAAAGATTAATTTACTTCTATAACCCTAACATTCCCAAAAATTCAAATTAATTAACAGTCAATTTTTCAACCCAATCCTCTTCAGAATGATCACTCTTCTTTCTGAGAAAACTTATTTAAAATGTAAAGAAATATAAAGCTTTCTTGAGACCGCTCATTTGTTAAAAATCATCAAAAGTTGAAGAGCAAGCAAAAATAGATGAGGGATCAACTGATATAGAGACAGTTTAGACAAAAACATTTGACTAACGAAGCTTCTCTTCTCTTGAACAATCGTCATTCAGATTAGCTTTTATGAGTTTCTTTCATCATCGTCCCGTCATTATGTAAACTTATTTTACAACTTACTCATTTTTGAGTAAATGTCCCTATACTGGAATTCACACCCAAAACGAAAGTCAAGGTCGTGATTGTTGTTGTTGTTTTTATTGGAGAGAACCAAAATGGAAATGTCATCGAGAGGGGGAATGAGAACTTTTTATTCCCTCACCTTAATTAAAAGCTTTTTAGTCTGGAGTTTTACCCTAACGGTTTGTTTTTTAGTCGTTGGTTTTCCCTTAGTGGTCTTAATGGCAACGATTGGAGTTTTAGCCACTGTTATCTTGCAATCCGTACTACCCGTTAGTGCGGTTTTGTTAGTCATCGGTAGCTTAGTGGGAGCGAATATTTTCGCTGTTTTCGTAGGAGCTAGTGTTCTAACAATTAAAGGAATTCATCCCCATGAAGTTAGTTGGTTAAATTGGCTACAGGGTAACGAAAATTCTTCCCACTCCTCTATTTATGCCTCCTGTCCCCTAACCTGTGGATTGACACCTTCATAATCAACTTTAAAAATTTTCGATGACGATTTTGGATTAAAATATTATTAGTTTAAATATGCTTAGCCCAGCCAAGACTGGGTTTTTTATTGGAAAAATATTGACAAAGGATTAATTTTTTAGCTATTTTATGAAATATGATAATTAAAGTAATTTAAGATTTTGATTAATGATTTATCTTAGCCAAACCGCCGCGAATGAAGTTAAAAGGTTACAAAAGAGTCGAGGACAGTTCAACTCCTATTTTCGTCTGGGAGTTAAATCGGGTGGATGCGCTGGTTTTTTTTATACTCTAGATTTGACGGAAACCTCTCTTAGCGGCGATCGCGTCATAGAAAGTGAGGATATTAAAATTGTGGTAGATGAAGCAAGCCTTCCCTACCTCGAAAATCTCAAACTCGACTACGCAGAAGATTTAATGGGGGGAGGATTTCGATTTAGTAATCCCAATGCGACTAACCCTTGTAGTTGCGGGCTCTCATTTGTGTTTTCTGGTCAAACTTAACAAACAAATCTCCAGGAAACTAAGCTGCTCATTATCTAAAACACATACAGGCAAGGGGCTTAAGCCCCTTGTTAAAAGACTTCCAGCAAAATCATTATGCAATCTAAATTCGTAACAGCTTAACTCTTGGCCTTAAAAAAGTGACCACCGTTGAAAGTAAGTCAGATTAAGCGAAATTACGGGTCTTCAGGTTGTGCGGGGGGAATTACTTCAAGCGGCTTGCCTAGACCTAATCGACTCATCTGCCAGGCGTGTAACGAGTGTCTAAAGCCCAAGTCATCATATCGGGGAATATTTTCGATTCATCGACTTAAAATAACCCAGTACGATAAAAATGCCGCCCAAAACAAAAGGTCTTTCTATCATTCGATATAACCCGATCGCAAAAATATAAAGAGGGTGAGTTCCCATAAAATATTGACCCCTGCCCCAACGCAACCGACCCGTCAAAATCCCCTTATAGGAAGACCCCATTTGGCGTTGATGAATAAAATTCAAATCAGGATTAATCACACTGAGGGTTCTCCAACCTTTCATTCTCGCTCGATGATAGGCGATACCATCCCAATGAACTTCACGTACAAAACCACCGATATCTTCAAAGCATTGACGGCGATAAAAATTAATTTGCCCCGCAACCATTTCATCTGATATGCGCTCTTCAATTAACTTACCGTTGAGTTGGAGAAAAGGTTTCCCACTCGCCGCACCGAGATATCTATCCTTCCGAAAAAGACCGATCAGCGTTTCAAAATATTTAGGGCCAAAGGTAATATCTCCATCCATTTTGCCAATAAAATCGTAATCTTTGGTGTATAACTGCTCATAACCAAAATAGAATGCTTCCACAACCCCTGGCCCTACTAAGCGTTCTCCTCGATTAGGTTTGTTTTCGACATGAATCCAGGCATATTTTTTTGCAGCCTCTTCCACAATTTCCAAAGTTCCATCAGTCGAACCGTCATTCACGATTAACCATTCTATCGGTTGAAGCGTTTGACTAACCATCGCATCAACAACTTTGCTAACAAATTCTTTCTCATCGCGAATGGGAGAAATAATAACAATTCGAGGTGGATTTGGGAAAGTCATTCAATAATTAAAAGCGGGATTAATAAGGATTCATTGCTTAAATTGTTAGAAAAAGCCCTAAGAAAGGCAGAAAAGAGAGCCTAATTGCGTTGTAGTGTTTTTCATAAAAATATCATATCTAGTCGCAATATCAAGAATTATACTCGGTTATAGGATGATCGAGGTTAAAGAACACTGCGTCTTGTCATTGGTAAAAAAATAGTAATCTATCCATGTAAATTAATTCTCTAGAACGACATCATGGCGATCACACCACCAACATAAAATATAAATAGACCAGATTCTCGACCAATAGAGTCCTGGAGATTCCGCCAAAAATGCCTCCCAAAGTGCCTTGACCGCATCTGCATTGATTCCAATTTTAGCTAGACGAGAACGATCATTAAACATCTCAGAAATTTCATTTTTTAAACCTTGACGACACCATTGTTCAATCGGCATAACAAATCCTGATTTAGGACGTTCAAATAATTGAGTATTCATTTGATCGGCCATTAAATTTCGTAAAAAACTTTTTTTCCCCAGAGGATAAAAGCGGTTCTTCTTTGTCTGTCCTTTCACTAAATTCACTACATGATGATCAATTAAAGGAAGTCGAATTTCTAAAGAATTTGCCATACTAGTGGCATCGGTATCTCTTAATAGTCTTTCTCCCAGAAAAATGGCTAGTTCAAGATCACTAATAGCATTAAGTATAGGCTCATTTTGTAGACTTTCTTTAAATTTTTCTTGGTAAAAATCTGTCAATCCATAGGAGATATTTTGACAATCTTTTTTGTCTAATAATTGGCATTGAAAATTCTGAGTAAACAAACTATAAAAAACTTGGTAGGTATTAGCGACACCATTCGTAGACAGTAAATCTTCCAATTTTCCCCAACGAGTTTGGGCAGGAAAACTCTCTCTCCTTCCCTGATTCCATTGTGTCACTTGTGTTAACAAATTTTGTCTTAAGAATCGGGGGAGTTTACTCAAATAATGATTAACTTTCAATGCCAAAGGAATCTCTCGAAAAGAACGGTAGCCGCCAAAGAGTTCGTCTCCACCCGCCCCCGATAAAACGACTTTAATACCAATTTCACTAACTGCACGACTAATATAATAGGTATTTAATCCATCAAAAGTGGGTTGATCTAAACTCTCTAATGCGTCTCCTAATTGGGCAGAAAATTGAGATTGGGATAATTCTACATTAATATGTTCTGTTCCTAATGCGTTAGCAACTTGACGAGCATAAATTGATTCATCGTATTCGACTTCTTCAAAAGATAAATTAAAGGTTTTAATGGCACCGATATCTGCTTGAACTGATAAAGCGGCCACTACGCTAGAGTCAACACCACCAGAGAGAAAAACTCCCACAGGAACATCACTCATTAAACGCATTTTGACGGCTTCTTTAAGTTCCTGTTCTAGGGCTTCGATCGAGGTAGGATTGATTTCAGGTTTAGACATTGACCAATAGGATTCACAACGTTTGATCTCGCCGTCTAAATTAATAACCATTTTATAACCCGCAGGGAGGGAAAAAATTTTCTTAATAATAGTATTGGGACTAATAACAAACCCATTCCAAAGATAGTTTTCTAAGCTTTCTTTATCTAATTTTCGATCAATTAAGTTACTCGCTAATAACGCTTTAACTTCTGAAGCAATCAATAAGGTATGACAATCATGTTTCTGTACAGAAGAATAATAAAAGGGTTTAATGCCCAGGCGATCGCGAGCGCAAAAAGCATGATTTTTGTGGGGATTCCAAATAACAAAAGAAAACATTCCTCGTAAATAATCTAAAACACTTTCTCCCCAAACTCGATAACCTGCCAAAATAACTTCTGTATCACAGTCAGAATAAAAGTTTATTCCTTTTTTTTCTAATTCGTGTCGTAATTCTCGATGGTTATAAATCTCGCCATTATAGGTAATCACATTACCTGTTATCCCGTCTATCATTGGTTGGGAACCCTTGGGACTCAAATCCAGAATCGCTAAACGCCGATGGGCAAGTACAACGCCTTGTCCTTGATCATTAATAGAAGACCAAAAACCACCAGAGTCAGGCCCCCGATGAAACTGAGCATCATTTATTTTCTCTGCTGAATTAATGATTTGTGGGTAAATAGACCCAATCGCCGCCGTAATTCCGCACATAAGCTACAATTTTGTATTGAGAATGGCTGTAAGATCTAATTACAATTCCTATGAATTTCAAAAAGAAGTCTATTAAAGAAGTCTATTAAGGAATTTGTATAACTTGTTTATTAGCACCTAGATTCCAACGGGCAGTGGGGGGCATCAGGGGATCAAATCTATTGTCAGATGAGAGAGATAAGCCTTAATTTTGATGATTTAGACTATCATTTGAGATACTGAGCATCAATCTGAAATATTCGTTTTTGAATGGTGGTTCTATCTAATGGGAAATCAAGCCGCCGCGACACAAAATCAGCCATAAACAGAAAATTTCCATACTTTTTACGACGAAAATTGAAACGATACCACCAATCCTGAAGCAGTAACCATTGTTTCTTCCACGAAGAAATGGTTTTTGGAGGTAGCCCACTCAATTGATAACCCAATTTTTCTAATTGCTCACTAACCTGAGTCTCGATCAATTGAATCTCTGATGGAGATAAGTTCTTACGCCACTGTTGAATACACTCGCAATTGGGAGATGAATAAGTCGTATCATCAGGATAAGAAAGCATTGCCGCACTATACTCCACCCCCATAAATTGACAAAGCTGATTTAAAATTTTTTCTGGGTTGCAAATCAAATCTTCATAATAAATGGTAATCTTGCGGTCATTCGTTAATTTTGCTTCTAATGTTTCCCAAAGCTTTTCAATGGCCTGCCAATTCCGAATCCCTGTCAACACATTCCCCGCCCATCCCATTCTGATGAAGGATTTTGCCACATCTCGACCGTCTCGAATCAGGTGAATAAATTTTGCGTCGGGCAGTATATACAACAATCGATCAAAATTACGATGCACTGTTGCACCGATGATCTTTTTTCCTCTTTTTTTTTGTCTTTGGTCGAGAAAACTTCTGATCAATTGCGGATAAGACAAGTTTGGATCGATCTCAAAACCGCTTAATTGAAATATAAAGTCACTTGATAAAAAATCAGTATATTCTTTAAGGTTGGGAAATTCTCCCTGATCTCCCATTTTATCGACTGTATATTCAAACTCTTCGCACCATTCAATTTGGGGATGATGATCAAGCATTAATCGCAACAAAGTTGTTCCTGAGCGTTCTGATCCTACTAGAAAAAAAGGATTAGTCATGGTAGAAATTGTTATGTAAAATCGTGATGATTGTAGCTTAAAACGTAACCGTTAAAGTTGTGATCAAGGAAGTGCGCTACATGAAGTTAGACGAAATCATTATGAAAATATGACCGTCAGTGATTCCTTGCCAATAATTTTGAATAACCGAAGTTCTACATCAAGTTACAAATCGCTTTTTAGGCTTCCTTAATGTGAGCGTTCCATTCCATCAATCGCTTCCATACGTTGCTATACAAGGGTTTTGAGTATGTAGTCAAATACGTCGCCTTCCTTAACAGTTACAAATCATTATTATATCCGATGATAATTGCTTTTTTCATTAGGTTTTTGGCTCTCCTTTATTTGGTGGGATAAAAACTCAGGAAAAACAACAGCTACAAACTAAAGAATTACATGAAGAGTTTTTCCAAAATGTTAAAAATATTAGTGATACGCTTTAAATCTAGGGTTTATCGATTTTGAATATTTTATATACACAATAAAACAGAGCTAAATTATTTTTAAGATAGGAATTATCTTTCGAGAAAAATTATTTGAAACTACTTGGATTTCACAAGATTTATCTTCAGGATTTAAGTTATCATAAGTTGAAAATAAAGTCAATCGTTAATCGCTAAGATGATGTCCCAAAAATGATTTATTTCAAAAATTTCAGAATTATTGGCAAAATAGACTTAGGAACCTTGGACAATAGATAACGCATGGATATTCTTTGCACCCGCCCCGCTTGCGATCGCCTCAATAGCTTTCCCGACCTCGACAATCGCAATACTTTGCAAACGGCCCAACAAAAATTTTGTACCCGTTGTGGGATGCCGTTAATCCTAGCGGGGCGTTATCTGCCCGTCAAATTGTTGGGACAGGGGGGATTTGGGGCGGCGTTTCTCGCCCTGGATCGTTTTACTCCTACCATGCGTTTTTGTGTGGTTAAACAATTCCAACCGACGGGAAATCTCAATGCCCAACAATTGGCGATCGCCGAGGGATTATTTGAGCGAGAGGCAACGGTTTTAGAGCAATTGGGTAATAAGAATGAGCAAATCCCCGATCTCTATGCTTTTTTCCCCTTGATTGTTGATAATCCCCAGGCAGGCAAGCCCGACCAGTTTTTTTATCTCGTCCAAGAATTTATTAATGGGGAAAATTTAGAAGAAGAACTTGCCCGAACGGGGCCATTTTCAGAAGTCGCCGTGAAAGAAGTGATGGAAGAAATGCTGAAAGTTCTCCAATTTGTCCATAGCAAAGGCTCTATCCATCGGGACATTAAACCGTCTAATATCATGCGAGATCGGGAAGGAAGGTTATATTTACTCGATTTTGGAGCCGTTAAACAGATCGCGGCGGGAAATGTGCCTGGCGGTGGATCGACGGGGATTTATTCGATGGGATTCGCGCCCCCTGAGCAAATGTCTGGCAATCAAGTTTATCCCGCAACGGATTTATATGCTCTGGGGGTGACTTGTTTATATCTGCTAACAGGAAAATCGGCCAAGATCTCTATGATCCCTACCACACGACTTGGAATTGGCGCACCTATGTCCCGACAGTCAGCGATCGCTTAGGTCAAGTCCTAGACCGATTACTCTTACCCGCACCTAAAGACCGCTATCAATCGGCGATCGAGGTGTTGGAAGCTTTGAATGAACCCGTTTCTAGTCCCGTTATTCAAACTCAAACGCCCTCAACTTCTCCAACCAAAATTCAACCACAGAGCCAAACTCCTCCAGCTAAGTCTCCTCCTCCTGCGGTAAAACCCGTTAAGCCGTCCCAAACTTCCCCTAAAAATCCTTTTTCGACCCTGGAATTATTAACCAATGCCGCTTTTGTGGGTTTTGAAGGTAGCTTGATTGGTATTGCGGCAACGAGTTTGTTCCCTGCTACGGGGATCAGTGCAGGAATAACGGGAATGGCGATCGCGGGAATGATGTTTGCCCAAGCTCGGCGAGTCATTGAAAAATGGGATTTCTTGTTAATTGCAGGAATTAGCTTGATTCCTTTCTTTTTTCTGACAATTTTACATAAATCTTCCATTATTGGGCAACTACAACCCGTATTAAGTGCTTCAATTCCAATTTTTCAGAATCCATTTTTTGTCATTTTGGTAATTGCCAGTTTTGTGGGATTGGCCTTGATCGCGATCGTTGCCCTATTTCGTTTGATTTATCAACTCCTGATGAACCTACTCTAGTCAATAAAAAGTTAACAAAACTTAAAAACTCGGTAAGATAACTTTAATCACTGCTGTTTAGCGACTTCTTGCCCCCTATCCTATGACAATTAATCCCCCCAAACCCTCCGCCCTGGGTTCATCCATTCTATTAATTGCACCATTTTTTCTGTGGGGGACGGCAATGGTTGCCATGAAAGGAGTTCTGCCCCATACGACTCCCTTATTTGTGGCAGGAATTCGCGCTCTGCCTGCGGGAATTTTAGTCTTACTATTTGCCCATTTTTTAGGGCGATCACGCAGTGCCGCTCCGCGATCGCAACCCACCAGTTTAAAAGCGTGGCTCTGGATCGGTCTTTTTGCGCTGGTTGATGCGGCAATGTTTCAAGGATTTTTGGCCGAAGGTCTCGCGAGAACGGGCGCGGGTTTAGGGTCAGTGATTATTGATTCCCAGCCTCTTGCGGTGGCGTTGATGTCCAGTTGGCTTTTTAGGGAAGTCATTGGCTTTTGGGGATGGCTGGGGTTAGGTTTGGGCATTTGTGGGATTAGTTTAATTGGTTTACCCGACGAATGGTTTTTTACCCTTTGGCAGACTCAAACGCTGGCGATCGCCTGGGATTGGCAAGCATTATTTGACAGTGGGGAATGGTTGATGTTGTTAGCCTCCCTGTCAATGGCAGTCGGGACAATTTTGATTCGTTTCGTTAGTCGCCACGTCGATCCCGTTGTCGCCACAGGTTGGCATTTGATCCTGGGCGGTTTACCCCTATTCATCTTTTCGGGACTCTGGGAAACCCAACAATGGCAAGCTATTACCTTGCAGGATTGGCTCAATCTCTCCTATGCCACCATCTTTGGCAGCGCGATCGCCTATGGAATCTTTTTCTATCTAGCTTCCCAGGGAAATTTAACCAGCTTGAGTTCTTTAACGTTTTTAACCCCTATCTTTGCCCTGAGCTTTGGGAATTTAATTTTAGGGGAAGAGTTGAGCCGCTTACAATGGAGCGGAGTAAGCCTAACTCTAATCAGTATTTATCTAATTAATCAACGAGAACAAATTGCCGAAAAATTTAAGGGATTCTCTGGCGATCGCGAACAAAAAATCAGTTAGTGGTCAATGTTCTCAAAAAAATTGGAATTTTATCAATTGAGCGACAAGCCCAAAAGCTTACAATTTTTAACACTGCAATCCTTAATTAGGATGATAGAATTTGGGATATCAAGGGCAACTAATTGAAGTGAATAAGGACAAATTCAATCAAAAATAGGGAGTAATTGATCGCACTACGCAACTTAACGGAAAATTAAATAAAATCAATAAGTATAGATACTCGATCAAAGTCTAATTTCTTAGAACTGTCATAAACTTTTGCGTTGCATCAAGCATAAAAAATGGAATTTTGAATTTTACATGAAAAATTAAATAGCTATGAAAAAATCGCACAGAATAAGAATTGTCGTTGCCTCTTTACTAGCAATGGCATCAGTCTTGGGGACAGTTGCTCTAGGGCTATCCAAAGAGTGTAAGACAGATGAAAAAATCTGGAATCAGCAGAATCCAATCTTCTTCAAATTTCGGCTCCATTGTCGTCGAACGTTGCCAATAAAAGAGGCTTGCAAGCTTGTCTCAATATACCTTTCAGATAGAGATTGAAATGCTCTATACTAGGGGATTTTTCGCTATAAGTGGGGGATTTGATGCCGTAAGTCAATTTAAGAGGAGTTTACCTTTCAACTCTAGTTTTTATCGCTAATTTAAGAACATTGTTTCTTTGTGAAGGGCTTGGGAATAGAGAATTGGGAAGTGGTAACAGGTTGCTCAATAGCGAGAGAACCGAAGGATTTAGTCGATTGAAGTTGTTGATTCCAGAGCGGTGTTTGACTGTTACATCCATCTGAAGACATAACGGAACCACTAAGTAAACAAGAAATTCCTATTGAAGACATAAGAATAAACTTTTCTAAATCTAAGGACAGGTTATTCATTCCGTTTGTATTTCTCCTAAAAAATTACAATATCTTTAAAAAATACTTAAACAATTTTTAAAAAACATTTAAACAATCTTTAAAATTCCTTTTAAACAATATAAGTTGTTTTGTCTTTTGTCAAATCTTTAAGGAATCTTTAAAAAATCCTTAAAAAGCCTTTAAAAAATCTTTAAAAAGTCTTTGAACTAAAATAGCGTGTTTTGGTTTTTGTTAAATTATTTTGAAATTTTTTGTCCAGTTTGGTGAAATAAGGCTTATTTCTTTGATTCTTTTGTTTCTAAGAGTGATAATAAAGTACACTCCCAGACTAGACGGGGTTGAACGTAGGCTAATAGATATTGTTTGGCTTTTTCCAAAATTTTTAACTGCTTGGGGTTGGCCGCCTGTTGCCAGTAGGAATATTGCAGATAATCCGCTAACCAGAGTTGCACTTGGGTATCTAAATCCTTATCAATAGTTTTGGCGATTTCTAGGGCTTGACGGGCATTGGTCGGTGTTTGGGTTAACAATTGTCTGAGGTTTTCGGGGATAGCCTGTAATTGCTCCAAGGCGGCGATCGCTTCTCCTGGACTACCCTGGGCGATCGCGAGTAATTGGGGATAGGTCAATATCTCTTGCTGGCCTGTTTTGGTTAAAACCTGTTCCATTGCGGAGAGAGACAGTCGATAAAAGGGAATACGCTGACAACGGGAAACCAAGGTCGGCAACAGGGCATCCACACTGGGAGCAATTAAAATCAAGGTTGCTTTACCAGGTTCTTCAAGAGTTTTCAAGAGCGCATTGGCCGCGCCCTCATTCATGGACTGAGCTTCTTCGAGAACAATGACGGCACGGGAAGCTTCTAGGGGAGGACGGCTCAAAAATTGCCCAATTTCCCGAATTTGCTCGATCCGAATCAGGGGAGGAGCTTTGCGCTTTAAACCGCTTTCCTCGGCTTCTTTGGCCGTTAACAATTTTCCCTGATGTTGATAGGTGGGACTAACCCATAATAAATCGGGGTGATTTCCCGCAAAAAAACGTCTTTTAACCCGTTCTTGTTGTTCTGTCGTCAAATTAAAGGCTAATAATTCTTCTACAAAAGCTTTAGCCGCTAGGGATTTACCGATCCCCGATGGGCCAGCAAAGAGATAGGCAGGGGCAATGCGATTGTGGGCGATCGCCTGTTGGAGGAGTTCAATTGCTTGGGGTTGACCAATCAGATCTTGAAATCGGTTCATGGCCGTAACCTAAAATTTGATACGCTTACTTCAAACTTTACAGATCATAGGCGATTCTTGGAGGCGATATGGATAGGGATGTTGAAATTCGACGTTTATTGGAACTCATGCCTGCTTCAGGGCGGATGTTGACAAAAATTATTGATAAACCGCAACAATCCAAGCTGATTGATTATAAATTTCCCCGACCCTGGGAACGGGGTGATCGCCTTATTGCCATCAATTTTGAACGTTGGTCACAGTTACCTGAACCGCAACGGGATTTGCTTTTGCTGAGTGTGGTTTGTCGTCTCACGGGTATTCGTTGGTTTAAGCCCGATATTTATCAGGGTCTAACCTTGGTCGGATTAGGGGGGGTCGCTCTCCAACTTTGGCAAAAAGATGCAGTCGGTCTGGTCGTGGCGGCCAGTTTAACAGCGATCGCGGCGAATCAAATTTGGCAAAATTATCGGAGTACGGAACGGGAACTAGAAGCCGATGAAACAGCTATTAAGGTAGCAATCAGAAGGGGTTATAGTGCGACTGAGGCGGCGAAGAGTCTCCAACTCGCGATCGAAAAAACCGCAGAAATCGAAAATCGGGGCGGTCTGAACTTTACCGATTTATTGCGTTGTCAAAACCTACGGGTTAAAATGGGCGATCGCGTCAACACATGATGATAGGGAAACTATAATGGAAGGGTGTCTCAATTATTTTTATCATGATTAATAAATAATTTTTCCATGAACTGGATACCCTATATTTTATTAACAGTTGCTGTCTATTATATTAATCTAACCAAACTAAAAGCACGAACAGAGCAAGAAAAAATTGGTTCAACACCAGTTCTTTTTAATACCCTGATTTTTTTTGCAATCTTTGAATTCTTTTTCTTGGAATCTATCCTAAAAATTCCACTCTTTCATGTTTTTGGATTGTGTGTTTCCTTTGCTTTAGCATTATCTATTTATTGGCATTTAAAAAATTTGAAAAAAGACGTAGAATCTATTTTTAATAAACTCATGCAGCAAGGTCAAGGGAGAGTGAGTATTTTAACGTTTATGCAACGTACCGAATTATCTCAAGATCAAGCAACAGCATTTTTAGAAGCAAAAATACAAAAATTTCAGGGAACAACCTATGAAACCCTGGGGAATATTTATTATGAATTTGATCGGTGGTAAAGAAATTTTTTTATCCAAACAAGAAACCTCTGTACAATCTAGGTTAGAGTTAAATGGCGATGCCGCAGGCACACTTCGTAACCACTGATAGTTAGAAAAGCAATAGAGCAAACTATGGCTGAAACTGATATTACCAATCTCATTCGGGAACAACTTCCCCAGCTAATTGCCCAGGAACCCTTGGTCAGAGATTTCGTACTGCGAACCGTTTCTGATTACTACGCAGGAAAGCAGGAAACCGAAAGCAAATTTGATCGCATTCTGGCAGAATTACAACGCGATCGGGAAGAACAAGCCCGAAAATGGAATGAAAATAACCGTAAATGGGACGAAAACAATAAACGTCTAGACAAAATGCAGGAACAGACTGACCAAACTCTCGCGGAAATCAAAAAAGCCAATCGAAAATATGACAGTACCATTGGCGCATTAGGGTCTCGCTGGGGTCTATACTCCAAGGGCCAGTTTTCGCAATGGTCTTAAGGGAATTCTCGAAACTTCTTTTGGAGTACAAGTCCTGAATTTGAATGATTTTGATCATGATGGAGAGGTTTTTGGTCGTCCAGATCAAGTAGAAATTGATGTCATTATCAAAAATGGTTCGGTGATTCTTTGTGAGATTAAATCTTCTATGAGTAAGGCAGATATGTATATCTTTGATCGTAAAGTTGCCTATTATGAAAAACACCACCAGCGAACGGTTTACCGTAAGTTAGTCATGTCGCCAATGGTGGATCAAAGAGCCATTCCTGTTGCAGAAAATTTAGGAATTGAGATTTTTAGTTATGCTGATAGTATGGAAAGTCTTTAGGCGAAAAGATTCTCAGCGATCGCACTTTAATAGAAATCGTTATTCAAACCTTAAGTTCCACCCCAAAACCCACTAATCGAGGATGTTGTAGGGGATTTCCCTCTTCTGGACGATGATAATTAATAATTTTACGAATCCGAAAAGTCGGGTTAATTAAAGTAATCGAATCCACAGAAACAACTTCGGTATAATTGGTCGTCATGAGTAATTCTCGGTGCTGATTATTAAACCTAAAACGGGAAATAATCGGTCTCGATTCTTCGTAGGCGCGATCGCGTAAATAATCCCCTGAGAGCCAACCATTTTCTTCTGAGGTTGGTACAAAAATAAAATTCAAAGATTGGGAAACTTCTTCTCCCTTTTCTGAGATTGTATAAAATCCTAGACTAAATCCAGGGAATTTCTCTAAATCCTCTTCTAGAGAGTACTGATTATCCTGCAATACTTTGTTTTTAAGTTCAATGGTCAGAGGCGCAATGGTAAATTCTGTCGCGATCGCTCGACCTCGTTATGGGTAAGGTAGTGATAAGTTCGTTCCGTTTTCCAACTACCTACACAATGATCGAAAAAACTCATAAAACTGGTCGTATTCATTATCAATTTATCTCCCTATCCTTAAAAACGAGATTATATCGCAACTTTATTAAAACGGTGAAAACTTGCATATTTTTTTGTCAGAGGAAAAATATCTCAGCTCTCAGGATGGAGTATCAAGATTAACAGTTTTTTGGAGAAATTCTTTCTAGAGTTCCTAGAGTCCCTCCCTTCCAATCTTTTTTTCTGAACCCTAATTTAGATTGAAACCCAATTTCAGTAATTTTAGTAAACTGTGATACAGTGATATATGTAAACTAACTTTAAGTTTAATTGACATTGTATTCGTTTTATGGATACTCCTTAGCCATGAGGTAACCCTTTATGTCCGTTAATCAAATTCAGTCAACTGCCCTAGAAGCGTTAGTCGTCGAATTTTTTCGACAGAGTGAAGGTCAGTGGCACTCTCAACGGCGTTACTATACCCTCAATCCCGATGTGGCGACCCAAGAGGTTGAAAGTCAGATTCAAATTAAATTTTTAGAAAAAGACTGTGTTGAGTTGCGTGAACTCGCTCAATTACACGGGGTTAGTTCAGATATTTCCTTTATCTGTGGAACCTATGTGACCTGGGAAAGCAATTACACTGGAAAAATCCGCAAACCTTCGACGGGTTCCACTATTTTCGGTGCTTTAGGCAATATTCTCTATCGCGATCGCGGTTTTGCCACATCTAATCCCGTTTGTGCGACCTATAACTTTTCTAATCCTCAAACGATGACTCTCAAAACCGAATATGGCGGCTCAGTATTTGAAGAAGAAATCAAGCTGATTGGCCAACAATATCGCACCCGTCAAACCATTATTTCCCGTGCAGGCCAAGAGCAAATGATTGGTCAATATTTAGAAAAAAGAGTTGGCTCTGAAAATTAAACAAAAACCACTATGACGACGACTCTTCCCCCAGCAAACCGTTCCTACAGCCGCGAAGATTGGCAAAAAGGGTATATTTCCCAGCCCATCGAAGATAATTATTGGATTGAAGACATTGAGGGAGAAATTCCCCCAGATTTAAGAGGAACCCTCTTTCGGAACGGGCAAGGTCTCTTTGAAATTGCGGGAACACCGATTAAGCATCCCTTTGATGGCGATGGCATGATTGCCGCTTTTACCTTTAACCCAGAGGGAAGAGTTCATTTCCGTAATAAATTTGTCCGCACCGATGGCTATGTAAAGGAAAAAGCAACGGGAAAAATGGTCTATCGCGGCGTTTTTGGAACTCAGCGACCAGGCGGATGGCTAAAAAATGCCTTTGACTTGCGGCTCAAAAATATTGCTAATACCAACGTCATCTATTGGGGACAAAAATTACTGGCTCTTTGGGAGGCGGCGGAACCCCACCGTCTTGATCCTCACACCCTAGACACCCTGGGATTAGATTATCTCGATGGAATTTTAGAATCAGGTGATGCGTTTTCTGCCCATCCCTGGGTTGATCCGAGTTGTGAGTTGGACAACAATCAACCTTGTTTAGTCAATTTTTCCCTAAAAACGGGTTTATCCAGTACCATTACCCTATTTGAGTTGAATCCTGATGGTAAATTATTGCGTCGTCATAGCCATGTGATCCCAGGCTTTGCCTTTATTCATGATTTTGCGATTACGCCCCACTACGCGATTTTTTTACAAAATTCAGTCAGTTTTAATCCCTTATCCTTTTTGTTTGGATTGAAGGGAGCAGGAGAGTGTGTAAACTTTCAACCCGACAAACCTGCGCGCCTAATTTTGATTCCCAGAACGCCGCCCTACGATGCAGTAAAAATTCTGGAAACTCAGGCGGGTTTTGTGTTTCATCACGGTAATGCTTTTGAGTCTGGGGGCAAAATTTATCTGGATTCCATTTGTTATGGTTCATTGCCCCAAATTCAACCCGATACTTCCTACCAAGCGATCGATTTTGATGGTCTAGATCCTGGACAGTTGTGGCGATTTACCATTGATCCCGACAATAACACCATTGAGCGTGATTTACTCGAATCTCGATCCTGTGAATTTCCGACCCTCAATGGCGATCGCGTTGGTCGAGAGCATCGTTATCTTTATGCGGCGGCGGCTCACAATTCAACGGGGAATGCTCCTTTGCAGGCTATTCTCAAGTTAGATTTACAAACGGGAGACCGACAAATTCACTCCTTTGCACCGAAAGGATTTGCGGGAGAACCCATTTTTGTCCCGAAACCAAATGCAACCCATGAAGATGAAGGTTGGGTTTTGACTTTAATTTATGATGCTGCTAAGAATCGTTCTGACCTAGTTATTTTAGACGCTAAAGATCTCACTCAAAAAGCAATTTTGCATTTAAAAAGTCATATTCCCTACGGTTTACACGGAAGTTGGACACCAGAATGTTTATAGCTTTTATAGATTTTAAACATAAAAATTAGCTAATTTAGCCAACTTTTGATGGAATTATCGATCGCAAATCCTCACTATTGGGAACAACGCTATCAAGAAAAGACGGACAAATGGGATCTGGGCCAAGCCGCTCCTCCTTTTGCTAGTTTCTTGACTTCCCCCAATGCGCCTAAATCAGGAAAAATGGCGGTTATCGGTTGTGGTCAGGGTCATGATGCTCTATTGTTCGCTCAACATGGTCTGGAGGTGACAGGTTTTGATTTTGTTCCCAGCGCGATCGCCTTTGCCCAAAAATTGAGCCAGTCCCAGGGAATTAGTTGTGAGTTTTTGCAAAGAGATATTTTTGATTTACCCGCCGAATTTCCAGGCAGTTTTGATTATGTAGTCGAACATACTTGTTTTTGTGCCATTCTTCCCGAACTACGCTCAAAATATGTAAAAACCGTGCATTCTCTCATAAAACCACAGGGAGAATTCATTGCTCTGTTTTGGCTCCATAATCGTCCCGATGGCCCGCCCTTTGGTAGTTCTTTGTCGGAAATTCAGGATTTATTTTCACCGTTTTTTGAAACAACTAATATTTCCCTGGTCAATAATTCTACTGCTGCGCGACAGGGTGAGGAGTATTTAGCAAGATTTCGGGTTTTGGCTGAATAAGCTTAAATTATTCCCATTGCCTGCCCTGCCAACCACCCCGTTGTCCAGGCACTCTGAAAATTAAATCCCCCCGTCACTCCATCAATATCTAAAACTTCTCCTGCAAAAAATAAACCAGGACATTTTTTACTTTCCATTGTTTTAAAGTTTATTTCATTTAAATTAACCCCGCCACAGGTCACAAATTCCTCTTTAAAAATGCCTTTCCCTTGAATCAAATATTCCCCTTGGAGTAATTCTATTAAAAGATTATTTAAAGCTTTTTTCGATAAATCTGCCCAAACGATTTTGGAATCAAGACCAATAGATGTAACTAAGCTTTGCCACAATCTTTTGGGAATTTCCACAGGAGAAAAGTTCAGAATTTGTTTACGGGGTTGGGATTGTTTTGTCTCTAATAAAATTGCTTGTAGTGTTTCTCGATTGTAATTCGGCAACCAATTAATAATTAAGGGCATTTGATAGTTTTGATCATGTAATAATCTCACTCCCCAGGCGGATAATTTAAGGATAGCGGGGCCACTTACACCCCAATGGGTAATTAATAATGGCCCTATTTGTTCTAATTTTTTTTGATCGGGACTGATTAAACCAACGCGGACATTTTCAACCGCAATTCCCGCTAAATCTGTTAAACGAGCATCTTTAATATTAAAAGTAAATAAAGACGGTACAGGATCTTGAACTTGATGCCCTAATTTTTTGCCCAGCGATAGCCCATTGGATTCTACCCGTTGCCATTAAGACGCGATCGCCCTTTAAGATTTCTCCATTTTTTAGGTCGATCCAAAACTGATTTTCTATTTTTTGAAGGGATTTAACAGGACTATTGGGCCGTAAATGAACCCCGTATTCTTTGGCCGTTTCTAATAAACAATTGGCGATCGTGGCAGAATCGTCGGTTATGGGAAACATTCGCCCATCGGCTTCAGTTTTTAAGGTAACATCACGGGATTTAAACCAAGCGACGGTATCTTTGGGCTGAAAACGACTAAAGGCTCCCCGTAAGGCTTTTCCACCCCTCGGATAATATTGCACCAATTGGGACGGTTCAAAGCAGTGATGGGTGACATTACACCGTCCTCCGCCAGAGATGCGTACTTTTGTGAGGAATTCTCGCCCTGCCTCTAGTAGGATCACTGAAGCACGGGAATGGGCGATCGCCGCCGTAATTGCCGCAAAAAATCCCGCCGCACCACCACCGATAATAATAATCTTGGGTTGTTGTTGAATATTCCCCATTTTGTTGGCAAGTTAAATATTTTAAAAATAACCTGAATAAATATTAGTCAGCAATGCCATTAAAAAAGTCAATCGTTTGTTTTAACACTTCAATAAAGCGATCAATTTCTGCGTGGGTATTGTAAAAAGATAAACTGGCTCTTGCACTGCCTGACGCATTAAAAAGACGATGCAACGGTTGGGTACAATGATGCCCCGAACGGATGGCGATCCCATCATGATCTAATAAAGTTGATAAATCACTGGCATGAATTCCTTCCACGTTAAAAGAAGCTAAGGCTGCTCGTCCTTGACCTTTTTTATCAGGCTTTGGCGGCATAGATTTTCAATTGGGAAATTTCTGTTAATTGCTTAAATAAATGGGCGGTTAATTCCATTTCGTAGGAGTGAATATTATCCATTCCTAAATTGGTTAAATAATCCACTGCCGCACCGAGCGCGATCGCTTCTCCAATAGCAGGAGTTCCCGCTTCAAATTTATGGGGTAATTCTCCGACTGTAAAATGATCCAGAAAGACCTCAGAAATCATTTCACCTCCTCCAAAAAAAGGCGGCATTGCTTCTAATAAAGTTTCTTTTCCATAGAGAAAACCAATTCCTGTGGGCGCACACATTTTATGACCACTGGCAACTAACCAATCACAATCGATCGCCTGAACATCCAGGGGATAATGGGGTGTGCTTTGGCAAGCATCAATTAACACTTTTGCGCCAACTTGGTGGGCGAGTTTAGTAATTTCTTCAACGGGATTAATGCAACCCAATGTGTTAGAAATATGAACAACGGTAACTAATTTAGTTTTCTCGGATAAAAGGGTTTTAAATTGTGCTAAATTAAATCCTTCATTCTCATCTAATTCCACATATTTAATAATGGCTCCCGTTTTCTCGGCAATCATCCGCCAAGGAACTAAATTACTATGATGTTCCATTACCGAGGTAATAATTTCATCGCCTTCTTTGAGAAAATTTAAACCCCAACTATAGGCCACTAAATTAATCGCTTCCGTTGCATTACGGGTATAAACAATTTCTTGACGCGATCGCGCATTAATAAATTGAGCAATTTTATCTCTAGCTCCTTCATAGGCTTCTGTTGCTCTGGTGCTGAGGGTATGCGCTCCTCGGTGAACATTGGCGTTATCTTTTTGATAGTAATTCAGTAAACTATTGAGGACGGCTAAGGGTTTTTGGGAAGTTGCGGAGTTATCTAAATAAATTAAAGGATTTCCATTAACTTCTTGATCAAGAATTGGAAAATCGGCACGAACTCTAGCAGCGAGGGTTCTTTCTTGGGTAATAACCATAGCATTAGTAAATAATTGATAGTGAATAATTAATGTTTGTAAAATTCTCCCTAAAATTAAATCGTCCGACAAGAAATACATTGACGCAAGCGTTGTTGTAAAGATTTTAAAGAAACCTTATCTAAAATTTCTCCCGCAAAAGCATCTAGCAATAAATGACGAGCATCATAATCATTTAATCCCCGACTACGCAGATAAAAGACTTCATCGGCTTCTAATTGACTGACCGTTGCACCGTGAGAACATTTCACGTTATCGGCTGTAATTTGTAATTCGGGTTTGGTATTAATTCTCGCTTTAGAAGAAAGTACTAAATTACGATTTAATTGATTAGCATTAGTCATTTGAGCCGCTTTAGGAACAAAGACTTTTCCGCTAAAAATAGCATGGGAATATTCATCCACAATACACTTATGCAGTTGATTTGTTTTCCCGTGAGGATAACGTAAATAAATTGCACTATGGGTATCAGAAACTTGTCTTCCTGCAATGATAGTCAGCCCATGCAAATTACTTTCCGTTTGTTCTCCTTGTTGGTAAATTTCTAAATTATGACGGCAAAGTTTCGCACCTAAATTAAAGTCATAATTTGTATAACGACTATTTTTGGCTTGGGAAATAACAGTTTTAGCAATATGAAAGCTATCGCCTGATTCCCGTTGGTTACGAATGTGATTGACTTGGGAATTTTCTGCTAAATAAATTTCCGTAACAACGTTACTAAAATAGGGCTTTTTTTGGGGGCGATCCGTGCAATTCGTTGTCACAGCCCCGTAGGATTCAACTAAAGAAAAAGTAGAATTGGGTTCAGCAATCACCAAAACTCTGGTTTGGATTAGACTCGGAATTGAATCTACTACTGATAAAAATAATAAATGAATGGGAGTTTCTACTGTTACATCAGAACCAACCCAGGCGATCGCGACATCATCAAGTCCCGCCGTATTCAAAGCAGTAAAAAATTCGTCTGAACCTTCCTGTTGCCCTAGATAACTGGCTAATTGTGTTTTCTTAGTATCCGATAAATTGTTTAAATTTCCGACATAAACGCGATCTAATAAAGCAGTTCTATTGGACAATTCGGCAGAATAAATGCCATTGACAAAAACAAGGCGACTATTTTTTGCTTCTTCTAAAACAAACTGATTTAAAACGTCGGTTGTTAAAGTTGTTTCTTTCGCAGCTTGAAAATCAATTTTGAGTAAATCTGAAATATCGGTAAACTGCCACTCTTCATCTCTCTTATTCGGAAATCGAGATTGAGTTAATACCGATGCCGCTTTTTGTTTTAAATCTGTTAAAAAATCTGATTGAATAACAGCATTTTTTTTCTCACATTGAATTAATAACTTACTGAGATAGTTATCTTCTAAGGAGTTTACCGATTCATTTTTTAATACTACTGCTGTAGTCATTGTTGTTAATTCCTAATATTCATTAAATTAATGGCCTGCTTAAACGGCGGCTAAAACTTTTTCATCCAAGAAATCATAGCCTTTGGCTTCTAATTCATGGGCTAATTCCTTATCGCCACTCATCACAATGCGACCGTCATACATGACATGAACAAAATCAGGTTCAATATATTCCAGTAAGCGTTGGTAATGGGTAATAACAATACAGGCATTATTTTCAGTTTTAAGCTGGTTAACGCCACTAGAAACAATTCTCAAAGCATCAATATCCAATCCCGAATCAATCTCATCTAAAATTGATAAAGTGGGTTCTAAAATTGCCATTTGCAGAATTTCGTTACGTTTCTTTTCCCCACCCGAAAAACCTTCATTTAAGCTACGGTCTAAAAAGCTGGGATTCATTTGCACAATATCTAGCTTTTCATTGACCAAATCTTCAAAATCAAAATTATCTAATTCTTCTAATCCTAAATGTTTCTGTTTCGCATTATAGGCAATCCGTAAAAAATCTAAATTACTAACGCCAGGAATTTCTAGAGGATACTGAAAGGCTAAAAAGATTCCCGCTAAAGCTCTTTGTTCGGGTTCCGTTTCTAGTAAACTTTCTCCTTTATAAAGAATTTCTCCCCCTGTAACTTCGTAATCAGGATGACCCGTTAAGACTTTAGAAAACGTGCTTTTTCCTGAACCGTTACGACCCATAATGGCGTGAACTTCTCCTGCTTTGACTTCTAAATTAAGTCCTTTTAAAATAGGAGTTCCGTCCACATTGGCGGTGAGATTTTTGACAGATAAAATAGTATCGCTCATTAGTTGATAGTTGAAAGTGAATAATTGATAATAGACATTCGGTAGGGGCGTATTGCGTACGCCCAATAGTAATTAACCAACGGCTCCTTCGAGTTTTAGGCTGAGTAACTTATCGGCTTCGGAAGCAAATTCCATTGGTAATTCATTGAGAACATCCTTACAGAAACCACTGACTAAAAGGGAAACTGCATTTTCCTCTGAAATTCCCCGTTGGGCAAAGTAAAAAAGTTGGTCTTCCCCAATTTTAGACGTGGAAGCTTCATGTTCTACCTTAGCCGTATTGTTATCAACTTGAATATAGGGAAAAGTATTGGCTTCGGCGTTATCCCCAATGAGCATAGAATCGCACTGAGAATAATTTCTGGCTCCTTTAGCATTCGGCCCCATTTTCACTAAGCCACGATAACTATTTTGAGAATTCCCCGCAGAAATTCCTTTAGAAATAATTGTGCTTCGGGTATTTTTGCCGATGTGAATCATCTTGGTTCCCGTATCCGCTTGTTGTTTGTTATTTGTCAGGGCGATCGAGTAAAATTCTCCAACGGAATTATCGCCAACTAAAACACAACTAGGATATTTCCAAGTAATCGCTGAACCTGTTTCTACTTGTGTCCAGGAGATTTTGGAATTAACGCCTTTACATAAACCTCGTTTAGTAACGAAATTGTAAATTCCACCTTTCCCGTTTTCATCGCCTGCATACCAATTTTGTACCGTTGAATATTTAATTTCCGCATTATCTAACGCGACTAATTCAACAACGGCGGCATGGAGTTGATTACTGTCATACATGGGCGCAGTACAGTTGTGAACCGCAAAACCCCGCACTAGGTAACTATGGGTAGAATCGACATCAATGTTAAACACTAAATCGTCATAAGGTTCCCGATTAATTTCTCGAATAGGGACGATAAAATGGGTTTCTGTTTCTCGTACCATATCCCATTTTTTCTCCTCGGTATAACCAATTTGATAAAGGGTTTGACGGTTAATTATTCGGTCAGATTGGTGGGAAAATTTACTTTCGCCGCCTTCTCGTGTTTGTACCCAAGCATAAATGTCTAATTTATTGAGTAACATTTGTACTTGCTGGGCAAGACTTTCTGAAGCGGTAGAGTATCGGACTAAACAAGAATTATCTCGTTGATGAACATTACCATCTCCTGCTAAATAGGCATCTAAAAAGATTTTAGTTTTACTCGGAGAAAGTTCCATTAAAGCGGGACTCAGTTTTTTATTCGTTGCACCTTTTCCACAATGCTCGGTAAACCAATCCGAATATTGTTGGGAATAAAAACTAACGCCTGCTCCATTGCGATCGGGTTGCTCTGTCACATAGGCAGGACGACCTGTCACTTCGGTAATTAATTGACAAGCGCGATTCACTAATTCTTTTTCATGTAAACCAAAGGATAATTGATTCGTATATTGACGATTGGCTTGATTGAAATAGGTGCTTCCTTCTGCTAGGTAATAACCCAATAATTCTAATTCGGCATCACTAAAAGCGGAAGAATCAGGACGAGTTAATTTGGGAACGAGAATAAAATCGCCTTTTTCTAACTCATCAGCTTTGAGCCATTGGGGTTCGGTTTTGAGGAGTTTTTTGGTATCTACTTCAGGTAACCAATTTTCTTTTCGTTGTTGTCGTTTAACCGCTACATCTTGACGTTTAATGGCATAAACAGGATGCTCAGGTGTTAACTTAAATTCGTTGTAACGAGAAACAGGACGGACGGTAATCATTTCGCCTTTGTGGTGGCGTACCATTGCGGCGCGTACTTTTTGCAATTTGCCGTTGTGGTCATAAACGCGATCGCCTGCTTGCAGACTTTCAATATTACGCCAACCGTGACGAGTGAGAACTTGTTCTCCTGCGGGATGACAGCCTTCTAAGTAGCTAACAGAAGCCCCGTCTTCGGCGATAATTAAGGTTCTTTCAAACTGTCCCGTATCTCCATTATTAATACGGAAATAAGTAGATAATTCCATTGGGCATTTAACACCTTTAGGAATAAAAACAAAGGAGCCATCACTAAAAACTGCCGCATTTAAAGCCGCAAAATAATTGTCAGCCGTCGGAACCACACTACCTAAATATTTTTTAACTAATTCAGGATGTTCTTGGAGGGCTTCAGAAATTGAGCAGAAAATTACGCCATCTTTTGCTAATTTTTCTTTAAAAGTTGTCCCGATAGAAACACTGTCAAAGATTGCATCCACTGCCACATTGCTTAATCGTTTTTGCTCTGATAAAGGAATGCCTAATTTTTCAAAAGTTTCTAACAAGGTAGGATCAACTTCATCTAAACTACCTAATTTTTCTTTTTGTTGTTTAGGAGCGGAATAATAGATAATATTTTGGTAATTGATCGCGGGATAATGGACATGGGGCCAGGTAGGCTCGGTCATTTTTAACCAGTGTCGATAGGCTTTCAGACGAAACTCCAACATAAATTCGGGTTCGTTCTTTTTCGCCGAAATGAGACGGACGACATCCTCACTCAGACCCTTGGGAATGGTATCCGATTCAATGTCTGTGATGAAACCGTATTTGTAGGGTTGGTTAACGAGGGTTTTAACTGTGGTCGCGCTCATTGGATCGGATTCTCCCGTATGACTGGTATGTTGCCCCAGAGTCTTTCCCTAAAGGGGTTTGAGGGCAAGAGGTAACGTTAAAATAATAGATTATTAATGATCGGGGTACTTAAACAACACTTTTATTGTTTAACTATATCTTACAATAGATTAACAACGGGTTAGTTGTCAAAGTCGATAAACTATTTTCATGACCTGACACGCTCACGTCAGGCAATTCAGATCCCGGCTCAATCCATGACCCGTTCTAGTTTACTCTGATTCGTTAAACGACTCTGCTATTTTTTATTCTCTTTTGGGCGATCGCTATGACCATGACTCAAACTCCTTCTACCAAAGAGGACATCCTCAATTATTTGCTCAAGGTGGATCAAACCAAAGCTCAGGAGTTGGCGGATTTGTTAGAAATTAGCCCCCAAGCGATTCGTCGGCATCTCAAAGATTTAGAAATCGAGGGCTTAGTAGAGCATCGAGCCGTCCAAGAGGGTATGGGACGACCCCAATATTATTATCATCTCAGCAAGCAAGGTCGTGATCGCTTTCCCAATCGTTACGGGGAGTTTGCGGTGTCGTTTTTGGATACTTTGATGGAAACGGTCGGGGAAAAACAGGTCGGGGAAGTCTTAAAAAAACAATGGGAACGCAAAGCGGATGAGTATCGCCAACGGATTGGGGCGGGTTCTCTGCAAGCTAGGGTTGAAAAATTGGTAGAGTTGCGTCGAGAAGAAGGTTATATGGCAGAATTGCATGATTTTGATGAAAATATGGCTGAACCGAAAACGGCAGAAAAATTTATTTTAGCGGAACATCATTGTGCCATTTCTGAGGTAGCTGAATCCTATCCAACGGTCTGTGGGCATGAGTTGGAAATGTTTGGGGCGATTCTCCCTGATTGCGCGATCGAAAGAACTCACTGGATTAATAATGGTGAACATAGTTGCGGTTATTTGATTCAATTAAAGTCCTGATTGTTGTTTAGTGCGATCATTTCAAAGAAATAATATTTGCCCCGCTCTCTGTATAAATCTTCTGGATAAAAATCATTCCAATCCAGCGATCGCCTTTGTGAAAAATTAAATTCATAGAAAAAATATTCCCCCTAGCCCCCTTTCAAACTGTACGTTCGCTCATTTCAGTAATAGAAGAAGAATTAATGTCTTGAGGGGCAAGGAATAGAGGAATTGCGCCAGTGTATCAAGAATGGAACTCATGTAGGGTAGGCTAGAGAGCAATTTCTTGAGGCTCCAAAGTATGGTCAGCGAAACGGTGGAAATAAGTTCTGAGCAAATTGATGATATTCCTGTAATTGTCGAGTGGTTAAAGAAGAGGTCGATTGTCAAATGGATAGAAAAAAGCCTACCGAAACCGCACGGTAACCATCAAGGGCTGAGCTATGGGCAATTGAGTGTGTTGCTGTTGACTTACATGATTACCCAGGCAGATCATCGATTATGTGCAGTGGAATGCTGGGTGAAAAAACATATAAAGGTGTTGGAATGGGTTACAGGGGGGTCGATTGGGGAAAAAGATGCCAGTGATGACCGACTGGCGAGGGTAGTGGAAGAGTTGGGGCGACAAGCAGAAGCCTGCACTGAGATAGAAATGAAATTGGGACAGCATTTGCTCCGTTCCTATGAATTACCGACTAAAGTGGCACGAGCAGATACAAGTAGTTTTTCCGTGAATCACCAGCAACAGGAATCTGAGGAAGAAAGTCTGCTACGCTATGGACACTCGAAAGACAAACGACCAGACTTACTACAATACCGTCAATTATTGGCAACCCTCGACCCCGCAGGAATACCATTGGTGAGTGCAACTCTAGCGGGTAATGGGGCAGATGACCCCATCTATTTGCCGACGTGGCAGCAGATGGCGAAAGTGATTGGTCACAAGCAGTTTGTCTTTTTAGCTGATTGCAAGGCAGGGGCAATCGCAACCCGTGCCCAGATTGCATCTCAGGGGGGTATCTATTGTTTTCCCTTGCCCATGACTGGGCAACATCCAGAGTTACTCAAACAATGGGTACTCAACCCACCGTCTCCAAGTGTGGAGATTCGTTTGCCTCGACAGGAGGAAGAGGAACCTGCTGTGGGGAAAGGGTTTGAAGTACAGTTAGGGAAGTTCTGGTTGAATCGGGAAACTAACCAGTGGGTGCGATGGGATGAGCGGCATCTGGTCGTTTACTCCCACACCCTCGCCGCTGCGGCTCTCCGTGGTCAACAGCAACGGCTGACCGAGCTACTGAGGCACTCTCCAAACTCGCGACCAAACCGGGAGATGACCTTGAACAACTTAATCAAAAGGTGGAGGATATCCTCAAACGTCACCGTGTCAAGGAGTTCTTTGCCGTAACGACCACCGCAGAAACCATCATCCAAACCCGCTACTTAGGGCGCGGACGACCCACTACTAAGTCTTTGCAGGAGCAGGTAATTCGGATAAATCTCCAACTTCAGTTCACACAACAACCTGCTGCTATTGAACAAGCCAAACAATTGGCAGGGTGGCGATTGTTTGTTACTAATGCACCTTCAACCCAGCTCACTCTACCACAAGCAATCACCTACTATCGGGATGAATGGCTCTTGGAACGAGGGTTTCACCGCTTT
>CAWEDJ010000003.1:0-24669 GCA_963807635.1 uncultured cyanobacterium
TATTATTCTGAGTATCCGCCATTTAACGGCTAATTTCTTCCGCAAACGTGAAGTGGGAAGGGGAGATAACTCTAACTACCAACAAAGCGAATTCGCAGATTTTCTTCCATCATCTCTTTTCAATTCTTTCCCCTACACCCGTTCAAACAACGTCATCAAAAATTCCACTTCTTCCAACGGTCTGCCCCAGTTTTCCGTCGAAAAAGCGTAGGCAGTCAGGGGCCGAAATCCCCCAATCATTACAACAGCGCAATAAACTTTTGTAGGGTATTATATCCTCCCACGTGGCCCGATTATACGCGTTGACCTCGACGTTTAGCCCAACGCCCATTGCCATCCATAATGACTGCAATATGGTGCGGTAATCGATTTTGAGCAATATTTGCAGGGAGTTTTGGGGTCACAATGGGTTTAGCGGTGATTTCTTACTGTCTTTGGTAGTTGATGAGGGAATTAGAAATAAACGTTTGTAATAAAACTATTACTTTGTAAACCAATTGTACCACCTAGCCGCCCTAAACTCGGCGCAACGGATCTCTTGTTCTACGAACTGCGGTGCATTTTGTTTCGTAATAATTCTTTGAGTTTGCTACTGGTTAGGGGACGATTGAGATTTCCATTTTCTTGCGAGAGTAATCGACCCTGTTTCTTCAGAAACCACCACACAATAGAAAATTTTGTCTTTGTTCTGGTAATTCCCATCGCCGCTCGGTGACGGATTTTCCGATTGTTAGAAGCAGTTCGTTCTGAGAGGGGCAAAATCACTCCCGCCGCTGACAATCTGTGAACCCCAAATAAAAACAGCTCCATCATGAAAGAGAGTTTTAGGCTGCCAAATCGTTTGGAGCAATTCCTTTGACACTTCCCCGTTGAGCTTATCTCTTTGGTCGTCAAATAGCTTATGGTCTAACTTTGGGAAGCGTTCTACGACAATCAAAGCCCCAATGCGATTTTGGTAAAGTTCCTTGACCGCATCAACCATTTCATCAATCAGATTATCGGCTTTGGGGGAAGAGCTTTGGGGCTCTAGGAGTTGTAAAATTTGCCCTCGTCCGAATAATTCCAAAATCGTCGAAATTCAGCCTGAAAAATGACTGCCATCGCCATCTGCGGCGCTGTACGAGATTTTTTCTAAGACAAATTTCAAGGAAATCGAGGTGGAGGCGATTCCTCATGACCTGAAGTAACATCAACACGATATCACCCCGCATCATCCAGAGAGCACCGATGTTTATCAATAATCAGGAGCATCAGGTACAGCAACGCCAGCACTAAGGGCGTATTTAAAATATTGTGGAATAGTGCAGAAAAAAAGAAAGCGTTGGTCAGGAGGAAACCCACACGAGAAAAAAGGCTATGCAAGAAGGAATAATCAACAAATCATAACCGAGACGTTCTACTCTGAACAGTCTGGCTGGAGGAACCCCAATGAGTCAGATCAAACGTAGGTTTCCCGTTGAAGGAAGAGGTTGGCTTCTCCGTTATTGACTAAAACCGCCGTATGGGCAAGGATTTGAATCAGAAGCCATACTATAGTTATAGGCTCCCGTATCCATTACCACCAGATTCTCCCGCTTCCGTTTCGGGTAAGGGAGTTTCTTTGATCAGAATATCCCCTGATTCACAATGGTTTCCTGCAACAGTGACAGTTTTCTTACAGGTGTGCATCGACTTGGTTAAGGCAACCAGATCGCGATTGATAGGTGATGGGCCGGGGATTATCTGGAACACCTCCATCTACGGCGATATAGGTACGAATTTCGGGGACAACTTTGTGACTACCAACGGTATAGGGAGTAACACAAGCCGTTCCAATCAGCGATCGCCCTGGTGTTCTGCAATAATTTTAGGTAAATCCATCGTCTTTGCTACTTCATAGTTTTTACCACCGATTCAGTCTCGCTTTCACCCATTCTTCAACGCTCAGGGGGATCATCACTTTCGGTATAACGAATTCAAACCGCCACCAATATTTAATTCCATCAAGGGTAAACCATAGCTCAATCCTTTTTGGGAACCATTCCACTAAAACCACCCCTGAATCCTGTATGGGGGTTGGCGTTCAAAAATTTGCGAACCAGTATGGGCGTGCAGACCGACACAATTCAAACTGGGTTGTTGATCATGAAAGGTAAATTCGAGTTGATGGAGATCAAAGCCAAATTTACTATCCAGATGTCCTGTGCGGATGTATTTTGTGGGTATGACATTGGATTCGTCAGGCGTTAGGTGCAACATGATTCGAATTTTTCAGGAGAATTGGCTCCTAATTTAACTAAATTTTGTAATTCTAACCAATTATCTTCAGGATAATTGTGCAGCCTGTTGCGATCGGGATTTTAGTTCTTGAACGGATTTATTATTACCGTGAAAATAAATTTTTGCGGCGGCATCGCTATATTTCAGTTCGATCGTTTTTCTTAGGGCATTGAGGGTTGTAAACAGTTAGAGACCCGAAACCACATCAAAACCCAGATCTTCGCTGGCAACAACGGCACAAACACCGAAACAACTCCAAGCTTTAGACGCATAAATGACTTGAGATTCGCCGGATAATATTTCCGAAAGGAATCCCGATACTGACGGCAAGCTTCCCGCAAAGTGACTTCATCTAAGATATAAAGCGGTGAACCGAACTGTTCGACCAACTGGGGAACATCACAACCGCCGATTTCTAAGGCATCTTTTTCGTTAATCTTGGCGGTTAGGGGCAATAAATTCTGATTAGGGGAAGTTGAGGGAGATGAGGTGAAATAATGCTTCCCAGAGAGTTGGGGTCGAGATTCTGTCGATAACATAGTCAATATGGGTCAGATTAGGGAAATCTTGGAATTTGAGTCATAGTTCAATCTAATTGTATCAAGTTGTGGTATTTAGTGTTGATCCGATGATCCTTGGTCAGGAATTCCCATTTTTAGTCTCGAGGCGATCCTTCTTACACATTAGGAAAACTGCGATCGCCTCTTGATATCAATAGTCCAATCTTTTAAAAACTAATCTGACTCAAAATATACCGCAATCGATCATAATCATCCTTCAACAACAAACTCAAATTTCTTCCCACCGTCACCAACCAAGCGCGATCGCCCTTTCGTAACCGATAAATATCCCGAACTGTCGCCGCAATCAACGCATCGGCTGGGGCATCAGTTACCTGTAACAATACCCGCAAAAAATCAGGCTTATCCGTAAAATCCATAATTTCTGCCTGATCGCACTGAAAAACCGCTTGATGAATTTGGGGCGGTCGGGGAGGAAGATAATGATAAATTTGCCCCATTGCCAGGCGATTCGCGTCCCGTCGGTGGCATCTCAAACCCCACGATCGCCGCCCGAAACTCAGTCTTTAACATTGCAAAAATTTGGGGTTGTTGTTCCCGCAGTTCCTCCAACGAAAGACCCAACGCCCGCGCCCGATGAATAGAATCAATGGGAGAAGTCGTCACATAACTCACCACCGCAAAAATTTTATTGCCCGTTTCCTCATCGATCGCCTTAATCCAACTCCCAAAGGGCGGCATCACAGGAAAATTCAAATCTTCAGGCTCCAAACATTGGGCCAAAAAATTAGTCGTGGACGTTTCAATGACCTCGGCAATGTGATGGGGATGGCGATCGTCGGCCTAAATTGGGGAAGAGAAGCACGCATGGCAATGATTAGGAAACCTTTATTTTTTGCCCTTCACCGTCGGAATCGAGAGCCGCTAATTCCTTCAGTTGAAATGTCACCAATTTATCCCAATTTCCATTTTCAAAAAGCACAGCCGCCTTACCATCACTCACCCGTTGAACGAGTCCTTCAAAACAATAGTAAGTATCATTGGGATTAGTCACACGAACCGTTGCACCAGGTAAAATCATGGTTTTATTCCTCAGATAATTGAACTTGTTTTAGCTTAACAGGATCTTTGCCGATTGAAACCCTTAAAAACGGGATTTAAAAGTATTTTGTTTCCAAAAATCTTCCACCAGGGTATAGAAAACGGGAACCACAATCAAACTCAACAGAGAAGAGGTAATCAGACCGCCAATAATCGCTACGGCCATGGGTTGACGCAATTCGGCTCCTGCCCCCAAACCTAAAGCCAGGGGCAACATTCCCAAAATTGTTGAAGCGGTGGTCATCAAAATCGGGCGTAATCGGACGACTCCTGTTTCTAACAGGGCATCATGACGGTTAAATCCTTTTTTGCGGAGTTGGTTGGCGTAATCAATCAATAAAATCGCATTTTTATCCAATAATCCCAACAAAAAAATCAGTCCAATCAAGGAAATCATGCCAAAATCGCTTTGGGTAATCAATAAACCTAACATGGCTCCGACGATGGAAAGGGGCAAGGAAAGGGCATAACAAGGGGTTCCAAGAAACTTCTGAAAAGTAAGACTAGGATCAACAAGCATTCCCCCCAAAGAAAGCAGGAGGGCGATCGCAAACTCAGTAAAAACTTGACCGATTCTGGCGGAATCTCCCTGGAGTTCAAGACTGACTCCCGTTGGTAAGAGGGATTGGGCTAGGCTCTCGACCTCGGTGGTGATTTCTCCCAGGGTATAGTTGGGGGCGAGATTGGCACTGAGATAAACTGCTCTTTTTCCCTTGAAATGTTCAATACTATCGCCATTTTCCGTGATGCCTGTGAGTTTGATTTGAATTAAACCAGGGATTTTTTCGACTTTGGTTTTTAATTTTTCCGCCGTTGTTTGTAAAAGGTTTAGATCCTCGCCCATTAATGCCACTTTTAAGGGACTATCATCCCCTGTTTGCACAAATAAAATATCTTCCACACTGGTCGTCACCTTGGGAAGTTTCGGTAAGGATTGACGTAAATTTTCTTGGATTTGGCTAGTTTTGAGTACCCGATCGCCCTTGAGTTGGACATAGATTTTGCCTTTGAGGGGATTGCCTTGTGGTCCCGCGATCGTAAAAATGGACTGAGTTTCGGGTAGGGCTAAAATCGTCGGCTCTAGTTTTTCGGCAGTGCGATGAGTCCTCCTTAACAAAAAGCCTTCGGGAGATTGGGCAATATCACCAACCCAATCAAAGGCTCCAGAACTTTCCGTAGCGTTTTTTTCAGCTTGAGGTTTGAATTTTCCCGCGAGGTTAGGCAATGCGGGCGTGTAGATGACATTAAATTCTCCTCGGTCTAAAACAGGAATAAAACCCTGGGGAATGAGGGGAATTAGGGCCAGTCCTGCGATTAAACTAGCGATCGCGATTCCTATAACCGTCGGACGATGGCGCAATGACCAATCTAAGACCTGACGATAGAGCGTTTGGCATTTCGATGAGTAGTGCGTAACCTTTGAATTAAAACTTTTTTCAGAAGAAGGCTGATCTTTTTTTCGTAACCACAAGACCGATAAAACTGGGGAAAGTGTCCGTGCCACCAACAGAGAAAAAATCACCGCACTGGCGACCGTAAAGGCAAAGGGTTTAAAAAATTGCCCTAAACTGCCCCCCATCAAGGCGATCGGCAAAAATACGGCAACAATCGATAAACTGGTCGCCGAAACCGTTAATCCGATCTCTTCGGTGGCCAGGATCGCGGCTTGGCGGGGCGTTTCTCCTGCTTCGATGTGACGGCTAATATTTTCTACATCCACGATCGCATCATCCACCACAATGCCAATCACCAGGGCGAGGGCCAATAGGGTTAACGTTTCCAGATTTAAACCCAAAATTGCCATCACAATAAACGTTCCCAAGAGAGACAGGGGAATGGCGATCGCGGTAATCAGGGTCGCCCACCAACTCCGTAAAAAGGGATAAATCACTAAAACTGCTAAAAAAATCGCCCCAAACAACGATTCAAGGGTGGCATTCGTCGCTTCTCGAATATAGTCCGCCTGGGTTTCGGCTAGGGTAAACTGAATGGCTGGAAATTGATTTTGTAAAGTTTCAATGGTTTTTTGGGCAGATTTCACCACTTCTAGGGTATTGGCCGATCCTTTTTTGATTACCTGAACCGCTAGGACATCTTTGCCATTCAAACGGGTGAGGGTAGGAGGATTGGCATCGGGGACGCTTGCATCGGATATTTCCCTAAAATCGGCATCTCCTAACAAATTGACGGTCAAAACGCCCGATAATTGACTAAGAGCGGGAATAATTTTCGTTTTAGCAAGCTGACTGAGTTCTTCTAAGGATTGGGTCGAAGGTGCGATCGCGTAGGTAACGGCACTGGATTCATTGAGATTGAAGGGAAAAATTTCAATTTTGGCTCCAGCAGGTAAGGGGAGAGATTTGAGAGCTTTTTTAACGGTTTCTGTTGAACTTTCGAGATTTAAACCCGCATCAAAGGCAATACTGAGGACTGATCGCCCTGCATAGGTAGAGGAATAGAGGGTGGTTTGTGGTAACGGTTGCAGTCGTTTTTCTAGCGGTACGGTGAGTTGAGTTTCTGTTAGTTCTGCTGTTTCTAGGGCAATTGTTCCATTGACAATGACGACGGGAAAGGTGACTTCAGGAAAGAGGGCGTATTTGAGAGAACTTAAGGCCGAATAAACCCGCAACGGCGATCGCTAACCAGAAGCCAATGGTCAGCCAGGAATGATTAATGGCCCAACGAGAGAGGTTGTAGCGATTTTCTTTCATTTGACCAAGATTAACGGTTTCTGGGAAAGGTTAAGGAGAATGAGTGCGATCATAACCGATCCTGGGCTTAGGAGAGCGTCAAAAATAGTCCTATGAAAATAATCCATTGGGATGTGAGGGCAAATTCGGATTGGTAGATTGATTCAATTTGCCGAATTTTTAAGAGTTATGCTTGAAGCTATCCACTTTTTCCAAGGCTTGAATTAACGGATCATTTTGAGCATCAGAGCCAATCACCGATCGCATTCCTTCGAGGGTGGAGGCAATACTGCGGGGATCCATGAACAGGACTTTACTGCTTTCACTGCGCCCAATGGTTGTTCCCATATCGAGATAATTTTGAGCGAGTAAAAATTGTAGGGCTTCCTTGGCTTTGTTATCCGTGCTTAATTTTTCGGTAATGATATTAATGGCTAACGCGATCGCTTCCGCCTTGAGAATTTGTTGCTGACGTTCTGCTTCTGCTTTCAGAATTGCCGATTTTTTCATCGCTTCTGCATCTAAAATACTGGCTTGGGCCTGACCCTGGGCGGAATTAATAGCAGAGTCTCGTTCTCCTTCCGAAGTTAAAATGGCGGCTCGTTTTTTGCGTTCTGCGGTCATTTGCAGTTCCATTGATTCTAAAACGGCTTTAGAGGGCAAAATATCTCGTAGTTCTACCCGCGTCACTTTTACGCCCCAGGGATCGGTTGCCACATCTAAATCTCGCAGGAGGATTTCATTGATTTCAGAACGGGCGGTAAAGGTTTGATCGAGTTCCAATTGACCAACTTCAGAGCGAATTTGCGTTAAAACAAGGTTGACCATCGCCGCTTGCAGATTTTCAACCTTATAGTAGGCTTTTTCCATATCAACTATGCGCCAATAAACAACGGCATCGACCGTGATGGAAACATTGTCTTTGGTAATACAGGATTGAGGGGGAATATCCAGGACTTTTTCGCGGGTGGTTTGCTGATAAACGACTTTATCTAAAAAGGGAAAAACAAAATTTAAACCTGGCTCTAATTTTTTGTTATAACTTCCTAATCTTTCGACCAAATATTCATTTTTTTCATTGACAATTTTAACGGAACTAAACAGAGCTGAACCACCAAAGGCTAAGGCAAATAAAAAGAATACACCTTCCATAAAATCTCCAGATTTTTAGATAAATACTAATCACTAATGTTAACTAATGGGCAAAGCTTAAACTCATTCATCGATTAATCAAGTATCGGATAAACAATTAAGGTATTGCCTTTTCTTCCGACTACATAGACTTTTTGGGAAGCGGCAATCGTAACCTCTTGATCTTCACATTCGGCTCTCCAGGAATTTCCTTCATACAAGACTCTCCCCGTTTGTCCTGGCTCAATGGCAGTCAGGGTTTCTCCTGCGATCGCGTCATTTTGTTTAAGTTTCGTTGAACGAACAGGCATAAATCGACGGGAAACAATGATCAGGAGCGTTGAAAAGAATAACCACAGCGTAACTTGTATCCCAAAGCTGGGAATGACTAAGGCAATTAAGGCCACTGCGATCGCGCTTATGCCCATCATCAAAGCAACAAAAGCAACAGGAAAAACCGCTTCCGTAAAGCAGAGGACAGATCCAGCAATGATCCAAAGTAAAACAGGATTCATGGTTGCGATGGGGAGTTTATCCTTAAAGAATGAATAACAAACTTTTTTGCTATTTAAGCCTATCTTAGCTCAACAAATCGGAATAAAGCTTGTTTGATTAAGCTTTGTAATAGTTCTAAAAAATTTACTTAAATTGACAATTTTTAATATTTTTTTAATAAATGTGTCCTGTATATCATTTCGATTCTAGGAATCTAGGTTATGGTGTAGGAGTAAGTGCATTAAAAGTTTTCGAGAGAGAGAGGAATAGAAATGACCACTGCTACCCTAATTGCCGACGCCGCGTCCACGATGATTGGTCGGTTTGGGAAAGCCTCAAGCAAGCGATCTCCAGCAGTTCTGGTTTTAAATGTTGGCAAGAAGAACAAACGCCTGAAAGCACTGATTTTTCCCGCTCCCTGGATTTTCAATGCGTCACTACCTACGACAGACCCTTGAAACCCTAGCCTACTGAGTTTTTTAGATGTTTTTGCTCAATTCCTTGTATTTCTAGCAAGGAATTTTTTTTGAATAGGGGCAATTCATGAATTACCTCTACTTAACCAAAACGTCCCGCTACATAATCACGGTTTTGTAAATCGGTCGGATCGGTAAAAATTTTCTCGGTTGTGTCAAATTCCACGAGTTGCCCAATACGACTTTCATCAGCATTAAAAAAGGCCGTATAGTCCGATACCCGTGAAGCTTGCTGCATATTGTGGGTCACGATCGCGATCGTTAATTGACTTTTGAGGGTTTTAATTAACTCTTCAACCTTGAGAGTAGAAATGGGATCGAGGGCAGAACAGGGTTCATCCATCAACAAAACCTGGGCTTAACGGCAAACGCACGGGCGATACAGAGTCGTTGCTGCTCCGATAAACCCAAAGCCGATTTATGCAGACTATCTTTGACCTCATTCCAGAGAGCCGCCCGCTCAGGGCAGATTCCCACAATTTCATCAAGTTCTCCCCTATTTTTATTCTCGGCAATTCTCACGCCGTAAGCCACATTATCGTAAATACTGGCGGGAAAGGGATTTGGACGTTGAAAAACCATGCCAATTTGACGACGTAGGGTATTTAAGTTAACCTTTTTTCCGTAAATATCCTGACCCAAAAATTCGACTTTTCCCGTTACTTTGACACTTGCTTCTAATTCTCCAATCCGATTCAGAGCTTTTAATAGGGTGGATTTACCACAACCAGAAGGGCCAATCATGGCGGTGACTTGTTGTTGGGGAATGAGCAAGGAGACTCCTTCTAAAACTTTTTTAGTCCCATAGAAAAAGGATAAACCCGTAATATTAATAGCGGGTTCGGGACTATTAAGGGGATTATTAAGTAGACTTTTGAACTGGTAGAATAGGATGATGAAGAAACCATAGTAGCTTGTAATTAACGAGTTTGTAAACGATTACGGGTAAATAAACGGGATAGTAAACTAATGACTAACACTAATAACAATAAAACTAAAGATGCTGTCCAGGCGATCGCGTTTTGTTCGGGAAAAGGGGAACTGGCGTATTGATAAATTAAAACCGGCAGAGAAGGAGTGGGACTCATCAAACCCTCTTGCCAAAACTGACTAAATAGGGCGGTAAACATCAAAGGAGCCGTTTCTCCCGCCGCACGAGCAACTGCCGGTCAACCCCCTGTTGTAATTCCCGACAGGGCAGCAGGTAAAATAATTTTAAAAGTCGTTTGAAATTTCGTTCCCCCCAACGCAGCAGATCCCATACGATAGGGAACAGGAACGAGTTTCAGAGCTTCTTCGTGGTGAGAGAAACAATGGGTAACATGATCACCGCCAAAGCAAATCCCCCCGCGATCGCGGAAAATTGCTTAGTGGTAATCACCAGAACGGCGTAGGCAAAAACTCCCACAATCACCGAAGGGACACTACTTAGTAATACCGTCATAAAACGAATAGCATTAGCAATTTTGGAACCTGCCGCAAATTCCGACAGAAAGATCCCCGTCATCACTCCAAATGGCACACTGACCAAGGCCGCTAAACCCACCATCGTTAAGGTTCCAACGGAATCACATTAGCAAAACCATTGGGCTGATTTTCTTCACCTATTGCGGCAGGAAGAGAGGTAAAAACTTCCCAGGAAAATTTGGGCAATCCCTGACTCACAATGGACAAAATCATGGCAAACAAGGGTAAAACCGCGATCGCCGTTAAAACAAACGCCAAAACCGTCATGCCGATAGCAAAAAAAGAACGGGTAAAGGGTAAGGGCTGATCGAGGGTTTCATTGGTTGGTCGTAGATTATTCATAGAGATGTCTTGCTATTTAAAGCAATTTAGGCAATATTTCGCTTTCTATTGATAAATTGAACTAATAAAATCGCAATACTATTCACGATTAGGGTAATCACAAAAAGGATCAAAGCTAGGTACATTAACGCACCAATATGTAATTCTTCAACGGCTTCGGCGAACTGATTGGCTAAAACGGCGGGAATCGTGTAACCAGGAGCTAATAAAGAAATCGCAATCACATTAGAATTGCCAATTACCATTGTTACAGCCATTGTTTCGCCCAAGGCACGCCCTAATCCCAAAATAATGGCTCCCACAATTCCTGAACTAGCCGCAGGTAACAAGACTCTCCAAATCGTTTCCCAACGAGTGGCTCCAAGGACATAGACGCACTGCGTAACTGAGGCGGAAATCGCCAGTAATACATCTCGGCTAATGGCGGCGATCGTGGGCAAAATCATGATCGCTAAGATCAAACCCGCAATCAGCATTGATGGGCCAAAGGGTTCGGAATTAAAAAAGGGTAACCAGGCGAAATGGGCAAATAACCATTTTTGTAGAGGATTGAATAAAGGAATAAAAACAAAAATACCCCATAACCCGACAATAACGCTGGGAATAGAGGCAATTAATTCCACCATGAAGCCAATGGGTGTTTTGATCCAATTAGGAAGCAGGTTTTCACTGGTAAGAATAGCAACGGATAATCCCAAGGGAACCGAAAAGATCAGCGCAATTAAAGAACTGACAATAGAGCCGTAAATATAGGGAAGACCACCGAATTTATTTTCTGATATTGTCCAATCTTGACTAAAAAAGAAGGATAAACCAAAGGTTTTAATAGCTGGATGGGCATCTTGAAAAACAACCCAACCTAGCCAACAAAGAATAATCGCAACGGATAATGCACAAAACCAAACTAAGCCTGTAAAAGCATGGTCAAACCAATCAGCATTACCTCTGCTTTGACTAATATCTTCCGTCTCAAGTTGGGGTTTCGGTAGTACCTGATTAACCATTTTAGGGTTTAGATTTTAAATAAATAATGCTTGAAGATTTTATGAAATTAAATCTCTCTGTTCTAAAGATCTGTTTTCACAGAATTCTTTTTTTCTATCTTTGAGCGTTTTGATCACCCCTACCCCCCTTGATAAGGGGGACTAGATTCTTATTAATAACTTAGTCCCTCTTTAAGGGAGATGCCGTAGGCAGGGGGATCAAGCTTTTAGGGATGCAAAGAGATTGGTGTACACAGTCTCTCTTGATAAGGGGGACTTTCAAACGACTTGAGCGGTTAATAAGTCCAGATAATTATTTGATTTTATCCACTGCCCCGATCGCCTTTTAGCGACACCTGGGGGAATGGCGGTATATTCGAGATCGTCGTTGATTTTTTGACCATCCGTCAGAATCCATTTAACGAGCTTTTTGACATCAGCCGCTTTTGCAGAATCTTTATATTTTTGATTCAATAATAACCAAGTAATTCCTACGATGGGATAACCTTTTGCAGGATCAGAAACCTCAGCTGTAAAGTCTGAATTAAACTTCACACCACCAATGGCATTATTGGCTTCTTTTAAGCTAGGTTCAACGAATTTACCTGCTTTATTTTGAATTTTAGCCGTTTGCATCGTTGGGCCTTCATTCTTACGGGCATAGGTATCTTGGACATAGCCGATCGCGCCATCGGTTTGTTTAACGAGAGCCGCGACACCGTCATTTTTAGGGCCTTTTAATACTTGAAAACCCCAATTAGGATCTTTGCTGGCTCCCACTTTACTCTTGAAAGCAGGACTAGCCGCCGCTAAATGACTGGTAAAAATTTCGGTGGTTCCACTACCATCTGCCCGAACAACCACCGAAATTTTTACCAGTCATTTAGCGGCGGCTAGTCCTGCTTTCAAGAGTAAAGTGGGAGCCAGCAAAGATCCTAATTGGGGTTTTCAAGTATTAAAAGGCCCTAAAAATGACGGTGTCGCGGCTCTCGTTAAACAAACCGATGGCGCGATCGGCTATGTCCAAGATACCTATGCCCGTAAGAATGAAGGCCCAACGATGCAAACGGCTAAAATTCAAAATAAAGCAGGTAAATTCGTTGAACCTAGCTTAAAAGAAGCCAATAATGCCATTGGTGGTGTGAAGTTTAATTCAGACTTTACAGCTGAGGTTTCTGATCCTGCAAAAGGTTATCCCATCGTAGGAATTACTTGGTTATTATTGAATCAAAAATATAAAGATTCTGCAAAAGCGGCTGATGTCAAAAAGCTCGTTAAATGGATTCTGACGGATGGTCAAAAAATCAACGACGATCTCGAATATACCGCCATTCCCCCAGGTGTCGCTAAAAAGGCGATCGGGGCAGTGGATAAAATCAAATAATTATCTGGACTTATTAACCGCTCAAGTCGTTTGAAAGTCCCCCTTATCAAGAGAGACTGTGTACACCAATCTCTTTGCATCCCTAAAAGTTTGATCCCCCTGCCTACGGCATCTCCCTTAAAAAGAGGGACTAAGTTATTAATAAGAATCTAGTCCCCCTTATCAAGGGGGGTAGGGGTGATCAAAACGCTCAAAGATAGAAAAAAAGAATTCTGTGAAAACAGATCTTTAGAACAGAGAGATTTAATTTCATAAAATCTTCAAGCATTATTTATTTAAAATCTAAACCCTAAAATGGTTAATCAGGTACTACCGAAACCCCAACTTGAGACGGAAGATATTAGTCAAAGCAGAGGTAATGCTCATTGGTTTGACCATGCTTTTACAGGCTTAGTTTGGTTTTGTGCATTATCCGTTGCGATTATTCTTTGTTGGCTAGGTTGGGTTGTTTTTCAAATGCCCATCCAGCTATTAAAACCTTTGGTTTATCCTTCTTTTTTAGTCAAGATTGGACAATATCAGAAAATAAATTCGGTGGTCTTCCCTATATTTACGGCTCTATTGTCAGTTCTTTAATTGCGCTGATCTTTTCGGTTCCCTTGGGATTATCCGTTGCTATTCTTACCAGTGAAAACCTGCTTCCTAATTGGATCAAAACACCCATTGGCTTCATGGTGGAATTAATTGCCTCTATTCCCAGCGTTATTGTCGGGTTATGGGGTATTTTTGTTTTTATTCCTTTATTCAATCCTCTACAAAAATGGTTATTTGCCCATTTCGCCTGGTTACCCTTTTTTAATTCCGAACCCTTTTGACCGATCAATGCTGATTGCGGGTTTGATCTTAGCGATCATGATTTTGCCCACGATCGCCGCCATTAGCCGAGATGTATTACTGGCCATTCCGCCTCAGTTACGCAGTGCGTCTATGTCCTTGGGAGCCACTCGTTGGGAAACGATTTGGAGAGTCTTGTTACCTGCGGCTAGTTCAGGAATTGTGGGAGCCATTATTTTGGGATTAGGGCGTGCCTTGGGCGAAACAATGGCTGTAACAATGGTAATTGGCAATTCTAATGTGATTGCGATTTCTTTATTAGCTCCTGGTTACACGATTCCCGCCGTTTTAGCCAATCAGTTCGCCGAAGCCGTTGAAGAATTACATATTGGTGCGTTAATGTACCTAGCTTTGATCCTTTTTGTGATTACCCTAATCGTGAATAGTATTGCGATTTTATTAGTTCAATTTATCAATAGAAAGCGAAATATTGCCTAAATTGCTTTAAATAGCAAGACATCTCTATGAATAATCTACGACCAACCAATGAAACCCTCGATCAGCCCTTACCCTTTACCCGTTCTTTTTTTGCTATCGGCATGACGGTTTTGGCGTTTGTTTTAACGGCGATCGCGCTTTTACCCTTGTTTGCCATGATCTTGTCCATTGTGAGTCAGGGATTGCCCAAATTTTCCTGGGAAGTTTTTACCTCTCTTCCTGCCGCAATAGGTGAAGAAAATCAGCCCAATGGTTTTGCTAATGCGATCGTCGGAACCTTAACGATGGTGGGTTTAGCGGCCTTGGTCAGTGTGCCATTTGGAGTGATGACGGGGATCTTTCTGTCGGAATTTGCGGCAGGTTCCAAAATTGCTAATGCTATTCGTTTTATGACGGTATTACTAAGTAGTGTCCCTTCGGTGATTGTGGGAGTTTTTGCCTACGCCGTTCTGGTGATTACCACTAAGCAATTTTCCGCGATCGCGGGGGGATTTGCTTTGGCGGTGATCATGTTACCCATTGTTTCTCTCACCACTGAAGAAGCTCTGAAACTCGTTCCTGTTCCCTATCGTATGGGATCTGCTGCGTTGGGGGGAACGAAATTTCAAACGACTTTTAAAATTATTTTACCTGCTGCCCTGTCGGGAATTACAACAGGGGTCTTACTGGCAGTCGCTCGTGCGGCGGGAGAAACGGCTCCTTTGATGTTTACCGCCCTATTTAGTCAGTTTTGGCAAGAGGGTTTGATGAGTCCCACTCCTTCTTTGCCGGTTTTAATTTATCAATACGCCAGTTCCCCTTTTCCCGAACAAAACGCAATCGCCTGGACAGCATCTTTAGTTTTATTGTTATTAGTGTTAGTCATTAGTTTACTATCCCGTTTATTTACCCGTAATCGTTTACAAACTCGTTAATTACAAGCTACTATGGTTTCTTCATCATCCTATTCTACCAGTTCAAAAGTCATGAATAATCCCCTTAATAGTCCCGAACCCGCTATTAATATTACGGGTTTATCCTTTTTCTATGGGACTAAAAAAGTTTTAGAAGGAGTCTCCTTGCTCATTCCCCAACAACAAGTCACCGCCATGATTGGCCCTTCTGGTTGTGGTAAATCCACCCTATTAAAAGCTCTGAATCGGATTGGAGAATTAGAAGGAAGTGTCAAAGTAACGGGAAAAGTCGAATTTTTGGGTCAGGATATTTACGGAAAAAAGGTTAACTTAAATACCCTACGTCGTCAAATTGGCATGGTTTTTCAACGTCCAAATCCCTTTCCCGCCAGTATTTACGATAATGTGGCTTACGGCGTGAGAATTGCCGAGAATAAAAATAGGGGAGAACTTGATGAAATTGTGGAATCTGCCCTAGTGGGGGCGGCTCTCTGGAATGAGGTCAAAGATAGTCTGCATAAATCGGCTTTGGGTTTATCGGGGGGACAACAGCAACGACTCTGTATTGCCCGTGCGTTGGCCGTTAAGCCCAAGGTTTTGTTGATGGATGAACCCTGTTCTGCCCTCGATCCCATTTCTACTCTCAAGGTTGAAGAGTTAATTAAAACCCTCAAAAGTCAATTAACGATCGCGATCGTTACCCACAATATGCAGCAAGCTTCACGGGTATCGGACTATACGGCCTTTTTTAATGCTGATGAAAGTCGTATTGGGCAACTCGTGGAATTTGACACAACCGAGAAAATTTTTACCGATCCGACCGATTTACAAACCCGTGATTATGTAGCGGGACGTTTTGGTTAAGTAGAGGTAATTCATGAATTGCCCCTATTCAAAAAAAAATTCCTTGCTAGAAATAACAAGGAATTGGAGCAAAAACATCTAAAAAACTCAGTAGGCTAGGGTTTCAAGGGTCTGTCGTAGGTAGTGACGCACTTGAAAATCCAGGGAGCGGGAAAGATCAGTGCTTTCAGGCGTTTGTTCTTCTTGCCAACATTTAAAACCAGAACTGTTGGCGATCGCTTGCTTGAGGCTTTCCCAAACCGACGAATCATCGTGGACGGGGGCGTTGGCAATTAGGGTAGCAGTGGTCATTTCTATTCCTCTCTCTCTCGAAAACTTTTAATGCACTTACTCCTACACCATAACCTAGATTCCTAGAATCGAAATGATATACAGGACACATTTATTAAAAAAATATTAAAAATTGTCAATTTAAGTAAATTTTTTAGAACTATTACAAAGCTTAATCAAACAAGCTTTATTCCGATTTGTTGAGCTAAGATAGGCTTAAATAGCAAAAAAGTTTGTTATTCATTCTTTAAGGATAAACTCCCCATCGCAACCATGAATCCTGTTTTACTTTGGATCATTGCTGGATCTGTCCTCTGCTTTACGGAAGCGGTTTTTCCTGTTGCTTTTGTTGCTTTGATGATGGGCATAAGCGCGATCGCAGTGGCCTTAATTGCCTTAGTCATTCCCAGCTTTGGGATACAAGTTACGCTGTGGTTATTCTTTTCAACGCTCCTGATCATTGTTTCCCGTCGATTTATGCCTGTTCGTTCAACGAAACTTAAACAAAATGACGCGATCGCAGGAGAAACCCTGACTGCCATTGAGCCAGGACAAACGGGGAGAGTCTTGTATGAAGGAAATTCCTGGAGAGCCGAATGTGAAGATCAAGAGGTTACGATTGCCGCTTCCCAAAAAGTCTATGTAGTCGGAAGAAAAGGCAATACCTTAATTGTTTATCCGATACTTGATTAATCGATGAATGAGTTTAAGCTTTGCCCATTAGTTAACATTAGTGATTAGTATTTATCTAAAAATCTGGAGATTTTATGGAAGGTGTATTCTTTTTATTTGCCTTAGCCTTTGGTGGTTCAGCTCTGTTTAGTTCCGTTAAAATTGTCAATGAAAAAAATGAATATTTGGTCGAAAGATTAGGAAGTTATAACAAAAAATTAGAGCCAGGTTTAAATTTTGTTTTTCCCTTTTTAGATAAAGTCGTTTATCAGCAAACCACCCGCGAAAAAGTCCTGGATATTCCCCCTCAATCCTGTATTACCAAAGACAATGTTTCCATCACGGTCGATGCCGTTGTTTATTGGCGCATAGTTGATATGGAAAAAGCCTACTATAAGGTTGAAAATCTGCAAGCGGCGATGGTCAACCTTGTTTTAACGCAAATTCGCTCTGAAGTTGGTCAATTGGAACTCGATCAAACCTTTACCGCCCGTTCTGAAATCAATGAAATCCTCCTGCGAGATTTAGATGTGGCAACCGATCCCTGGGGCGTAAAAGTGACGCGGGTAGAACTACGAGATATTTTGCCCTCTAAAGCCGTTTTAGAATCAATGGAACTGCAAATGACCGCAGAACGCAAAAAACGAGCCGCCATTTTAACTTCGGAAGGAGAACGAGACTCTGCTATTAATTCCGCCCAGGGTCAGCCCAAGCCAGTATTTTAGATGCAGAAGCGATGAAAAAATCGGCAATTCTGAAAGCAGAAGCAGAACGTCAGCAACAAATTCTCAAGGCGGAAGCGATCGCGTTAGCCATTAATATCATTACCGAAAAATTAAGCACGGATAACAAAGCCAAGGAAGCCCTACAATTTTTACTCGCTCAAAATTATCTCGATATGGGAACAACCATTGGGCGCAGTGAAAGCAGTAAAGTCCTGTTCATGGATCCCCGCAGTATTGCCTCCACCCTCGAAGGAATGCGATCGGTGATTGGCTCTGATGCTCAAAATGATCCGTTAATTCAAGCCTTGGAAAAAGTGGATAGCTTCAAGCATAACTCTTAAAAATTCGGCAAATTGAATCAATCTACCAATCCGAATTTGCCCTCACATCCCAATGGATTATTTTCATAGGACTATTTTTGACGCTCTCCTAAGCCCAGGATCGGTTATGATCGCACTCATTCTCCTTAACCTTTCCCAGAAACCGTTAATCTTGGTCAAATGAAAGAAAATCGCTACAACCTCTCTCGTTGGGCCATTAATCATTCCTGGCTGACCATTGGCTTCTGGTTAGCGATCGCCGTTGCGGGTTTATTCGCCTTAAGTTCTCTCAAATACGCCCTCTTTCCTGAAGTCACCTTTCCCGTCGTCATTGTCAATGGAACAATTGCCCTAGAAACAGCAGAACTAACAGAAACTCAACTCACCGTACCGCTAGAAAAACGACTGCAACCGTTACCACAAACCACCCTCTATTCCTCTACCTATGCAGGGCGATCAGTCCTCAGTATTGCCTTTGATGCGGGTTTAAATCTCGAAAGTTCAACAGAAACCGTTAAAAAAGCTCTCAAATCTCTCCCCTTACCTGCTGGAGCCAAAATTGAAATTTTTCCCTTCAATCTCAATGAATCCAGTGCCGTTACCTACGCGATCGCACCTTCGACCCAATCCTTAGAAGAACTCAGTCAGCTTGCTAAAACGAAAATTATTCCCGCTCTTAGTCAATTATCGGGCGTTTTGACCGTCAATTTGTTAGGAGATGCCGATTTTAGGGAAATATCCGATGCAAGCGTCCCCGATGCCAATCCTCCTACCCTCACCCGTTTGAATGGCAAAGATGTCCTAGCGGTTCAGGTAATCAAAAAAGGATTGGCCAATACCCTAGAAGTGGTGAAATCTGCCCAAAAAACCATTGAAACTTTACAAAATCAATTTCCAGCCATTCAGTTTACCCTAGCCGAAACCCAGGCGGACTATATTCGAGAAGCGACGAATGCCACCCTTGAATCGTTGTTTGGGGCGATTTTTTTAGCAGTTTTAGTGATTTATCCCTTTTTACGGAGTTGGTGGGCGACCCTGATTACCGCGATCGCCATTCCCCTGTCTCTCTTGGGAACGTTTATTGTGATGGCAATTTTGGGTTTAAATCTGGAAACGTTAACCCTATTGGCCACTCGCCCTGGTGATTGGCATTGTGGTGGATGATGCGATCGTGGATGTAGAAAATATTAGCCGTCACATCGAAGCAGGAGAAACGCCCCGCCAAGCCGCGATCCTGGCCACCGAAGAGATCGGATTAACGGTTTCGGCGACCAGTTTATCGATTGTTGCCGTATTTTTGCCGATCGCCTTGATGGGGGGCAGTTTAGGGCAATTTTTTAAACCCTTTGCCTTTACGGTCGCCAGTGCGGTGATTTTTTCTCTGTTGGTGGCACGGACACTTTCCCCAGTTTTATCGGTCTTGTGGTTACGAAAAAAAGATAAGCCTTCTTCTGAAAAAAGTTTTAATTCAAAGGTTACGCACTACTCATCGAAATGCCAAACGCTCTATCGTCAGGTCTTAGATTGGTCATTGCGCCATCGTCCGACGGTTATAGGAATCGCGATCGCTAGTTTAATCGCAGGACTGGCCCTAATTCCCCTCATTCCCCAGGGTTTTATTCCTGTTTTAGACCGAGGAGAATTTAATGTCATCTACACGCCCGCATTGCCTAACCTCGCGGGAAAATTCAAACCTCAAGCTGAAAAAAACGCTACGGAAAGTTCTGGAGCCTTTGATTGGGTTGGTGATATTGCCCAATCTCCCGAAGGCTTTTTGTTAAGGAGGACTCATCGCACTGCCGAAAAACTAGAGCCGACGATTTTAGCCCTACCCGAAACTCAGTCCATTTTTACGAAAATGCGCCTACAAGGCAATCCCCTCAAAGGCAAAATCTATGTCCAACTCAAGGGCGATCGGGTACTCAAAACTAGCCAAATCCAAGAAAATTTACGTCAATCCTTACCGAAACTTCCCAAGGTGACGACCAGTGTGGAAGATATTTTATTTGTGCAAACAGGGGATGATAGTCCCTTAAAAGTGGCATTAATGGGCGAGGATCTAAACCTTTTACAAACAACGGCGGAAAAATTAAAAACCAAAGTCGAAAAAATCCCTGGTTTAATTCAAATCAAACTCACAGGCATCACGGAAAATGGCGATAGTATTGAACATTTCAAGGGAAAAAGAGCAGTTTATCTCAGTGCCAATCTCGCCCCCAACTATACCCTGGGAGAAATCACCACCGAGGTCGAGAGCCTAGCCCAATCCCTCTTACCAACGGGAGTCAGTCTTGAACTCCAGGGAGATTCCGCCAGAATCGGTAAAGTTTTTACTGAGTTTGCGATCGCCCTCCTGCTTTCTTTGGGGGGAATGTTGTTTGATCCTAGTCTTACTTTTCAGAAGTTTCTTGGAACCCCTTGTTATTGCCCTTTCCTTGCCCCTTTCCATCGTCGGAGCCATGTTAGGTTTATTGATTACCCAAAGCGATTTTGGCATGATTTCCTTGATTGGACTGATTTTTTTGTTGGGATTATTGGATAAAAATGCGATTTTATTGATTGATTACGCAACCAACTCCGCAAAAAAGGATTTAACCGTCATGATGCCCTGTTAGAAACAGGAGTCGTCCGATTACGCCCGATTTTGATGACCACCGCTTCAACAATTTGGGAATGTTGCCCCTGACTTTGAGGCTTCGGCGCAGAGCCGAATTGCGTCAACCCATGAGGCCGTAGCGATTATTGGCGGTCTGATTACCTCTTCTTCTGTGAGTTTGATTGCGGTTCCCGTTTATCTATACCCTGGTGGAAGATTTTTGGAAACAAAATACTTTTTAGATCCCGTTTTTAAGGGTTTCAAATCCGGCAACGATCCTGTCAAGCTGAAACAGAGTTCAATTATCTGAGGAATGGAAAAGCATGATTTTGTTACCTGGTGCAACGGTTCGTGCGACTAATCCCAATGATACTTACTATTGTTTTGAAGGACTCGTTCAACGGGTGAGTGATGGTAAGGCGGCTGTGCTTTTTGAAAATGGAAATTGGGATAAAAATTGGTAGTACATTTCAACTGAAGGAATTAGCGGCTCTCGATCCGACGGTGAAGGGCAAAAAATAAAGGTTTCCTAATCATTGCCATGCGTGCTTCTCTTCCCCAATTTACGGCGGATGATCGCCATCCCCATCACATTGCCGAGGTCATTGAAACGTCCACGATGGATTTTCTGGCCCAATGTTTGGAGCCTGAAGATTTGAATTTTCCTGTGATGCCGCCCTTTGGGAGTTGGATTAAGGCGATCGATGAGGAAACGGGCAATAAAATTTTTGCGGTGGTGAGTTATGTGACGACTTCTCCCATCCATTCTATTCATCGGGCGCGGGCGTTGGGTCTTTCGTTGGAGGAACTGCGGGAACAACAACCCCAAATTTTTGCAATGTTAAAGACTGAGTTTCGGGCGGCGATCGTGGGGTTTGAGATGCCACCGACGGGACGCGATCGCCTGGCAACGGGGCAAATTTATCATTATCTTCCTCCCAACCGCCCCAAATTCATCAAGCGGTTTTTCAGTGCGATCAGGCAGAAATTATGGATTTTACGGATAAGCCTGATTTTTTGCGGGTATTGTTACAGGTAACTGATGCCCCAGCCGATGCGTTGATTGCGGCGACAGTTCGGGATATTTATCGGTTACGAAAGGGCGATTGCTCTGGTTGGTGACGGTGGGAAGAAATTTGAGTTTGTTGTTGAAGGATGATTATGATCGATTGCGGTATATTTTGAGTCAGATTAGTTTTTAAAAGATTGGACTATTGATATCAAGAGGCGATCGCAGTTTTCCTAATGTGTAAGAAGCGATCGCCTCCGAGACTAAAAATGGGAATTCCTGACCAAGGATCATAGGATCAACACTAAATACCACAACTTGATACAATTAGATTGAACTATGACTCAAATTCCAAGATTTCCCTAATCTGACCCATATTGACTATGTTATCGACAGAATCTCGACCCCAACTCTCTGGGAAGCATTATTTCACCTCATCTCCCTCAACTTCCCCTAATCAGAATTTATTGCCCCTAACCGCCAAGATTAACGAAAAAGATGCCTTAGAAATCGGCGGTTGTGATGTTCCCCAGTCGGTCGAACAGTTCGGTTCACCGCTTTATATCTTAGATGAAGTCACTTTGCGGGAAGCTTGCCGTCAGTATCGGGATTCCTTTCGGAAATATTATCCTGGCGAATCTCAAGTCATTTATGCGTCTAAAGCTTGGAGTTGTTTCGGTGTTTGTGCCGTTGTTGCCAGCGAAGATCTGGGTTTTGATGTGGTTTCGGGTGGAGAACTGTTTACAACCCTCAATGCCCTAGAACAAATGGGTTGGTCGATCGCCATGCCGCCGCAAAAATTTATTTTCACGGTAATAATAAATCCGTTCAAGAACTAGAATACGCGATCGCAACAGGCTGCACGATTATTGTCGATAATTGGTTAGAATTACAAAATTTAGTTAAATTAGGAGCCAATTCTCCTGAAAAAACCATTCGGATCATGTTGCGCCTAACACCTGGCATCCAATGTCATACCCACGAATACATCCGCACAGGACATCTGGATAGTAAATTTGGCTTTGATCTCCATCAACTCGAAGGGGTCTTTACCTACGTGAGTCAACAACCCAGTTTGAATTGTGTCGGTCTGCACGCCCATATTGGTTCGCAAATTTTTGAACGCCAACCCCATCAGGATTTAGGGGTGGTTTTAGTGGAATGGTTCCCAAAAAGGATCGAGCTACGGTTTACCCTTGATGGAATTAAATATTGGTGGCGGTTTAGGAATTCGTTATACCGAAAGTGATGATCCCCCTGAGCGTTTGTAAGAATGGGTGAAAGCGGCGGCTGAATCGGTGGTCAAAGCTTGTGAAGTAGCAAAGACGAATGGCCTTACCTAAAATTATTGCAGAACACCAGGGCGATCGCTGATTGGAACGGCTTGCGTTGCGCCCTATACCGTTGGTAGTCGCAAAGTTGTCCCCGAAATTCGTACCTATATCGCCGTAGATGGAGGAATGTTCCAGATAATCCCCGGCCCATCACCTATCAATCGCAGTATCGGGTTGCCTTAGCCAAGTACGATGTCGGCACCCTGTCAAGAAAACTGTCACTGTTGCAGGAAACCATTGTGAATCAGGGGATATTCTGATCAAAGAAACTCCCTTACCCGAAACGGAAGCGGGAGACATCTTGGTGGTAATGGATACGGGAGCCTATAACTATAGTATGGCTTCTGAATTACAAATCGCTTGCCCCGTCCTGCGGCGGTTTTAGTCAATAACGGAGAAGCCAACCTCTTCCTTCAACGGGAAACCTACGTTTGATCTGACTCGTCGGGGTTGCCTACCAGACCAGACTGTTCAGAGTAGAACGTCTCGGTTATGATTTGTTGATTATTCCTTCTTGCGGTCACGCCTTTTTTCTCGTGTCGGGTTTTCCTCCTGACCAACGCTTTCTTTTTTTCTGCACTATTCCACAATATTTTGGATGTTCGGCCCTTAGCGCTGGCGTTGCTGTACCTGATGCTCCTGATTATTGGTGACGTCGTACTCTCTGGATGATGCGGGGGATGATCGTGTTGATGTTACTTCAGGTCATCAGCAATCGCCTCCACCTCGATTTATTGAAATTTGTCTTAGAAAAATCAGTCTTAGCAGCGCCGCCGATGGCGATGGCAGTCATTTTTCAGGCTGAATTTCGACGATTTTGGAATTATTAGGACGAGGGCAGATTTTACAACTCCTCAAGCCCCAAAGCTCTTCCCCCAAAGCCGATAATCTGATTGATGAAATGGTTGATGCGGTCAAGGAACTTTCCCAAAATCGCATTGGGGCTTTGATTGTGGTCGAAACCTTTGGAACTTTAGACCGATAAGCTATTTGTCAACCAAGGAGTTAAGCTCAACGGGGAAGTGTCAAAGGAATTGCTGCAAACAATTTTTCAGCCTAAAACTCTCTTACATGATGGAGCTGTTTTTATTCGGGGTTCACGAATTATGGCGGCGGGAGTGATTTTGCCCCTCTCAGAACGAACTGCTTCTAGACAATTGGGAACTCGTCACCGAGCGGCGATGGGAATTACCGAACGGAGCGAAAATTGTCTTTGTGTGGTGGTTTCTGAAGAAACAGGGTCGATTACTCTCGCGAGAAAATGGAAATCTCAATCGTCCCCTAACCAGTAGCAAACTCAAAGAATTATTAGAAGCAAAATACACACCATTGGTCGAACGAGAATCCGTTGCGCCGAGTTTAGGGCGGCTAGGTCGTACAATTGGTTTACAAAGTAATTTGTTTCTCAAACGTTTATTTCTAATTCCCTCATCAACTGCGAAAGACGACAAGAAATGACCGCTAAACCCATTGTGACCCCAAAACTCCCTGCCGATCTTGTTCAAAATCGATTACCGCACCATATTGCAGTCATTATGGATGGCAATGGGCGTTGGGCTAAACGTCGGGGTTTACCTCGTATCATGGGCCATCAAAGGGGGGTTGATACCCTCAAAAGTTTATTGCGCTGTTGTAATGATTGGGGGATTTCGGCCCTGACTGCCTACGCTTTTTCGACGGAAAACTGGGGCAGACCGTTGGAAGAAGTGGAATTTTTGATGACGTTGTTTGAACGGGTGTTGCGGAAAGAGTTAAAAGAGATGATGGAAGAAAATGTGCGAATTCGCTTTGTTGGTAATCTAGAGTCCCTTCCCGCTTCACTTCAGGAAGAAATTAGCCGTTCAATGGCGGATACTCAGAATAAT
>CAWEDJ010000004.1:0-6727 GCA_963807635.1 uncultured cyanobacterium
ATTAGACTGCAATTCTCCCCTAAACATTTTTCCAAACCCAATAACGTCCCAATCGGGCCATAGTCATCCAATAAACCGCGATCGCGTTCCTTCTGGGACAACTGGACAAACTTTTCATAAAGAGGATAATCTTTCCCGACTAATACATCCTTCTCATGCAAAATAGGAGGATTGCTTTCTCCCCGATAATCCCGATAACTAACCCGCAATCGACCTAAATAGACATCCAACCTTTCCTGTAATAACGGATGGGCGATCGCATCAAAATTGGCATAAACCAGATAAGAAATCTTCGCCTCCTGCAACGAAAACTTCACCACATTCGCCCCCTCCAAACGCCCCACCGTCCGACTGGCACAGCCTTCGTATAACCGCAGTAAAGCAGGTAATTTTTCCACATAATCCAAATACACGACAAAAGACCCCTTAAACTTCTTGCCAATCTCACTACTCCGACAAGCTTCCCCCACTTTATCCGAATCTCTCAAACTGTAGAGCATCATATCCGCCAAAATACAGGCTTGCTCATACCCCGCAAAAATATCCTTAATATCCTGACGCATTTCTGCCGATAACTGCCTTGCCGTTGGACGATGACCAAAACGACTCAACGCCAAATATAACAACAACTCCTGACGACGCTGTTCCCGTATTTCATCCCACTCTTCCTGCTGAGTGACTTGCAAAACTACCTGAAACGCCCGTGAAAGATTCCCAAAAGCCCGTCTAATCTCCGCTTCATTCTCTGACTCCAATTCCCCCTTAATCGGTAAACGTCCTCGCTGGGCATAAAAATCCATCAACGGCGTTAAAATTCGTTCATAATCCTCAAAACGCTTGAGAGGAAGACGAATCGTTGGCGTTTTAGCACGGGAACGAAAACGAGACGCTTGAAAAGTCTGTGCTTGCTCCCTATCCCGAAAAACCAAATAAATCCCCAAGCCAATGGGAACCGCATCGACTTCTAATACTTGGTCAATATAGGACTTCAGTTCCTCCTGCTCAAAATATTTCTGAAACGTATTGCGACGGGTAATAATGCCATCCCCATAAGCCATCACCCCCCGATTAGGATCATCAATCAAGACCTGAGCCGAAACAATTAAAACCTGCTGAGTCAAGCCCCAAGCATTCACTAAAGCTTCCCTACGCTCCTTCACATCCTCAATCACATTAATCACATAACCCAGATTGACAATATCCGCCTCTATCAAATTAGTACGGGGAGCATAAAACGGGTCCCAACCCTTGCTGTCATGACCCAATTGAGCAATTTCGGTGATATCTCGCCCGTAACCACAGCCATAGTCAAAAAAACTCATCCCTGATTGAAAAATACCCGCTTCTGGGCCAAACGAACAGGACGAGACAGCGTTTTTCGAGGAATTGCCGCCCGATGCCGATCCACCTGAATAGATTGAGAATTTTGCTGACGGAGAGAACAAACTAAATAATGCCCCTCAAAGGTAATCTGTTTTTGGGCAAGACGTTTTTCCCATTGCTGACGAGTACCGATGGAACGGGAGTTCTCCAACAAACCCAAGGACACTTCTAGGTTGGTTAAATGAACAAAATCTAGGTAATAGAGATAATCAGAACTAACAAAGGTTTCTTTGCGATGGAGAATGGGAGGATTCAAAGAGTCGCTATAGTCGCGATCGCTGACTTGATTCGTTTCCAAATTCACCACCATACTGGAGACCAAAGCAGGATGGGGATCGGTATCAAAATCAGGATAAAAAAGATAGGAAAGTTTCGGCGTATCCGTACTGAATTTAATGAGGGTAACAGCATCAATTTTACTAAGAAGTTTTCTCGCAATACCCTCATAGGATTGGAGTAAGGGATCTAAACGTTCCAAGGCTGAAATATGAATATAAAGCGCATTGGGTAAGCGTTTGCCAAAATCACTTGTTTGACAGAGTTCGGCGATCGCTGGAAAATTATAAACACTTAGAAACATTGATTTAACAAAAAATTAAGTTCGATTCATTTAGGTAAAAATAATCAAAATTAAACCCTAAAACATAAGCCTAGCAAGAAATTAAACAATCTTAACCTTACAAATTTGCTAAAACCCATTTCTAGAATCAAAATCAGATCTATCCAGAGAAATCGACAGGAAAAAGATAGCAAGATCGTTCAAGATAAGCCCATTGGGAACTCATATCACCAAACACCCTGAGCCACCCCTGACAGATCGCATCAATTACCCCCTGAAACCATTCCTGACTACGCCAATCCCATGCCCAAACCCGTTGTCCCTCCTGATAGCCCTCAAACTGATTAATAACAGCTACAGACTCCATAGCAAACGTTTCCTTAACCAAGGATGAAGTTACCTGATCCTCAAAATCAGCATTTTCAGCCAATGATTGAAACTGTACTAATTCCTCTGCGACACCTTGGGCATCTATTTCATATAGAAATTCAGGGTCAGGTGTCTCAGGTTCTAATCCTTGCTCTGACTGGATTTGACTGACCTCAAAATCCTCAATATTAGAGACCTCCAAATTGACCTCATTTTCAGTCGTACAATCATCGGTTTTCAATACAGGAGCTGACCAATTCATGACCTCAACCTCTCCCGTCAGATAGGAATGATATTTGGATTCCAAACAATTCAAAATGACCTCAGCCATCGGACTACTCAAAAGAGAATTATCCACTTGGTAATAACGCAGTTCCTTGCCGTCCTTCCCTCGGACTTTCCGCGATTCGCCATTTGAGACCGACTTTCTGGAGTAAACGCCCAACAAACTGAATATTAGAAGCCTTACCCTGCCGTCCCAAAGTCAGTTTTAAACGCCGACAACGATGAATAATCGTTAAAATTTCGGGAGAATCATTGTGATACTCTTGCTCTGGATCAAGGTCTAAAATACCACTCTCCTTTAAAGCCAGAATCAGAGGGTGTTCATCTCGGTAGAGCCAAGAACAAAGCATCTCTCCCGTAAATAAACAATCATGGATACCCTTGAATTTTTGCTTAGAACGGCATAGGGAAACCTCAGAGTGTTGAATCATCCAGAAACGATGAAGCTGCCAATAAAGCCCCATCTGACCCTGTAACAGGGTTTTCAAGAATTCAGGACTCCAGATAGACTGATACTGAATCCCTGGAAGCAGACGAAGAATCTGTTGCTTAATCTGGACACAGGGATCTACATCAATGCCTAAAGGTTGGTCAGCAGGAAACTCAGGAGCTTCAAAAACCCTTTGATAATACTCATCCTTGACTTCCTGAATGGCAGTCTTAAGACCCATATCGCCCTTATCAATCCTGTGATTGAGACGATAGGGAGTAATCTGATAACCTGCGGCAGTTAATTGCTCCTTTACACATTGTCGTAAATGCTGTTTCTCATAATTCCACATCCCTTGAATTGTCAAAGCACAATTGGCATGAACTGATTGTTGTTGACTGTGCCAAACATCCAAGACATTAGCAATAATTTGTTCCGCATTGATTTCTCCTGAAAGGGTTTTGTTGGCATTGAGAGTCAGTTGTTGAGTCAACAAAGATTGAATCAAGAGGGGGTCTGATGCATAAATATCATCGGAAGAAAACGTACTAAATTCTTTCACCCATAGCCATTTATCCACCTGAATATCCCGAATACGGGCAATCATTTGCAGGATATTATCCACATCCAAGATGCCAAAGAAGAAACCGAAATGATGGGTAAAATAATCCGTAATTGGAATATCAATGCCACTTTGGGCAGTGGGGGAATAGAGTAAATAATCAATCCGTTGCTGGGATAAATAGGCATCTGGTTTGGTTAAAAACTCTTTAACAGGTTTGCTATTGGAAGTATCCCGATTAATGTTTAAACCCTTTTTACCCTGTTTTTTCAGGAGTTTTTCAACGCCATCTAAAAAAGTTTTATTGTCGCTACAGAGGGCAACCACAGGAGCCTGTAAAAGATGTTTCACCCAGGGAGAATATTTATTGGGACGGAAAACCTCTTTCTTATCAATCACTCCTTCCAGGAAATGAATTTTAGATTTTTGTCCAATGTGTTGATTGTGGACGGTATGAATGGGTTTGTCGGGGCAAAGTTTGTGGATGTAGTCAACGGCCCAATCCGCCAGATTACCATCTAGACAAATAATCGTTCGAGCGCGTTTGAGAGCCTGGGTAAAAAGTTCAATAATTTGCTCACGCTGCTGTTTAATGGCAGTTTTCCCGTAGAGCAGATGTTTAATGACGGACATCAATTCATCCAACACTAAAACACAATTATCAAAATCTTCAGGTTTGAATCGCCAGAGGGAATCCAGACAGAGAGCCAACCAATAATCAGGGTCAGATAGACAAACATGGTCGGCTTTTTCATGGAGTAATTCTAAGCCGCGAATTTGGGCGACTCCTTGGCGTAAAAGGTTATTGAGGGTTCCTAAGACCAAAATACGATTGTGTTGTAACCAGCTTCGATTGTCTTCTATCCAATCCCTGAGATTAGTGGTTTTCCCGTTCCTAGACCAGATTTAATAAAATAGGCAGCATTATCATCAAAAGTCTTCCAGTTCAGATGTTCTTGATTGAGGATCATTTGAGCAGTGAATTGTTTAGATTTGCGCCAACGGGCTTGGGCTTGATAGTCTTTGGCAAGTTTAAAGAAATCATCAGGGGAGAGATAGCTGACAGAATTGAGTTCGGATTCAGTCAATTCATCGCAATCATGACTCGTTTTACTGACCTGTCCCCACCAGGGAAATTGAACAGAATAGCCCAAGCTTTGGAAAAAATTCACTTGCCGTTCCCAGGCTTTGAGTTTGGAAGGATTGAGTACATCTCCTCCATCGACATAGAGATCAATGGGTAAATTGGTCGAGTAATCCGCAAGGTTATCCTGAATTTGCTCTGGACTGCCGACAAAATTCCCTCCTGCGGCTCCAATGATCCGTTGACCAAAGCGATGGGCCGCCAAAGTCGGTTTAGCCCCGATACCCTCACAGAAACCGAGATGGGGGCGAGTAATGCTTTCAGGAATCGCCACCGATAAGGGCAGTTCACCATTACTTAGGTGGCTCGATGCTATACCCTTCGCCCAGCGATATTTAGAATCCGTTGCCCATCAAGGCGAATCTGGAACCCGATCGCCTGATTCTGTCCATTAAAGGCAACAAAGGCAATTCCATCGTGGCGGATAGCCAATCTGTTACCGAACCAATCGACACCAGGCAAGTTTTTAGGAATGTTGAGGGGAATCGCTTGATAGGGGCTGACAGAAAAGAAAAGACCTTTCTCAATCATGTCATCCGTTAGACCCCGTTGTTTTAAATCATTTCTGTGGCGGCTAGAGAGCTTTAAATCGGCAGCTAATTGACGGATGGCTTTATCTCTATCCTCAACGGATAAAGCGGTCTTAAATTGTTGTTCTAGGGCTTCTCGTCGTTGTTGTTCCCGTTTGGCTTTTTGAGCGAGCCATTCATCTCGTGAAAAAGGGTTTTGTTCAGACCGTTGGACAAAAATTCCCCAAACCCCAGATTTATCCGATTTACGCCATTGATAATCGGGATGGGCGGGGTCGTAGTCTATGTAAGAGTGACAGAGAATGAAAACCGTATCGAGAGTGCGACAGTCGCCATTGGTCTGTTCCAGATAGGACAGGGTTCGCGTCGAGAGGAAGGAAGGAACTTGCATGGCTCATTCCTCCCTGTTGGGTTAATTTTTGTGATACTGAATCAGTAGTCGAAAACGTTATTTTTTGAGCATTCTGGGGTTTCACGGGGGTTCTCCTGTGGTTAGTGGGGAGAACCTAAATAAGTTTTTTGGGAATTATTCCTGAAAGAGATTACTAAAGTTCTGATCTTTGATTTAATCTAAAAGTACAAAAATAAATATTTTGGGTGGTTAATCTCAATGGTTAGGACAGTCGGTAAAACTGTCTGCATGGGACTTTTAGATAGAGTTTGGTTATTTCCAGATTTGGTTATTTCCAGAAAAGCGTGTTAGGTTCTCTTAGCTTTTTTGGTTCTCTTAGCTTTTTTCTTTCTTCCCAGAAAAACGGTTCAGATTCTCCATTCAATTTCCTCTTTAAATCACTATGAATAGCTAAAGCGAGAATAGGGTCGTAAATTCACCCATATTCTCTTCAAGACTGATGGAAGCTTGTTTTTCTGGAAATGAGCAGGATTTTTCTGTGCAGTAAAACAGAGTCCATCAGGGCGGAGGATGGAGTGCCTAAACTTTCTGGAAAAAAAAAAAATAGGAAAAATCGTATCGAAAGAAAAAGCGAGTAAAAAAACGTTCCATTAATGCTGACCTTGTAGCTGAGTGATTAATGGAGTTCGTACAAAAAAGAAGAAATATAACAAGATTAAGGCTCTAATCTGTTGTTAACTATTGGGTATAGGAAAAATTGACAAATAATTGCCTATGCCGCAAATCTCTACTATGATGAGAACAAATGCGGTAATATTACTGTCAAAGCATCACTGATTGATGCAACAGCCAATAGAGAAATTGTTATATTTTTTTCTTAGTCAGTCCGATAGCTCCTGTGGTTGATAACCAAGAACCTGAAGGAGGGTTATAAGTTAAGAACGTCGTCTTGATTTTGCGGTCACGGACGGCGTTCTGCTTTTTATGACCCGTAATACCTAGAGATGCTTGGATGGACATAAAAATTATGACGGAAAAAGTCACTAATTGTTTTTAAGTTTAGCCTGTATTCTGCTGAAAAGGAAATAACGAGTGGGAAAGATACTTTTGTTA
>CAWEDJ010000005.1:0-58738 GCA_963807635.1 uncultured cyanobacterium
TCTTTATTGAGCAAGTATTATTACCTCAGTTATGGGCAGGGGCAATTGTCGTGATGGATAATTTGTCTGTACATTACGCTACCGTCACTACAAATCTGATTGAATCTGTTGGAGCCAAGGTTAAATTTTTACCTTCCTATTCGCCAGATTTATCACCAATTGAGTTGTGTTGGTCTAAATTAAAAGAAATTATTCGTTCTGCTAAAGCTCGAACAATCGAGGCTCTTGACGAAGCTATTACTAATGCGATCAATACCATTACTGATGAAAATGCTCTTGATTGGTTCCAACATTGTGGTCTCTACTTTGAGCCTTTGAGATAGCTTTTTTGTAGTGCGTTTGATCGGAAATTGCTGTAATTCTGGTTTTTTTTCTTGATTTACATCTGGTGAATCTGTTTTTGTAGTCTTAGGAGTGTTGCTCTGAGATGGTTTGGAAGTGGGGATTTTAGGAGTGGAAGTCGTTTCTAGTGATTCGCTTTGTTCTTCTTCAACTGTCATCTGGGATTGAAGATACTTTTTCAGGTTGATCGGAGAAATAGGGCGCATCCGATAGGGAATTTGAATGATTTTTTCTAAGTAATCAATCCCTGATGGTTTGCCTCGACGTTTGAGAACGCCTTTATAGACATCTTCTAAGGCACGGCTAATGTAGCGATCGTCAATAGCAAGAACGACGATAAATAAACTGGTTTTAACGAGGAGTTGAACGGCTTCTAATACCTCTACAACTTTATGGGGAGGACAACGATCTAAATCGTCAATATAGAGGACTACTCTGGCAGGGCCTCTGGGAAAAATTTTTTGGATTGTTTCAATTTTGTTTTTAAACTGTTCTTTGTTGAAATCGCCATGATCTGGAAAAGTAAAATGTTCAGTCAAGTCGGCTAAATCACGTTGAACTTGCTGAAGAAAACCAAGTTGCGTATTGTAGGAATTGGCCTGAAGACGATCAGTAACAAAGGTATTTAAGGATGGATAAGCAGAAGAAACTCCCAATTGTTGTTGTTGTTGATTAATTTCATTTTCTAGTTTTTGTATACCTTGTAATTTTTCTTTGATTGTTTCATCTTGTTTTAAAACTTCACGATAAGCCGCTTGCGCAAAATCCTGAGCATCTCTTTGATTTTTTTGTATTTTTTCTTGGGATTCTTTCAAGTAATTTAACAATTCATTTTGTTTTTCCCTCGTTTTTTGTACTAAGTTTTTGCTGGATGCCACCACAGAGCCAAGACCGCCCGCAGTAGTCGCTAAAGGAAGAGCTGAAAGAGCGTTATTAATATTTTCAGGAAATAGTTTATTTTTGATATCTTGCGGTAAAGTTGGATATAGTGTAATCAATAAGCCAAAACCCAATCCTAGAATAGATAGCGAATTTTTTTGTAGGAAATAAATAGGAGTTCTGAACAAGATGAGCTTTCTTAGTTCTTGTTTTTCTTTGATTAATTTTTTATTTTTTTCACTAAGTTGTTTTTTTTTCGTTTCGCGGAGTTCACTAATTTTTTTCCATAAATAATCTGTAATTTGCCCATCAGATTTAATACTTTTAAGGTCTGTATTATTTTCTTCTTTTAATTTGGATAATTTACTTAAAATAATCTCTCGATCGCGATCATTCATTTTGTTAAGTGCTTTCCAAATTTCGTGACCTCCGAGGAGCGATTTATCCTCACCTCCCAATTGTTGTTCAATTTGCTTTTCTAAGGTAAGTTGGCGATTAAATTCATATAGTATTGTTTGCATCAGACTTGACCATAAATCAGCTTTTGCATACGTCCAAGCATCAAATTCTATTTGATAGATATGGCCGACGTAGGGAAAAAGTTGATCGGCTTCTCCCCAAGCTTGTTTTTCTGTTAAAGCTTCACTACGAATTTCATTAATGCGCTCTTTCATTAGGTGTAAAGCAAAGGATTTGCCGCTACCCCAACCCCCTAAAATACCCACAGCTAAAGGTGGTTTTAATTCACGTAACATTAATACATTCGTTAAGGCATCAATTTCAGTTTTAATGCTAAGTTTGATCAGCCCCTTGAGCCAGATCATTTTGTAATTCCTGTCCGATATAATTCTTGGGAATTGTCTTTAATCGATTTTTTATCCATACTCCTTCAAACCAATCCATAAACCAAATATTTCTCTCTTCATCCAGTCCAAACAAATATATGTTTCCCTCCTTATTTGATTGAGCTGTAATTACCCGCAAAGGAACATCTAGACTTACAGGCCCAACCCTGTACCCATTCACCTCCAGGTAAACCGATAGCCCAAGTGTTTCCTTCTCTATCTAAAGCAAATAGATGAGGATCATTACCAGATTGAACCGTAATTGTTTTCAAGCGAACACCTGGAGTTGAAGGCCATTGTTTCCACTCTTTTCCAGGTAAATCAATAGACCAAATGCTTCCTTCTTTATCTAAAGCGAATAGATAGGGAGTATCACCAGATTGAACCGTAATTGTCTCGAAAAGAATATTTGGAGTTGAAGGCCAATTTTGTTTCCACTCTCCTTGAGGTAAATCAACCCCCCAAACTTTTCCTTCTACATCTAAAGCAAATAAATAAGAATCGCTACCAGATTGAACAGCAAGCTTTTTGAATGATATATCTACATTGGTAGGATTGTATGTCTCCCATAGTCCTTTTTGGATATTTACAGTCCAAATCTTTCCTTTTTCATCTAAACCAAATAAGTCAGAATTATCATTAGATTGGATGACAATTTCTTTTAAAGGAACTTTCGTATTTTTTGATTCATATTTTTCCCATACACCTTCTGGAAAATTTACAATCCAAATATTTCCTTCTTTATCTAAGGCAAATAGGCGAGACTCTTCAGCATATTGGAAAGCAAGACAGTTAAACTTAATTGTTTTATTTACAGAATCTTTTGAATTTAAGATAGTTGAAATATTTCCACCTTCCACCTGACGGCTTTTGTGAATATATTCTTTCTGTAAATCTGTTGGTTTCGGGTCTTTATTTGCCCCCGCCTTTAACCAATCCTCTGCTTCGGTTAAACTTTCATTCCATAATAAAAACCCCTCTCTGCGTCCTTTGTTATCCCACTCCAAAGCTCTTACCAAAAAGCGTGTATGACCCTTAACATAGGCAATATCTAAATTCAGCGCATAAATTAATTCTTGAAAGGACTGGTCAAAATTATCTGTGTCTCGAAAAAATAACCAATTATGACTGCTGATCGACTGATGTGCAGAATTATTCTTATCAAATAATTCGTAGGCATCCCGATAGACAATCGGCAAAATTCGTTTGTTGTGCTTCACCGCATGGTTAATTTCCTTCTGACAAACATCAGAAGCCACCGAATCAGGACTGATCACAAAAACAAAAGTATCAGACCCCTCAATCGCCTCCTCAATCTCTTTCCACCACTCCGTCCCCTTGCCGATTCCTTCCCAATCAACCCAGGTTTCTCGGTTACTTTTCTTCAGAGCCTCATGCAAAGCACGCACAAAACCTGAATCCTTACGGGAATAGCAGAGATAAACATCAGACATAGTTGCAGAAATATTAATTGATTAACCGAAATTATAGGACACTTTCAGGTTAATTTTTTGCCAAAACAACTACTTTTTTCTCAGGATGACCTAAAAGCATCTTTATCACTCAAGAAGCATTGCCATGACTAACCCAATAAAACCTGATTTGCAGTTAAACCCAATTCAGAAAAAGTTGGTGAAATAATCCGCTCCTCATCACGAAAAGCAACCTGATCATACCATCCATCAACTAGCGTGCAAACAATCACGCAATTCTGTAAAGGATCAACAATCCAATACTCTAAGATTCCCAAAACCGCATATTCAGCTTGTTTACTGCGATAATCCGTGACCTGAGTTGAAGGACTCACAATTTCTACCACTAATAACGGTGGTTCCTCGTTTAAATCAATCACAGCTTCCCGATCGCCTAAAGAATCCCATTGCTCAAGGGGTAACACTGTCACATCAGGAATACGAGAAGTATCCCACCTTCCCCCACGCGGCGATCGCAATCCCACAGAAAACCGTTGAGCTATCCAAGGAAGTTCTAATCGGGTAATTTCATCATCAAAAAAACGTTCCAATCGTTTCGCGATCGCGCCATGTTTTCCTGTCCCCAAGCTCATGGGAATTAATTCTCCTTCTACCAATTCATAGCGATTATCCGTATTATCTTGATAATTAAGATATTCATTAAAGGTTAGCTTTTGATGGGTGATAGTCATCGGTAATTGGGAGTTTTTTCAATAAAAATCATTAAGCTACTTTTTGTTGATAATCACCAACTAAGCCAATATTTTCTAACATAACTTGTCGTATCGTTTCCATTCCTCCAAATTGTTGAGAAGCATCCAATATTTCAATCCCAGCTAAATGACCATTTTTATCATAATCAACAGCAATTCCTTCGGCTAAATGTTGAGTTGTAACAGTCGTTTCTTGAAAGGTGATACTCAACGCATCTACTTCTTTGTCATAGATGATTTTCACAATGCTTGCTCCTTTAAAAAAAGTAAGTATAAACAGTAATAACTACTATTTCAGTGGGTTCATCCACAAAAATCGGTCGAATCTGTTTGGTTTTATAAGCTTTACCGTTCCATATCCCATTATAGGAAAAGTCCTGATGACATTCCATCCTGTTTGAAGCGACGGGTTGCCAATCGCCATTACGAATGGTTTCCTCTACTTCAGCGATAGTAAATCCTCGTTGGGGAATATAGTTTAAGGCGTGCTGGGAAAGTCGAATCGGTTTCACTCCGTTAAATTCTCTTCTTTCTTAATGTAAAATCATGTTTTGTATTTCAGGAATTCTTACACAATCCTAACTATTTTTTTCTGAGTTAACCTCTTTCTGACTTGATCGCTCACTTTTCAACAACGGAAAAGCAATCACATCGCGAATACTCGGTGAATTCGTTAACAACATCACCAATCGATCAATACCAATCCCTAAACCCCCCGTCGGCGGCATCCCGTACTCCAACGCAGTGAGAAAATCCTCATCCACCCCATGCGCTTCCAAATCACCCGCCGCTTTTTTCGCAGACTGTTCTTCCAAACGTTGACGCTGATCAATCGGATCAGTTAACTCAGAAAAACTATTCGCCAATTCTCGCCCGACCACAAATAATTCAAAGCGTTCCACTAAACCAGCCTTAGAACGATGGGGTTTCGCTAAAGGAGAAATTTCAACAGGAAAATCGATAATAAATGTTGGTTGAATGAGAGTTTCTTCGACGGTTTGCTCGAAAGCTTCATTCAGTAACTTACCAATGGATTGACAACTTTCAGAAACTCCAATCCCCACAGATTCCGCCGCAGTTTTAGCCGTTGCAAAATCCGTAAATTCACTAAAATCAATCCCTGTTTTTTCCTTAACCGCATCGTGCATAGTAATGCGTTTCCAAGGAGCCATTAAATCAATTTCTGTGCCTTGATAATCGACTTTTAAAGTTCCTAAAACGGTTTTAGCGGCATTGATAATTAAAGTTTCTGTCAACGCCATCATCTCATGGTAATCAACATAGGCTTGATACACTTCAATGGAGGTAAATTCAGGATTGTGGCGAGTCGAAACGCCTTCATTACGGAAAATTCGGCCTAATTCAAAAACCTTTTCAAAGCCGCCCACAATTAATCTTTTTAGATGCAATTCAGTGGCAATTCTGAGATAAAATTCCTGATCTAAAGCATTGTGATGGGTAATAAAAGGACGGGCTTCCGCTCCCCCAGGTTCGGATTGCAAAACGGGGGTTTCAATTTCAATAAAACCCTGTTCATCCAAATAACGACGGATAGAAGCCGTAATTTTAGCGCGATCGCGGAAAGTTTTTCGGACATCAGGATTAACAATGAGATCAACATAACGCTGACGATACCGTTTTTCGGTGTCGGTTAAACCGTGCCATTTATCGGGCAAAGGTAATAGGGATTTCGTGAGGATGGCGTACTCTTTTACATAGACTGATAATTCACCTTTTTCGGTACGCTTAATGCTTCCTTTTACCCCTAAAATATCGCCTGCATCCGTTAATTTTGTGAGGATGTCAAAAGGTGTTTTTGAAATAGAAACAGATTGAGGCTTACGGTTTCTCTTAGGATTATTTTCATTCGATGACACGAATGCGTCGTATATTTCTCTGCCTTTTTCTGAAGAAAGTAAGTCTGAAGCCAAAGAATTTGATAACTCATCTAATATCTCTTCTGGTTTATTCTCTTCTGGTTTATTCTCTTCTGGTTTATTCTCTTCGTTAATTCGTTTTTTCTCTAGATATAACTGAATCGTTCCTGTTTCATCCTGGAGATTAAAAAAAGCTAGTTTCCCCATGACTCGCCGCGCCATAATCCGACCTGCAATAGAAACTTCTATTTCTAATTCTTCTCCACTCGCTAAATCTATATATTTCCCCTGTAGTTCTGCTGCGGTATGGGAGGATTCCCACTGATAAGCATAGGGATTTAAACCTAATTGCTTGAGTTGAGCAACTTTTTCTAAACGGGTAGCTCGAATTTCTTCTAGAGTTGAGTGGGAATCGGCAGGATTGGGATTGGCAGACATTAGGAATAATTGATAGTTAATAATTGATAGTTGCTAGTTAATACTTCGGAATGATCCTATTTTTTAACTATTCATTGAAGCTGAGATTCTGAAACTTTTCACGTTATTTATTTCATATTTGCTTTGGTATCTTTAACCGCAAACAAAAATAAAACAATGGTTAAGGGAATACTTGCCGCTAGGATGGAGCCTGTGATCATCGTTCCCAGTTCAGGAAATCCCGATGAAAGTTCAAAGACTGAACCCACTCCCGCGATCGCAGTGATACAGGAACCGAGCAATAACACACCACTTTTAGGAGTCATAGACGCTATGCCGACCGAATGTAAGATTTTTTTAAGTTAAGAAAAAGATTAAGCGTTCTCTAACCAATAGGTTTCACGGATTGGACAGAAAAACCCTGCTTTTTCAAGGCTTCCGTTAAAGCAAGAGCATTGTCAACCCGATCTACAAACATAACACCATTGAGGTGATCCATTTCGTGCTGAATCACTCTGGATAATAATCCTGTGGCTTGTAATTTTTGGGGACGACCGTTTTCATCTTTAAAGGTCACTTCGATCGCCTGGGGACGAGTAACCTCAAGGAAAACATTGGGAATACTGAGACAGCCTTCTTCTACCACGCACAATTCCTTACCCCAGCGCGTAATTTGGGGATTAATCAAAATAAGAGCCTGATTTTCCTCTTTATCAGGTTCACAGTCAATAACAATTAACTGTTTATTCACGCCAACTTGGGGCGCGGCCAAGCCAATTCCGTTGGAACTGTACATGGTTTGCAACATTTCTTTGGCTAATTTCCGCACGCTCTCATCCACCTTGGCAATGCGTTTGGCGGGTTGACGAAGGACGCGATCGCCCAAATAATGCAGGTCTAGGGGCGGTTTTTCTAACTTTTCTTTTTCTACGGCGAGAGTGGCAGTCATAGGAAGGGTTAAAACGTCTCTTTTGGGACTGTTTTATATTAAGTAATCTTATTCACTAATCTTAACAGGGAATTAAGCCCCTTGCTAGAGACTCTAAAAAGACGAATATTCGCTTCCTGATGATTAGGACTCTTGCTCTTTCAACAGGGCATTAAGGCGATCGCGGAAAAATGGCGTTGCACAATGGCCAGATAAATGGCAATAACTTGATCGTTGCAATATTTTATAGCTTCAGTCTTGATAGCTAATAAAATAGATGATTTATCTCCAAAATTAGCAACGCCTTCCTCTTTTAAACCGCTACCTTCGGATTACTCCAGCAACCGATGGGTAAACAGAAATAATCTCCCTGCCCCGATGCCGTATTTTCTTGAATAGATGCTTCAACTTCAGCCGCCGTAAAGGTGTATCCTTTCTTTGCACCGAGTTGAGTCACTAATTTGGTAAAGGCTTTTTTGTCGGTGATAGCTTCAAGTCGATGGATCAGCGTGGGATCGTTGCTCACTTCTTGGTAAAATTTTTGTAAACCCTTCATATTATCATAAACCTCATAGAAAAATATAGTACCAATTATACTTCTCTTTAATTAAGGTTAGGAAAAAGGCTTGAAAATCAGTAATTCAGCTTAAATTTATATTCAAAAACTACTTAAAGAATAGGATCTATTGTTAACGAAAACATCCTTCTATTTTCGCGGACAGAAGCAACTATTTAAGGTCGGTTCAAAATATTTGATAGGAAAAGGTTAATGACTTTTTGTAATAATCATACTCACACAACAACACCCAAGACCTACTCTCCAGTTAAATTCCTCGTTTACTTATCTAAAATCTCTATGGAGCTGCATTCTCTTTAGAGTTGCCTTTTCTCCCATGTTGATTAAATCAAAGGAATATACTGTTTTGGGTTTGGGTGTTGTGTTGGATTAGACGAGACACATTCGAGATTAAACAGCTTGATTTTACCTCTTTGTTGAATAATGGTTTATCTAACTCACGCTTGGCTGTTTTATCTGCCTTTGAAGCTCTTTTACTTCATGTTTATACTTTAATAAATCTGAGGGGTTAATGCAAGGAATTCTGGTAAAACTTCATCAAACTATGAGCGATCGCCTACAAAATTATTAAGTAATATATTTATCGACCTTGTTTGTTTGATTCAAGATTTTTGTCGTACTGTAAGAGAACGTCTATCTTCAATTGTTATGTACACATCAGAAAAAAGCCAGTCTATTTTGCAAGCGGGAAAAACGACCACCCAAGAAGCATTACAGTTGTATGATTCCCTCGAACCTGTGAATTGTGATTTTATGTGGGGACGGTGGCGGGGAGCAGGGCCTGGACACCGATCACCCAATGGATGGACTATTGGAACTATCCAATTGGTATGGGAAAGAATTTGTAGATCCTGAAACTGTTCATCCCCTCTTATTTTCTGATGGTCGAGGAGAGCTTTTTAAGGTTGCGCCCCATCCAACTCTGATGAATTGGGTCTTGAAACTCCCGATTCCGCGAAATAAGGCTTTTAAACCCTGGTTAATGTTTACCAATTCCCTACTCAAAACCGATAAAAGTCAAGCAAGGCTCCGTTCGATGGAATATCGAGGAGTGGTGACAGCAACTATGATTTATGATTATCTACCCATTAACGATTCCTTTAAAAAAGTAGATGATAATACGGTTTTTGGCATTATGGATTTTAAAAATTCCCCCCAACCTTTCTTTTTTACCCTCAAACGTGAAGTCATTTAAAAATATAAAAATAACGGGTCTTTTTGACTGGGATGAATGAAATCGGTATGTCCAATTAATCCTGGGATAGACTACATTGTTTCTTGGCATTCTCCAACGCTTCTTTCAATTCATTAATCCGAATCGGTTTACTGATATAGTCATTCATGCCAATTTCTAGGCACTTTTCGCGATCGCCCAGCATGGAATAGGCGGTCACCGCAATAATCCAAGGAGAAGTCCAACGGGAAGACCGCTCCCGAATCAAACGAGTGGCGGTGAGTCCATCCATTTCTGGCATTTCCACATCCATAAGAATGACATCATAATCTGCGTGTTCTAGGGCCTGTAGGACTTCTTCACCGTTACTGACTACATCGGCACGATAGCCAAATTTTTTCAGCAACAATAAAGCAACCTGCTGATTCACCGTATTATCTTCCGCTAAGAGAATCCGCAGAGGCGCGATCGCGGGTGGCTCCTTGGGACTATCAACCTTCATCGGTGGCTTCGGAGAAGGGTGAACAACTTGTTTGGGAGTATGACCCAACGTTTGCACTAGGGTATTGTAGAGAACCAGAGGTTGAATAGGATTTTGCAACCAAGCCGCGAACTTGACATTCGTTTGCTGCAGCCGCTCTCCAGGAGACAAATAAACCCCCGTTAACATGATCAAAGGAATTGTCTGCATATTAGGCAAACTGCGAATAGCTTCTGCCAGACTAATTCCGTCCATTTCGGGCATATTTAAATCTACAATAATGAGATCAAAAGATTCACCTGACTTGATCCATTTCAGCCCTTCATCAGGAGATTGGGTAATTTTTGTTTCAATTTCCCATTTTTTTAACCATTCATCCAGAAAATGACAATTGACCGAGTTATCATCTACCACGAGGATTTGATAACCTTTTAAAGAGACTTTTTCTCCATTGTCGGTCGTAGGTTCTAAATAATCTTCAAAATTAGCGGTCTTAGCCCGAATTGTAAAGTAAAAAGTCGTCCCAGGAGTCTCCTCCGCTCTCTCAGAGTTCCAATGCTTCGGCGCATTGCCTGCCACTGATCCCCCACTTTCTACCCAGATGTCTCCTCCCATGATTTTGCTCAAACGGGAAGAAATGGCTAAACCCAGTCCCGTTCCACCATATTTGCGGGTAATGGAAGTATTAACTTGACTAAAGGCCTTAAACAAAGAATTTTGTTGTTGGGGCGTAATCCCAATCCCCGTATCTTGAACAGCAAACTGCAAGGTATAGGAATTGTCTGCTTCATTCCGCTCTGCAACAGAGACAAATACGGTTACACTGCCCTGTTCGGTAAATTTGACCGCATTACTCAGTAAATTGACTAAAATCTGTCGAAGTCGGGTCACATCTCCGACGATTAGACGTGGTATTTGGGGATGGCAACGATAAACTAACTCTAAATTTTTGTTACTGGCCTTGGGAATGACTAAATTGAGGGCTTCTTCCACACACACAGAAATTTCAAAGGGATGTTCTTCGAGTTCTAGCTTACCTGATTCAATTTTGGAAAAATCGAGGATATCGTTGATCAGAGTCAGCAGATTTTCTCCACTGTTGCGGATAACTTCGGTGTAATACTGTTGTTGGGAAGTTAGCTCCGTATCTAGCATTAAGCCTGTCATGCCGATAATGGCATTCATGGGGGTGCGAATTTCGTGACTCATGGTTGCCAGAAAATCACTCTTTGCTTGATTCGCAGCTTCGGCGGTATGGGTTGCAGTGGCTAATTCTTCGTTTTGTTCCGCTAACTGACGACGGATTTCCCGTTCTTTTTCGAGGGACTGGGCCTGGGCGAGGGCAATTCCCACCTGGGCGGCAACGGCTTCTAACAGTTCAATTTCATTATTTTCCCAATGGTGTTTTTTTTGACAATGATGAAGGGCAAGGAGTCCATTGGGTTTTCCCTGGTAGGAGGTGCGGACGGCGATGAGAGATTTTACCTTCAGTTGACGCAAATGATGGTTGAGGAATGAATCATTGATAACACGGGGCTCGGTATCTAAGTCATCGCAACTAATAGATTGATCTTGGCTCAGAATTTGCTGAATATAGTGACTTTGATGAAAGTGCAGTTCCATTTTTAGCATGGAGCCGGAGGTGGCAGTTAAGTATTCTGCGACACAACGAATATGGGGGTCGGGGTTTTCTACATAGGTATGAATTACACAACGATCTACTCCAAAGGTTTTGCCGATTTGGTTAACCGTTGTTTGAAAAATATGTTGACTGTCTAAGCTACTGCGAATTTCTTCGGTAATATTTTTGAGTAGAACTGTCCACTGTAATTTTTGTTCTAAGAGTCTTTCGGCTTGTTTTTTGGCTGAAATGTCTCGATAAAGCCACAGATGTCCGAAATAGTCTCCTTCAACAAAAATAGGGACATAATCCCGTTCAAAAACTTGCCCATTGCGTAACAAAATTTCTTCATTCGTAATAACTTCTCTCCTTTTGGCGATCGCGTCCAAGGATTGCTTAAATTGATGGGGATTGCTAAAAAGAGATTGAATTTGGGACGATAACAGACAAGCGCTTAACCCAACGAGATTTTCTGGAGCGGTCGTGATCCTAAACAAATGACAAAATTCGGGATTGACCAAAATAATGTTGCCCGATTCATTTTCGACCAGAACCCCTGCTTGCAAATTTTGGAGCAATGTACTTAAACGAGAAGTAGTTGTGCGAAGAATTTGTTCGGCTTGACGCAGGTCTGCTTCGTTTTTTTGTTGGACAATTAAGGCTTGCGCTAGGCGATCGCGGGTTTGTTTCAATTCCAGATGGGTTTTGACCCTAGCCAATAATTCAGGAGGATTAAAGGGCTTGGTGACATAATCCACAGCCCCCCGTTCAAAGGCTTGTAAAAGATGAAGTTTCTTGCTACTTGCTGTCAGAAAGATCACGGGAATATCCGCCGTTTTAGGATTAGCTTTTAAACGGGAGCAAACCTCTAATCCGTCAATTTCAGGCATCATAAAATCCAAAAGAATCAAATCGGGGCGAGCCGACTCCACTCGATCCATCACATCTCGTCCCGCCGTCACAAAGGTTGTTCCATAACCAAGGCTTTCCAATAATTCCGTAATGAGATGAATATTGCTAGAGATATCATCTACAATAAGAATAAGAAAATCTTCTGGGTTAAATAATTCCATTTTTCAAAAAAATCTCAATTTAAACGACTTTACTCAATCAGAAATAATTGTTTATTAACCAATACCTCTAGAAAATAGACTTCTTTTTCCTACCGATTAAAGACTTATTTTTTGTTAATTTAGTATATCGTTAGAGTAGTGGTCAAAGACACAAATGCAAGCATGATAAAAAATTTAATGGATTCCAACTCTGCGGGGTAATTAAAATAATAGCGTTTAAGATGAAAATAAGTCTAATAAAATTCTAAAATTTTGTTTGAGCTTAGTATATTTTTATTGCTTGATTGTAAAGAAGACCCCCGCAAACTGGGAGTCTCACCATTTATCCCACCCTATTAGCGGAATATCAGACCCTTGGGCAAAAGACTATTGTGAAAATCAGAGAAACTTTTCTTAAAACAGAATCGAACGGTTTTTGGTTTTTCCGTAATATTACTGACTTATCTTTTTCGGATAATCTAAATAAAGTGACTGACAGAAAAAGAACCAGTGTTTTTACTGAAAGACAATAAAAAAATCTTTCCTTCTTCGCTGAATCTTAGGAAGAAGGAAAAATGTCAGAAGAAGACCTAAACAACCTTCAATAATGCTGAAAGTTCCTGTCTGTATTAAACTAAAGTCCCATTAATAGAACAAGAGGAAAAAGTAGGGTCTTGATCAGGTGAAAATTTCAATTCACAATCAATTTGTCGGAAAAAGTCGGAAAAAGTAGGTTTATGTTAGGGAAAGCTCCCAAAATAGGGGACGGTTGCCCCACTCATTAACCAGCAATAACTAGAAATTGGTATGGTTGGCGATCGCGGCTTGAATTTTTTCCATCACCTCAGCAACGGAAATCATGCCCAATTCCCCAGAAGCTCTGGTTCTCACACTTAAACTATTAGATTCGAGTTCTTTTGCCCCAATAACCGACATAATCGGAATTTTTTGGGTTTCAGCATTGCGAATCATTTTGCCTAAGCGTTCCCCACTGGTATCGACTTCTGCCCGAATACCCTGCGATCGCAATTGACTAGCCACCGATTGAGCATAATCCAATTGCACATCACTCACAGGTAACAAACGAATTTGAATAGGAGCCAACCAAAGCGGAAAATCTCCCACATATTCTTCGATTAAAATACCAATTAACCGTTCCAAGGAACCAAAGGGCGCACGGTGAATCATTACAGGACGCTGGCGAGATCCATCATTCGCTGTGTATTCCAAATCAAAACGTTCAGGCAAATTATAATCAACCTGCACCGTTCCCAATTGCCATTCCCGTTCCAGGGCATCTTGGAAAATAAAATCTAATTTCGGGCCATAGAAAGCCGCTTCTCCAGGAGCTTCAAAATAATCCATGCCCAGGGTTTGCACTGCTCGACGAATCGCGCCCTCTGCCTTTTGCCAAGCTTCATCAGATCCAATATATTTATCCGATTCAGGATCACGAAAGGATAGCCGAGCTTTAAAATTCTTGAGTTGTAAACTCTTGAAAACGGTCAGAATTAAATCCACTACGTTCAGAAATTCTGCATCTAATTGTTCAGGAGTAACAAATAAGTGGGAATCATCCACCGTAAAGCCCCGTACACGGGTTAAACCGCCTAATTCTCCTGATTGCTCGTAGCGATAAACCGTCCCAAATTCTGCTAAACGTAGGGGCAAATCCCGATAGGAACGCAATTCGTTTTTGTAAATTTGAATATGGAACGGGCAATTCATCGGTTTTAGGACAAATCCCTGCTCTAACTGGGCAGATTTTTCGTCTTCCGCCATCATGGGAAACATATCTTCTTTGTACTTTTGCCAATGACCAGAGGTTTTAAATAAATCAACCCTGGCAATGTGGGGTGTAACAACGGCTAAATAACCCCGTTTAATCTGCTCCTGTTTCAAGAAATCTTCTAATAAAGTCCGAATAACGGTTCCTTTGGGAGTCCAAAGCGGTAGGCCTGGCCCCACATCGTCGGAAAAGAGAAATAATCCCAGTTGTTTGCCTAATTTACGGTGATCCCGCTTTAATGCTTCTTCCTTGCGGCGTTTATATTCGGCCAATTGCTCAGGGGTTTCCCAGGCGGTTCCATAAATTCTTTGCAGTTGGGCTTTGGTTGAATCTCCCCGCCAGTAAGCTCCTGCGACACTTTCTAGCTCGATCGCCTTGGGATTAATTTCTGAGGTACTTTCCAAATGAGGCCCCGCGCAGAGATCCCACCATTTATCACCTAAATGATAGAGAGTAATCGGTTCTTGAATCCCTGCTAAGATTTCCAGCTTGTAGGGTTCATTAATAGCTTGAATGCGAGTTTCTGCTTCCGTGCGGCTCACTTCTTCACGCAGGACAGGCAGTTTTTGATTAATAATTTTAATCATTTCCTTTTTAATAGCCTTGAGATCCGCTTCTGTAAAGGGATCGGGGCTATCAAAATCGTAATAAAATCCGTTTTCTGTCCAGGGGCCAATGGTTACTTGCGCCTTGGGAAAAAGTTTTTGGACTGCCATTGCCAATACATGGGAAGTCGTGTGGCGAATGCGTTTGAGCTTGTCCGATTCACTGGTACGGGGCAGTTTGATGGGAGGGGTTTCGTCTTGGGACGCGATCGCAGTTACTTGGTTAACCATTGCGGAAAATTTTATCTCAACACATTTTTCTACAGGTCTATCATCTTATCCTACTGTGATGGTGATGACGCACTCCCAATCTAAATAAAGTTAAGAGATTTTTCACTGATTACTGCGATCGCTGAACGGTTACTGAAGGTAAAATATTATGTTATCCCTAAGAGAGTTTCAAGCAAGTATAGCCAGTCTAAATGAGATGTGAACAGGCAACAGATGAAATCGTTTAATTTCCAAAAGCTCAATTAGCTTCTCTCTATGACTTCTGTTAGAAATAAAGAATAAGTCAAAAGAGCTTGGAGTTTTCACAATTGATTTAGGTTCGTTATACACTTGCTCCCCGATGCCAAATTGTCTCATTCGGGAGAAATTCGTAAATTACAATCTAACGATTTGTATTGCTATCCTGCTGATAACTTGAGAATTATTTTGTCTAAAAATGACGCTGGATGGGTTGTCGAAGACATTATGGATCAAGATAAATATCACCGTTTAGGTCTGGAAAATAAATATCGTCGTTTAGAACTAGAGAACGGATAGAACTAGGATTGATTAAATTTTTATTTAACGACTCGTTATAATGTTTGAAATTAAAGTGTCGTTTAAAAATAGCGATCGCGTGGGGAATCTTTCTCATTTTACTGATTCTGTTTTATAGTTTGGATACATCAATTTTTTTAAGGAGATTAAATCATGTTGAATAAAACTTTTTTGAAAATCAGCGCGATCGCGGGAATCGGAGTCATCGCAACGGCAAGTATGGCCAACTCCCAAACCAAAGAACTGACGGGAACCCTGAAAAAAATCAAGGATTCAGGCGTAATTGTGCTGGGTGTAAGGGAATCGTCTATTCCGTTTTCCTATTTGAACGATCAGCAAAAACCCATTGGGTATTCCATTGATTTGTGCATGAAAGTAGTTGATTCGGTCAAAAAACAACTAAAAATGCCAAAACTTCAGGTTAAAACTAATCCTGTTACCTCCCAAACCCGTATTCCCTTGATGACCAATGGAACCATTGATCTAGAATGTGGCTCTACCACCAACAGTGTAGAACGCCAAAAACAAGTGGCTTTTAGTGTCGCGCCTTTTGTGACTTCGGTACGGATGGCAGTCAAAAAAGATTCAGGAATTAAAAATCTTTCCGATCTGGATGGAAAAGCCGTTGTTACCACCACAGGAACCACTTCTGATCGCTATATCAAACAAAACGAAAAAGGACAAAAAATTAATGTGAAAAATCTCTACGGTAAAGACCATGCTGAATCCTTTTTGATGTTGGAATCGGGACGGGCTAGTGCTTTTGTGATGGATGATGTCTTGCTGGCTGGTTTAATTGCCCAATCGAAAAATCCGAAAGCTTTCGCGATCGTGGGGCCAGCTTTATCGGTTGAACCCTATGGTCTGATGTTCCGCAAAGATGATCCCCAGTTTAAAGCGGTTGTCGATGGTTCTCTCAAGAATTTGATGAAAACAGGAGAAATTAATAAAATTTACGCTAAATGGTTCACTAAACCCATTCCTCCTAAAAATGTCAATCTCAATTTACCCATGAGTCCCAAGTTAAAAGAAGCCATTAAAAACCCAACGGATAAAGGGGTTTAAATTTAAATTAAATTCTCTTTTTTGATGAAAAATCTCCATGAATAGCTATAACTGGAACTGGCTTGTTTTTTTCGAGGAAGTGGCAACGGGGGACGAAAAATATTATCAGTGGATTCTCTCAGGTTTGCTCTGGACGATCGCAACTTCCCTGTCCGCTTGGGTCATCGCGCTCATTCTCGGTGTCATTGTCGGGGTGATACGAACCTTACCGAATAAAGGACTCGTTTTATTGGGAGATAGCTATGTGGAGATTTTTCGCAATATTCCCTTAATTGTGCAGATGTTTCTCTGGTTTTTCGTTTTGCCTGAACTGGTTCCGTCAAATTTGGGAGATTGGATAAAGCAGGATTTGCCCCTTCCTGAATTTACAACGGCGGTGATTAGTCTGGCTTTTTTCACCTCAGCACGGATTGCCGAACAGGTGAAAGCGGGAATTTTATCCCTTCCCGTTGGACAAAAAGGTGCAGGACTGGCGATCGGGTTTACCTTGCCCCAGGTCTATTGTTATGTGTTGTTGCCCGTTGCTTTTCGGATTATGATCCCGCCTTTGACCAGTGAATTAATGAATATTTTCAAAAATTCTTCGGTAGCCTTAACCATTGGGATGTTGGAACTCACCGCAGTGGCCAAACAAATGAATGAATATACATTTCAAGGGTTTGAGGTGTTTACGGTGGTGACCATTCTCTATATTATTGTGGCTTTTACGGCGAATCGTTTGATGGCGTTGATTGAATATAAAACCCAAATTCCAGGGTATCTAAAGGGGCGTTAATCATGGACGATTTTGATTTTGATGTGATTGGGCGATCGCTCCCCTATCTTTGGAAGGGAATGCGATATACCCTAACTCTGACCTTGACGGCCATGACGGGGGGAATTATTTTCGGTTCTCTGTTGGCAATGGCCAGACTTTCGAGCATTAAGCCCCTAGTCTTAGTGGCAACCGTCTATGTAAATTTGATGCGATCAATTCCCCTAGTATTAGTTATTTTTTGGTTTTATTTTTTGGTTCCCCTCCTGGGTCAATGGTTGACGACTTCTGAGACTCCCATCACCGTTGGCCCTGATCAAACTGCTTTAATTAGTTTTACTCTCTTTGAAATTGCTTATTACTGCGAAATTATTCGGGCAGGTATTCAATCGATTCCTACAGGACAGGTTTCTGCGGCAAGGCGATCGGCTTTACCTATTCCCAACAAATGTTATACGTGATTTTACCCCAGGCGTTTCGCAATATGTTACCTGTTTTATTGACCCAAACGATTGTTTTATTTCAGGATACTTCTTTGGTGTATGTGATTTCGGGAACGGATTTTTTAGGGGCGGCTTCTAAAATTGCTCAACGGGATAGTCGTTTAATTGAAATGTATAGTTTTGTAGCAGTTATTTATTTTTTGATTAGTTTTAGTTTGTCCCAAGTAGTTAAACGAATGCAAGCAAAAACAACCCTTGCTCGTTCATAAAATTGGGCGATCGCGGCTCTCTTTCTTTTTTTTAAGGCAAAATTAGTCCAGATTATAGGCAAAGAAATTTCCTAAAATAGCTGAAAACTTAGGGGCAGGATGGGGTAAAAATTCTACTTGAAAACGTAACCCAGTCAAGAAATCTGCCAAGGTTCCCACCGAATATTGATCATAGCCTTCAACCTGGGCGATCGCGGGCAGATCGACTAAATGATATTCTCCCGTAATAAAGCGAACTTGCTTAAGTTTTTGAGACGTTAATAGTACCGGAAATTCACTGCCCTCACAATCGATTTTCAAAATATCAACGGTTTCATCTCCAATAACACTATCTAGAGCAATCGTTTCTACTCCTTCTCCTTGCGCCCCAAAAACCGAAGGCGTTCCCGTATTCATCGTGCCTGGGTCAACAACATCGGGGCCATCCAGGTGCATTTCAGAAAATTCCGTTAAAAAGAGTTTTTCATTAACTAATCTATCAGATCGCCAAACGGCTTTATTAATCAAAGAAACAGAAGTACGGGCAAGGTTGGATTTTGCTAATTCATAGCTTTCTTTATTCGGTTCAAAAGCGGTGATATTTCGCGCACCTCTTTGCCAACACAGATGAGAAAATAAACCAATGTGACCCCCCACATCAATAATGCGACTTTCTGGACTCAGGCGATCGGGAATGCGATATTCATTTTCTTCCCAAATCGTTCTTTGAAAAATCCCATCAATCGTATTGGGTCGCAGTTGAAACTCTGACATTTGAAATAGTCCTTTTTTTGGAATTGAATTTATATCATATTTGTTAACCCAAATTAGGGAAGAAAAAGCCCCTGGTGTCTTTCCTTGTTTCGACTCCAGAAGCTCTTTTTGTTTTTACTCCTCACACACGTTTCCTTGTTGACGAAGATCGGAATAAAAAGTTTCTTCACAAAAGACAATTTTTGGATAAATTGGATAAGTTGATCAGCGATCGCGTTGATAGTCTTCTAGGAGACTTAATAAATTGGCTTGGGAAGTCGCGGGAATGAGATCAGCTAGGGAAACCTTTAATTTACCGCCGCCCAGGGGAACGGAAATATTTTGCAAGATAGACGCGATCGCCCCTGCACTGAGTTCATCATCCTCTAGGAGGGGATAAATCTGTTCAGCAACGGTGGTATGTAAATGGGCTTCTGCTAAAAAAAGATGCCATTTGGCAACATCAATATAAACTTGCTCACCAATTTCGGCGGCAAGAGCTTCGATGGTTTGGGTAGAAGGAGTATTAGCCATTGGATTTTAGGGAATAATCGGCGATTAGAGTGATATAAATCAAATGAATTAGCAGTAAACCCAACCAAATGCCACTAAAACCAACTAACCAAGGCCATTCTGCTTGCTTGAGATTATGAACAAACCAAAACCCAGAATTAGTTGCGAGAAATATGCCAACATGAACCGCAAAATTCATGCGATCATCTAAACGGCGATAGTCGGGATCTTTGCGATCGGGTTCACGGGGCCAACGAGGAGGCATAGGAGAAAATTCTGCTTAATGTGCTGAAAGTGGATAATATTTATTTATATTATAATCATAATAGTCGTTATCTCTAGGATGAATACATTAATTTTCAGAGATTAATCAATAGCATTGCTAATAAAAAAAGACTATAACCTAATCCCAATTCAATTAGATTTTAACAATTCATTTTTATTCTAAATCTTCTATAAAATTTTATATTTTTGTGACTTAACTAAGATTTTTATTAGATGGCTTAATATTTTCTTGAGGATTAAAGGATAAAGCGGGGAAATCATGTTGAGCATGATGCAGGGAAACGCCCAATTTTTTGGAAATCCAGACTTCTAGATTCCGAAGCGAATAGGAAGGGGCAGCACTCCCCAGTTCGACCATTGGTTCTACCAGAATAGTGAACATTCCTAATCTATTTCCCGCTAAAACATCCGTAAATAGGCGATCGCCAACCATTGCCACCTGGGAAACTGGCAGATCCATGTGTTGAACGGCATGACGTAATTTTCGACGAGAGGGCTTCCCTGCACCGAAAAGATAGGGAAGATCCACCGATTTTGCGATGCGGCCAATACGATTTTCACTGATATTATTACTAACCAACCAAATCGGCAGAATCGGACGAATTTCCGCTAACCAGTCGTGCAATTCCTCAGAAACATCGGTTTCCTTGAAAGAAACCAGGGTTTCATCCACATCCAGCACCAATCCTTTGAGATGGTAAAACCGTAAAATTTCTGGACTCAGATGGGTAATGGTTTTCCCTAAAGTCAAATCAGGCTGGAGTAGTTTTGCCTTAGTCATGGCAGTATTAATGAAATAAAAATTAATTCTTTAAGCACGCTTAGATTCCCATGATACTCGAAAGATGGCGTAGGGTTCATAAAAATCATCAAAATACTCGATAAAGCCAGATTTTTACCAATCAGGAAATATTCTTCAAGCTAAGATAAATTTTTTTCAAATTCCTCTAGGGCTTCTACCCAACCGATCGCCCAAGCCTTTTCAATCGTTTCAGGAATCATTTGAATGAGAAGAAGATCAGGAAAAATAGGGCTAAAATCCGACGAAATATATTCCCCTGATTCTAAAAGATAAATTTGCAATTCTCCCTCGCGATAAATCCAGAGTTCGGGAACCGCGATCGCCAAATAAGCATTAAGAGTGGTTTTAGAGGCGACATCAATTTCGATGGCCAAATCGGGTGGCGGATCACCTGCTTGTAGCCTGCGCCGTCCAATCATTTGTTGATAATGTTGAATATAAAAACAAGCATCAGGTTCAACACCCGCGACATTTTCTTGTTTAAAAGTAGTTGAACCAAAAGGCTCATATTTTCTGCCCGAATGTTTCAACAAAATTTTTACCATCTCAGAAATTAACTCTTTGGGCTTTTCGTGTTCGGGTAAAGGAACCATAATTTCCAGGGTATTTTGACTGTAAGAAATACGAGAAACTCTTTTTTCACCCAGATCTTGCAAAATAGATTCAAATTCTGACCAACTGATCTGGGGAATCGTAACAACACTCCCCGAATTGAGTTGCATTTGGCTAACGGGTTTGAGAACAGGCGAAAGAATAGCCATAGTTTTTAAAATTTCTTCATCATGAGATTTTTATTTTAGCGATCGCCTGACTTTTTGGCCTGTACGACTTGCAAACTGCCTCCTGCATAAAACAACTGCTTGCATTCCCGAAATCCGATACTTTCTAGTTGACTCACTAAATCCGTTTTGATCAATTTCCAAGCGGTTTCTGTTTCAAATAACCAGAGAAACAGGGCTAAGGGCGGCCAAAAGAACGGATTGCGGGGTTGGTGTAAATCAATAAGCGTGAAAATGCCGTTGGGTTTGAGGACTCGATAGACTTCTTGGAAAATTTGCGCTAATTGTGGCTCTGTCATTTCGTGGAGCGCGACGCTGGTATGGACGACATCAAACACGCCATCGGCAAAGGGCATGGATTCCGCTAAGGATTGGACATATTCGGCAGTAGGAGCCATTTTAACCGCTCGTTTGAGGGAAACAGGGGAGGCATCTAAACCCGTCACCTGTTGGGATTTTTGGGCTAAAAATTGGGTCGCTTGACCGCCACCGCAACAGAGGTCGAGGATTTTACTGTCTGGGGTTAGCTCTAGACCTTCTAGGGGCAATTGATGAAATCTTGTTTCTCCCCCAACTCCCAGGGTTGTGATCGCCGAAATAGTGGCATAAAGCCAAGGATATTGATAACTCCAGGTTCTGAAAATAGTTGCCATTGATATTCTTGATTATTTAATGGATAAATCTATCCCCTTTTTCCCATAAATTGTTACACTTGGTAAAGATTCTGAAAATCTTTCTCATTAACATAACAGCTATGGGTCGTGTTGGGGTATTACTGCTCAATCTAGGAGGGCCAGAGAAATTAGAGGATGTTCGCCCTTTCCTCTTTAATTTGTTCTCTGACCCTGAAATTATTCGTTTGCCCTTTCCTTGGTTGCAAAAACCGTTGGCTTGGTTGATTTCCACCCTGAGAGCGAAAAAATCCCAAGCAAATTATGAACAAATTGGCGGCGGTTCCCCCCTGCTCAAAATTACCGAAGCTCAGGGAGAGGCCCTAGAACACCGTCTTACCGAGATTGGTCAAAAGCCTGTGATTTATATTGGTATGCGCTATTGGCATCCCTTCACCGAAGAAGCCATTGAACAAATTAAACGCGATCGCATCCAAAGACTCGTCATCCTACCGCTCTATCCTCATTTTTCCATTAGTACCAGTGGTTCCAGTTTTCGGATCATCGAGGAAATGTGGCAACAAGACCCGACTCTCCGACAAATTGACTACACCCTGATTCCCTCTTGGTACGATGATCCCCTTTATTTACAAGCAATGGCGGATTTGATTTCCCAGGAATTAACCAAATTTCCTAATCCCGACTCAGCCCATATTTTCTTCAGCGCGCACGGCGTTCCCCAGAGTTACGTCGATGAAGCAGGCGATCCTTATCAAGCAGAAATAGAAGCTTGTACCCGTTTGATCATGCGAACCCTAGATCGCCCTAATCCCTTCACCCTCGCCTACCAAAGCCGAGTCGGCCCCGTCGAATGGCTCAAACCCTATACGGAAGATGCCCTACACAACTTAGGCACGGAAGGGGTCAAGGATTTATTGGTGGTTCCCATTAGTTTTGTGTCGGAGCATATCGAAACCCTCCAGGAAATCGATATTGAATACCGAGAAATCGCAGAAGAATCAGGCATCGAGAATTTTCAACGGGTTCCCGCCCTCAACACCCATCCGATGTTCATTGATTCCCTTGCTCAGATGGTAGTGAGTTCCCTAGAGAATCCGCCTTGCACCTTTGATACGGTTGCCCATCCCAACAAAAACATGAAAATGTATCCCCAGGAGCGATGGGAATGGGGTATGACGACTGCCGCCGAGGTTTGGAATGGTCGTCTGGCGATGTTGGGTTTTATTGCCCTTTTGATTGAATTAATTAGTGGTCAGGGGCCACTTCATCTGGCGGGATTACTTTAATTCCAGACTTTTTCTAAGCTTGCGGTTCTCCATTTACGCGATCGCATTTTAGATACCTCCTGGTTTTTTTTAATATTAAGAAACAAAAAATTAAGCGGCTGGCTCTTTAAGCTAAAAGATAAATTTGCCCATTGTTGTAAATCCTTAAAGCAAAATTTTTAATAAAGTTGCCTAACTTTTTTCAAACATATTTTCAGCTTTATAGAAACAATATCAATATCTAAGTCCGTTAAAATAAAATGTTATTTGATAGTCTTAAAAATTTAAGTAAAAATCTTAGAATAAATCCATTAATAAAAATATTATTGCAATTCTATAAGGGTTTGTTTTCCAAATTTGAGCAAGCAGCTTTATCGACTTTGAAACCCTATCAATTCATTATTTTAACTTGTTTAATCACGTTATCTTGGGCGTTATTTTACCAACCTGTTTTAGCCACATCAGAAAGAATCATTTTAACAGAAATCTTATTTCAGGATGCCTTAGTTCATCCTATTTTAAATGATGGATTTTTAATCATTGACTTACAAAATTTTGAGATTAATTTAACTCCTGAAAATATAGAGTTTCGAGACCAATTTTATCAACAATTACAAAATCAATTTAACCATTCTCCTAAGCCGTTAGGATTAGACTTGAGCAATAGCCTTATTCGCGGAGATTTTAATTTTAATCAATTAGGATTAGCCGTTCAGCTTTCCCAATCCACTCTGCCTAAACAATTAATGTCAACCGAAAAACAACTCTTGGAAAAAGATCCTTCTTTTTTATCAGAAGTTGGAGAACAAATTAATACTATTAACATTTTTCGGGGTTTGCTCAAACTGAAAGGAGCAATTTTTACAGGGAAAACAGATTTTTCTAAAACATTTTTTTTACAACGGGTAGAAGGAGAAAATGTTAAATTTAATCAGGATAGTGTTTGGACAGAATCACGCTTTGGCAGAGATTTAGATTTTTCTAAAGGAATTTTTAATCGAAACTTAGATTTTTCTCAAGATTTATTTTTTGGCCCCGTTAAATTTCGTCAAGGTAAATTTCAAGGAGTCACAGACTTTAAAAAGAGTAGTTTTTGGACAGAAGCTAATTTTCGAGAATCTCACTTTCTACAACTTGCCAATTTTACGGCTATTCAATGGCTCAAGGATGTTCATTTTGATCAAGTCAATTGGAGCGATCGCGTTTTATTTTCCCAGAGTCGATTTTTCCAGAACTTAAGTTTTAATAATGCAACATTTGAAAAATCAGCAGCTTTTCGGTCTGCCCGTTTTAGTCATCTTATCGATCTTCATGATGTCAAATTATTAGGACAATTAGACTTTAGTAATGGAGTCTTTTTTCCCTATGCAAAAATGGATGTATCGGGCCTAGCTTTTGACTCAGAGCAAGCAAAATTATTAGGCGATAAAACGATTATTGGTAAAACAATAACACTTTCAGGCTTAAAAAATAATGAAACCGTTATCCGTAGTTTAGTCCGCAATTTTCGAGATTTAGAACAAATTCCTGATGCTAATCAAGTAGAATATACTGCCCAATTACTCAAATCTCAACGCCTGAGCCAGGAACTTTTACGCATTCCTAAAAATGTGAGATCATTGATAACTTGGTTAGGAATGTTAAATGATTGGTTAATGCTCAACGGCTTACTATTATTTAGCAATTATGGGACAAATGTTAAACTTGTTTTAGGAATTGGTCTGATTACGATCGCCTATTTTGGCATGATTTTTTGGTTGATTGATCGAGTAAGGCGTTGGCATCCCCACCCCATTTTACCCGACAAATCTGAAACTATTTATATGGTTAGTAGTTTTGTTGGATTAATGATAGTGGGTTTAACGACTGTTTTTACATCGACTCCCACGCCTAACTTAACTTTAATGGGTTTAGGATTCATTCTTTTACCCCTTTCTGTCTTCTTAATCGGTCGTTTATATTATCAGGGTCGTTATCATAATTTACTGAAAATATCCTATCTAACCCAGGATGGGAGTATGCGCCAATTACGATTATTAATTGTGAGATTACCCGTTATTCCAGAGTTTCCTCTTTTTCGCGATCGCTATACCTATTTGAATTGGGAACGGCATTGGAACTGGCTTAATTACTATGATTTTAGTTGCAATAATTTAATTAAATTGGGCTTTAATGATATTCGCCTACGGGATGAACACTTACCTGGAATTATGAGTTTTTTAGTCTGGTATCAATGGATTTTAGGGGTTTTATATTTATCCTTATTGTTGTGGACGTTATCCCGCACGATTCCTGGTTTAAACTTGCTGATTTATTTACGATAAAAGCTAATGCAATAGAAAAAACTAGAAATTTAAGCGATCGCATTTTTTAATCTGACCCTTCTCTAGGGTAACGGCGATCGCTTTAAAACTTTACCCAAAAAACTTCTTTTATCGCTAAAATTTATGATAAAATTCAACCCGTTGTAAAAATAATTCTGCCCCTGGGCGATCGCGAATTTCTCCATCAAGAGTTGCCGCGAGTAGGGCATCTAAAATTTGTTTGAATTGGGGGCCAGGTTTATAGCCCATTACTTTGAGGTCATTGCCATTTAAGGGGGCGTGAATCTGGGAAAGTTGGGTTAAATATCTCCAAATATGAGAACGAATAGATTTCTCACTCCTGACGGCAATCAATATTAAAGTAACGGTTTTGTGTGTTCTTAAAGCTTGAACAATTTCACTATTTTTGGGATTATTATTTAACGCTTGATCAATCTGTTTTTGAGATTGGTCTAAATTTTGTAAACTATCAATAACTGGTTTAGGTAATTGTAAATTTTCAGCAATTTTATTATTTATCTGTTGTTGATTATTTGTTTTTAGGTCATGCAAAGAAGCAATTAAAATCGCTAAACGAATTAACCAATGATCTAATTTATTCTCAGGGTCTAGATAGTTTAACCAACGAGAAATATAACGTAATTGCCACCATAATTGGGGTGTTAAAACTAAACTCGAATGTAAACATTTTAAGGCTTCTAAATGGGCTAATAATTGAATCGCAGGTTTCCAATATTGAGATTCTAAAATAATTTTTAATTCGGCTTTTAAACGGGTCGTTAGGGCGGGTGCAGGGTGATTTTCTAATAATAAACGCTCATAAACACCACTTTCCAGGGCATAGCGGATATAAACTTCTGTTTGTGGCTCTAGTTCAAACCCTAACCGCACCGCAAATCTAACCGCTCGATAAATACGGGTGGGATCTTCAATAAAACTGTTGGCATGGAGTACCCGAATTTGACGCGATCGCAGATCCAACAGTCCCCCAAAAAAGTCCAACAAATCCCCCCGTCGAGGAGAGGTTAGTCTAACCGCTAGGGCATTGACGCTAAAATCGCGACGATAGAGATCCTGACGAATGGAACTGGCTTCTACTTCGGGATTAGCGGCGGGGTAGGGATAAAATTCCGTTCTCGCGGTGGCAATATCAACCCAGAGGGAACCCAGTTCGGGATCTTTATGCCACAGTAGGGCGGCGGTTTGGAATTCCCCATGAACCGAAAGCCGCGCCTGGGGATAACATTCTTGCAATTTTTTCGCCAATTCCACGCCAGCTCCCACATCTGCCGCTCGATGAAAACCATCGACTACCAAATCAATATCCTGCAATAGGAGCGTTTTTTCAGGCGTTTCTAACAGTAAATCCCGAACCGCACCACCGACTAAATAAAGATTTCCAGCCTTGTTTTTCTGCTTTTTTAGCGGCTTTTTCAAGAAATATCCAGAGAGCAGGATGTAAACGATTTTGAATCGCAGGCAAAAGACAGGTGGTTAACAGGGTTTTATGGTCTGTATTTTGTTCTCGGTCTTGATGGAGTTGGCGTAAAACATCGGTACGGGTAACAATTCCCATTAATTTATTATTTTCGACGACAGGTAACCTTCCTACGTCAAATGTGACCATTAACGATTCAATTTCGCTTAAAAGCGTTTCGGGAGTAATGGTTTTGAGGTAACGAGTCATGTAACCTTTAACGGGGGCGTGACTAAAGCCATGATGCAATGCCAAATCAATATCCCGACGAGAAATAATACCCACCAATTCATCTTGCTCATTGACGACCGATAACCCCGAATGACCATAGCGAAATAAAATGCGTTGGGCCTGTTCAATGGTAGTTTGGGGGCGAATGGTGCGGACAGGGGAAGACATGAGATCCCTGGCGGTGAGGGGATGGGGAAATTGCTCAATTAATTCTTCAACCAGTTCTTTTAAGGTAATTTCGGGATCGACTCCGCGCAAATTTAAAGAAGCCGCTTGTTTATGACCGCCGCCGCCCAGGGGGACAAATATTTGGTTTAAATCTGTTCCCTCAATCCGCGATCGTCCAATAATAGTCAAACGTCCGTCGGCATAAACCCCATGTTCTCGGCGTTGGGTGTAATAATGACCAAAAATCAGGGCATCACTTTCCGTTAATTCAATTAATCTTTCCGCTAAATTAGAGAGTCCTGGGATAAAAACTTCTGTTCTCAATAAAACCGACGCAACCCGATAACCCTGAACAACTTCGGTTTGGATTTTTTCCATCGCTTCGGCAAAAAGAGCCTGTAAAGGTAAGGGGAAACCTGGATCGACATATTCCGCGATCGCCCGCATATTCGCGCCCTGTTCCATCAACCAAGCCAAGGCTCTGGCATCCCTGGCGGTACTTTGGGCAAAGGTGAGTGAACCCGTATCGACATGAATTCCCAGGGCCATCACCGAGGCTTCAACGGAGTTCAACGTTAAATCAGTTGTTTGAAGTTTTTCGACAATCAGGGTCGTCGTTGCTCCGACTGCTTCAATTTGACTAAAAGTTGCTTTAATATCGGATTCTGCCTGTAAATGATGATCATAGAGTTCAATCTTTTTAACCTGCTCTAAATCTAACCATTGGGCCGCTTTTCCCAGGCGATCGCGTTGCTGATTATCAACCACGATCACAGAGCGCAACTTTTTAGGATTGACACTCCGCATTTCAATCAGAGCCAACTCATCCCGATGTAAGGCCAAAAAATCCCGCACCGCAGGATGCGCCCCCCCTGTCAGGACAATGCGACTGCCGACTCTTAGACGAGACAATCCTACTGCCGCCCCCAATGCGTCAAAATCTGCGGTTTGATGACAGAGAATTACATCCATGTTTTTATGTTGTCATGATATAAATTTTGATTAATAATTGGAATTGAAAACAGAATTCCTATCCTAAAATCAAGATTTAGCATTAGTTAATTCATCAGGATTAATTCCTAATTCTCGTAACTTTTCTGCTAAAATAGTTGAGCGATTTTGTTCCTGCAAAGCCACTTCTTCAGGCGTTAAAACCAGTCTTTCTTCTGCGTCAAAATAGCGCAATTTATCTCCCTGTAACCCTAAGTATAACCCTAAAACGTTGCTCCAGAGGAGATTTGAATTATTAGATTTAATGGGCTTGTATTTTCCATCAATTAACTTAAATCCAGCCAACTCTAAGGTATCAGGAGAAAACCAAAAATATTCCTGGGTACGAAACCTTTCTTCATAGAGAGTCTTTTTAAATGCTTTATCGATCGCGGCGGTAGAAGTTGATAATAATTCGATAATTAGATCAGGATATTTTCCGTCTTCTTCCCAAACAACCCAGGAGCGACGGGGATGATTTTGGGTGTTTTTAACGAGAAAAAAATCAGGGCCACGAAAATCTCGATTTTTCAGTTGTTGACGACTAAAATAAATGGTTAAATTAGCCCCAATAAAGTAATCCTGTCGATCGCGCCATAGCCAATCTAAACAGGATACCAGTAATGCTAATTGTAAATAATGTAAACTACTTTCCATTTCTGGTTCATCGCTCTCTAATAGCGTGGCATCGGGCATTAACTCATCTAACCGTTTTGCAGTAAGTGTCATGGCTAATCTTTGTTAAATTGTTAAGTTGTTGAGTTTTTTCAACTATCCCTAGTCTTATTTTACTATTCGTTTGAAAAATGTCCCATTCCCCCGACGCGCTTCCTAGTTTTATTTTTCCTGATTTGTCCTTGTCTCAGATACCGCTAAAAAATCCGCCCAAATTAGGGTTTATGGCTTCAGGGAGTGGAACCAATTTTGCCGCGATCGCTGAATCTATCCAAAGCAATGAATTAAACGCCAAAATAGAAGTTTTAATTTATAACAATCCTAAAGCGAAAGTTCAGGAACAGGCAGAAAAATATCAAATTCCCAGGGTTTTGATCAATCATCAGGATTTTGCCTCACGGGAAGCCCTAGATGAAGCAATTGTCACAACTTTTAAGGAATACGGGGTAGAATGGATTATTATGGCCGGATGGATGCGGATTATAACGCCTGTGTTATTAAATGCCTTTTCGGAACGGGTCATTAATATTCATCCGAGTTTATTGCCGAGTTTTCGGGGGATTCGGGCGATCGAACAAGCTTTAGCCGCAGGGGTTAAGGTAACAGGTTGCACAGTGCATTTTGCCAGCCTAGAGGTCGATAGTGGCCCGATTATTGCCCAGGCGGTGGTTCCAGTTCTCCCCGATGATACCGCCGAAACTCTCCATGCCCGCATCCAAATTCAGGAACACAAAATTTTTCCAATGGCGATCGCGATCGCGCCAACGGGCTGAAATTTCAGTATAAAGCTAGAATTGTTTAGATTAAACCCATTTTTTGAAAAAACTTACGATGGATAAAGATACCAAGTTCGCCTTACTCGTCGTCGGGATTCCCCTATTGGGATTGGGCTATTGTGCTTTGATGTTAGCGGTAATGTTTATGATTCCCGATGCTCGGCAACATCCGATTATTATTGCGGCCCTATTTGTGTTGGCTCCTTCGGTGGTTTCGGGGTCTATTTGGTTAGCGTCTTCTGCTAAAGCGAAAAATAAAGAAAGATTAGGGCTTTGAATATTTGAAAAAAGATTGATCAGAAAATTTTTCTTCTGGTAAATTTTTTGTTGATTTGTGTCTGAGATAATGGTAAAAATCTTAAACTATCCTTTCACTAGATAAACTATCAACAGATTGTTTATAAGCAGATATATTTTACGATATAAACAGGAGAGATTTGTGAGATATTAATTTTGTATAGTTTATTATTAATTATCATTAATCACAGCTTTGATACCAATAAAACAATAAAAATTTAGATTACTATGACCTTAACTATAATTCCTGAAACTGCTCCTCTACCTCTAGAAATGAATACTGATGGTGTGGTACTAGTGGGTAAAACCCGTGTAACTTTAGATAGTGTTATTAACACTTTCATACAAGGAACAACTGCTGAAGAAATTGTTTATCGTTATCCTTCCCTTAAGTTAGCTGATGTTTATGCTGTGATCGCATTCTATTTGAATTATCAACAAGAAGTTGAAACTTATTTACATCAAAGACAACAGCAATCCCAAGTTATTCGTAAGATAAACGAGGCAAAATTTGATCCTCAAGGTTTACGCGATCGCTTATTAGCTCGACAATTAAACAAATCAGTATGAAATTCCTCGCCGATGAAAATTTCGACAATACCATCATCAGAGGGTTAGAACGTCGTCAACTAGACATCGAGATTGTTCGTGTTCAAGACATTGGTTTATCTGGCAAAGATGATCCAACTGTACTTGAATGGGCAGCTAAAGAAGGTCGAGTATTACTAACCCATGATGTTGCCACGATACTCGCTATGCCTATGATCGTATTGTTGCAGGACAAGCAATGCCTGGAGTTATTGAAGTTACTTCAGATGCTTCTATTGGCAGGGTCATTGAAGATATTTTGCTAATCGTGAATTGTAGTATGGAAGGAGAATTGGAAGGGCAAATTCAATATCTTCCATTTTGAAAATTTGCAATCTTATCGTGATAGCTAATATTGAGAAAGGAGCGATGAGGGATTTGAATATTTGACAAAAAATTGATCGGAAATTGTTGTGAGATTTTTTAGGATGCGATCGCCGTTTTCGATAATTAACCTAAAAAAGCAGCAGGAGAAATTTTAAAAAATTCAGCGAGTTTTTTGATTTGGCTAAGGGTTAATTCTTGCTGATTCGTAAGGATTTTTGAGACAGTTATTTCATTGCCAAAAATAAAGTTTAAATCTTGAATTTGTAGACTTGCATCGTCTAGAAGCGCCTGAATTAATTCCACTGGATTTAATTTAGGTAAAGTTAGATTTATATCTTCATAATCTCTAATTAAACTACCTAAAACGCTGAGATAATCTTGTTCGTCAGGAGTAAGTTCACCTTTATCAATTAGAGTATCAATAATTTTTTGAGTTTTGTTGAAGTCTTCTTCATTAGCGATCGGGCGCGGAGGAAAGGTGCTGAGTAATTCTAGATAATTAAGATTACTCGATAAACCAAGGGTCTTTTTTCCAATTATTTGTGTCATATTCTGCATGAGTTAAGATATTACGAATAAAAACTTTTTTGTGGGTATAGTCAATTAGTGTAATTAGCCGATATTTATTACCGCTAATATTAAAAACGGTAAGATTTTCAACTTGATCGGCTGAGGGAAAAAGTTGACGCAATTCCGTAAAGTTTTGCCATTGGGCGGTTTCGGTTCGTTGATACCAAATTGTAAGACTGGTCTGTGCATTTGGATATTTCTCCCAAAATTCTCGTAGTCGTTTACGGGTTATTATGTGCATAAAAAATTAATCGAAATTCAAGCTCAATTATTTTATTAACTTTTCTAAAATTTCCTGAGCATCAAGCTTTCCCACATATTAACTCTTTTGTTTAAATTCGGCAGCATAATAGCGTTTTGTTTCAGCTTCTTTGTTACATAAAATTAATCCCAGTTCTTCAAGAATTTCTAAACAATTAGCAATAACGTCTGTTTTTGTTTTACTTTGAAATTGAACGGCAATTTGGGCTTCTGTCCACTCTCTTTCTTGAGTTCGCAATAGTTCTCGAATAGCGGCTAGTTGATCTTTGAATTTGGTAGGGAATTTCCGAGGTTCAACAGGTTCAATAACGGCTTTTTCTTCGAGTTCAATTCCTTCAATTTCTTTTTGAGTCGTTACTTGATCGGGAGCTTGATATTCGGGACGGAGCCAACGAATAATTCCGTTTTTTTCTTCTTCACCACGTTCTAAATTAAGGGCGACTAACTTTTCTAAAATGCTTTGTTTGAGTTCTTCTTTTTGAATTTCATCTCCTTGCCAAAGCGGAACTAATTCATCCCATCCGTAGGCTTGAAAAACGGCTATGTCTAATTCGTCATGGATTTGTTTAAGAATGGAAACTAAAGCTCGATCATTGTATTCGCGATCGCTGTCTGTAAAGGATTCACCCTTTCGCATTTTTTCTAATAAGTTATACATTCCTGTTAGGGTAATATCAGGATGTTGGGTTTGGATATTTTTACGGTGACTATCTAATCTTTCGCCTAATTCTCGAATTTTTTGTTTTAATTTCTCAGGAGGATCGGGAAAAGGAAATTTCATAAAACAATCAGTATGATTATAATTTGAATCATTCCCAACTCCTAAAAATGCACCTGTTCTAAATGACCATACCAAATGAATTTGTGATGACAAGACACCAAGAAAATAACTATCATCTAAACTAATGGCAATCAGTTTAGCATCAGGTAAAATATTAGCATTTAAAAACATAAAAATTCGATGTTTCGCTGTTCTACAAGTTGCAATATAGCGATTCAATGCTTGAAATGACTTTCTTAGATTAGGATAATTTTCAGCAAAAAGCCACCAATTATCTCGTCTAATTTTTCTTTTTTGCTGATCTCGAATTGGTTTAACTTTTTCTAAAAGAATTTGATAGAGACTCGGATATTGTATGGAAGCTTCTTGTTGAGTAAATCCAAAAAAATCAATTACCCATCTCTCTTGATAATTCTGTACTAAATCTCTACCGATAATATAGGGCTTGATAACGCTTGGTAAATTATTTTCTGAAAAACCGAGTAATTCTAAATCTTCTTTTGTCAATCTAAAACCTTCTCCCGAAAGAATAAATCCTTGAAAGGATAAATTAAGATTAGATTGCAATGTAACTATTTTTGGAGTGTCAAAACCAATTGTTAAGTTAGGATTGATTTTACCTATTGTAATTGAACACTCAATTTCCCTAGTTCCTTCTTGATCCGTAACTTCCCTTGTCACTGTCAATAAATTGCCTTGATTTTCTCCAAAACTGCATACTGTCATTGCCACTCGAACGGCGGCTCCGTCTTTTACATCAACCCAAGGATGATCAGGAATTGCAAAAATCAACGAAATATTTTTATCTTTATTAATATAATTTTCAGTAATTTTTCTGTTAAATGGTTGTGTAATACTATTCGTTGTAATAAATCCGAAACTTTTAATTTTCTTTTCTTCTAAAAATTTAGCGGCAAGATTCCACCAATACATTACTAAATCAGCAGATTCAGCTACATTTTTATGAACTTTCCTTAATGTTTCAACATACCCATCTCCCAAAAGATTACGCATTCTCTTATTGCCAATAAAAGGCGGATTAGAAACAATATAATCAGCTTCAGGCCATTGGGCGGAACGGGGACGAACATAATGCAAAATCTTGATTTGATCATTCGGATCGGGTACTTTTTTTCCCGTAATAGGATGTTTAATCGTTGCCCCTCCCCAACGAGTCCGCACCTTTTTTGTCTTTGGATCAATGGCTGTTTTAATCTTGTCGTAAGCTAAAACTGCATCCCTACATTCAATATTTTTATATTCTCTTAAAACAGGCTCTATCGGTGGTAAATTACCAAATAAACGAGAATGCCATTGTAAATAGCCAATCCAAATCACTAAATCCGCGATCGCTGCCGCACGAGGATTAATTTCAATCCCTAAAAACTGAGACGGATTAACTTTTTCAAATTCTAACTTTAATTGAGAAACTCCTGTTACGGTTTCCAAACGATTAAAAACTTCTAATTCCAAAGTTTTCATTAAATCCAAAGTAACATAAAGAAAATTACCCGAACCGCAAGCAGGATCAAGCACTCTAATCTCTCGCAATTCCTTCAGAAAATCTTCTAAAATTGCCTGAGCTTGATTCACTTTTTCAGGATTAATTTCTGCTTCATCTTCCAAAATATGTTCAACTTCCCCTTGAATTAACTGCCATCTTTCTTGCAATGGCTCAATAATAGTAGGACGAACTAAACGCTCCACATAGGATCTCGGTGTATAATGCGCCCCTAATTGGCTTCTTTCTTTTATTTCTAAAGCTTGCTCTAATAACGTACCAAAAATTGCTGGCTCTACATTTTTCCAATCCCGTTCCGCCGCATCCAATAATAATTTTAATTGATCAGTTGTTAATTTAAAAGCGACGGGATCTGCAAATAAATTTCCATTAAAATGTAGTACCTTTTCAAAGCCAAATTTTCCACCTTCATTCATCGTTTGCCACAGGGTTTCAATGCCTTCCTTAAAGTTATAAGGTTTAGGAATCCAACGCTCTTTTAAAGCTTTCGTAAATAAATGCTCAGGAAGTAACTCCAGATCTTCTGCAAACATCGTAAAAATACAACGCATCAAAAACTGAGCAACTTCTTGAGGATCACGTTTTCTGGGTTTTGATCCTGTTTTATAAACAGAAGCAGGTTCATGTTCTAAGGTCTTAGCTAACTTTGCCAAATCTGCCGCTACTTCTCTAGTTACTTTTGCCGCAATTTTTTCTGGATTTAAGGATTGTGGATCATTAAAAATCTTAACAAAATAGTCAAAAATGTCTGGCTTTAGTAAATCTGAAAAATTAATATGCTTACCACTATCATAGGTTCCATAATTCCCATTAGCACTCAGCCAAGAATCACTAAAATCTTGCCAAATTTGAAAATGATTGCCAATATCACAGGTAATCAAAAAAGGAGGCTTGGGTAACACAAAACGTGCATAATTCAGGGCTTGAGCAAAAGCCTTTTTCATTGCCTTCCGATAACTATTGGTTCCCCGCTTACCTGTTCCCTTCGCACTTAGATCACTGCCCTGCTTTGCTTCCAGAACAAAATGACCCTCCTTATAAAGATCAATAAAATTCGGCGTAAACTCTCCACTAGGGTGAATTACCTTAATATCCTTGTCAAAACAGTAGAGATCTCCTTCTGTCGTTCCCTTCGCCCTGGGACGTTCAATTCCTAACGCATCACAAAATTCTGTGATAAATAACTGATAATTAGCCCGTTCATTGCCCCCCGACTTTTCCCAACGAGAAACAAAGGCTTCCATTCTTAGGCGATCGCTGTCTTGCATATTGACTTGATTTATTTATAATAGACTAACTTAAAAAGTAACAAAAATGAGAACTACTATAGATTAGCCGATAACCAAATAATAAAATTATTAAAACTCATTATTTCAGTTAAAATCAATTGTTTTTTATTGTCCAAATGTAAAATGAATTTCTCTTTCACCGAGAGCAAAAAATCTGTTCATAGAGAAGTTGAGTGATTGTTTGACTTATAACAAATTGATTTTTTGAACCATTTTTATTTATTATAACCATATTATTGTATCTATTGACCATTTTAGATGACATATTTCACCTTCACCGCGATCGCCTTTCCCCTCAAACTCAAGCCAAAAAATTTCACAAATCACCGAAAAACTACTATATACTGAGGGGTTGAATAGACAATATTTCAACTTGTCTTGCCCAAAAAAGTACATTTATCGAGTTTACGACCATGACAGCGAGTTCTATCTACCCCGTCACTTGGCAACACGACCGAGTACTGTTGATCGACCAGACTCGGTTGCCAGGCGAATTTCACCACATTCAGATCGCCAATTATCACCAGATGGCCGAAGCCATTAAAACCATGATTGTGCGGGGCGCACCAGCGATCGGGGTTGCCGCCGCCTATGGAGTGTATTTAGGCGCAAGAGATATCTATACAGAGGAAGTCGGAGAATTTTTACCCCTATTAGAAAATGTTGCCGAAGAATTACGCCATACTCGCCCAACTGCCGTTAATTTGTTCTGGGCCATTCGGGAAATGCTCAAAACCGCCTACGGAAGCGGCGATAATGTGGCGACCATTAAACAACAACTATTGATGACCGCCCAAGCCATTCAGGAACAGGATTTAATGACCTGTCAGCAAATCGGCGATCGCGGCTTAGAAGTTTTACCGAGTAGTCCTGAAAAATTAAATATTCTCACCCATTGTAATGCAGGAGCCTTAGCCACCGCAGGTTACGGAACCGCTTTAGGAGTCATTCGTTCCGCCTGGACAGCAGGGAGACTAGAACGAGTCTATGCCGATGAGACCCGTCCCCGTCTTCAGGGCGCGAAATTAACCGCCTGGGAATGTGTGCAGGAAAAGATTCCCGTCACCGTAATTACCGATAACATGGCGGCCCATTGTATGCAGAAAAAAATGATTCATGCTGTCGTCGTCGGTGCAGACCGCATTGCCGCCAATGGAGATGCCGCGAATAAAATTGGAACCTATGGATTGGCCGTGATTGCGAAGATGCACCAGGTTCCCTTTTTTGTCGCCGCGCCCCTTTCTACCGTTGATTTTGACCTGCAAGACGGGACACAAATTCCCATTGAAGAACGTGATCCAACGGAAATTTATCAAATCGGAGAAACCCGCCTTTGTCCCGAAGGAGTGGATTTTTATAATCCCGCCTTTGATGTTACCCCTAACTCCCTGATTACGGCGATTATTACCGAAAAAGGAGCCGTTAAACCCACCGAATTAATTTCTCTTCAATAATTAAGTAGCTAGTTACAATTAAACTGATAATACGTTTTTCGCTCGATCCCCCCTGCCCCCCTTGATAAGGGGGGTGTCCGTAGGACGGGGGGATCTTAATAAATTTTAAGCTCTATCCACTTATGCAACAGTTTGATGTCGTTGTTATCGGAGCGGGGCCTGCGGGTTCCCATTGTGCAGGGTTACTTGCAAAAGCAGGTTATCAGGTTCTTTTAGTAGAGCAACATGAGACTTTTTCCCAAAATAATTATTCGAGTGCGGCTTCTCCCTTAGAAATTTTAGAACAGTTTGATTTACCCCATTCTGTTGTTGCTCAGTTTTGGCGGAAATTGGAATTAGTGAGTAGTGCGGTATCCCATACCTGGGAATCAGAAAAATCTTTAGGAGTGGTGTTTGATTTTTCTAAACTTCGACAATTTTTAGCCGATAGAGTAGAGAACCAGGGCGGAAAGGTTTGGATGGGTTATCGATATTTGAAATATGAAAAAATAGCAGATCAAACGATTGTTTCTCTCAAGAAAAAGGGCGGAGAAATAGTCGCGATCACCACCCAGATTTTAGTCGATGCAACGGGCTATGCTAGGGCTGTAATCTATCCTGACAAAAGCAAACGTCAACCTTTTTATAAAGCAACGGGCATTGAATACTTAATTGAAGTTGATCAAGAAATTCATCAAAAATATGCCGAATCCCTGGTCTTTTTTCTAGGTTACCAATGGAGTCCAAGGGGATATTCTTGGATTTTTCCAATGGATAAAAATCAGTTAAAAATTGGGTCTGCTTGGATTGATGCCGAGCATAAATATTTAAAAAAATTAAAGCCATTACGAGACTATACTAAGTCAATTATTCAAGATTATTTAAAATTAGACCAGTATAAATTGATTGAAATTCACGGATCAACTTTGGAATATTCCAGTGGTTTAGATGACATTTATTACCAAGAGAATATCATCGCGATTGGGGATGCGGTTTCAACGGTGAATTTTTTAGGGGGAGAAGGGATTCGTCACGGAATGAAGGGTGCGGAAATCGCCTTTTCTTATATTGATAATTATCTACAAAATCAGACTTCTACTTTTTTAAACTACGAAAAGGAAATGAAGAAAATATTTACAGAAAAATGGAACTTTTCTGAGAGAATTGGCAAAAAAGTTTATCTAGAATATTCTGATGAAAAAATCGATCTAGGCGTTTCTTATTTCAAATATTTAAAACTAAAAGATGTGATGGATATTCTGTTTAATTATAAATTTGATAAAATGTATGGGGGAGTTTATCCCTATTTGCTTAAAAAATTCACTCAACTTTCTGTCGTCCTTCAAAAATGGGTGGGTAGAAGTCAATCCAATTTATGATCAAAAAATTTATAGGATTTAATTTAAAAACAATCACTCTGTCCTTCGGCATTCTCTCCCTCTTAACAAGTTGTAGCGGGAGTCAGTTTTTTGAAAATCGTTTTACCGCCGATCCCAGCTTACAAAATTCTCCCCAGGTTTCGACTTCCCCAAGCCTTGATCCTAACGCTGTTATTTCTACCCAAAATTTCCCGACAGAGATTCCCCGCTACAGTAATGCAACCTTAGAAGAAATCAGTCCCGATGCCACTCGCGATCGCGGTCAAAGTAGATGGTCATCCCCCGATTCCATTAATTTAATTACGGATTTTTATCAAAAAGAATTCCAAACGAATGACTGGGTGATCACCCAACCCCTTTCTCCTGATGATCCCAATAGTTCCCTGATCGCCAAACGGAATAATCTCCAAGTTACCCTAACCCCCCTGATTACGGGGCAAAAAACGGAATTTACTCTAGATTATCAGCTCCTAGATAATGCTGGCTTAATCATACCGAGTCCCCAAGCTTCCAACGCCGTTATTCCCAACTCACCTGTTACGTTTAATGATTTAGATCAAGTTGCTCAACCCCTGCGGGATTATATTCAGGATTTGGGCGATCTCGGTATTTTGACTCCCAAAAATGGCAATAACTTCCAAGCAAATGCCCCTATCACTCGACAAGAATATGCCCGTTGGTTAGTTGCCGCCAATAATCAGTTCTATGCTACCTCTCCCAGTAAACAAATTCGGTTGGGCAATAAAAATACGCCTCCTGCATTTACCGACGTTCCGCCTAATCATCCTGATTTTCCTAGTATTCAAGGTTTAGCTGAGGCAGGACTGATTCCCTCTCCCTTGAGTAATGATGCTAGTGCCGTTCTCTTTCGTCCCGATGCCATTCTCAATCGGGAAAATTTAATTGCCTGGAAAGTTCCCCTCGATAGTCGTAGAGCTTTGCCTAATGCTTCGATGGAAACTCTCAAGGAAACTTGGGGATTTCAGGATACAGCGAAAATTGATCCTAAACTGTGGCGAGCTATCTATGGAGATTTTCAGAATGGGGAGCAAGCAAACATTCGTCGGGTTTTTGGTTTTACTACCTTGTTTCAACCCAAGAAACCTGCCACTCGCGGAGATGCCGCCGCCGCTATCTGGTATTTTGGCTTTCAAGGTGATGGACTATCTGCCAAGGATGTTTTGGGATTGAAGAAGACTACTCCCAGTAATTAAATTTTTTAAAAATCCTACAAATCAATTATTCACTAATGATTTATGCGTTTTTTCAATAAAGTTGCCCTACAAACGCCTGAAAGTGTGGAGTTAGATTTCACCCTAGCGGGGATTGGGAATCGTGCCTATGCCCTAGTCATTGACGATATTATTTTGGGATTTATTCTGATTATTTTTCTGATTATTTGGGCTTTATTTTCTTATTTTTTATATGAAGTTATTCATATCAATAGTTTGATTGATAGTAAGACGATTAGCCTTTGGTTAGTGGCAATTCAATTACTGATAACATTTAGTATTTATGTAGGATATTTCACGTTTTTTGAAACCCTTTGGCAGGGTCAAACGCCAGGAAAGCGTATTGTTAAAATTCGTGTCATTCGAGAGGATGGCCGTCCTATTAGACTTCCCCAAGCGACCCTTAGGGCGTTATTGCGCCCCCTGGATGATGTGCTTTTTTTAGGAATGTTTTTGATTATTTTTAGTAAATCCGAAAAACGTCTGGGGGATTGGCTGGCGGGAACTTTAGTGATTCAAGAAGAACAAAATTTGCCTGCCAAAAAGTTGATTATTTCCCCTGAAGCCGAGATTCTAGCCCAAAATCTTTTAGAAAATTCGGCGATCGCGGACTTACTGCCCGAAGATTTTGCCACTATCCGAGAGTATCTGCAACGGCGTGAGGGAATGTTAGCCAAAGGTCGTCGAGAATTGAGCGTTAAATTAGCTCATCAAGCCAAATCTTTAATTAAACTCGAAGATATTCCCGATGAAACTTCCGCCAATATTTTTCTAGAAGCAGTTTATCTAGCCTACCAACAACAATTTGACCGTGAACGATAGAGAAAACAGGGCAAACATTGACTAAAACTCGGTTAGTGTTCGGCTTTGCTTGTAAAATGCTTTAGGGTATCTAGAAAGTTACCTAGTCATTAATTCTTAAAAATTGTAATATTCGGAGAAAAATTGTGGATTTAGCTCGTATTCCCGCCCAACCCAAGCCTGGTTTAGTTAATGTTTTAGTGGAAATTCCCGCAGGCAGTAAAAATAAGTATGAATTTGATAAAGACCTCAATGCCCTCGCGTTAGACCGTGTTCTCTATGCGTCTGTGCAGTATCCCTACGATTATGGTTTTATTCCCAATACCCTCGCTGATGATGGCGATCCCCTCGATGGCATGGTGATCATGGATCAACCGACTTTTCCTGGCTGTGTGATTACCGCCCGTCCTATTGGAATGTTGGAAATGATTGACGGTGGCGATCGCGACGAAAAGATTCTCTGTGTTCCTGACAAAGATCCCCGTTATGCCAATGTCAAATCTCTTAAAGATATTGCGCCCCATCGGTTAGAAGAAATCGCCGAATTTTTCCGCACCTACAAGAATCTGGAAAAGAAAGTAACAGAAATTTTGGGTTGGAAAGATGTGGAATCGGTTCTGCCCTTGGTTGAAGAATGTGTTAAAGCGGGACAAAAATAAGGTTTTTGAAGTTTGAAATTACGGTGGGCCTTTCCCACCCATTGTTTTGCAGTGAGTTGATGAAATATCTTTATTAACCCAGAATTGAAACGAAATTAATCGTCACAGAAAGTTCATGTCCTCGACATACCCCCGACAAACCCGCCCCCTATATTAAAAGAGTGTCAGCCCAAACCGTTTTCCCAGATGCTCCTCATCGGGCTGACTTTCCTCCTTTTGATCAGGCTAAATGTAATCACTATGAAAGACTATTCATTAAATAATAATCCCCGCTCTAATAACGGATCAATTTCTAAAAAAACGATCGCCTATGTCGGTTTTGTCGTCTTTGGCATGGGGCTTGGAGTCGGCGGAACCTATGCTCTGACCAACCCTCAACTATTAAGCAGTATTGCTGAAAATCCCATTGTCAAAGCGAATAATTCTAATCCTATTAATCAATCGGCGATCGCCGCGATGCCTGCTCCAACGAATTTCGTGGTAGATGTGGTCAAGGAAACTGGCCCCGCCGTTGTGCGGATTAATGCCCAAAAGACCGTCAAAACGGAAGCACCAGAACAACTGAATGATCCCTTTTTCCAAGGCTTTTTTGGTTCCCAATCTCCCCATTTTCCTGATACAAAGGTGGAACGGGGAACGGGTTCAGGGTTTATTTTGACTGAAAATGGACAAATTTTAACCAATGCCCACGTAGTCGATGGAGCCGATCAAGTGACGGTTACTCTCAAAGATGGTCGCACTCTTCAGGGAAAAGTCATGGGAACTGACCCGACTACGGATGTCGCGGTTGTGAAAATTGAAGCCGATAATTTACCCGTCGTTAAAGTGGGTAACTCTGATCGCCTACAGGTTGGAGAATGGGCGATCGCGATCGGTAATCCTTTAGGTTTAGATAACACCGTCACTACGGGAATTATCAGTGCGAGTGGACGCAGTAGCTCGGAAGTAGGAATTGGCGATAAACGGGTCGAATTTATCCAAACCGATGCCGCCATTAATCCAGGAAACTCTGGTGGCCCGCTTTTAAATTCCAACGGTGAAGTGATCGGCATGAATACTGCGATTATTCAAAATGCCCAGGGAATTGGATTTGCGATTCCCATCAACAAAGCCAAGCAGATCGCCCAAGAATTAATTGCCACAGGTAAGGCCGATCATGCCTACCTCGGAATTCAAATGGTCGAAGTGACCCCTGAACTAAAACAACAATTAAAAGAACAGGGTGGTGTGGACTTAAAGAGCGATCGGGGTGTGGTGATCATGAAAGTCATGCCCAACTCTCCTGCGGATCTCGCGGGAATCCAATCGGGGGATGTGATTCAAAGCGTTAATGGACAAGAAATCAAGACCCCTAGCGAAGTTCAGGCGATCGTTGAAAAAACCAGCATTGGTTCTGAACTTCCCCTAGAAGTTTCCCGTGATGATCGTCCTGTGAAAATTTCCATTAAAGTTGGTACTCTTCCCACTCAGAAGATGTCCCAAAACTAAATCTAGCTTTTGTTAACTTTTAACCTCGTTTATGGTTGGGATTGATCTTCTTTTTTGATCAATCGTAATTTTTTATCAGGGAGATTTTCATCCATCAAATACTTGATTTGCATACGATTTTCCTAATGTTAGTCGTTCGGCTCGAAGTTGACGCAATTTTTCAGAAATTGGCGGGGGATTATTTGTTTGCCTCTTCTCGCATTTTGTGTCCCCACTCTAGCCAATTCGTAAGGTATCCATCAATTTCTTCTTTGTTATGAAGATAGTAGAGAACTGTTGCATAAACCTGTTCTAAGCTTAATGATGGGTAGGTTTTGGTAATTTCTTCGGGTGTTCGACTTCGGTAAATATACTCATACAAGACTGTTTCAATACCAATTCGTGTATTTTTTAGGCGAATATCATTGGTAGAAAGAAAGATAAAGTAGTCTTCTAATTGCATAGTTTATATCTCCAGGATGTTATAACTAAACCGATCATCGCCTTATCTGGCATTATAACTGACCAGAAACTTTTCTCATATCTCTGCCATCAACCAAGCCAGCAGTGGGTTTTGTCTCTTAACCCAACCTACGCTATCAGCGATCACTGTGAACTTAATTGATCAATTATTTGATTACCAGAGTCTAGAGCTATCTGAATTGCTTCCTTTAAATCCTTTAATTTCATAGCATTTATTTTTTTACTATTGATTAGTACTATTGCATCCTGTTCTGTAACGTATTTTTCAGACCAAGCTGGTGGATGCATAGTTCCAAAACAGAGAATTCCATTTCCGTATTTGGGTTTTGCTTCAAGGGGTTGAACCTTTGCTTTCAATACAAGTAAATCCCTACATTTCTCCTCGATACTATCTAACCTTCCATAAAAATTTTGAATGTACTGCATTAGTTCGCCATTAATACTTTGAGTGAGAAGTGTTCGGGATGGTATATCTTCCCATACACCGCGATTCTCTTTTAAGCATGATTGCCACTTCTCAGACAGATAACTTTGCTTGTTGTGATCAAGAAGTTCCTGAAGTAATTTGCAGTCCTGCCGGATATCTAAAGAGAGAAGATATCGGGTTGATGCGGCTTTCTCTACCTCTATTCCTTGACGATTTGCAAAGATTTGCCCCCATTCTGAATAATACTTCTTAAGCAAATCATGATTGTTTGAATGAGCTAAATCACTGCAAAGATCCTCCCAAAAAACTACATGGACTGTGAATTTATTTTCCGACTTGCGTTCATCGTTCAAAATACGAATAAAATCTTGAATTTTTGTATCTCTTGATTCTGTAGTTGCAACTAAATATTCACTGATTGGTGATGGGAAGGAATCTGCTTTTTCAAGCTCTGCTACAATCCTTTGTACGTTTAGCTTCTTTTCTCCATAACGTTTACATTGAATGGCAATGTAATTTTTAGAGCTATTCTGTTGACCGTATATATCAACACCATTCTGAGCTTGACCACTTCTACCATATCGCTGAGTATGAGAGTCTTGCCATTTTCGTGTATAAACTTCCCACACAATATCCTCGAACTCATCCCAAGATTTAGGCTTAGGCAGATCGCTTGTTGAGGGTATAGGCATAGCTGTATGTGAGTACTTTAGTTAGGTATATCGCAGAGATAATACAGATGGATTATGAACAATTCTAAAACACTTCAAAAATATTGGGCATACACTTTTACCGACGGTCGCAACATCACATCTTAAACCCGCACACTAACAGTCAATCTTCAGGCAAACTCCCAATAGATAACTCAGGGGGCTAACTATAAATTATACGGAAACTTTCCATATATTACCCCAAATAAGGAACTTAATTAAGAATCTTTCCGTATAACACTCCCAAATAGCCTGATCGCAAGAAATTTTCCGTACAATATTCCAAAAAGTGTGTTATGCCAATTCGCGTACTCTGTCATGAACTCATGTTTTTGACTTTGACAAGAGTGCGAAAGATCCGTGACACTGATTTTTGATCAGCAAAATAAGCAAACAAGCCGAAAAAAGCAGGACTAAATTCGTGATAGGATTAAAAATCGGACTATCGAGCTAACCTAGCCTTTTATTTCATCGGGCGAAAGACGACCGAAAGTTGAGCAACCCTAACTCGTTTTGTCTCTAACCTTTGTGTACAGGAACCATGAAACATACATTGTCTGTTTTAGTAGAAGATGAAGCGGGCGTTTTAACGCGAATTGCAGGATTATTTGCCCGTCGGGGCTACAATATCGAGAGTTTAGCCGTTGGCCCTGCCGAACAAGCAGGGGTATCTCGCATTACGATGGTTGTGCCTGGAGATGACGACACCATTGAACAGTTGACCAAGCAACTCTACAAACTGATTAATGTCCTAAAAGTTCAGGATATTACCCAGATTCCCTGCGTTGAACGGGAATTAATGCTGGTAAAGGTCAATGCCTCGACCGCAAATCGAGCAGAAGTGATTGAACTCGTACAGGTCTTTCGGGCCAGAATTGTAGATATCTCTGAAGAAACCGTCACCGTTGAAGCGGTGGGAGATCCAGGCAAAATGGTCGCGATTATTCAGATGCTTAATCGATTTGGGATTCGGGAAATTTCACGGACGGGAAAAATTGCCCTGATTCGCGAGTCTGGGGTGAATACGGAATATCTCAAATTACTAGAAGCCAAAGTTTAAGTTTTTTCATAGAACTTCCTGTGCCAACTGACGGTCTGGTTAGTAGCCGCTTTTGTCATCGTTGGGGAAAGGCTACAATCGGACAATCGAACCTAAGATAGTCGCGATCGCCTTCCCTGGGAACTAAACTGAGAATTCCTAGAAATTGGCATCATAGATTGCTTAGGATTATTATTTAAGGAAAATAACTATGCTTAAACCCGTTTTATTGAGTGGATTAGTCGGTCTTTCGATAGTTTCTTTCGCGATCGCCGCCCAAGCCCAATCTCAAGTTCAGATTTACCAAGCCCAGGTTCAATCAACCGCATCCTCCAGTATTCCCGCCTTGGAGTTACAGCAATTTGTGCAGGTACAAAAACGATGGAAAAACATTGAACAACAGTCCCAAGGTCTAATGGTGCAGGCAATTAAGTCGGAAGGATTAACGCCAGAACGATTTATGGTAATTTTGAAACAAAAACAATCTCCAACGCCCTCCGATGAGCCACTTTCGACCGACGATAATACAAAATTCGAGAAAATCATTGCTAAATTCCAGAAAATCGAGGAAGAGTCTATTCCTAAAAAAGAAAAAGCCATTATCTCCCAGGGCTTAGATATACAACGATTTGGGCAAATTCAACGCACTATTCAACAAGATCCTGCTCTCCAGGAAAAAGTCAAGGCAATGTTAGGAGAAGATGCTCAACAACCAGCTAAACAACCATAGGATAAGCTAATTTTAATAAATCATTTAAAAAGATTGAGATGAATAGTAATGGAACCGAATAGTTCTTTAGATTGGATGTTAGGCGGTTTGGCTTTTTTGATTTTGTTTAGTGGGCTAGTGATGCTACTGAATGGAGTTCGGAAAATGGGCGATAAGTTTTAAACTCGTTTTTTTAATGCAATCATTCTCCATTTTGATCATTGGTTACGGGAATAACCTACGCAGTGATGACGGTGTAGGACGGTATCTGGCAGAAATGATTGATCAACAGCAATTGCCCTTAGTGAAGACTCTTTCTGTTCATCAATTAACGCCAGAGTTAGTGTTAGAAATTACCGAATCCAAAGCCGTCATTTTTATCGATGCGATGATCGCTTTTCCCCCCTTTGAAATTAGCCTCCAATCCCTAGAAGCAACTCAGGATAAAACCCGTTTGGGCCATACCAGTAATCCTGAACAGTTACTTTCTTTATGTAAAAATCTATATCATAAATTCCCTTCCGCTTGGTTATTGACGATTCCAACTCATAACTTTGAATTTGGAGAAACATTTTCCGCTCTTACCCAAAATGCGATCGCTCCTGCCCTGATTATCTTGACTCAACTCATCAAAATTCTCTCTCTAAAATTCTATGCTCCTGTCGAAAATCAATGAATCTCACTATTGGTTAAAAAATGCCCATATTCCTGTTTGTTTACTTGATCAAACTCAATTTGTCGCTGAAACTAGGGAAGGATTGAGTAATGTTGACCTAGAAATTAGGTTAGGAATTATTCAACAGGTTATTAAACATACTAAAACCCAGCCCGATATTCCCTTTATTGACCTAGAAAAAAAGATTATTTTTCCTGGATTTGTTGACATTCACACTCATTTAGATAAAGGTCATATCTGGGAGCGATTGCCGAATCTAGAAGGAACCTTTGACTCTGCCCTAAAGACTATTGTTAAAGATGTCGAAAAATATTATCAAGCTGATGATGTTTATCGTCGGATGGAGTTTGGACTAAAGTGTAGTTACGCTCACGGAACGATTGCACTGAGAACTCATTTAGATGCCTTTGGAACTCAAGGAGATATGGCCTTTGAGATTTTTCAAAGCTTACAAAAAGAATGGCAAGATAAAATAAATTTACAGGCAGTTTGTCTTGTTAGTTTGGATTATTTTCAGACTACTGAAGGCGTTAAACTTGCGGATAAAATGGCCGCAGTGGGAACAGTTTTAGGCGGATTTGCCCCTAATCATCAAGACTTAGACAATCAATTAGACAGGATTTTTCAACTAGCAAAAGAACGATGTCTAGATTTGGATTTTCACGTTGATGAAAATGGCGATCAAAACTCTAACTCTTTACGCAAAGTTGCAGAAGCCGCACTCAGAAATCAATTTACAGGCTCTATTATTTGTGGACATTGTTGTAGTTTAGCGGTTCAACCCTTAGAAATTGTTCAGCAAACTTTGGCTCTGGTAAAGGAAGCAAATATTGGCATTATTAGTTTGCCCATGTGTAATTTATTTTTGCAGGATCGGCAACAAAATCGTACTCCGCTTTGGCGAGGAATTACTAGAGTTCATGAGTTAAAAGAAGCGGGCATTCCTGTCAGCTTTGCCAGTGATAATTGTCGCGATCCGTTCTTTGGTTTTGGTGATCATGACGGTTTAGAAGTATTGAATCAATCGATTAGAATTGCCCATTTAGATACTCCCTATGGAGATTGGTGTAGTAGCGTCACAAAAACTCCTGCTGAGTTGATGAATTTACCGAATTTAGGCAGAATTGAAACGGGATTAGTTGCCGACCTAATTATTTTTAAAGCTCGTTATTTTAGTGAATTATTTTCTCGTCCCCAAAGCGATCGCGTTGTTATTCGTAACGGCAAACAAATTGAGATTAATTTGCCAGAATATAGTGAACTAGATGATTTAGTCCAGATTCAATCTCATTAATTCACAAGCAATTTACCAAATTGGTATTAAATCAAGTATAAAATTTGGCAATATATTTTCTCCTGATAGGTTTGTCGGATTTTCTAATATTTCAACTTCCTGACCTTGACGGTAAATTTCAACTTTTTTATCTTGGCGATTAATTAACCAGCCTAATTGACTACCGTTTTCGAGATATTCTCGCATTTTATCCTGTAGAGATTTTAAACTATCACTTTTGGAGCGTAATTCTAGGACAAAATCAGGACAAAGGGGAACAAATCCTTGACGTTCTTCTAGAGTGAGATGATTCCATTTTTCTAACGGAATCCAAGCTGAATCAGGCGATCTATCTGCACCGTTAGGCAGTTTAAATCCTGTTGAAGAATCAAAAACTTTACCAAGTTGATGCCGTTTATTCCAAGATCTAAGTTGGTAATTAATTTCGGAATTTCGTTCTCCTGTTTCTCCGCCTGTAGGGGACATGATAATTAAATCTCCTTGACAATTTCTCTCAAAACATAAATCACGATTGTTTTGACATAATTCATAAAATTGGTCGTCAGATAATTGTAAAGGATCGAGTTTAACAGTTAGAGGACTCATCATCTCTCTTCTCTTTCATTCTATTAGGGTCATTAACTTAAATTTAGCACAAAGTTTTAATCACATACATTACAGGAATTTAATTACTCTAAAAAAATCGTTTTGTCTTGTTTTGAGGACTGATAGGCGGCTTCTGCTACCTGAAGGGCATATAAACTGGCTTCGGGTTGAACATAAAGCGGTGAACCATTAAAGAGATGATCCAATACTTTTTGGGTATCAAGGGTAAATAATCCGCGACGACTTCCTACTTCTAAATCGGTCATTTCTTCACCTCGAATGAGTTTACCTTGTTCTCCATCAAAACTTAAAGTTCCCTGGTCTCCGTGCAACACAAAACTGCGATCACCTTGCCAACAAATTTCTCCCTTAGCGTAAACCGTATCAGCCATTAAGCCGTTTTGAAATTGCAATTGAGCATTACAAAAACACGCTCGAAAATATCCTGCCTCTGGTGCATCCCAAAAACGCGATTGACAGGTAACAGAAGTCACTGGGCCAAATAAATCTGTAAAGCGATGGAGACGAGAAAGAGCCGCAATTAGGGGAAAACCAAAACTTTCTAAGTGATACGTCCAACGTTGAGGAGCAGGATTTTGGGGCATAATTGTTGCGTAACGGGCATAAAAAACTTCACCAATTTCAGGTAAATAGCGACGCAATGCCTGATGAACTCCTCCTAACAGTTCAATATGCTCAATATGAAGTAATTTATTTTGTTTTTTAGCAAGTTCTAATAACCCTTTTCCGATAACATAATCTAGGGCGAGAGGATATTCAACAATAACGTGTTTACCTGATTGCAGAGCGGCTTGGGCAATTAAAGCATGATCTCGATTAATCGTTCCAATAATCACTAAATCTAGATCGGAATGATTGACTAATTGTTGCCAGGAAGTTAAGGAATTAATACCAAAAGTTTGACAAAATTCGTCGGTACGTTCGGGCGTATTGCCTGTCACAAAACAGAGTTGACTGCGTTCATCGGCTTGGATCGCTTCTGCTCGACGTTTCGCGGTATAACCTGTGCCAACAATGCCAACTTTAAGGGGAGCGGTTATAGAAAAAGATTGGGTCATGGTATTGTGTGTTTTTAAAGATTGAACTTGAAATTAGAATATTACCGTATTGGGAGAGGGAATGGATTTTGATCAGATTATAAGTTTATAATAAAAGTCTAGCCTATGAGTTGTTGTTAAATTTTCTCAATTAATTATGTTAAAAAAGTTAATTTTGGAAAATTGGAAAAGTTTTCGCTATGCCGAGCTTTATTTTGATCCGTTAACGGTTTTGATCGGCACGAATGCGAGCGGTAAGTCTAATGTAGTGGAAGCGTTGGAATTTTTACGACGGATGGCGACAGGGGAAACGGTTGATGTGGCCTTAAACGGCGATCGCACTCTTCCTCCAATTCGAGGTGGTTCACAAGGGGCTGTATTGAATTTTGAGGAAAACTTTGCTTTAAGAATTGTTTTACAAGAAGAAGGTAATGAAACTAATTTTTTATATGATATTAAAATTAATCCACAATTGAAATCTACGCAAATCATATCGGAATCAATCGAGGTAAAATCTAAAAATGTCAGTTTTGATAGAAAACTAAACACTGATAATCAGCCATATTCAAAGATAAGTACTTTTGAAAACAATAATCATTATTGTAACTTGGTTGATTTTGAAGCGTTTAAACCTGATTTTGACTTTAAAACTTTTGAAGAATATATAAATAATGCTTTTGATATTATTGATAGAGAAAAATATAATAAAAATACGGAATATAAACAAGATGCAGATTTTCTGTTTGAGAGTATGTATAAAAGTATGTATAAAAAGGAAGAAAAAGAATATAAAGAAGTAAATTTCTTACAACAAATATTACCAGTAATCAACACTACTTTCAAAGAAATTTTAATTCTCAATCCTCTTCCCTCACAAATGCGAAATTTTTCTCGATTATCCGAAATCTTTGAACATGATGGATCTAATATTGCAGGCATTTTAGCGGCTTTACCCGATGAGAAAAAATTAGAAGTTGAATCGAATTTATCTCACTACTTACACCATTTTCCTGAAGGTGATATTAAAAAAATTTGGGCAGAAAAAATTGGTAGATTAGGAACTGATGCTATGCTTTATTGTCAAGAAGAATGGCAACCTGGACAAATAACCGAAATTGATGCCAGAAGTATGTCCGATGGAACTTTACGATTTATTGGAATTTTAACGGCTCTGTTAACTCGACCTGAAGGTAGTTTAATTGTTATTGAAGAAATTGATAATGGCTTGCATCCTTCTCGCGCTGAATTATTAGTTAAAACTTTGCGAGAAATTGGGACTAAACGAAATATTGATTTGTTGATAACAACCCATAATCCCGCTTTATTGGATGCCTTGGGGCCAGAGATTATTCCCTTTGTCGTGGTTGCCCATCGAGATTCAGAAACAGGTGAGAGCAAATTAACCCAATTAGAAGATATTGAAAATTTACCTAAATTACTGGCTTCTGGATCCTTAGGAAAATTAGCAACAAAAGGTTCGATAGAAAAATCGTTGGCTGAGTCTGTTTAAATTTTTTATGAGAAAAGTTTTGATATTTGATACTTCTATTCTTTGCGTTTATCTACAAGTTCCAAACATGGAAACGGCGGGTTCTGATCACGATAAATGGGATAAAAAACGAGTCGATCAAGTCATTGAAGAAGCAGAAAAAGCAAATACAACTTTTGTCTTACCCCTAGCCAGTATTATTGAGACAGGAAACCATATTTCTCAGATTAAAGGAAAACGATATGATATTGCTCAAATTTTTGCTGAATTAATGCGAAAAGCGGCTGATATTGAAACTCCTTGGGCGGCATTTACGGAACAAGCTGAATTTTGGGAATCAGAGGGATTAAAACAACTCGCAGAAGATTGGTTAAAAAACGTGACGGAGAAATTATCTTTAGGGGATATTTCGATTAAAAATGTCGCAGAATATTATGCCAAAAGTGGTTTTCAGGTAGAAATTTTTACGGGAGATGCGGGCTTAAAAGCCTATGAACCCAGTATTCCGATCGCCATTCCCCGAAGAAGACAACGTTGAGTTTTTCTGTTTTTTCCTAGACAGTATTTAATCCGTCGGACAAGAGGCGATCGCGGTTTATCGGTATTCAAAAAAAAAGAGAGAGAACTATCGACAAGATAATTTCCCTCTCAAACTTAAATTAATTCGGTAGTCGCTAATTATTCCATAGAACCACTACCCATAAAAGAATCCACATCTTTGGTAAAGCCAGCATAGGCTTCCATACCGTGTTCACCGATATCTAAACCCATTTGTTCCTCGTGTTTTGAAACTCGAATACCCAGGGTCTGTTTCAACACTAGCCACAACGCAACGCTAAAAGCGACGGTAAAAGCACCCACTGCAACAATACCGATAAGCTGATTAATGATTTGGGTAAATCCTCCACCATAGAAAAGTCCTTTTTCCATATTAAAAAGACCGACTGCTAAGGTTCCCCAGACTCCATTGATTAAGTGGACGGAAAGCGCACCAACAGGATCATCAATTTTCAAACTATCAAAGAAGGCAACGGCATAGACGACTAAAATACCGCCGATACTGCCAATAATAAAGGCTCCCCAGTAAGAAATGCCATCACAACCTGCGGTAACAGCAACTAGACCTGCCAGAACACCATTGATCACCATACTGAGGTCAGGCTTACCATCTTTGAACCAAGAGGTAAACGTTGCCGTAATTCCCCCTGCGGCTCCTCCTAGACAGGTGGTTACCGCAATATAAGCACAAGCTTTATCGGCGGCTAATTGGGAACCAGGGTTAAACCCAAACCAACCAACCCACAAAATTAAACAACCCAATGTTGCCATACTGAGATTATGGCCAGGAATGGCACCAGGACGACCTTCTACAAATTTACCAAGACGGGGCCAGAATATAGGCTCCCACCAGAGCGGCCCAACCGCCGACGGAATGGACTACCGTTGAACCTGCAAAATCTTTGAACCCTAAGCCTGTTAACCATCCAGAGCTAGACCAGACCCAATGACCCGTGATGGGGTAAGCGATCGCAACGAGAATAATACTAAAAATGAGAAAGTCAATCAATTTAATCCTTTCTGCAACGGCTCCAGAAACGATAGTTGCGGCTGTCCCAGCAAAAGCAACTTGAAAGAGAAAAAAGACGGGAACGGGCAAACCTTCAGGGAAGGGATTCAATCCATAGGTTTCGGATTCACCAGAGAGAAACCAACCGCCGAAACCAATAAATGGATTTCCCGAATTCCCAAACATCAGAGAAAAACCGATCGCCCAAAAAGCCACCGTTGCTAGAGCAAAGACAATGAGGTTTTTAGTGAGAATGTTCACCGCATTTTTCTGGCGACACAGGCCAGCCTCTAACATGGCAAAGCCCGCATTCATGAAAATAACAAGGATTGAGGCGATCAAAATCCAAATGGTATTTAAATTTCCCTGGAGGATCGCCATATTGGTGTTGACGGTTTCAACGGCGACTTCCACCACCTCTGTCCCCTGGGCGGAAACAGCCGTATTCCACACAATGACGATCAGAGCGGTTAGGGGGATACAACCAAACCAATAGGGAGAGCAAAAACGACTAATCGTACCCCAGATACTTAAACTGTTATCAACGGCAGAAGAATCGGCGATCGCGGGTGAAGAGTTACGATAGGAAGCATCGATTGTCGTTCGATTAATCGTTTTTTTCGACACTGTGTTTGCATTCATCTTGATCATGTGTACTTCGTATTTAACTTGATAGATACATTAATTTAGCCATTGAGTCTATTCAATGGTTTGTGGGCATAGGGTTGATTAATCTCATGACACAAGAGACAGTGTTAAGTTTTTCTAAGTTTCTTGCTGTAGATTGTGATACTTTTTGGGAAAAATTAAGCGAAGGATTAAATTTTCGAGAGTGGTTTTCTGGAGATGATGAGCGAAAATCGACTTTTCTAATGAGTAGTACTTTCTGATCATTCAAATTTTATTCAACGATGCCCCAAAAGCTGATCTCGTAAATGCTGGATGCGATCGCGACATTTTGCGGCTTCTTCAAACTGTAAATTTTTCGCCGCTTCTTTCATCGTGTCTTCTAATTGTTTAATCAAATTAGGAATTTGTTCTAGGGGCAAATCATCGGCTTGCTGATAAACTTCCTCTAGCTGTTGGGAATTGAGACGACGAGAAATATCTAAAAAAGATAAAATCGAATTACTAGAGCGAGATTGAATAGATTGGGGAATAATGCTATTTTTTTCATTATAATCCTGTTGAATTTTACGTCTTCTTTCCGTTTCTTTAATGGCTCTAGCCATACTATTAGTTAAATTATCTGCATACAAAATTGCCTGACCATTAATGTGTCGTGCCGCTCTACCCATTGTTTGAATCAGCGATCGCTCTGACCGCAAAAAGCCTTCCTTGTCTGCATCTAAAATAGCCACTAGAGAAACTTCAGGTAAATCCAACCCTTCCCGTAATAAATTGACCCCAATCAGAACATCAAATTCTCCATTTTTTAAAGACTGAATAATTTCAATCCGTTGAATAGATTGAATTTCTGAATGTAAATACTGAACCCGAATCGCTCTTTCTTGGAAATAATTAGTTAAATCCTCCGCCATTTTTTTCGTTAAAGTTGTAATTAAAACTCGCTCTTTTCGGGGAATTCGTTCTTGTATTTCACCATACAAATCATCTACTTGTCCCATCGTAGGACGTACAAAAATAATAGGATCAAGAATGCCCGTTGGTCGAATAATTTGTTCAAATACTCGGTCTTCTGATTGCTCCATTTCCCAAACGCCAGGCGTTGCCGAAACAAAGATACATTGATTCACTTTTTCCCAAAATTCCTCTGCCTTTAAGGGTCGATTATCTGCGGCACTAGGTAAACGAAAACCATGATCAATTAAAACTTTTTTCCGAGCCTGATCGCCGTTATACATACCGCGCAATTGGGGAATCGTCACATGGGATTCATCAATCACTAATAACCAATCTTCAGGAAAATAATCAATTAAACATTCGGGCGGTTCCCCTGCATTTCTTCCTGCTAAAAAACGAGAATAATTCTCTACTCCGTTACAATAGCCGACTTCTTGCAACATTTCGAGATCGTAACGAGTGCGTTGGCTTAAACGTTGGGCCTCTAAGACTTGATTGTTTTTTTCTAACAGTGCAACCTGTCCTTCTAATTCCGCTTTAATCGATAAACAGGCTGATTCTAGGGTTTCTTCGGGGGTGACAAAGTGGCGAGCGGGATAAATATTGAGAGCTTCTAATTGATTTAAAATTTCTCCTGTAACAGGATCAAGATAACGAATAGCTTCAATTTCATCCCCAAAAAATTCAACCCGAATAATACGGTCTTCGTAGGCAGGAACAATTTCTAAAACATCCCCTTTTAAACGAAATCTTCCCCGTTGTAATTCCACATCATTCCGTTCGTATTGAACATTCACTAAACTCCGAATTAATTGTCTGGGATCAACTTCTTTTCCCACTGCTAAAGGAACAGCCGCTTTGAGATATTCGGCGGGCATTCCCAATCCATAAATGCAACTAATCGAGGCAACCACAATCACATCTTTTCTTTCAAACAAAGAACGGGTTGCAGAGTGCCGAAGCATATCAATTTCATCGTTAATGGCCGCCGTTTTTTCAATGTAGGTATCGGTAACGGGAATGTAGGCTTCGGGTTGATAATAGTCGTAATAACTAACAAAATATTCCACCGCATTATCGGGAAAAAATTGGCGAAATTCATTGCACAATTGGGCCGCGAGGGTTTTATTGTGAGCCAATACCAAGGTCGGACGGTTAACTTTTTCGATCACCGAGGCAATGGTGAAGGTTTTACCCGTTCCCGTTGCCCCCAGTAAGGTTTGTAGAGAATTTCCCTGGTTTAAAGATTTAAGTAATCCCGCGATCGCGTTTGGCTGATCCCCAGTGGGTTTGAAGGGAGCATCGAGATGAAAAAGGCTATCCGTCATTACAAAAATTGGCTATAGTCTGGGATAATTAAGGATATTATAAATCCCTATCTTTGAAGACCCAATGATAGGTGTATCTTTAATCATAGAAGCAATTCTTAAAAATTAGCTTAGAATTGGCCATTCCATGCGCCCCTAAAAGACTTCATTTACGGTATTAAAACAAGGAGAATGACACAATGACAGTGGAAAACACCGCACCCGCAACAACTGCAAGCGAATCCGCCAAGGAACCGACGAAAACCCCGACCAGAGGCAGAAAGACCAAGGAAGACTCAGAAGTAACGGCGTTATCCGTTTCCTCCGCTCAGTCGGGGGGGTTACATTTAATGAAGTCTCCCACTGGATTACCAGGCAACCGCCCCATCGAAGCGAGTCATTTACACATCATTGGAACCTATAGCGCAGTCGGTGGCTCTCGTCCTATCACCACTAATGGCATCGAAGTCAGCAGTACGATGACTATTTCTGGGAATCGTCCTATTGCGGTTAGTCATTTGGTGATCAGTGAAATGTATTCGGTCATGGGGAATCGTCCCGTTGCCTCTAATGAAATTGACGACCCTACGGCTTTGATGGGATTTTTGGATTAGAATCGCTCAATTTAAAACAAAATTTACTAGTGAAATAAAACCTTGCTCTGAGACTTTTTGGGGCAGGTTTTTAAGTTTTTAACCTACGCTAAAATAGGCGAATTTTTTTAGGATTGTTTTAGCTTTATTGTCGTATCCAGCAGACTTTTCGGCAAATTGATCAAATCTTTCTGCTAGTTTTTCATCCAATAGTTTTCCTTCTTTATCAAAAACTTGCCAGGCTTGACCGATCGCAATTTGGGACGGAATAACCCAGGCATGAACCCATCTCATAATAACCCGTAAATCGTTGAGGGCATTGCTATTGGACTGACCGCCGAGAACACTCATCAAACCTGTGACCTTGCCTGATAATTCTTCAAAAGTCAACAGATCGAGCGCATTTTTCATCACTCCACTCAGGCTCCCGTGATATTCGGGAGTGGCTAAAACTAAGCCGTCCGCCGCTTTGACAATTTGTTTGAACCTGGCGACATCAGGATAGTCGGCATACTCTTTTCCCCCATCACAGAAGGGTAAATTCAGCGATCGCAGATCTATAATTTCTACCTCTGCACCCAAGGCGGCTAATCGTTGCATCACTAAGTTTAACGACTGAAAGCTATAGGAACCTTCCCGCAAACTGCCACTAATTCCCACAATCTTGACCATTTGACTTATTTTCCTCTATTAGAGCTAGATAGACACAACTCATAGTCATTATGACTCCATTTAAGTTAGCGAATATTACCTCGCTTTGTCAAGAAATTTTCAAGTCGCGATCGCGATGTTCCCGTCAATCAGAATAATTCCATCCTTAACAAGCAATAATATAAATTAATGTAAATCGAAGACATTGATTTAAGTCTATTTTTATGATGTGAGCGATAGAATAGTTAGTAGGAGTGATAATCAATTCCTTCGCGGAGGTACTGCGCTATGAAACCGATGATTTGGCGACCCGAAGCAAACGATGAAAAAGTGAACCAATATCTTGATCACTTTAACCATGAACCTTGGATAGAGTTTTTAGTCGGTCTAATGTTGTTTGTGATGCTATTTAGTATTTTGGTTTTTCTGGGCATTTTTTAACAACTCAATCTGCTATTAAAGGGAGTTAATCAGATTTTTGTCTTTTTACTCCTTTTTTTGTGTTGTTTGATAATCTCTTAATGGATTTTTCCCTAAACGGTAATGCTAGAAAAGACATCACTCGAAAAAATTAAAATTGTCGTCGCGCAAAAATTAAATTAGCAAGCGTTAATAAAAAGACAACGTAGAGTATGCCATACAGCAACGTGCTAAAAAGTTCTGAGCTTGCTGGTAATAACCCATAAACGGCATCATTTTTGAGATTAAATCTTTCTAGATTGGGTAATACTAAATAAAGCGATTTTGTGAGGGTTTCAATATTCTCATTTTTCGTGATAGCTCCCAATTTTAAGAGGTCTTTGCTGATATGACCCATAAAATAAATCCCAAAGCTAAATAGGGTTGCTAGAATAGAACTGGTGAAAACTCCGAACAAAATAGCTACCCGCTGTTAATACCGCTAATTCGAGGAATAGGAAAGCTTGGGATAAAAGAATATGGATAAAGAAAAAGGAATTTTTGCCCAGTACAACATTCCCAGATAAATAATGGTCATAATGGCAATCATTACCGCTAAAACTGCTGACAATCCCAAATGTTTACCCACAATAAATTCAGTGCGACTAATGGGTTTAGGAATGAGAACTAGAACAGTTTTCTTTTCGATTTCTTTATTAATTAATCCTGTTCCCACAAAAATCGCCACGATCGCGCCTAATAAAGAAGTAGCGGCAAGCCCTAAATCCAGAAAAATTTTTCCATCGGCTCCGACAGAAATTTCAGGTAATAAGCGCAACGCTAGGGCTAGAAAAATGGCGAAGAAACCAATGACGTAAAGAATACGATCGCGAATAACTTCCCGAAATCCATTGGCCGATCGCCCAAATTCTAAAGAGATTCATAGGACGCTTGGTAACGTAGGTATCAGAGACAACGATTTATTATAGCTTTCTAGGTTAGGGTCAGAATACGGAAATGGTCAGAAAAGTTAACCTAATTTTAACCTTAGCTTTGCCTTAATTTATTGTTTGTCCCCTCACTTGTATCTGTGGCTAAACTCTACTAAAAATCAAAGGTGACTGATATATTGCAACGAATTTGCCAGGGGACGAAACAACAATGCTTTTATTTTCAACAACTTTACGCCAAGCGGTGACATTCTCTGCGGTTACTGTGGCAGTGTCTCTAGGAGCAGTTGGTCAAGCGATCGCTGGTTCCTTAAGTGGAGCAGGTGCAACCTTTCCCGCACCGCTTTATCAACGTTATTTTTCTGAATATCAAAAAGCGACTGGTACAACCGTTAATTATAATTCCGTTGGTAGTGGAGCAGGAATTAGACAATTTATTGGCGGAACCGTTGATTTTGGGGCGACAGATGTTCCCCCTCGGCCTCAGAAAAAGGCCAGATGAAAAACGGGGTTTTATTAGTTCCTACGGCGGGTGGTGCCGTTGCCGTTGTTTATAACTTGCCCTGGTGTTAAAGATGTTAAGATTTCACGCCAGATATTACCTAAGATTTTTAGCGGTGAAATTACCAACTGGAAACAGGTCGATTCCAAATTTCCCAGTAAACCCATTCGCGTGGTTGTTCGGGCAGATGGTAGTGGAACCACCGAAATTTTTACCAGTCATTTAGCGGCGGCTAGTCCTGCTTTCAAGAGTAAAGTGGGAGCCAGCAAAGATCCTAATTGGGGTTTTCAAGTATTAAAAGGCCCTAAAAATGACGGTGTCGCGGCTCTCGTTAAACAAACCGATGGCGCGATCGGCTATGTCCAAGATACCTATGCCCGTAAGAATGA
>CAWEDJ010000006.1:0-37403 GCA_963807635.1 uncultured cyanobacterium
TAATTAGTTTTCGACATAAATTCAGCCAAAATTGAGGCAATCGTACTCGTTCGATCAAAGGAGCCGAACTTACTTTCTAGCCCTTCGGCCCGTAGGCAATCACGGAACCGACCCCTATAATTCACCAGCTTTAAAGCAATATTCTGGGCGGTAAGTTATTGATGCAAACGAATAAAGCATTGCAAAAAATCTTCAGCTTTGAGATGGAATAAGACGAACTAAGGCAACTCAACGGAAGTCGGTTTGGCAATATGGGGTAAACCCCAACCCAGCTTTTCCCGTAAAATTCTAAAAAATTCGGGCGATTGGAGACGGATAAATTTCGCTGTGTAGGGAGAGCGGTGCAGATGAACGCGGTCTTCGGGCAAGACATAACATCCTCCATTTCCATCTACTACCATCACCATCCGATTGGGGGTAGCAGGAAAAACATTCACGGGTTCTGCATCGGAAAACACCAGAGCGCGGGAGGCAAGGGAGTGGGGACAAATGGGGGCAAGTTGCAGGACGGGAACATCAGGCGTAACAACGGGGCCGCCCGAACTCAGGGAATAGGCCGTTGAACCAGTGGGTGTGGAAATAATAATGCCATCGGCGGCAATATCGACGGGAGCGTGTTTGCCGATTTGAATTTCAAAATGACACATACTCGTGAGGGGTTCCCGATGCAAGACCATTTCATTGAGAGAAAGAGCTTCCCAAAGGATGGTTTCTTCCCGATATAACCTCACTGTCAACATGGAACGGTTCTCAATGCAATAGTCTCCAGCAATAATCTGCTCGATCGCCTGGGAGAGTTGATTGAGATAAATTTCTGTTAAAAACCCCATGTGGCCCGTATTAACGGTTAACAAGGGAATACCAATGGGAGCTAACTGCCGAAATGCCGATAAAACCGTGCCATCTCCCCCCAAAGAGATCGCAAAGGTCATATCAGCGTTAAAATGGGGCGGTGTCAGTTGTTCAATACGGGTATGACAAATGGGGCGATCGGGTTGAGAATAGCCCAGCAGTCCGCCGCATCCTGTTTCGAGTAAGACTTCCCAGCCAGACGCTTCAAATTTTGCCTGTAAGTCTAGAGCGACTTTACAAGCGATCGGTTTGATATCGTTGTAAATAATGCCTACTTTGGGCATTGATGGCTGATCCTCGATTGGGGTGAATAGGAAGATTTAAAAGAAGAAATCTTTCTTTTTTTTCGATTTTTTGGCTTTGTTTTGCTGGTAATCTAGTTCCTTGAGCTTTTTCATGATTCGCCCAAAGTATTCCTGTAAATAGGATTCTAAAGTGGTTGTTTCCTTCGGATCAAGTCCAAAGGTTTCATAGACTTCTTTCATGGGTGCATCTAAGGGTTTTCCACTGGCGAGAACTTCCGCAAAGGCAAGCCGATCAGAGATATTATAAGTCCATTGGAAAACACGGGTAAAGCGTCTCATAAAACGCAACAATCCGAGGGGAACTCTGGAAATTTTGGACTCTCGGCTGGATAATTGTTCACAAAGTTTAATAATTTCCTCGGCTCTCCAGGCACGGGTTCCAACGATGGGTAGGGTTTGTTTCTCGGTAGCGGGAACTTCTAAGGCTCGAACCGCAAATTTAGCAACATCCTGGGTATCGATATAGGCGATCGGTGCGCTTTCTCCCGTAATCCAAATGGGCTGGTTGTCGAGAATGGGGATGGCGTACTGGCCAATAAGACCCTGCATAAACCCACAAAGTTGCAAGATAGTATAGTTTAGTCCAGATTCTGCTAAAAAAAGTTCTGTATAGTGTTTGATTTGCATTAACGGTACGTTGGGATATTCCTCTGCCCGCAGAATGGAGAAGAAAATATAGCGTTCGATGCCTGCCGATTTCACTGCCTGAATGAGGTTCACTTTCCCCGTCCAATCTACTTTCGCGATCGAGAGGGAATCCGTTGCCCGTGCGGTCGCCGCATCAATTACCGCATCAATGTCTACCAAGGCCGAAGGCAGGGTTTCGGGTTTACAAATATTCCCATAAACAACCTCTGCTCCCCATTCCTTAAGAAAGGTTGCCCTTTGCAGGTTTCTCACCAAACAGCGCACGGAATGACCTTGATCGAGGGCGCGACGAACTATTTGCCGCCCCAGAGTCCCTGTTCCACCAACAACGAGTACTCGCATTTAATATCGTTTCGTAAAGTTTTTTTAAGTTTCTCTAAGATTTTATCAGAAACCGTTCATCAAGGGTGATCTCTTTTGTTTTTTTTCGGGAAGTTGACGGGAAACTGCGTTGAGAACTTGAGCAAGCGATCGCATTACTAGATTTCAGTCAATGATAATCAACTTGAGAAACTTCAAAATCATTCGATCCTGCAAAAGATTTCCCGTTGACCAGGCAAGTCTCTCCTCGCATTTAAGGAAATGGCATAGATAGTATTGTCAAAATTTATGAATTTACAACCTTGTGGAATTAAAATCTAAATTTTTGGAAATGATTCCACGATTTTCGCTATGATTACCCTAGTAATGCTGAATGATTAGGTATGCCAAAATTCGACATCCGAGATGCCCTCAAACAAGACTTAGTACCCATTGTTGAGATCTACAACTCCAATATTCCCACGCATTTAGCCACCGCAGATACCAAACCCATTACTATTGAAAGTCGTCTCCAGTGGTTTGCCGATCACTCTCCTCAAAAATATCCCCTCTGGGTGGTTGAAAATGAAGATCAACAAATTGTTGGTTGGCTAGGATTTCAGTGTTTTTATGGTCGTATTGCTTACCAAAAAACCGCAGAGTTAAGTATTTATATTCATTTGGATTATCAACACCAAGGAATTGGCAAAAAACTTCTAGAAAAAGCCATTGAAGAGGGGTCAAAATTAGGATTAAAAGTTCTATTAGGTTTTATTTTTGCCCATAACAAAGCAAGCTTAAAATTATTTACTAAGTATGATTTTATAGAATGGGGCTATTTACCTCAAGTCGCTGAATTAGGAGGAGTAGAAAGAGATTTAGTGATTATGGGCAGAAAAATTTCTTCCTAATGATTAGTTAAATTTTTATCTACCCTAAAGCCGATTATTAGTCTGGCAAAATCGCAATACAGTCAATTTCAACTAATACATCCTTGGGTAAACGGGCAACTTCCACACAGGCACGAGCGGGTGCTGTCGCTTCATCAAAATAGGAGGCATAAACTTGATTCATCGCGACAAAATTATTTAAATCACTCAAAAAAACCGATGTTTTAACGATATTTTCCCAACTCGTTCCTGCTTCCTTGAGAATCGCGCCTAAATTTGCCATAACTTGCTGGGTTTGTTGAGTAATATCATTTCCGCCGACAATTTCACCTGTTTCAGGATTGAGGGGAATTTGTCCTGCAACAAATAACATGGTTCCTTTGGCGCAATCGCCTGATTATAGGGGCCAACGGGAGCAGGGGCTTGGTTAGTACGGATAATTTTTAGAGTCATAGCACAAAAATAAGAATTATTTCACTAAAATACCTTGAAAGGGATTCTGAAAAATCATTTAAACTAAATTTTCTGATAATTCATTGTCTAACTGGAAAAAATCTGAATTCAAAATATTTTGCCATTCTGTTTCAGATAAGGGCTGATTGATGAGTTTAACGCCAAAACAAGCTTCGGCGGAGATAATTAAGGCTTCTATAATCGTTTCATTAGATAAATCAATCTGATGGGCAGAAAAACGTCCAAAAACCTGAGAAAACAGTTCGGGATTGGGATTTAATAACATTGAGCCATGTTGCAAAATCGTTTTGCCCTGACGTAATTGCGCTCCACCGATAATTTTATGTCCGTCTTTATCGATTAAATCTGCTTGGGTTGCTGTGCCAAAACAATTGGGATTGTGGATATAACCCCTGCCTGTTGTGCCGTAGTGTAATTCGATTCCTCGCGATCGCCAACCTGTTAATAAAAACTGAGAAATTTGTTCATAGGAAGTCACCACATTGGAACTAAAACCAGAAGTAACGACCATATAAGTCAAATCTCCCTGATGTAAAACTGCCCTTCCTCCCGATAGACGGCGTACAATTTCAATGGGTTTATTTTGCCAACTTAAATGATTCCAAGTTTCGGGATAACTCCGTTGAAAATGTCCCAAGGAAATCGCAATCGGTGACCAGGTATAAAATCGTAAAATTGGAGGAGAATTTCCTAAATGATGTTGTTGTAAAAGCCAATAATCGATCGCCATCTGGATTTTTCCCGATATTTCTAAGGGGGGAATCAAACGCCAGGTCGATGATTGATGGAACATAAAATAGTCTATAGAATAAATTTATTAAGTCGGGTCAAAAATCATGCACCACGCTTCCATTCGTACTGCGGATATTCACAGGGCGATTGCCTTTTATGAGCAACTAGGATTTACCGTCAATGAGCGTTTTACGACAGGTTATACCCTCGCCTGCTGGATGGAAGGATTAGGCGGCAGAATTGAGCTAATTCAAATTCCTGAACCGAAACCTGCTCCCGATGCCTTTGGAGATGAACATTATGTGGGTTATTATCATTTATCCTTCGATTTAACGGATTTAACCCCCGATTTGCCCACCTGGTTACAAGCATTGCAAACAGTGTTCAATCAATCTGAACAGCTAGATTCTCTAAAAGTTTTATTGGAACCTTGCCAACAAATGATCGGCGATCGCGTTTATGAAGTACTTTTTCTCGCGGATAGCGATGGTTTACCCCTAGAGTTTATTCGGATTTTGCGTTAATACTCAGCACGACGAATCTGAAAACAACACCATTCTCCCCGTTTCCAGAGAGCCGCCACCACCCAACCATTTTGTTCTAGGGTATCGGCGAATGGCCTGGGTTTGGTCTAACAAAATACCACTGAGAATCGCCCAACCCTGAGGTTTAATCAGCTTAGAGAACTGAGGAATTAATTCCGCGATCACTTCTGCCAAAATATTACAGACAATGCCATCCACCCCATCGGGAGCTAATTCTAACAATTCGGCAATACTGCCCTGATTAATCACCAAATAGGACGGATTAATTTGATTCAGATGGCGATTGCTACGGGCTGACTGGATTGCCAGGGGATCATTGTCAACCGCATAGACTTTTTTCGCTCCTAATAAAACCGCACCAATGGCCAGGATACCCGAACCACAGCCCACATCAGCCAGCACCATTTCACTAGCCCCCGTTGTTAGACGCATTTCCAAGGACTCTAAACATAATTGGGTCGTGGCATGGGTTCCTGTCCCAAAAGCAACCCCTGGATCAATCCGAAGCAGTAAGCGATCGGGTTTTTCAGGAAGGGGTAACCAGGCAGGATAAATCAAAAAGCGATCGCCAATTTCTGTCGGTTGCCAGTGTTGTTTCCAGCTACTCGACCAATCTTCCTCCTCAATTAATTTCCAACGCAACAAAGGTTGGGGTAAACCCGCAAGGAGAGAATCCTGATGGAGCCAGAGGGACAAAGCGGCCAGATCCAATAATTGGACTTTAGATTGGGGAATATAGGCACGCATCAAAGCAGACTGCCCCTTAGATTCGGTGACAGTCCCAGAACAGCCAAACTTATCTAGTCGCCAATAGATCGACTCTTCCAAACTCGGATGCGCGAGAATCTTAATTTCCCACCAGCTATTAGCCATAAATTGTCACCTAAAAAGACAATAACTATAGCTTAACGGTGTAAGCGTCCCGAATCCCATCCACTTTAGTGATTTCTCCAAAAGTGCCTTCGGGCAAGGGATCATCTAAGCTCAGAGCCATGACAGCATCTCCGCGCACAATTTTGCGTCCGACCTGCATACTCGCAATATTGACATTAAAACTGCCCAATAGGGAACCAATTTTACCGATAATACCTGGCATATCACGGTGGAGCGTGAACACCATGTAGTTACTGGGGGGGACATTAATCGGAAATTCGTCCACGTCGGTTAATGTGAATTTCGCTTATCAGCTAATCAAAGCTCCCGTTGACCGAATGTGTACCCAAAGAACCGTAGCCTTGAGATGGAAGATCCGGAATAATCGCGAACAGAAGCATCACGGGTTTCAATAATGCGAATACCCCGTTCCTTGGCTTCAATGGCAGCGTTAACATAATTGACCCGTTCCCGTAGAGCTTGGGAAAGTAATCCTTTAATCGCCGCAACCACAATCGGTTGACTTCTATTGGTTGCCAATTCACCTTGTAAAGCAACAGTTAATTGTCTCAATCTGACCTCCAGCGAGTTGACCAACCAGAGTTCCCAAGGTTTCAGCCAATTGCAGATAGGGACGTAATTTTTCCATGACATCGGGGGTGAGTCCAGGAATATTCACCGCAGAACGGGCGGGTAGACCCAATAACACATCCCGAATTTGTTCGGCCACGTCAATGGCGACATTGACCTGGGCTTCTGCTGTCGAGGCACCCAGGTGAGGGGTAAGAATGACATTTTTACCCTCCCGTAGCATTCGGATTCTCCCAAGGGTTCTCAATCAAATACATCGAAGGCGGCTCCAGCTAATTGTCCATTTTAATCGCCACCACTAAAGCATCTTCGTCAATAATGCCACCACGAGCGCAGTTAATAATGCGGGTGGTGGGCTTCATTTTTGCGAAGGTATTTGGCGTTAATTAAATTCGCGGTTTCGGTCGTTTTAGGAATATGCAGGGTAATATAATCGGATTCGGAAGAGCAGATTTAAATCCACTAGTTTACAACCCAATTGTTCCGCCCTTTCCTTGGAAATAAACGGATCATAGGCTAATAATTTCATGCCCATCGATTTGGCAACCGTCGCAACATGAGAACCAATTTTCCCTAAGCCCACAACGCCCAGGGTCTTTTTATAAACTTCTGTCCCGACGTAACTTTTTCTATCCCACTTCTTCTGTTTGACAGATTGGTTGGCATCGGGAATATGGCGAGCCAGGGCCATCATCATTGCTAAAGCGTGTTCGGCGGCGGCAATCGTATTTCCTTCGGGAGAATTAACGACAACGATTCCTTGACGAGTGGCAGCTTGGACATCAATATTATCGACACCGACTCCTGCTCGACCAATAATTTTAAGCTGCGTTCCCGCTTCAATAATGGCTTTGGTGACTTTTGTTCCCGATCGCAACATCAAAGCGTCGTAATCACCGATAATTTTAACCAGTTCCTCTTCGGGCAGTCCTGTTTTAATATCAACTTGGGCAACTTGCTTGAGGATATCGATCCCAACTTGATCAATGGGGTCAGATACAAGAATTTTTGACATAATTTTTAAGTTTAAGAAAGAAAACCGTAGCTCAGGGGATAATTAAGAGAATTAAGTATAGACGACGAATTCTGACTATTTTGCTGAAATGCTGAAAAACCAGAGATGTTCAACGTGAACCATTGTAACGGTAATGGGTCACTCCTTTGGCAATTTTCTCAAAGTTCTAAGGGGTTTGGGACAGGGACACCTTTAGTTTGACTCAATGGGCAATTTCGGCGATCGCGTCTCCTAGAATCATGTCATCAGAGAATATATTTGACCCTTTATACCTTGGAGCATAGGAAGCTATTAAAGATTACAGAAGAAAAACTGACGTTTTTAGGGGGAAATAAGTCAATATATTTTCTTTTTGTTTTAAAAAATGGAAAGAATCTATTTAAAAATCTTTCTAATGAGATTAATCTCAGATTAACTAGTTAAGATCTATATATGGCTTGAGTCAATCACTAATTTCAAATCTGAGAACTTCACCACGGAACTTTACAGATTATCACCAGTCTGATATGTTTGTTGGAAAATTAAGTTTATTTTAGAAGATTGTTCTAATTACAAACTACTTTCTTTATGAAGATAACTTAAATAATCGTCCTTAATTAGACACAATTCTTAATCGAAAATATCTAATAAACAATTATTAATTCTTGGACTACATATCAAAACTTGACTCAGACTTTTTTCATGAAAACCCCCGTTGTTTTAATCATTTTTCGTCGTCCTGATAAAACTCTTCAAGTATTAGAAAAAATTCGTCAAGTTAAGCCGTCTAAATTATTCGTGATATGTGACGCTCCACGACCAGAGAAACCAGATGAATATGAAAAATGTGAAAAATCTCGCGCTGTTATTGACACGGTTGATTGGAATTGTGAAGTCATTAAAAATTATGCGGATACCAACTTAGGATCATTTCGGCGCATTCCTACTGGATTAGATTGGGTCTTTAAACAGGTAGAAGAAGCCATTATTCTAGAAGACGACTGTTTACCTGATATTACGTTTTTTCGATTTTGCGAAGAGTTATTAGAGTATTATAAAAATGATCAGAGAATTATGGCGATCTCTGGTGATAATTTTCAATTAGGGAAGCAAAGAACCAAAGATAGTTACTATTTTTCTCGCTATACTCACTCTTGGGGATGGGAACCTGGAAAAGAGCTTGGAAACACTTTGATATGGAGATGAATGCTTGGCGAGAAGTTCGAGATAAACAGTTACTGAGATCAATCCTAAGATAATGATAGAGACGTTAAATATTGGACATCTATCTTACAAGATACCTATGAATCAAAAATCCAAGCATGGGATTACCGATGGACATTTTCAACTTGGCTACAGAATGGTTTAACTATTTTGCCTAATGTGAATTTAATTAGTAATATTGGGTTTGGTGAAGGGGCAACCCATACGGCTGAGCACTAAAAATCCCTGGCTTAACTTACTCACTCAAACCATGAGCTTTCCTTTACAACATCCTAAATTTATTATTCGAGATAGTATAGCAGACCAATTTACTCAAAATAGTGTTTTCAATGCTAATCTTAAGTTTCGATTAGGACGTAAAATTAAAAAAGTTTTCAAGAATTATCAATTTCAGTAGTTTTTCTATGGGAGTTAATCAAAGTATTAACGAATAAGAAAAAATCTTTTCACACAATATTATTCTGTTTAAATTTTTATAGAAAAATTATTTCGTTTTATGAAGCTTGTTAATATTGGTTGTGGCAGTGTTTTTCATCCTGATTGGATTAATCTAGATGTGCTTCCCCTAGCGAAGAACGTTCAATCCTATGATATTCGAGAGACTCTTCCTTTTTTATCTCAGGAAATTGATGTTTGCTATAGTTCCCATGTGTTGGAACATCTCTCTAGAGAACAAGCGAAATCTTTCTTGATAGACTGCGATCGCGTGTTGAAACCTGGGGGCATTATTAGGATTGTCGTTCCCGATTTAGAAATGATTGCTAGAAACTATTTGCAGTGTTTAGAAAAGGTCACATCAGGAAATTCATCAACAGAAAGTAACTATGACTGGATGATCTTGGAACTGTTGGATCAAGGAATACGGGAGTTTCCTGGTGGCGAAATGGGAAATTTTCTGCTCAATCCCCAGCTATCCAATCAAGAATTTATCTTTTCCCGTATCGGGGATGAAGCAAAAAACTATTGGAAACATTCTTCGATAGAACGTTCTTTTCGAGAAAAATTAAAGAACAAAACTATCGTTCAATTATTAAAAAAAATCAGAGTCAAGATCGCTGAAGGTTTTGTGGAAGTCATTGCAGGGAAAGAAGCTAAAGTTGCTTTTCAACAAGGAATTTTCCGTCGTTCGGGGGAAGTTCATCGTTGGATGTATGACCGTTTTTCCTTAGAACGTCTATTAATAGAAATTGGATTTATCGATATTCATTGCTGTCGAGCAGATGAAAGCCGAATTCCCAACTTTAATAGTTATAAACTGGACACTATTAATGGTGCAGTACGTAAGCCAGATTCTCTGTTTATGGAAGGTATAAAGCGATGAAGGCTATGTCCTTGTTTAATGATGTTTAGAAATCATTAATTTATATGGCATCATATTGAGTATTATTTCATTAAATAAAGTCCTTATCTGTATCTCATTTAAATACAAAAAATAATAGAATAAGTCCATGAATAAATCGCGTGTCGTCATAGCCAGCAAGTCTGGACAACTTGGAAATCGAATTATTGTGTTTGCTCATTTTATTGCCAATGCAATTGAGTATGATTATGAATTATATAATCCTAATTTTGATGAATATTGTTCTTATTTTAATTCAACTGCAAGAAATGATTTCCATGATTATCCAATTACCGTTACAGATAAAGCTTTTATCGATTTGAAGCAAAAGAAGATATCGGAAAGAGTTGGATTTAATACACTTAAATATTTATTTTCACCATCTTGTAAAATCCTGAAAATAAAAAAAATATATGAACTGTCTCATGAAGATTTTTTAGGTTTACTCGAAAAAAAACAAACAATTATTGCCTACGGATGGCTTTTTCGCGATCGAAATAATTTTAATAAACACCTTGATATACTCAAAAAAATTTTTTCCCCAATTGAAATTCATGCAAGAAATGTCGATACATTAATGCAGAATTGTCGCTCTGATAAGAAAAAAAATAAGCTTCTTATTGGTGTTCATATTCGGCGTGGGGATTATCAAACTTTTCAGGGCGGTAAATATTACTATGAAAATTCTGTTTATCTCAAATATATGACGCAAGTTTATGAAATATTTCAGCAACAACAAAAATCTGTGGCTTTTTTATTATGTTCCAATGAAGCAATTAGTGAAATATTTAATCAATTTGAAGTTTATACAGGGACTGGTCATCTTATTGAAGATTTATATTGTTTCGCAAAATGTGACTATCTGATGGGCCCCAGCAGTACCTACACTTCATGGGCTTCCATTTATGGTGATGTGCCTTTGTGCCATTTTCAAACACGAGATCAAGTTTTACAGTTGAGTGATTTTAAAGTTTTTCGTGAATAAGGATATTTTAAACTATGAAAACTTTACTTTTGAGTAATGATGATTTGAAATGGGGGGCAGGACGGGCGGCCTATCGATTGCATCAAGGTCTGCGGAAACTTGAAGTTGATTCCCATTTATTGGTACAAACTAAATTAAGTGAAGATGAAACGGTCATTGCTCCCACCACGGCGATCGCCAAAACCTTAGCAAAAGTTAGACCAACGTTAAATTCTTTACCGCTAAAATTTTATCCCCAGTTTGATCAAGGAGTTTATTCGACTCAATGGATACCCAATCGCCTAGTGCATCAAGTCAAACAATTTTCGCCTCATATCATTAATTTACATGACATAACCTTAGGTTATATTCAAATTGAAACCCTCGCAAAATTTAAGCAACCGTTGGTGTGGACACTCCATGATATGTGGGCTTTTACGGGGGGATGTCACTATAGTAATAGGTGCGATCGCTATCAAGAATCCTGTGGTAATTGTCCCCAATTAAATAGTCATAAAGATCGAGATTTATCGCGATGGATATGGCAACGCAAAGCAAAAGCCTGGAAGGAGCTAAACCTTACCATTGTTACCCTAAGTCAGTGGATGACAGATTGTGTCAAAAAAAGTTCATTGCTTCAGGATTTTCCCGTTGAAATAATTGCCAATGGCTTAGATTTAGAACGGTTTAAACCGATTGATAAAACCTTAGCTAAAAAAATATTGGGCTTACCCCAGGATAAACAAATTATTCTTTTTGGGGCGATGAATGCCACCAGCGATCGCCGTAAAGGTTTTCAGGCACTTTATCCCGCTCTAAAAATGCTCAATCAGGAACAATGGCAAGCTCGAATTCAATTGATTATTTTTGGTTCATCTCAACCCCAGAATCCTCCTGATTTTGGTTTTCCCACTCAGTATTTAGGAAAATTAAATGACGATATTGCTTTATCCTTAGTTTATTCGGCGGCAGATGTTTTTGTTGCTCCATCTCAGGAGGATAATTTACCGAATACTGTCCTAGAATCCCTCGCCTGTGGCACTCCCTGTGTCGCTTTTCACATTGGAGGAATGCCCGATCTGATTGAACATCAAAAAAATGGCTATCTAGCCCAACCTTTTGATACTGAAGATTTAGCGAATGGTATTCAGTGGATCTTAGACAATACTGAACAGGTTCATCAATTACGCGATCGAGCTAGAAAAAAAGTAGAAACAGAATTTAATCAAACAATTCAAACCCAACGATATTTATCTTTATTCAACAAAATTATTAATCTTTAACATATTCAAGGTTCCAGCCGTTTATCTTCAGATTGTGTTTGGCATTCTTGAATTAATGCAATATTTTTGTCTTGTAGATAGGCTTAATTTTGTGAGAATTTTATATTTTTTAACTGAATTCTGAGGAAGAACTCCTCAAGCTCAAAAATCTATGTTCTTCAAGCATAGACATAATAGAGACAATAAATATTATGAAAGCACCGCTATATATGGAGTGCAAAAACAAACCAAAGATTAATATAGGAAAAAGATATTTAAAATTTTCAATGCGATAAAGACGTTTTAGGATAATACTGAATGCTAAAAAATAAAAACCAGAGAACAAAACTCCCCTGATAAAAATAAAATGAAAAACAGAATTGTGTGGAGGTACTCCGTGAGCAAATAGATTATTGTAATTCTCTGTTTCATTGTCTGTCTTTATTTTTGCCAGTTCAGAAGATGGGGCTCCTAGTAACATTATTTTCTGGTCATTTTCCAACAATTCAAAAAATTCTTTGTTAGCATTGAATCGGTACCAGTTACTATCATCCTGAAGTGCAAGAAAGCGATTAGGGTCATTTCTTGAAATTCCGAGTGATACAGGCGAATTAATTTTTTCAGTATAATAAAGGCTATAAAAAAGAATGCTCAAATTTAAAACAATAAATACTAAAATTATTTTTATAATATTAGCTTTCTGATAAAAATTTTTAAAAAAAATAGGAGCAAATTTTTCTAGACAAAGCAAGATTGCAAACACGATTAATGCTAATAAATAGTTACGGCTCCATAATAAAAAAATACAACTTAAACAAATCAAGATTCCTAATAAGTATTTATTTCTGTAACAAAATAAAAACAGTAAAAGCGCAAGAAATCCAGAAAAATTTGGATCGGGACTATTAAGAATAATAGTAGTTTTATCCCCACTATATCTGCTAAATAATATATGATAGACCGTTGAAATCAAGCTCAACCAGTATATTGTCTTTAAAAAAAAATTATTAATTATTATTAACTCTTTATATTTAAAAAGAAGAACAATGATAGTAATAGCATCCGAAAATCGATTCAAGCTCAATTCAGGAATAATATTGGTAAGAATAATGCCAATACTTAGCAAAATATCTGTCAGAGTAATTGTGATTTTTCCATCTATCAACTCTAAACCAAAAACTGCAAGGATCATTGGAATAAATATTTTCGCATAGGGAAAAGTTCCGTAGGGAATAATAAACAATGAAATAAAGGCGTATGTTAATAATACATAGATTAAAAAAGTAGCTCTTGGAATAGGAGAAAGATTGGTACTCATTATTTCAATGATTTAAACTAAGTAGAAACTAAGTAGAAACTAAGTGTTAGAAAAGAGATGCAAAGGATATTGATATTCCTTTTGTTGGGACAATTCTTGGTCTGCGATAGATCCAAGTCAATAAATAGTTGTGACAAGTTTAGAATTGAGAGATATTTACGAAATTTTTGTCAAATAGTTTTAGAAATATATTTAAAGATTTCAAACGAGAAGCGGTAAAAATAACGTAACAAAATAGTAAACCAAAGGGGCGGTAAAAACATAACTGTCAGTTCGGTCTAGGATACCGCCATGACCAGGAATAAGTTGCCCTGAATCTTTTACGCCAGCATCTCGTTTCATCATAGATTCGGTGAGGTCTCCCAAAAGACTAACAATTCCAATCAAGATACCTAATAAAGCCCCTGTGATTTGCCAGTACGGCCAATTTAGGCACCAGGCTCCTAGAATCCCGACAAGCACACTTCCCAAAACCCCCCAGACCGAGCCTTCGACGGTTTTTTTGGGGCTGATTTCTGATAAACGAGTTCTGCCCAGCCATTTGCCCATGATATAAGCTCCGATATCGGCTGCCCAAATGCAACAAAAGGCAAGAAACGTAACCATTAAGGTCATGGAGAAAAAGCTAGGGATTGTCCAATCTGGGGGCAGGTAATCGAGTAAGAAAAAATGACGGCTAGTTGCTTCCAGAGCATCGGGTAGCTTAGACAAACCGACCCTGAGTCTAACCCAATAACTGGGTAAATAGCCTCCATAAAATAGTCCTAATAAGGAAGTGGAAATATCCGCGATGGAGGCAAATTTGGGTTGAAAGAGAAGATAAAAACAGATGAGGGTTCCTGTCAAAGGAAAAAGTGCGTCGGTGAGATCGGGGGAAAGGGTGGCGCAAATCAGCAGCATTAAGGATAAAACAATGGTTGTTTTTGCTGCGGGTTCGATGCCTTTGGCCCGAACGAGTTGAAAATATTCCTTTTGTCCCTGAAAAATAATTAGTCCGATGGCAACGGTGAAGTACCATCCGCCTAAAATGAGCATTGCTAAAGCGATCGCGATCGCCACAATCGTACTAATAATTCGAGTCCAGGGCATAGAACCGATGGGGTAAGTTAGGGCAGGAGAAAGGGAGATCCCCGATAAAAAAAGTTAACCAATTCTTATCCTTACCTATTTTAGATACTTTATCTGGATTTTAGGGAGAACTTAACGTTTCCAAGAGACAAAAATGGAGAATGATGAGCGCGATCGCGTCTTTAAGAATTTTGAAATTAGCCTAAAAAGTAAAGGTTGTACGAATAGTGCCAATGACTAAGGGGGAATTGCGGTCATCGTTATTGGGGGAGGTAATCACTAAAATCCCTGGGGTAATGGAAATATTATTGTTTATCGCATACTGATAAAACGCTTCCAAGTGCATGGAGGTATTACTATCTTTTGCGCTAAAACCATCGGCGATCGCGACGGTAGAATTGGTGACCCAGGGCTGCATTCCGACGATAATTCCTGCTAAAGTCCCTTCTTTGAAAGCATCGGGAAAGGCCAAAGTGACTGCCCAATTCCAAATATCTAGGGTTCCACGAGGTAAGATTTCTTCTTCACTCAGGGCAATGGGATTCAGGGTAGAAGATTTAGTAAAACCGCTCCAACCACCGAGAACAAAACCATCGGTCACTTTCCAAGAAAATTCAAGCCCATAGGAGTTATTCGCGGTTTTTACGGCTTGTCCTAAGCTATCTTCAGCAAAAAACTGGAAATTGGATTTTAAACTACCTGTTTCGGTATCGAGATTGTTATAACCATTGACATAGGTTAACGCGACCCCAAAATTTTCGCTAGGATTGTAACCAAATTGGGCGATCGCCCCATAGGGGCCATTGAAGAATCCCTGACCCTGACTAGGATTATTGCCTTCCAGGGCGAGATACCCTAAACCCCACTGAAAATCTCCCCAGGTTCCCTGAAAACCGACTCCAGACCCCACCGAAGTATAGTAAATTGGATTGCGAGTTCCAAAAGCGGTCAATGCACCAGACCCTCCGTCCCCATCTAGGAAATTAAAAGTCGTCAGAAAGTCGTCATGGGTTCCCCCTGCCCCTAAAATCCAAGCCTGTACATTGCTGGCTAAGGGAAAAACGTAATGAACGGTTTCGATAAACACTTGATTGTCGTCGGGCTGGGCAAATCCAAGGTACGATTGAAAAGTTCCACTTTCTTCCTCAAAGGTGGGCATATTTCCCGTCGCTAAACGAATATAAAGATTGTCTTCTCCCGTAAAGCTTGTATTGAGACTTAAACGAGTCCGATGTCCTAAAACGGTATTGCGAGAATCAGCTTCTCCTCCATTTTTTTCTCCTGTGGCGATTCCTGCTAATCCCAGAATTACCTCGCCTTCTAATTTGGTTGTCGTAGAAAAAACATGATCTTCCAAAAAGGCGGTTCTTTGTTCTAAGTTATCTACCCGAACGCCCAAACTTGTTAATTCTTGCCTAAATTCTTCTGTTAGTCGCTTAATTTTATCTAAATCGGTTCTTAAAACAGTAACATTTTCCTGTAATAATCGCTCCATTGTATTCAGACAGGCATTTAAGCCCGCCGCAAATTCCCAACGACTTAGAGCGCGATCTCCTCTAAACGTTCTGTCAGGATAACCGACAATGCAACCGTATCTTTCGATTAAACTTTTTAAGGCTTCATAGGCCCAATCATTGGGTTGAATATCCCGCAACTCAGAGACATTGGTAATTTGAGATAAGGTATTCTGCTGATTGTTGGGACTATTAATCATGCCATCTATCGATCGCGGGAGTATTTTTCTATCCTGAAGATCGGGAAGAGCTTGAGCCGATTGGGGAGCCGAAAGCATAGCACCAGTGAGGGCAAATATTAAAGAAAATCCCAGCAAAGAGTGGTTGATCATAATTTATCAAAAAAACGAGAATGATTATCATTCTACTTTAACTGGGAACCATTGAACAAAACCCATTTTTATCAATCCAACACTTCTAAAAAGATTGATTGTTAGCTTGAGAGCGCATGAGAAAGCATCGTCAGGGCGGTATGGTTTGTCGGTACTGACAATGAAACCCAGAAATCTTCAATCTGTTCCATCAACAAATCAGGATAGTCATGGTGAAAAAAATGTTTGCCCTGATGACATAACCAATGGCGATCGCCTTCTTTTAACCAATTTTGCCAACCATAAAAGAGATTTGGGCTAATAACAGGATCATTCCCACCACAACCGATAAAGAGGGGAACAGTCACTCCTCCACCAGGAATAGAGACCTGTTTAAGGAGAGTATGAAGGGAAAGAGATGTCAGTAAATCCTGCTCTAGAATCTTAACCATTGCTTGAATATGATGATAAGAACGACAATTCAGCAGATCATAGGCAATTTGAGTCATTAACATTGAGCGACAACATTTTAAGTGATAAATTTGCTCATAATAATAGGTTTGCCAGTCAATTGAAGGATCGACTCCCACCGAAAGTAAGGTCAGAGATTTAACATTTTCTGGATGTTGGCGAGCGTAGAGTAGCCCTAACAATCCACTGGCTCCATGACCGATCAGATGAATCGGATGATCACAGGATTGTAAGTAGTGATCAAGAAGAGCTAACGCTATTGTGAAAGAATTAGGCTCATCTAGGGTTTGGGAATATTCCCACTGCCCTATCCTTGTTTTTTGAGAAAGTCTGACGGCTAGACGAGAATTAAAGCGTTTTAAAGCAGGACTGACATTTAACCAAAGGACATCAGGAATAATAGGCATAGATAATCTTGGGTTGTGTTTGATTGAATGATGGATTGAATTTATTTTCTAGAGCAACTTATTCATAATTATTATCAATAAGCTAATAAAAAATAAAACTGACTTAAGGGAAAAATGAAACAATGGACTCGTTCCTTTCTCAAGGTCTGACTCGGATAAGACGCATTTGCCCAGGCTGAGACTCCATATTTAACGAAAAAATATTTAACGAAAAAAAACAAAAGTCTTCTTCGCTAGATACTCCAAAATATGAGACTTATCACCACTTAATTGGAAAAATCTCTAAGAACGATTCCTTCGTTAGTTACTTTTTAGAGACGATCAAAAAAGTGGGCGATTATGAACTTCCCTAGAAGGTGATCGCCTCAATTAACCCTTGAGAGTAGAACACCGTATTTTTTTAGCATAGAACTATTGATAATTAATGTCAATAGTTTTTGAGAATAATTTTCAATAAAATTTTCAAAGGACAAGAGTTTGATGGCAATAGGCTAATGAAATTAGTTATAAATAGTCATGAAAATATTTTTAAACCGCGATCGCTAATTGCGCAGGGACTGGGGAATCGTAAAGCAATTTTCCATCATAAATTAGAGTGACTATACTATAGGAATATCAAGAACTAAATATAAAAACTGTTTTTCTAATTTGCTTAATATTCTCTTATTTACTTTATATCTTTGTGCGCTCTGAAAAGCCTATTAAGCTAGATTCTAATCACGATTACCCCTGTCCTTGTCGGCGGAAGGGTCGTCTTTTACCCATTACTTTGACAGAAGCCTTTGGTTGCGATCGCTGTCAACAAATCTTTGCGATCGATGAAAAACGTCAAGAAATTGAACTATTATCGTCTGCCTATCCTTACAAAAGAATCTGGCGTTGGACGGGACATCGTTGGCGAGCTTTACAACAGGGAAATAATGGTTCTTTTCCGCTTTTCCTTGGGTTGATGTTGATGATTTTAATAGGATGGTTATTCCTAGCATTGCATTCTCTCCCATCCCTGAGTATGATTTTGGGGATAATGGTTGGCACAACGCTGGTTTCGTTTTTTGTCTATACCATTTGGCTTGCCTATCGGCGATAATAGCATTATGACTCAAGATAATCCGCCAAATCTCCTGCTGACAACGCTACAACGAGCGCATTCAGCCTTTTTATCCCTTAAAAACGTTAATGGAACGGAAAGAAGTCGGGGCATATCGGCGATGGCTAAGGCCTTAGCCCAATCCTTTGATCGGATTTTAAAGGCCAATACCCTTGATTTAGAAGTCAGTCGGGAAATGGCAGTCTCTGAGGATCTACTAGATAGGCTGAAATTAACCCCAGAGCGATTGGCAACAACGGTTGAGCTATTAGAACAATTGGTGGAATTGCCCGATCCTATTCAACGGGTGATGAATGCTCCCTATCAACTCAATCCTTCTCAGACCTATTGCCAATTGATGCCCCTTGGTGTGGTTGCCCTGATCTATGAGGTCTTTCCAGAATTAGGCGCGATCGCGGCAGGATTTTGTTTAAAAACAGGAAATAGTTTAGTTTTGCGGGGATGTGGAGCCTCTAGTCATTCTAATTTCGTGATTGCCCAGATTCTTCAGGATGCTTTGGAGTCGGTCGATTTGCCGAGGGGATGTTTAGAAATTTTATCTAGCGATGATGTTCCTTCGATTCAGGCATTAGTAACCCAGGATCAATATATTAATCTGATTATTCCCTACGGTCGTCCGAGTTTGATCGAACAGGTTAATCATCTGGCAACGGCTCCCGTACTGAAGTCTGCGATGGGAAACTGCGCCCTCTACTGGTCGGCTAAAGGGGATTTAGAATTAGCTCGTTGGATGATATTGGATAGCCATGCTAGTGAACCTGACCCTGTGAATGCGATTGAAAAAGTGTTGCTGAGTCCATCCCAAAATAGTTCTCTGGTCATGCGCTTATTTAGCAATCTTCAGGAAAAGGGATTTAATTTGCGGGGAGATGAAATACTTTGCCAAGAATTCCCTAATTATTTGACTCTTGCCAAGGAAGTAGAGTGGGGACGACCCTATTTAAATAAGACCATTGCTTTTAAGGTGATTCCCAATTTATCCGACGCGATCGCCTGGATTAACCGTTACAGCAGTGGTCATGCCGATTGTATTGCCACCGAATCCTATCAAGAAAGCCGTCAGTTTGCGATGGGTATCGATAGTGCTTTGGTTTATGTTAATACTTCCCCTCGCTTTACCCGTAACCCTAAACAGGGGGAATCGTTATTTTTAGGGATTTCTAATCAAAAAGGTCATAGACGGGGTTTAATTGGTCTAGAAACCTTTACTACTCTCAAGCAAGTCGTACAGGGCAACGGTAAGATCTAGAACTCCTCTCTTTAGTTTCTATTGTCCTTTTTTCTGTCACTCAAGTAGGAGAAATTGACCATGACTGTTACTTTAAATCCGCTAATTACGTTATTTGAACACTCACTGAAACGGCGATATGTGTCTTTACCAGATTGTTATCGCGGTTGGGAAGTGACCTTAAAACGGACTCTGCAAAATATGCGTGTGTAATATGATGCGATTTTTCCCGATCGCCTACCGTTTAGCGAAAACATTGATCAATTATTAACGGAGGAATTTTGGAATTAAGATGCAACCGTAGGGGCAAATTGCGATCGCTCAAAAATCTAAACATTCCAATCGAAAACAAACCATCATTGATACCATGCGCTATCACATCCATCACAAAACGAGTTATACCTACAATCAACCCGTATTCCTCAAACCCCATCTTGTTAGGCTCCGACCCCGCTCTAATAGTTGGCAAACCCTAGATAACTTTTTCATTAAAATCACGCCTCAACCCGTCGGTATTTCAGACATTAATGACTTAGACGGTAATAGCGTACAAAAAATTTGGTTTACTGCTCCCACAGAACAATTCACCCTTGAAATCGATTCAGAGATTGAAACCCATATCGATAATCCTTTTAATTTTCTCCTAGAACCCTGGGCATTGAAGTTGCCGATGGACTATTCGACCTCTTTATTTCATCAACTTCAACCCTATTTACGAACCTATAGTGCCATCCCCGATGCGATCGCCTTAGCTTTAGCCCAGGACATTCTTCACCAAGAAAAACAAGATGCTTTAGCCTTTCTCAATGCTTTAAATCAACATATTTATAAAAGCTGTAGTTATGTCGTGAGGGAAACGGGAGATCCCTGGGAAGCGGGCATCACTTGGCGGAATAAAACAGGTTCCTGTCGGGATTTAACGGTTTTATTTATGGAAGCCTGTCGGGCAGTTGGATTAGCCACTCGATTTGTCAGTGGTTATCAAGAAGGGGATCTTTCAACCGATGATTGGGAATTGCACGCCTGGGCAGAAGTCTATTTACCTGGCGGTGGTTGGCGCGGTTACGATCCGACTCATGGATTAGTGGTCAGCGATCGGCATATTGCCCTGGTTGCCAGTGCAAACCCCCTCTATACGGCTCCTGTGGTGGGAGAAGTTATGCCAGTCAGTCCATTTATTACAACAGGAAAAGCGGTGCAATCAGCAATGCAGACTCAAGTTTTGGTTCGTTTACAAAATTCAGGAATGTCCATGTCCCAATCTTAAAAAAACCTTGAAATTAACTTAAAAGTCACCCAAATGGGTGAAGTAAATAGGGATTTAAAATGGGATTGTAAGAACAGATAGAAGAAATCGTTCATCTCTTCACACGATAGAAAGTAGTTCGCAAGAGACGGAAGTAAGGACAATAATTTTACCTGAAGGAACGCGCTACAAATCCCATTCAAACAGGAGAATTTTTAATGATTCGTAAGACTTTTTTAACGTTAGCGGTTGTATTTTTTGCGGTTTTAACGCTGGTGACAATGCCCGTAAATGCAGGTGAATTTTCTACCCAAGGAACGGAACAACAATCTAGTCAATATACTCAAGAAGGTCAAGGGTTTCATCCATCCGATGCGGTTCAATATGCTCAGATAAGCTGGCCTTTCCAAAAAGACCAAAATCAAGGAGAACAGACTCAACAGCAATCACAAGAGCCTCAAAATAATAATCAATCCCAAAGCCAAGGGGAACAAACTCAGCAGTATGCTCAGAAGCAACAACCCCAAAATAGTAATCAGGGAACTCAGAGCCAACAGGAGCAATCGGAGCAACAACAACAGTCGCCTAACCAAAATGATTCCCAGAGCAATCAAGTAAACCAAGAAGCTCAGAAAGCGTCTTAATCATGTTTTTAGAACGAGTTTAGACTCAATCCTATAACGAAAAAACGTGGCCTTTTAATCCATCAAAGGAGCCACGTTTTTTGATAAGTAATTCAATTCCAACTTAAAGTTACTTCTGGAATTCGATTAACCAAAGCGGATCGTCATAAAGATAATACGAGCAACAAAAACTCCTGCTAAAATCCAAGTAACGACAGGCACTTCATGGGCTTTACCTTGCATCGATTTGATGATGGGGTAGGTAATCATCCCAACAGATAAACCTGCCGCGATCGAGTAAGTCAGAGGAATGAGAAAGATGGTTAAAAAAGCAGGAATAGCTTCTCCCATATCGCCCCAACGGATACCCGTTACACTGCCCGTCATTAAAACCCCCGTAATCACCAAGGCAGGGGTGGTAGCAAAAGCAGGAATGGCTTCAAAAATAGGAATGAAAAACATTGCGAGCAGAAATAAGATACCTGCAACGAGCGCGGTAAATCCACTACGTCCGCCTTCTGCAATTCCAGATGCTGATTCAACAGCCGTTACTACAGTAGAAGATCCCATGATTGCCCCTGCCGTTGTTGCGATCGCGTCAGACATTAAGACTTCATTAGCACGGGGAATTTGTCCTTCTTCATCCAGATACCCTGCTTGAGAAGCTAGTCCAGAAAGTGTTCCAATAGTGTCAAAAATATCCACAAACAGGAACACCAGCAAGACAGCTAGAAAATCGACCCAATTGCTGGCATTTATGCCACTAACCCCTTTAATTGCTTCTCCAAATAGATGAACCGGTAGGGGAGGTATTTGAACTATCCCTTTTGGCCAAGCGGCTGCACCCACAATCCAACCCAAAAAGGCTGTGGCCATAATGCCCCAGAGTAAAGCCCCTTTAATACGTCTCACAATAAATGCGGAGGCAATTAAAATCCCTAGAAAAGCCATAACAGTTGGCCATTGACGGAAACTCCCAAAAGCGGTTTTAGTGGCAGGATTGGCCACAATCAATCCAGCTCCCCCAAATTTGGGATCACCCGCTAAACCAATATAGGCAATAAATAGACCAATCCCCGCAGTTGTGGCAATTTTAATTGAAGAAGGAATCGCGACAATGAGATGGCGACGGATATCGGTAACTGTCATGGCAATGAAAATTAATCCTTCCACAAAAACAGCCGCCAAGGCCAACCGCCAGCTAAATCCTAAACCAATGACAACAGAGTAGGCAAAATAAGCATTCAATCCCATTCCAGGCATCGTCACAAAAGGATATTTCGCATACAATGCCATGATTAAAGTTCCAACGGCAGCAGATACCGATGTAGCAATAACCAACTCTGGAAATAAATCTTTGGGTTGCTCTAGAAAAATGGCATCAGACAGAATAATCGGATTTACGACCAGGATGTAAGCCATAGTCATAAAAGTCGTAATTCCAGCCACTATCTCCGTGCGAAAGTTGGTTTTATAGAACTCAAATTCAAAGTAGTTAGCTATCTTCGCTTGCCAGCCCGAATAAGGCGGCGGTGGAGATTGCCCAGATTCAACAAGTTCTAAATTAATGTCATTACTCATTTACTGTAGCTCCATAATAATTCCCGTCAATAAAATCATTTCTAACAGACAGCCTATACTAATCCGTTGAGATAGGAGGTTTTGTAGTTTTAGGTACAAATTAACGAGTCTCCATCTGGTAAATTTTCACAAGTGTTATAAGTTTTGCTTTTTGATTTAAAGTCTTTTTAATGCAATTAATGTTTAGCGTTAAGTCTATTCTTCTAAGCGGTATTACCCATTTTTTATCTCAATACCGTCAATTCGTCTAATTGTTTTTGCATTAATTGAAAGCGATCGCAGTCAAAAGATTTGATCGTTTTTTCAGCTTAAGTTAACCCTTAGATCACATACAAGCTTAAGCTTTTTTTCGTAAAATATTACCATTCTAATCTCTAATGCTTAAAGTAATTCGTAGTTCCTTCTTAGATTTTATTGATGATCCTTTTTACACCTCAGAAGAAAAGAGTGTTCGTTACCTAGAAGACGGATTATTAGTCCTTGAAAATGGAAAAATTAAAGATTTTGGAACCTACGAACAACTCCATGAAAAATATGCGGTTATAGATGCGATCGCCTATCCCGACAAACTCATCATGCCAGGGTTCATTGATACCCATATTCACTATCCCCAAACCGCAATGGTGGCAGCCTACGGAGAGCAATTATTGGAATGGTTGAGTAAATATACTTTTCCCACCGAAGCAAAATTTAAAGATAAAAATTACGCTCAGGAAATTGCCACCGTCTTTTTAGATGAACTGCTCAAAAATGGAACCACGACAGCTTTAGTTTTTGCCGCCGTTTTTCCTGAATCCGTCGATGCCTTTTTTGAAGAAGCCGAACGTCGCAACCTGCGAATGATTGCGGGGAAAGTGATGATGAACCGCAATGCCCCTGATTTTCTGCTGGATACCGCCCAATCTTCCTATGACGAAACTAAAGCTTTGATTGAAAAATGGCATCAGAAAGGACGCTTACTCTACGCCGTAACGCCCCGTTTTGCCATCACCTCTACCGATGAGCAATTGGAGCTCGCGGGTAAACTGTTATCAGAATTTCCTGACGTTTATTTGCATACCCATTTGTCAGAAAATGTTAACGAAGTCCAGTTTATCGCCGAACTTTTCCCCAACAGTAAAGGCTATCTAGATGTCTATGACCAAGCAGGTTTAGTCAAAGAAAAATCCATCTTTGCTCATGGAGTTCAACTCACCGATCAAGAATTTAAACGCTTATCAGAAACCAAGTCTGCCATTTCTTTTTGTCCCACTTCTAATTTGTTTTTAGGTAGTGGTTTATTCAAACTCCATCAGGCCAAATCTATCGAAACTCCTGTGAAAGTCGGCTTAGGAACGGATATTGGGGCAGGAACTAGTTTTTCCTTATTACAAACTGCCAATGAAGCCTATAAAGTCGTACAATTACAAGGTGAAAAATTATCTTCCTTCAAAGCGTTATTTTTAGCGACTTTAGGAGGGGCAAGGGCATTGTCTTTAGAAGATAAATTAGGAAATTTTGAGATCGGAAAAGAAGCTGATTTTATCGTACTCGATCCCAAGGCAACCCCTGCAATGGCATTACGGAATGCAGACTTCCCTGTAAAAACCCTAGAAGACATAGCAGATAAAGCTTTTGCGATCATGATTATGGGAGACGATCGCACCATCGAAGCCACTTATATTATGGGAGAAATTGCCTATCAATCTGTTTAGATCTGTTGTTTTAACCAAGCTAAATTATCTAATCAATTTCAATCACTTTTTGAAATATTTGAGTCGCAAAAAAACTTATCTGGAATGTTTTTCGATTTAAATAAAATTTAGAGAAAGATCAACTTATTCCTTGACAAAACTTCAGTCGTTGAATTTTTAACTAATCCAATCATTGATTTCAATGGTCGTACAATTATGGGGCGTTAAGCTGTTGTCCATTTAGATTGTATAGCGATTTTTCTGAAAGCTCTGTAACAAGGGGCTTAAACCCCTTGCCTTTATGCAATTTAGATGATTAACAGCTTAGAATTTAGCACCTATTTCGACACTTTATATTGGGTAATTCATTCATAAAATGTAGTTTAAAAAACAAATTCCCCTTAAAAATAATGATATTTGTATCGAAATCTTGTTTTGTTAATTTATCGGGTGTGAGACAGTGAACAATTTTTCTAATTTTGTATTGCGAAAACTAGTATTACGGCGATTTTCCTTGGGATTGATGGCCGCCTCTGTGGGAATGTTTTGGGCAGTAGAGAATGCTTCTCGTACTGCCCAGGCTCAATCTTTATCGGGAGATATTCCCAAGGTCTCGGAGTTGGCAAACCCTGCCTCAACCGACCTGTCTGACATAAAATCCTTCAAAAGTAATCAGCCCCAACGTTATCAACTCAACTCCAAATCTACCTCTACCTCGGATTCTCTTTCCCAGGTCACGTCTGTTTCGGAATTACGAGATGTGCAACCCACTGAGTGGGCCTATGAGGCGTTGAAAAGCTTAGTTGAACGTTATGGTTGTATCGTTGGCTATCCCGATCGCACCTTTCGGGGGAATCGCGCTCTCAGTCGTTGGGAATTTGCCGCAGGTTTGAATGCCTGTATGAACGTCATGGAACGTTTACTCCAGGAAAATGTGACCGTCTTGAGAGAAGATATCGATAAGCTCAAGACCCTAGCCCAGCAATTTGAACAGGAATTAGCCCAACTCGGTGCAAGAGTCGATAATCTAGAAACTCGTACCGCTTATTTGGAAGATCATCAATTCTCGACCACCACGAAACTATCAGGTCAAACCTTTATTTACCTGAGTGGGGCTGGAAGTGGCGGAAACATTCGGGCAGAAGGAGCCAATGTCTTTACTCCCTTCAATCCAGCACGGAATCCTGATGACAACATTCCCATTTCCCGTGTCATCACAGACCAACCAGGGATAACGATGAGTTATTTAAGTTGGATTAACTTTGAAACCTCCTTTACAGGGAAAGATAATTTAACCGTCCAATTGGTCCGTCGGTAACGGGGACGCTCCTGCGAACCAATTCCTCTCGGCAGGTTTTTATAACTCAACGGGAACGCCTTTCCCCCTACAAACGGGTGCAGATACGGGAAATAAGGTCGTTATCCGAGACCTGTTTTATAGTTTCCCCGCCGCTGATAATCTCCAGTTAGTGGTCGGGCCACGGATTAATCTCTATCGTTATTTTGATGGCAACCGTTTCACCTATTTCATCAATGGGCCAGAAAGCTTTAACAGTAGTGGTTCAACCCAGTTTGCGACCGTTGACCGAGGTTCGGGAGCCGTAGCAGATTGGAAAATTAACGATACGTTTCGTTTTACAGCCGCTTATGTCGGTGCCAGTAATGAATTTTTACCCCAAGACTTTTCAACCGCGAATGATCCTAAGTTTGGTTGGTTTGGTGGCTCCTGGACGGCGATCGCGCAATTGAGTATTGCCGCCACCGATAACCTCAATCTACGATTCCTCTATGCCCGTTCCCGCATGGAACCCGATCCCTTTAATGGTTTTGTCGGTGGTGCTATTGGCGAACCTCTACCCTATGGCTTTGCCGATGATGGCTTTGGGGGAACCTTACGCCATGCCTTTGCCGATACCTACCTCTTTAATATGGATTGGTTAGTCACCGAAGGCTTTGGATTATTTGGGCGATATAGTTACGGCAGCACTAGTCTTACCCCGACCAATGCAGCCCGCTCAGGTGGTACCGTTAACTCCCAATCGGTACAGGTCGGTTTTGCCTTGCCTGACTTAGGGAAACAAGGGGCCCAAGCAAATGTTTCTTATCTAATCCCCATGTCTGTCACCAGTGGACGGGAATTCCTCGTTTCAGGTGGTGGAGATGGCGGTGTCCAGTCTGAGATCGAAGTGAATTATTATTACCCAATCAACAATAATATTTCCATCGTTCCATCTTTTTATCTGATCATGAAACCCAACAACTTTACGAGTAATGGGCCCATTTATGTCGGAAATTTGCGGACTCAGTTCTCTTTCTAGGTGCTTTGTCTCATCACTAATCCATAAACTAAATGCTGTTAGGGGTTGAGCGATCGCCCCTAGCTTTTTTTGAATTATTTTGTCCGAAACTCAAATCTAGCGAATGTTTTTAAGTTGCTTTCCTTGCCCATCTAAACTACCATAACAGTCGTTAGAAAGTATTCTTATTAAGGGGTCTTATGGGTAAGAAGTATCACGTTTATGGTGTGGGCAATGCTCTCGTTGACATGGAATTTGAAGTCACACCAGAACAGTTGCAAGAACTCAAAGTGGATAAAGGGGTCATGACCCTAGTAGATGAGGAACGACAAAATCATCTTGTTGCTGAACTTCAAGAACATCTCTGCAAACAAAGCGGAGGAGGCTCTGCGGCGAATACAATGGTGGCGATTAGTCAATTGGGGGGAAAAGGTTTTTATTCTTGCAAAGTTGCTAATGATGAAGCAGGAACTTTTTATCTTAAGGATTTAGCCGCTTGTGGGCTAGAGACTAATCTCCACAGGGGCGATCGCGAACAAGGGATTACGGGAAAGTGTCTGGTTTTAGTGACCCCTGATGCCGATCGCACCATGAACACCTTTTTAGGCATCACAGGCAGTCTTTCGGAACAAGAATTAGTGCCAGAATTGATCCAAGAGTCTGAGTATGTTTATCTAGAGGGTTATTTGGTCACCTCTCCGACAGGAAAGGCCGCCGCGATCAAGGCTAGAAAAATTGCCGAAAGTGCGGGAGTCAAAACCAGCTTTTCCTTATCTGATCCCAACATGGCCAACTTTTTTAAAGACGGTTTATTAGAAATTATTGGCGATGGTTTGGATTTTATTTTTGCTAATGAAACAGAAGCCACCACGATGGCGGGCAATGATGACCTGAACTCCGCGATCGCCTACCTAAAAACCTTGAGCAAAGGATTTGCTATCACCAGGGGCGCAGAAGGTTCCTTGGTTTTTGATGGCGAAAACCTCCTCACCATTCCCACCACTCCCGTCAAGGCGATCGACACCGTTGGCGCAGGAGATATGTATGCAGGAGCCTTTCTCTATGGCATCACCCAGGGCATGAGTTATGAACGAGCTGGAAAATTAGCTTCTATTAGTGCCGCCCGAATTGTGACTTGCTTTGGAGCGCGGCTAGAAACGGCTGAACTCCAAGCCCTAGTGAATCAAATTTAGTTAATCGTCAAAAACGGTTTCTCTTAATCAATTGATACCTCGTGATTCCTCTATGCCCCTCTTTTTAAGGGGTGTTAGGGGGATTGGCGCAAAATATGAATAATTAACTTTTTCAAGTAAAACGCGATCGCGACTTTTTAGGATAATAGATTAAAAAATAATCGTTTCATTTAGCATAATCTTGCACAACCTAACTCTTAAGTAAAAATTCTTATCACTCTACCTGTTTATAAGTTTTATTAACACTCAAACTCCAATAAGACTCAGTATTTTTTCGGAGATTGGTAGAGAGACTTTCTCAAAAAAACTGGTTTCTACGGTGATTAACGACCACAATAATCCCTAGAATGACTCCTCAGAATAAAGATTAAAATTAATTTTAATAAAGAATTAAGATTTATGACAACCTCTCCATTAATTCCATTCCATTCTGGAAAATCATAGTAAAATCCGATACAGATAAACATAAATTCCCTTGGTAAAAATATCCTTATCGTAGTACTCTAAGGCTTTTTGCAGAAAACACTTTCCTGCACCAAGCGTTCCCTTATCAGGATCAGCCGCATACTATGAAGATTAATGATTTTCTTCGATCTTACGAAAAAGGTCTGCGAGATTTCCCGAAAATAAACCTTCAAGGTTCGGACTTGTCCCAGGTCATGTTGATCTCAGTGAATCTAGCAGACTCGAATCTCATTGGCACCAATTTGAGTCGAGCTTTTTTAACGAAATCTAACCTAAGTCGGGTTCAGCTCAATTGGGCCGACCTCACCTACGCCAAATTAAATCAAGCTTGTTTAGATGAGTCCGATTTAACGAGGGCGGATTTGACGGGAGCTTTTTTAGTCAAATCAAGTTTGGTGGGTACTCGTCTCAGTGGCGCGAATGTGTCCTACACCAATCTACGGGGGCCGATTTACGGCAAGCGAATCTGAGTGGTGCGAATTTGCTTGGGGTCAACCTACGGGATGCAAACCTACACAAAGCTAATTTTAATTGGGCGAATTTGCAAGAGGCTCGCTTAAGTGGCGCGATTCTGACGGAAACTTCTTTCTGGGAGACGAATTTTAGTCGGGCGTTGATGAGAGAGGTGAATCTCCAGAAAGCTAATTTAGAAGGGGTGAATCTCAGTGATGCTCGGCTCGTGAGGGGTCAGTTACAGGGCGCGAATCTCCAAGAGGCAAATCTACAAAGGACTAATCTGAGAAATGCGAATCTAACAGGGGCCAATTTGGCGGGCGCGAATCTTACGGAAGCTAATTTAGAAGGAGCAAACTTTACCCATGCAATTTTAGATGACGCAATTTTGCAGGGAACTAATCTAAATGAAGCTATTATCTTTGAAAATCAACTCGGTAGTTTGCCGAAAGAAGATTATTCAGAGAAGGCACGAAGTTTGACTGAGCAAATGTCTGCCCTGGCTCTGTTTAAACCTGGCTTTGCGATGTAAGGATCTTTCTATGGATGCGCTCAATCCTACGGGCTATGGTGTGGTACTCGTAACCGCCGCTTCTCAAGCTGAAGCAACGGCGATCGCGACGATGTTGATTGAGGAAAAATTAGCCGCCTGTGTCAATGTTTTTCCTGTACAGTCCATTTATCAATGGCAAGGCCGCATTCAGCAGGAATCCGAATTTCAGTTAATCATCAAAACAAATCTCGCTAAATTTTCAGAATTATCCAGCAGAATTCAAGAAATTCATTCCTACGAAGTCCCTGAAATTATCGCCCTACCGATTGTGTCGGGTTCTGAATCTTATTTAGCTTGGCTGAGTGATGTTTTGAATTAAAATTGACGCTTAGGCATTAATTCAACATTAATTCAATGTTTTTTAAGATATTATTTCTGTTTTTACGGCTCCCTCGGTATTGATCCAGGCTAATTGTTTAATTTGGGCATTACGGGCATAGGCACGAATTTCATCCATAGCGCGATCGCCTAACTCTAATTCCACCCGTAAAGTGGGCTGGGCATCCCGTAAAGACTGGGCATAACGAAACGCCTGGCTACGGTCTTCCGTAGAAAGGGGAATCACCAAACAGTCAATTAGAGGTGTAGTTTTGGGCAGATGTTCCGTTGGGAGTAAACAGGCGTGTAAATCCTCAATATTGAGAGAAAATCCAATCCCCGGTAAGGATTTTTTCTGGGGATGATAAAGCCCTAATAATTGGTCATAACGCCCCCCCTGTCCCAAAATATGGGATTGGTTGCCCGCAACACTAACCGCTTGAAAAACAATGCCTGTGTAGTAGTCAAAGGGTTGTAACCAACTGAGATCTAAAATTAGGGAAATTTGTGATTGATCGCTCTGGCGGATGATTTCGACTAAAGATTTTAGATTTTTAATTCTTTCCTGACTTGCAGAATCTAAGTTTAACTGGGAAACCGTTTCTAGAACTGTTTCGGCTTCTCCTCGTAAATCAAATAATTGTAAAGCCCAATCTTTTAATTCGACGGTCGGATAGTCTAAATTGCTGAGTTTGACGTAATCTAGGTCGATCAGACATTCCCGAACTTCTGTTTGTAAAGGCTCGGTCAATCGAGACAACAGCGATCGCGTCAGACCCGCTTCTCCCACAATGACTTGCCACTGGGGAATGCCTAGAGCTTTTAATCCATCGGCCATCAAGAGCAACATTTCCGCATCGGCCATCACCCCACCGACAAATAGCAACTCTACCCCTGCTTGATAAAATTCCAATTGGCGACCGTGATAACCCACAGGGGGGTTGCGAAAGACATTCGCCCGATAACAAAGGCGTTGGGGATAAATGCTATCGGACATACGAGTGACTGCGGCCCGTGCAATGGAAGCCGTTAATTCAGGACGCAATCCCAAATTTCCCGCCGAACTATCCTGGAGTTGGATCACCGTTGACGGTTCAATCGCGCCCCCTGCAATCAGGGTATCCAGCCATTCCAAAGTAGATGTCACAATGCGCTGATAGCCCCAACCTTGAAAAATATCCTGTAGGCGGTTATTAATCCACGCTTTTTGAGCGACTTCGACGGGCAGTAGATCCCTAGCTCCTGCGGGTGGTTGATGAATCATAGAGGAGGTCACAATAGTAAGCCAAAAATTTTTAATCAGGGGCAAGTTACCCTATTCTACTTTTTCTTGCCCCCAAAAAATCCCCCAAACAATCGCGACTTCGTAGATTTACTATCTTTCTTATCATCGGGGAGAAGAACCTTCTCCAGTTCTTTTTTTGCCAGAATATTCAATGGATCGCTCGGATTAATCTCTAAAGCCATCGTAATGTGGACTTTTGCCATTGTGGCCATTTTGCTTTTTAGATAACATAAGCCCAATAAACAATGGGATTTACTATCCCTGGGATCAATTTTTAAGACTTCTCTCAATTCCGCGATCGCCTCAGAATAACTGTTCTGATCATACTTTTCCTTCGCTCGTCGGTAATAAATTTCCTGGGGCGGAATTTTAGGGGTTTCTTTTTTCGGCTCTTCCTTCCCAGGAGACGTTTCGATGACAATCGTTGCATCCACTCTCGGACGGAGAGACGCAGAAACCATCGTTGGGGATGAGGATTTAGACGAAATCGGTTGTTCCGACTTCATCATCAGATAAATTAGATTTAACTCACTAATATAGGCGACTCTTTGAAAAATATTGTCTAAATCCTTATAAAGATCCGTAATCAAAGGATGGAGTAGTTGACGATAAACTAAATCTAGATTATTCGTTGCTTTCAAAAGTTTTTGAGAATCTTCAGTCGCCAACGTAATTTTATCTTTTTCTGGAGCCAGCCCTCTGGCAATTTCGGAAATGATTAAAACTTGCTCCGTTCGAGTATTTTCCCGTGACAAGACTTCGTAGGCAGGATTAACTAATTTAGAAAAAAGCTTAATGGCTCGTTTTTTATCGGCGGTACTTTCTAATTTACAGGTATCAGGGTGAAGAAAATAGGCAATTTTCAAATAGCGTTGACGAATCTCTGGAGCCCCCATATCTAAAGGTGTTCCCAAAATGGCGTGATAGTCCATCACATTATATTTAAATAGTCCTTGCTGAATTGGAAACTCTACCATTATTCCTCGTACTTAATTCCGAACCCCTATTTCATTGTTTACTACATTTCAAAAAATGCCTAACTTTTTTGATTAAAAATTATATTTTCAGTAGGTTAATTAAGTTTTTTATCTAAGAAATCAGTAAACCAATCGACAGAATAGAGTAAAGACTGACTTAATTCCTGATGAATTAAACCATTGGTCGCTAAAATTCGTCCTGATTGAATGTCTAACGAATGATTGTCATAACTGGTGACCATTCCGCCTGCTTCTTCTAGGATAACAACGCCCGCCACAATGTCCCAAGCTTTGATCCCCCGTTCCCAGTATCCCTCCAATCGTCCACAGGCCACGTCCGCCAAATCCAGTGCCGCAGAACCACTACGGCGAACGCCCTGGGTTAAATGGGTCAAATGACAAAATTCTGCATAATTATTATCGAGGGTTTCTCGACGGTCATAGGCAAAGCCCGACACTAAAAGACTTTTCTCCAAGCTTGTTGTCTGGGAAACGCGAATCGAACGACGATTAAGGGTTGCCCCAAGCCCCTTCGCTCCGCGAAATAACTCTTGACGAAAGGGATTGTAGATCGCACCGACCTGGGGGATTCCTTCAATCATCAACCCGACGGAGACACAGGCGACAGGATAACCATGAGCATAATTAGTGGTTCCATCCAGGGGATCGATCGCCCAGAGATAGGGATTGGCGGTTTGCTCCCCTAAATAACCCGATTCTTCGGCTAAAATCGCATGATCGGGATAATGACGAGCAATGATATCTAGAATGATCGATTCTGCTTTTTTATCTGCCTCTGTGACCAAATCCCCTGCCCGACCTTTTTCGGCGATCGCCTTTAAGTTTCCATAGAGATCTTCGAGTACCGCCCCCTGCCGCCAAAACGGATTCAGTCGCAACATCTAAAAAATTTTGTAAATTCTGTTGATCAAGGGTCATGGGGCAGATTTTAGGTTAAAAGTAAAAAAAACAAGGGAAAATTAGTCAACGGAATTTAAACAACGAATACTAGAGGACAGTGGCGAACAGACTAATCTTCATCTAAGGGTAAGCCAAAACGTACCTTGCCACGGCCAAAATAGCGACCAAATTGTAATTCATAAACCTCATCCTCATCCTGGGTTTCCACTTCCAGATCAGAGCAGGGATAACTTACACACAAAAGCGCGTAGCCTTTTTTTTGTAATTCGGGAGAAAGTCCCATCGCTTCGGGTTGATCCACCTCTCCCGACAGATACCCGCACGGCACAAGCTCGTACAAGCTCCATTGCGGCAGGAAAAAGGTAATTTATAGCCCTGGGCTTCTACACTGTGAAGAATATAGCGATCTTCAGGCACATATAGGGTGTAGGATTCTTCGGTTTGGCGGTGATGAATCCGAATTTGATAGGAGCGAGTCATAGTTTTTTGAATTATTTGAATTAAATTGAGTGATCGGCCATTATCTATTGTATGATGTAAAGCTGTGACCCACCAGGAGAGGTGGCCGAGTGGTTGAAGGCGCAGCACTGGAAATGCTGTTTAGGGGTAACTTTAACGAGGGTTCGAATCCCTCCCTCTCCGTACAAAGTCTGATAGTTAAGGCTTAAACAAATTCAGTATTCGATCTTGAAGGGGAGTTAGCTTAAGTCCCATCAAGATTTTTCAGGTTATTCAATAATCCCCCTCCCTACAATTTAATCCCCAAAACCTGGGTATGCGCTCCCCTAGCTTGAGTGACCCCAATTGTCCGCTCAGACGCTTCAATCATAGGGCGACGCAGACTAACGACAATAAATTGGGCTAGTTTTGCTTGTTTTTGAACCATTCGCGATAATTTTTCCACATTAGCCCCATCTAGAAACATATCCACCTCATCAAAGCCATAGAAAGGGGAAGGACGATACCGTTGCAGGGCGAAAATAAAGCTCAAGGCTGTTAACGATTTTTCTCCTCCTGACATAGAGCTTAAGCGTTGCACAGGTTTCCCTTTGGGATGGGCGACTAGGTTTAATCCGCCACTGAAAGGATCTTCCTCATTATCTAATTGCAAATAACCATCCCCCTCGGAAAGTTCAGCAAAAATAGCTTGGAAATTCGTATTCACCGCATCAAAAGCATCTTTGAAGGAACGCTGTCTGAGGGTGGTGAAATTTTCTACCCGTAATAATAATTCGGTTCTTTCGGCTTCAATGGTTGCTAATTTTTCCGACAATTCTAATAATCTGGCTTGAGTTTTTTCATGTTCTTCGAGGGCCAACATATTGACAGGTTCCATTGCCTCTAAACGCTTTTGTCCATTACGAATTTCCTTTTGTAAATTTTCTAATAAAACTGAATAATCTCCTGTTTCGAGATCAAAATTTTCTAATAAGGGAATGGTCGGTAACGGATTCGGTAACTCAGATTGTTGAGCCGTCATTTTTTCCTGTAAAGCCTGCAAACTTACTTGACGCTCCGTTTGACTAGTCGCAATTTTTTCTAATTGCCAAATAATTTGTTGGTGTTGATGTTGTTGAGATTGCAATAATTGTTCTAAGCGATCGCGTTCTTTTTTGGTTTCTCCTAAGCGATTAGAGAGTTGAGCTAACAGAGTTTCAGTTTCGCTAATTTTTGCATTAATAGCATTTAATTCACTCGTTAAGGTTTGCTGTTGAGTTGTAACTTCAGCCGTTTGGGTTTGATTCAGTTCAATGCGTTTTTGGGATTCGGCAATTTTTTCCTCAAAGCGATGGGTCTGATTTTGCAACTCCGTTAAGCGAATTTCTCCCTCTCGCAAGGACTGTTCTTTCGTTTGTAATTGAACTTCTTGGGTTTTAATCACTGCCTGAATTTCTTGCCATTCTCGATGGGTTTGGGAGCTTTCTAAATCCGTTAATTTTTGTTGTTCCTGTTGTAACTCGGTTTCTAATTGGGGAATTTGAGCCGTTAAAATGGCTAATCGTTGTTGAACCGTCCCTAAATCTTGACGACTTTGATTGAGTTGCTGAGTCAATTCATTTTTTTGTTTAGAGAGACGTTGAATGTCTTTTTCGAGTTGTTGTAACTCTAATTGATCTTCCCTTGCTCTTTGACGAACTTCGGTTAATTCTTGAGACAACGTTTTAATCCGAGCCGCTTTCATGACCAGCCCTTCATCGTTCCGTCCTTGCACCCGTTCAATATCACTTAATCGTTGTTTCAGCGATCGCAGTTCTGCCGATTCTTCTAACTTAGTCACTCCAAAGCGAATGGAAGGCCGCGAAGGTTTACTGCCTCCTGTCAAGGCTCCACTACTTTCTAAAATATCGCCATCTAGGGTCACTAAACGCTGTTTTCCTAAATGGGGACGGGCGGTTTCAATACTTTCAAAAATGAGGGTATTACCGTAAATAAACAGAAAAATATCCTGATATTTGGGTTCACAATCAATCAAATTAACTGCCAAATCAATATAACCCTTGGCATAGCTTAAATTAACGCTTCCGTGACGGGGGGGACGAATTTTAGTGAGGGGTAAAAACGTAGCACGTCCTGCTTTGGCGTGTCTTAATAATTCAATTCCTGCTGCCGCAATACCATCATCCTCTACTACCACATAACCTAATCTTGCTCCCGCAGAAATTTCTAAAGCGAGTTGGTAACGCGGATCTACCTGTCCCAATTGGGCGACGAGTCCACAAATCCCTGGTAAATCAGACTGTAAAATCATTTGGGTTGCATAGGTTCCTTGGATTTCGCTCTGAGCCTGTTTTGTGGCTTCTAATTTATCTAGTTGCCGTTGTTTTTCCCGTTGTTCTGTTAATAAACGATTCTGGGTTTCTTGCAATAAACTGCGATCGGTTTCGCTATGACTGAGTTGTTGGGCTAGGGTTTGAATGTGTTGTGTAATGCCCCCCATTTGACCCGATAACCGGGCGGCTTCGGTTTCTTTTTGGCTTAATTCCTGCTCGTTGGGTTAATCGTTGAGTTGTTTCACTAATAATTTTTGCTAATTGTTCTTCCCGTTCCCGTAGTTGAGCTTGTTCCGTGCGTTGGGGCGTTAGGTTTTCTTGTAAATTAGTAATTTTACAACTGAGGGCCGTTTGTTCTTGCACCCAGGTTTCGGACGCAGAGGCGATCGCGTTGGACTGTTCCCGTAACGTTTCAATCTTAGCTTTAAGCTGATTTCGATCGCGTTGTAATTGGGGTAAAAGATTGCTTTCAAATGGGATTTTTCCTGGGTGAATCGTAAAAATTCCTGTTGATAGTGGTTTAATGTTTCACGGGTTTGCGCTAAACATCCTTGATGTTGTTGGGCAGATTAGTTAATTCTTGATAGCGTTGTTCTAACTGTTGTCGTTTAGCTTTTTGAGTGCCAATTGGGAAGCAACAGATAATTGTTCTTCTTCTCCCAATGCCTTAACTTGAGCGTTTAACTATTCAAATTCCTGGCGGTATTTTAATCTGTATGGCAATTGTTGACTAATTCCGCATGCGATTGTTTTCCTGTTCTCCCTGCAGTAATTGACCGCTGACACGGGCAAATTGCTGTTGAACGGACTGCCATTTTAAAACAATCTCCCACTGTTGTTTTTGCTGAACTGTTGCCCGTAATTTTTGATATTTTTCTGCCTTAACCCAATCCCTGTTAAACGAGACAGCGATCGCACTAATTCCGTTTCAATAATGCGACAGCGATCTTCCCGTTCCCTCACCTCTTCTAGGGTTTCCTTGGTCTTCGTAATTTTGCGATCAAATTCTGTTCCCCCGCCATTTCATCAATAATTTCCCTCAGTCCCTTAGCATTCATACTAATAATACGGGTCACATCGCCTTGTAGAACAATGTTGTAACCTTCGGGATAGACACGAAGACGGCTCAATTGTTCATGGAGTTGGGTCGCTGGGAACGTCCCATTAATGTAGTAGGTGGAGGAATAGTTGCCGCCCTTGGTAATTTTGAGACGACGGGTGACAGTCCACTCTTCCCGATTGAGAATAATAGTGGGATTTTCTTTGCCCTCGGTTTTATTTTGTTCCTCTAAGCTTTCATTGGCTGCCATCACCATCGACAAAAAAGCCTCATCATCTAAATCCGAAATGTAAAGGTGACAGACACACTGGCTTCAGGCTGTCCTTCTTACCGCTCTGATTATTATTGACTAAATCCGGCAGGCGATGGCCCCATTCCCTTGGAGGTTGCTAATCCGAGACAAAACAGTAGAGCGTCTAGAATATTAGATTTACCTGAGCCATTGGGGCCAGAGACGACCATAAAGCCAGGCAAAAAAGGGATGGCTGTCGTACCACCAAAGGATTTAAAGTTGGTCAGTTCGATGCGTTTGATATGAACCATGCACCGCCAAAAAAGATGAAATATTT
>CAWEDJ010000007.1:0-68230 GCA_963807635.1 uncultured cyanobacterium
TATTTAGTTCTTCTATAATAAATTCATCAAAATTTCTCAAAGTCGTCATTTTTGATCTCCTGCCAAATTTGTTGGGATAAATTAATATCTTTTGATTGAGAACTTTTGTCTCCACCAATAAGAAGAATAACTAAAAGCTCTCCTTTTCTAGCAAAATAGATTCGATAACCTGGCCCAAAATGAATTCTCAGTTCATAAATTTCTTTACCAAGCGATCGCCTAACAACCATGACTCACAGTGATAGATCTCTCCCATAGCGAATCCTTTAGAAGATGTGATTGAAGCGACGCACCGAAATATTAACAGATTAAAATAATTTCGGCCTGGGTAATGGTTAAAATAGTTAACACTTTAAGTATCTTTGCTTATATCCCAATGCCTAGTTCATCCTCAGACGCTGATTTTCTTCAACAATGGCAGTATGCTCTTGCTCCTTATAATCTGGGACATAAGCTTAAACTTGCCTCTCAATTAATGTATCGAGATTTCTTGGAACGACTAGAGCCTTATGGATTAACTCCATTTCACTACTTGGTTTTATGTTGCCTGTGGGAAGAAGACGGGCTTTCTACGACTGGTATCGCAGATAAACTAAAGCAACTGGGAGCAACGTTAACTGGAGTAGTTGATCGGATGGAAGAGCGTCAACTCGTTGTCAGAGAGCGCAACCTAAGTGATCGCCGAGTTGTGCAAATTTGGCTTACCGAAGAAGGAAAGCGGCTTATGAAAGTCTTACCACCTATTGGAGCTTCAGTAATTGAGAAAGCGACTAAAGATATTTCAAAAGATGAGCAGGATATGGCTATCAAGATATTGGATCGAATTGTTCAGAATCTAGCCTAAAAATTTGAAAACTTAATTGTTGACATAACCACAAATACTTAATATGCTAATTATTAATGTATTAAGTATTTTTGCGACAGGAGAAACAATGACCAAGTTAAGTGTCAAAGCCAGAAAGTGGTTATTGGCGGCGCACGTGAGTTTTGCTGCCCTTTGGACAGGAACCGTCCTTAGTATATTTCTTTTGTCTTGGAGGAATACACACTCAACTAACGCACAGGCCCTTTATGCTCTCAATTATGCAATTAATATCCTGGATGACTATGTTGTTATTCCTTCTGCGATCGGTTCAGTTCTGACAGCCACATTTCTTTGCTGGATGACCAATTATGGATTTACTAAATTTTACTGGGTGATTACAAAATGGATTTTGACGACAGGATTAGTTGTCTTTGGGACTTTTTGGCTTTTCCCTTGGGCAAATACTGCTGAAAATATTTCGTCGGAAGAGGGATTGCAGGCTTTCCTCAACTCTATCTATTCTTTCGATGCTCAAGGCGTTTTGATAGGTTCTGTGATTCAAGTTGTTTTTCTCATCTGCGTTATAAGTATCTCAGTTTTAAAGCCTTGGGGAAGAAGACCGACTACAGAGCAAAAACAAGTCATTGCTGATTAGCCGATTAGTGGTGATCGCCCTTTACCCTTGAATCAAAAGATAAAACGCGATCGCCCTAAAAAAGCTTTAGGATAAACTTCCACAATGACTTAACCAGGTTTCCAAATCGCTTATCTCCACAAAATCAAGTAACGCTTCTCCCAAATCTCCTAACTCGGCGATCGTCAACGCTTTAATTTGTTGGTTAACTTCTGGAGTCAAAGTTCCATATTTTCGGGTTAACTGACGCAGAATCAGATCAGCCTCTCCAGCAAGAAGCCCTTCTTGTCGTCCTACTGCCACAACTTCTTGATAAAAACGAGATTGAGTAATGTCTGTTGTTTTCAGGTCTAACATTTTTAAAAAGCAATTATTCCTGGCATTGTTAAAAATAGTTGATAGAACCATTTATCAGTTTTCATTCTTTATGCCAGATTTCTTTAAACTAATCTATTGGTGATAGCGATCGCACCTTAACCCTAGAGTCAAAACGCGATCGCCCTTTCAACTAACTTAAATTAACCCTCTTTATAAGCATCCATACCCTCACAGGAACAAACTAGATTTCTGTCCCCATAGGCATTATCAATCCGTCCCACACTCGGCCAGAACTTATGAACCTTTGACCAAGGCGCAGGATAGGCCGCTTGTTCACGGGAATAGGGACGATCCCATTCACCAATCAGTAAACTTTCCGCCGTATGGGGCGCATTTTTCAGGGGATTATTCAGGGGATCGATGGTTCCTTGAGCGATCGCCTTTGCCTCTTGATAAATGGCAATCATGGCATCACAGAAACGGTCTAACTCCTCTAGGGATTCACTTTCCGTCGGTTCAACCATCATTGTGCCAGGTACAGGCCAGGAAACTGTCGGGGCATGGAAACCAAAATCCATCAAACGTTTTGCCACATCATCCACTTCAATGGCCGCCGATTTTTTCAGAGGATGCAAATCAATCACGCACTCATGGGCCACTAAACCATTACTGCCTTTAAAAAGAATGGGATAAAACGCCTCCAAACGACGCGCCATATAATTGGCATTAAGAATTGCAATCTTTGTTGCTTCGGTTAAGCCTTCTGACCCCATCATGGCGATATACATCCAGGAAATGACTAAAATGCTGGCACTACCATAGGGAGCCGCCGAAATTAAGCCAATAGATTCACTCTGGTTCCCCTCTTTCAAAGGGGGGTTAGGGGGGATAACACTTGGTAAAAACGGCACTAAATGAGCTTTAACCCCAATTGGCCCCATGCCCTGCCCACCGCCACCGTGAGGAATACAGAAGGTTTTATGGAGATTCAAATGACAAACATCGGCCCCAAAATCGGCGGGACGACACAAGCCCACTTGAGCATTCATGTTCGCGCCGTCCATATAAACTTGGCCGCCATGAGTATGAATAATTTCGCAAATTTCTGTAATGCCTTCTTCAAAAACACCATGCGTAGAAGGATAGGTCACCATCAAAGCCGCTAAGGTTTCTTGATATTTCTCAGCTTTTTGAGTCAAATCAGCGACATCAATATTGCCATCTCCATCACATTTGACGGGAACCACTTTCATGCCACACATCACTGCACTAGCGGGATTGGTTCCATGTGCTGACTCTGGAATAAGACAAATATTACGGTTAGAGTCTCCGCGACTGAGATGGTACTGACGAATTACCTGTAAACCCGCATACTCTCCCTGGGAACCCGCATTGGGTTGGAGAGAAACCCCATCAAACCCCGTAATTTCCCCTAACCAGTTTTCTAATTGTTCAAACAGGATTTGATAACCTTCCGTTTGACCTAACGGTGCGAAGGGATGAATTTTGCCGAATTCGGGCAGGTAACGGGCATCATTTCGGCGGAAGCGTTTAATTTCATCGTGCAAGATCCCAAGGGAATCATGGACGTATTTAAGGCTAAATCCTTGCTTTCCAGTTGATGTAAATAGCGCAATAACTCATGTTCCGAGTGATATTTATTGAAAACAGGATCGGTTAAATAGGCACTTTGGCGGGTTAAATTAACAGGAAAATCAAATTTAGCGGTTTCCAGTAAGCTTTCTGCGGTAAAGGGTAATTCCTCTTTTGCTGCAAAAATTTGCCAGAGGTCAATCAAGTCTTGAAGGGTTGTCGTCTCATCTAAACTAATGCCCACCGAGCCTTCATCCAGTAACCGTAAGTTAATACGACGAGCTTCTGCGGCTTTAATCAACGCGATCGCACTACTACTGCCCACACCAACTCGCACGGTATCAAAAACAGGATCATTCCCCAAGGAATAATTAAGCCGTTTGAGTCCTTCTGCCAATAAAACTGTTAACTGATGGATGCGGAGCGCGATATTTTTCAATCCCTCAGCCCCGTGATAGGCTCCGTACATGGATGCAATCACCGCCAATAACACCTGCGCCGTACAAATATTGCTCGTTGCTTTTTCGCGACGAATATGTTGTTCACGGGTTTGCAGAGCTAGACGTAGGGCGGGTTTACCTTGACTATCCTTGGAAACACCGACAATCCGACCTGGAATTTGCCTTTTATAAACTTCTTTCGTTGCAAAATAAGCCGCATGGGGGCCACCAAAACCCAGGGGAACACCAAACCTTTGGGTACTGCCGATCGCGATGTCTGCACCCAATTCTCCTGGAGGGGTTAATAATGCCAAACTGAGGGGATCAGCCGCTAAAGTAACCAGGGTTCCCGACTCATGGGCCTTATTAATAAAATATCGATAATCATGGATAACCCCATCGGTGGCAGGATATTGTAATAATGCGCCAAAAATAGGAGTTTCAAAGGTAAACTGACCGTGATCTCCTACGATAATTTCAATGCCCAGGGGAATGGCACGGGTTTTCACTACTTCAATGGTTTGGGGATGGCACTGGTTCGAGACAAAGAAGGCATTGGCCTTATTTTTACAAACCCCGTAACTCATAGCCATAGCTTCGGCGGCGGCGGTTCCTTCATCCAAAAGGGAAGAATTGGCGATTTCTAGACCCGTTAACTCAATAATCATGGTCTGGAAATTTAACAAAGCTTCCAATCTTCCCTGGGCGATTTCTGCCTGATAGGGCGTGTAAGCGGTGTACCGACCTGGATTTTCGAGAATATTGCGCTGAATGACGGGGGGCGTAATGGTGTCGTAGTAGCCCATGCCGATATAGGAACGGAAAATTTGATTTTTAGAGGCGATCGACTTTAATTGGGCAAGAGCGGCATATTCACTCTCTCGCGGGGGTAATTTTAAAGGGTTTTGTAATCGGATTGCAGAGGGAACGGTTTTAGTAATAAAATCTTCTAGACTGTCGATCCCCAATAATTCCAGCATTTTTGTAATTTCTGCTTGATTGGGGGCAATATGGCGATTAATAAAGGTATCTCTGGGAGCTAAGTTTTTTTCTAAGGTAGTTACATTAGGGGACGTGACCGTATTCGAGCTGGTGGCAATTTCTAGGTTCGGCATGGTTCAAGAGTATCGATAGGGATTGCTGTAAGCTTAAGTTTAACGAAACTGTATCATTTTGTAACATTTTTTGACAACCTGATAGGAGCGTTTTCTTGTTTTGCTGGCGATCGCACTGCCCTGCTTCGGCAGGTTTTACATTTTTGTGTCTTTTTCAGAAGAAGAGGTTCTTTCTCTGTCTTCTTATTTAGTTCAGCTTATGCTTTGTGTCGAAAAATCATCTAAAGCTTATATTTTACTCTCCTTAGATTCATGAATTAATCCCCTTTCCCTGTTTTTTGATTTTTTCAGCAGACCCTAATTTAATCCTTGCCATTTTAAAAAAAAAGTGTACAATATCATCAAGGATCTTTTCGATCAACCATCTTATTGAGGATTTCACTGATGAATCGCGTAAATACTCTCGCAGCACTATTAGGTAGTGCGACTGCAGCTATAGGGGTTCTGAGTCTTGCTTCCCCAGCAAATGCCGTTAACTGGAAACTAAATAATGTGGGAGTTTCTGGCGACTCGACAAAGACCTTCACCGACATCTCCTTTGTCCCTGTGATAACAGCAGGCAAATTTGGTGCAGGTTCAGTTGTCACAGGTTCGTTCGATTTTGACGGTACTACAGTGACTAACTCAACCATTAGTACAAAGATTAAGTTGGCTGCTAGCACTGGCTTTCCTGCTGATGTGATCGTCAATTACGATATTTTCACTCCAGTAATCAGTAGTGGTACACTTTCCGCTATTAATTTTGGTGTGTCTGGTGCAACTGCTGGCTTCCAGAATTCTTTAACCCTTGACTTTGCTCCTGGTCTAACTGCAGCTGGGGGCAAAGCGACGGTCACTGGCGGTTTGTATCAGTATAGTTTTGTGAGCCAACCTGGTGCTAGCTTAACTACCTATACTCTGTCTGGCAACATTGCTCCTAACGGGAGTGCTACTGCTGTACCTTGGGAAACTGATTCACTTCCTCTTATTGGTAGTACCATTTTATTTGGTGCTGCACTACAGGTCAAGCGTAAATTGGCTAGCAATAAAAAAAAATAAGCTAACCATCTCAGGGTCATAAATAACCTAACATAAAACAAGCAAAAGTACAGATTAAAAATCTATCAAATTGTAGTTTTTTTGTTGGGGACTATAGGTATTTATTCAGAATTCAAGAATAATATCTTTCATTAATTCAGGAAAGTATCGTGGCTATAAATTATGCTGTGATACTTTTTTTTATGTGGGGGCTTAGTTTTTAGTTATTATTTTATATAGATTTTCTTGATTAATCAGTAAAAGATGATGTAACTCAGGATTTTTTACACCTATTTTATCTCAAATTTTGTTTAGTTTTTTGTTTATCATTTGTATCACATGAAAATAATCATACACTCTAATTGCATTCAGAAATACTTTCTTGATTACTTTTTCAAAACCTCTCCACATATCCACAGAAGCTTCTTCTATTTTCTCTCTAATCTCCTTTGAATGCAGCATTAGGGACTTTATTAGTACTTCTTGTGTTCGATCCTTTACTAATTCTATTGGCCTTTTTTTTCTCTAAATCGTTCACCATTCCGCTATACTTTTTTTGTCTGTCTCCAGTACTCATTTCATCTAATCCTACACGTTTTACTGATGACCACTTTTTCTCCCTTTCTTCTTCACTCACTACATCAAAAAAAATGTTAGTTCGGCATGGTTCAAGAGTATCGATAGGGATTGCTGTAAGCTTAAGTTTAACTAAACTGTATCTATTTGTAACATTTTTTGACAACCTAGCAGGAGGGTTTTTTGCTTTTGCTGGCGATCGCGTTTAACTCTCAAAAATCAGCTAAAAAGTTTTAACCTGCTGTGCTAACCAACGATGGAGAATGGTGGCTGTTCTTCGCCAAGAGCCTTCCGCCTCATTCAGGATTGTTAATAGAAATTGATCGGTAAATTTATGTTGAAGTTGCTGAAATGCTAAATTCTGTTCCCGCGATCGCTCTGGGAGTAATTCTGCAATCAGGTGTTGATTAATCCAGCACTTGAGTCTCGGTAACGTTAAATGATCGAGATGAAACGTTTGGGTTTGATAACCGACTAAACGGGCGAAAAGAGCTAAATTTTGATGACTTCCCACCACAACGGTTAAGCGCAATCTATAGGATTGTTTTAAGGCCCAAATTAGAGTCGGTAAGGGAATACGATTAGCTTCATCCCAATAGGCGATCGCCGTTCCCATGTTTATCGGGTTGACATGGAGGGAGAGTTTGCCATTGCCAAGGAGCCTGATAGAAATAATGACCCCCCGTTTGTTGTTGCCAATGTAAAAGATGGGACGTTTTGCCCGCGCCTTTTTCTCCTAGAAATTGCACAAACAGTCTTTGTCCAGGACTGACTGCCTGGGAATGACCAAAATCTAGCCAGCGATCGCGCTCAATGTGCAAATCCTGGGGCGCGAAAAAAGGATTTCGCCTTAAACCAAAAGAGTGATAGGGATCTAAATACCGATTAATCATCTGCTTGCTGAACGGCTTACCCGAAAAACTTTTTCCCCTTTTTCTCGTCCAAACCAAAACTGATCCAGTTCAACTACTACTTCCCAAATTATCCGAATCAATTGACCGTCATAGGAAAGAGGTGCATTGAGGGGAATCTCATATTCAAAGGGAACAGAAACCAGGGAAACTAATTTTATTTTTTTGGAAAACTGATCTTTATCTACATTGCCCCGCCCCTCCGTTCGCCAACCAATTTTTAAGGTCGCGGGTTGGAAGTCTTTATCGGAATTGGTTTGCCAATAACAATCTCCCCGAAGTATCTGTCCTGGGGAAACTTGATTTTGTTTGAGTTGAATGGAAATCATAAATTCATCACTTAGGAATCTACAACAAAGGTTAAATAGGTCATTTTTAGATCAATCAAGCCAGGATAATTTTCTTCAATCTCTAAAATCCAACGAATTTGATTATTTTTTCCTTCAAAAGAGGGGCTGAGATGGGAAAGAATTTCTAAATCAAAATATCCTTTTACTTCGCGATCGCCAGGGATTAACGTTTTAGAAAAAATCACATTTTCATAAGCTGTTGCGACATCAGTAACAGTATCGGTGCCTTTAGTATAAGTAACCCGTTCCAGACAAATTAAACTAACCTTAAGGCGACTATTAGGAGGAAAATTATGAACTTTAAATAAATTTGTCCAGAAATTTTGCTTTAAGCGTCTTCGGAATGTTACCCGATCGTTTTCTCCTACTTTGAGAGGATAATGGGAAAATATTAGCTCTGCGGGTAAAAAGCCTTGTTTCGCGCCCATTTCATAGCGTGCGGATTCATCTAGGGAAAACTTCACCACCCAGTACACAATCCAAAAGACGATTAAAAAAAGAAAAAAAGCCACAAAAACGGGCCAAACAACCCCTGAAAAAGATAATAGGATTGGGAACCCAAAAATGAGAATGAAAATAGCAATAAATGTGATCGATAGCCCAAAAAGCCAATTTGGGTTGGTAAAACGGGAGATTTGCCATTGAACTTTAAGATCTTCCCTAAGCACATATCCTTCCGATCCCAGTTGAATTTCTGAAGGAGGAAAGCCAGCGATGAGTCGGTTCTTGAGTTCTATCTTTTCTAATTTAAACATGACTCTTAGGCTGGTTTAAAAATCTAAATCGAAATTCTTGTATTATAAATTGCTTTACTTATTGCGATCGCTAGTTTTTGTCTTTGGGTGAGAACTTCTATTAATTTTGTTACTCTTTCAGCGCGATCGCGTTTTTAGATTTACGAGTCTATTTTAACTCGGATGATATTAAGGGACGTGGAAAATATTGATAAAAAGTAAAATTTAGAGTATATTGCTTTAAAATGGGCAATCAGTATTAGGGAGTTCAGGTATGAATAAGGAAGAATTGTTACAGTTAATTGAACAAGCGGCAGAAGATGGGCGAGAAGAATTAAATTTATCGCAGAAGGGACTGACAGAATTACCTGAAGAAATTGGTAAATTAACAAATCTGACAACGCTTGAGTTATGGGGAAATCAAATTAGTGAGATTCCTAATGAGATCGCAAAACTAAAAAATCTGACAACGCTTTACCTGTTCGATAACCAAATTAGTGAGATTTCAGAGGGGATCACTAACTTAACTAATCTGAAAATACTCAATCTTTGTCAAAATCAAATTAGTGAAATTCCAGAGACAATCACTAATTGAACTTGCCTAGAAGTGTTTGAACTCAATTCCAACCAAATTACCGAAATAACAGGCTCAATCATCTCATTAACCACTCTACGGAGTCTTAGTCTTCAGAATAATTATATTAGTGAAATTCCAGATGCAATTGACCAATTAATCAATCTCACACATCTCGACCTCCAGAATAACTGTATTAGTAAAATTCCAGCCACAATTAAAAAATTAACTAATCTGACATACCTTGATCTTAGCCATAAAAATATTAGTGAGATTCCAAATCCAATCACTAAATTAATTAATTTGGAATCTCTTGACTTTACTGAAAACCAAATTAGTGAAATCCCAGATACGATTGACCAATTAATCAATTTGAAAGGGATTGGACTCGACTGTAATCAAATTAGTGAAATTCCAGAAGCAATCATCAATCTTGAAAACTTGGAGAAGATGGAAATAAGTTTTAATCCACTTAAAGAACCCTTTCTTGAAATTGGAATTTATGGAATCCATGCTATTCGTGCCTATTTTTTAAATCAGCAATTATTGCATTATAAAGACAATAATACTATGATAAAAACAGCTTCAACTCGCGACAAAATATTTGTAAGTTACAGTCATAAGGATTCAAAATGGCTTAAAGAATTCCAAACACATATAAAACCTCTTGTTCATGAATATGGATTTAAAATATGGGATGATACTAAAATTAAAGTTGGGAAAGAATGGCTTGAAGAAATCGAACACGCGTTAGCTACTGCAAAAGTTGCCATTCTATTAGTCACTCCTGATTTTCTCGCTTCAGATTTTATTAATGATCGTGAATTACCACCACTATTTGATGCAGCAAAAAAAGAAGGACTGATTATTTTTTGGATTCCGATTACTTATAGTAATTATAAAACAAATAAAATAATTGAGAAGTATCAATCAGCCCATCCTCCCGATAAACCTTTAGATGATTTAGGAAGCAAGTCAAAAAGAAATAAGGCTTGGGTAAGCATTTGTGAAAAAATAAAACAAAGGATGGAAGAAACCGATTAAAACTATGTCTCAATTTGATGATGAAATGTTACCTGAATACGATTTTAGTCAATTAGGGCAACCAGTACGCGGTAAACACGCGAAAGCCATGCGCCAAGGTTACTCTGTTACTATTCATCACCCCGACGGAACAATTACCCATCGTGAAGTTTCCCCCCAGGATGCAAACTCGAATGCTCCCATTTATTACGGCGATCGCGTTAATGGGGATAAAATAATGGGCGATAAAGTAATGGGTGATAAAATCGGCACTCAAATTAACAACGCCAACACCGCCGAACTATTACAACTGATTGCGAATCTACGCCAGACTGCCGCCCAATTTCCTAGCGAGCTTCAAGCAGGCGTAATGGTCAATCTAGAAGACGTTGAAACAGAAATCCAAAAACCCGAAAGTCAACGCAATCTTCCTAAACTCAAAATGCGATTAATTGCCCTATTTACCTCCGCTTCATTGATGGGAGGCGCGATCGCCAATATTACCGACTTCACCAATAACATTACCGACCTTGCCACCAAAGCAGGCATCGAACTCAAACTTCCTACTACTTTCCCCTAAAAATTCCCCAACAATTTATCTTACTGAAGTTTCTCGGATCTTTCTCGACTCCCTAAAATCGCGATCGCCACAAAGAAAGAGGGATAACGCAAGATTTGTGCGATCGCCCCCTTCATTTTCTTCAATCAATAATTTAAAATTAAGCCGCTTGACGAATTTGATAATGCTGTTCAGGCACAGGATAACCCGCTTCACCAAAGGATTCTCGGATAACCTTATTCGTATCAAAATAGACTTGCCAATAGTCCTTTGTGTGACAATAGGGACGCACTGCCAACACAGGGCCAGAGAGATTAAATTCCAAAATCTCTACTTCAGGAGCAGGCTCGGCCATGACATTGGGAATACTCCTTAATCGTTCTTTTAATAGTTGAATTGCGGCGGCGGTATCAACAGAATGATTTAATTGGCCAACCAAATCAACTCTTCGATAGGCATTAGCAGAAAAATTCTGAATATTGTCAGCAAAGATTTTATTATTGCCAATAATTGTCCGAACATTATCAGGAGTATTTAAGGTTGTGACAAATAAGCCAATTTCTTCGACCGTTCCCGTCACCCCCCCTGCGGTAATAAAATCGCCGACATTAAAGGGACGGAACATCACGAGAAAAGCACCTGCGGCAAAATTGGCCAAAAGACCACTCCAGGCAGCTCCGATCGCAATACCACCTGCGGCTAATAGGGCGGCAAAAGAGGTTGTTTCAATGCCAAAGAAACCCAGAATGGCGACAATGAGAATAATTTGTAAAGTGACAGAGACAACATTGGTGATGTAGGTGACAATGGTAATGTCCATGCTCTGACGTTTCAGACTTTTGGACAATAATTTGACCGCAAAATTAATTAACCAACGCCCGACTAACCATAATAAAATTGCCCCAATAACCTTAGCACCCAGAGCCGTAATCGCTTGTAGGGCAAAAATTACGAAGGGATTAATTTGGGCCGCTGCATCAGCAGGATTCATAGAAATACTCCTTAAGTCATCTATTTAAACGCTTTAAGAGTATCATAGTTTGAGAATTAGATTATTAAATTTTTGTCATCAAATATTCTTATTTATTCCGATATTATTTCTGACTGAAAAAGACTGAGTTGATCCATTAAAAGAGATTTTGGTGGCACTAATCCCAGATGTTCGTAGGCCGCCGCCGATGCCATTCTTCCCCTTGGAGTACGATTGAGATAACCAATTTGCAATAGATAGGGTTCATAAACTTCTTCAATGGTTTTACTATCTTCTCCCGTGGCCGCGGCGATCGCTTCTAATCCCACTGGCCCGCCCTGAAATTGATGAATTAAGGTACTCAATACCAATCGATCCGTCCAATCCAAACCCCGTTGATCCACTTGATATAAATTCAGAGCTTCAGCCGCTAGTTCGGCGGTAATTTCAGGTTGTTTTTTGACCTGGGTATAATCCCTCACCCGTTTGAGTAACCGATTGGCAATGCGCGGTGTTCCCCTGGCTCGACGGGCAATTTCTTCCGCTCCTCCTTGGTTAATGGGAGTCGTCAAAATTTGAGCCGTCCGCAACACAATCAGAGTCAATTCATCTATTTCATAAAATCGCAATCGCTGAATTAAGCCAAAGCGATCGCGGAGAGGAGAGGTTAAAGCTCCTACTTTCGTTGTTGCACCAATCAAGGTGAATTTATTTAACGATAAACTGCGAATCGTGGCACTTTTCCCCTTGCCCATCGTGATATCCAAGCGATAATCTTCCATCGCAGGATAGAGTAATTCTTCCGTGAGGCGATTTAAACGGTGAATTTCGTCAATAAAGAGAATATCCCCTGGTTGTAAGCCAATTAATAGCCCCGTGATATCCCTAGGACGCTCTAGGGCAGGAGCCGCCGTAATTTTACATTTAACGCCCATTTCCGTCGCTAAAATCAGAGAAAGAGTCGTTTTCCCCAAACCAGGTCACCATAGAGCAATAAATGATCAATAGGCTCTTGACGATTTTGAGCCGCTTGAATGGCAATTTTCAGAACTTCCTTCAGATCTTTCTGCCCGATATATTCATCTAGGGTTTGGGGACGAATGGTTTCTTCATTATTCCCAACTTCTTCAGGCGTGACGGCCGGTTTTAAAAGGGTTTCTTCTGTTGTAGGAGTTGCTTTATCGGGTTCATTAGAGGACGGAGTTGAACGTTTAATCGCCATAGTGTAGCTAGGCCAGAGATAATAACTTTATCGCCAATTTTTTTTAATTCTTAGTTTATAAAAAAAGGTGACATCTTTGACCCAGTGTAACTGATTTTCCGGCGATAAATATTGAGTCCGTTATGAAAACTCAACTGAGTTCATCAATTAAAGCGATCGCTGTCTTTTGTACTTAATATTAAATTCGCTTTAAGGTTAGGAATCAAGCAAAAAATTCAGTTTATTTCTCCTTTCTTTCACTATAACGATCTGTTAAGTAATCTACGTGATCTCGCAATAAAATCGTGAATTTGTAAAGTTCTTCCATCACATCTATGACGCGATCGCGGTAAGCAGATTCTTTCATCGTTCCGTCTTCATGAAATTCTTGATAGGCTTTGGCAATAGAAGATTGATTCGGGATAGTAAACATCCGCATCCAACGACCTAAAATTCGCAGAGTATTCACCGCATTAAAAGACTGAGAACCGCCGCTAACCTGCATAACCGCCAACGTTCTACCCTGGGTCGGTCGAACTGCTCCAATATTCAGAGGAATCCAATCAATTTGGTTTTTCATAATACCGCTAATGTTGCCATGCAGTTCAGGCGATGACCAGACTTGTCCCTCTGACCATTGACTCAATTCCCGTAATTCCTGGACTTTTGGGTGAGTATCGGGAACACTGCCATAGATCGGCAACTCACGGGGATCAAAAAAGCGAGTTTCTGCCCCAAATCCTTCCATAATACGGGCGGCTTCTTCGGCGGCTAGGCGACTGTAGGAACGCTCCCTCAAAGAGCCATACAAGAATAAAATACGCGGTGGATGGTCAAATTTAGTCATAAATTTTCCTAAATACAAGAATTAATCAGTTGCGTAACCTTTTCTTTAATTTCGTCTCGTACCCTCGGAAAAATTTCGGGTTGTTCGGCGGGATCATCTAATTGCCAATCTTCAAATTTCTCCCTTAAAAGCCATTCTTCGGGTAAATTTACCCCACAACCACAAAGGGAAATCACCACATCAAAATCCTCTGCCTGGAATTCACCCAACGCTTTAGAGGTTTGCTCGGTAATATCAATACCAATCTCTTTCATGGTGGCGATCGCTTCTGGACGAACTTGGCTGGCTTCTAATCCAGAACTGGTGACTTCGATCTGGCCTTTTCCAGGGTTTTCGCAAAGCCTTCCGCCATTTGGGAACGGGCAGAATTTTTTTTACAAACAAACATGACTTTTTTCATGATTTTTATGAAGATAAAGTGAATTAAATCCGCACCATCAGCCATTAATTACTGATTTTTTTGTTCTCTGGAAATTGGAACAATAGATTTATTGCCTATAATGGGCGAACGCAATTCGCCCCTACAATCTTCCCCAAAATTTGCGTTTACAACCATTGTTCTTTTCCTTGAAAATCTCGAAAATCATTAGATAAAACTCGATAAACAATCACGGCTAATTGGGCTCCAACAATGGGCGCGATCCAGTAAATCCAATGGGATTCCCAGACTCCACTCACCAAGGCTGGCCCCAAGGAACGGGCGGGATTCATGCTTGCGCCTGTAATTGGCCCCATAAAAGCCGCTTCCAGGGCAACGGTTAAACCAATCGCTAGACCAGCAAAACCCAATGGTGCGCGTCGGTCTAAGCCTGAGCCTAAAATAACTAACATGAGAATAAAGGTTAAAATTACCTCTAAAACCAAGGATTGTAGCCAATTTCCCCCTAAAGGAATCGTTGCGCCCAAATTCCCTACTTTGCCCAAGGAAAGTAACAGCGTCAGAGAAGCCGCGATCGCACCCAAGCATTGAGCCAAAATATAGGGAAAAACTCGATTTCTGGGAAAAAAGCCACTCGACCAAAAAGCGAGGGTGACAGCAGGATTAAAATGAGCTTGACTAATATGGCCTAGTCCGTAAATCAAAGCAGTGACGACCGCCCCAAACACAAAACTAATCCCTAAATGGGTAATCGCTCCCCCACTAATTTCCTGGGTCATAATGGCTCCCGTTCCTGCAAAAACTAGGATAAAAGTTCCCAAAGCTTCTGCTAGGATTTCTCTAAATTGCTGTCTGAAAACCTCGAAGGTTCGTTGGGTTATGCTAGACACAAACTAATAAAGCAAATTTTTTCTTTCCTTATTATTTCAAAAAAAATTGATTTGTCAAGAGGGTATGGTGTGCAAAAAGAAAAACACTCCTTAAAAAATTGATGGGCTAATTTGGCTCTGGACAAGAGCGAGCAGGTAAAACGGGGCTAAATCGACGATATTCTGCAAGATATTCTTCTAGAGCCAAAAATTGAGCGAGATTAAGACTATAGTAAATCCAGCGACCTTGTTGGCGAGAACGAAGGAAACCCGCGTCTTTCAGGGTTTTTAGGTGAAAAGATAACTTAGATTGGGACGTTTCTAGCTGTTCACACAATTCACAAACGCATAATTCTTGCGATCGCAGTAGTTCTATCACCCGAATCCGTAGGGGATCGGACAGAGCATGGAAACCAGCAATAATTTCGATAGATGGATTAGATAAAATTGTTTTCATCAAATAAAGTTGAAGTATTGAAGTAAGAGATGATTCTCAAGGTAATCCTTATCTGAAGTTTTGGGAAGTTGGCTCCCAACGCCTATTGCTATAGGGCCATAAAAAAACATTGAAACGTCGTCCTTCTAATTTTTCCCTATATTGGAAAGTATTTTTTTCTGACAAACTAACCACCGCATTCAGGCGATCGGCTAAACTTAAGCAACTCTGAAAGGTCTGGGGAGTGTAACATTGAATATCAAGCTGATTACATCCATATTTTGGGACTAAAGAGGATTGGAAGGGCTGAATACTACAAAAAATCGACTTTTTATACTGGAGCATGAGAGCCTGAAAATCCCTGGGGGAATAATGGGCAAAAAAATGGTCATCCACTTGAATCCCATCCCCATAACGGGCCGCTTGAATAATTTCTGCCACGCTTAGGGAGCGATATTGGGGAGATTGAACCCAGATAACAGGGATGAGCTTTTGTTCTCTGGCTTTTGCTGTGACTATCTGTTGTAATTCCTCAGACACTCCCCTAAAATCCAGAAACACAACTCGATACTGCTGCTCTTTGATCTCTCTCATCAATTGGCTTAGGGCGTTATTAGAGGAATAAAATCGAATTTGCGGTTTCGATAGCCAGGTTCCATTGGGGACTCCTGCGATCGCGGCTGTTGAATAGAATAAGAGAGCCAAAAGAGAGGTGGTCAGAATGGTGGAAATTTTTCTTTTTTGAGTAAAGCCAAAATGGTAGATACACTTGAGAAGAAAGCGATCACCTTTCAGTTTCCTAATTTCTATTGGGTTTCTCATTTTTATTTTGATGGGCAAGGGTCTATTCCCAGTATATTGATTTGAGCTTAATTAGGGAATAAAATCAGAAAACTTAGAAGTTTTAGCGTTTTATCACTTAAGTTTTTAGCCCCCCCCCGCCCGCCAACTTTGGGGGGAGCTTATAACCTTTCCGAGTTCAAAGTCCCCCAGAATTGGGGGATTTAGGGGGCGATCTTCACTCACTACGGGTTTCAATTTAGACATGGTTTCCGTTGTGATCGCAGAATTTTCACATTACTTCTAAAATCCCTTGGGCAATGCCGACCGAACCCCCTGCCTGACCGACTCGTTCTATCCCGTTTTGTAAACAAGTTTCTAAATAATCGGGATTATCTAAAATTTCCCCGACAGTTTGGGCAATATCTTGGAATAAATTTAGATCATTCGGACTTTTTCCAATCGTTTTAACCGAGCTTCCCAATAATCGCATCTGAGCCTCTGCAAAGGCGTAGGTAAACTGTGGCCCTGCCCCTGGAATTTGCACAACGGGCTTGCCTAAACCAACTGCTTGCTCAACCGCCGTTCCTGCCATCCCGATCGCGAGATCGCATTGTTGTAAAATATCGGCAAAAGCATCCCAATAACAGATAACCCTGAGATTTTGGACAGGATTAACTAGTTTTCCTGATCCGTGATAATGCCAACCCATTTTTTGCGCCAAAGCTTGTAAATTCTCCTCGGTAATACTAGGAACTAGGGCCGCTCGAAATTGCACTGGACGTTCTCAGGCGATCGCCTCACAGGCATTGAGTTGCAGTTGGAGATTGTGAATTGCTTCGGGTAAACGGCTACCTGGCAAGAGTGCGATCATTGGGAGATTCGGTTCAAGTTTGAGATCATAATGGCTAGATTGCAAAACATCCATAATAGGATAACCCGCAAAAATCGCTTTTTTTATGCCCCTCTGTTGTAAATCTTCGGCAGTAAATTGATCTCTCGTGAAAACTCGTTGACAACGCGGCGATCGCAAACAAAACTCCGTAATCCAGGGTAATCGTAATTTTCCCTCGTAATAACTAGAAGTTGAAACAATGAACGCAACAAAGGGCCGACCCGTTAGATAGGCGATCGCAATCGGGACGATATCTCCAACGGCAATGAGTAGATCACAACTTGTTTTTTCTTGCGAAACCGCTTTAATTTGCTGTAAAGTTAAGCCAATTAAACCAGACGTAATATCTTTGACCCAATTCCAAGGATTGAGATAAATAATTCCCCCAGAAGGTAAATTTTGGGTAGGGCAATGATTTCAACTTGCAAACGACGGTAAGCATTCCCCATTCCCACCAAGGGCATGGCCCCAATTTGGAGAAACGGTTCTAGCGATCGCAAAGCTCCCAAAATCAAGCTGGCGTTTAAATCCTCTCCGTGACCATTACTCAAAAATAAAACTTTCACATTAATAACGTATCAACCCTTAACGAGAAGTAGGCGGTAAATTGCGGCAATTGGCCTTGAGTTGTTCTAACTCAGATTGGATAACGCGATCGCCCTCAATGGCATTAAATTGTTGTTCTAGGGGATCACGATACTGGGTTAATAGCTCATTTTCAGACTCTAATTCCAGAATTTTGGACTCCATACGTTCAAATACACTACTAGCACTGCCATCATTCCAATTACCCACAATTTCTTGTAATTTCTGAGTCGCAACCGCCGAACGCAGTCGGGCCAAATAGAGGCTTTTTTTCGCCCGAACTTCCCCGTATTTCCGCTCTAGGGTCTGTAATTCTTGCTTAACCTGTTGAATAATCTGGGAATGTTCCGTAAGATGGGTTTCAATTCCCTGGGCATTACCCAGATAGGATTGTCGATTCACCAGGGCCTCTTTGGCTAAGGCTTCATTCCCCTTTATCGATCGCTAATTGGGCGCGTTCGTACCATTTTTGGGCATTAAGCTGGTGAGCCGATTTTTGTCTCTCCATACTTTTATGGGTTGCGATCGCTTCAGCCAAGGCGCGGCGCATCTCAATTAGTTCTAGTTCCATCTGCGCGGTCATCTCTTCCAGCAATTTCTCTGGATCTTGCGCTTCATTTCCTAGACTATTAATTTGAGCGCGAATCACTCGTCCGATTCGATCTAGCAAACCCATCGACGTTACCCATTGTTATTCTGGTTGATTCAGTTGTTGGAGTTCTTGGATCAGGCTATTTGTCTTTGTAGAATCCAGATCCGACGTTGCCGCTCCCCCCTGACTTTGATTGTAAAGGTTCTGTAGTTTTTTGCGCGTTTTTTGATTAAATCCTTCCGCCGTAGTCGGAGACGTATTCATTTCCATTCTTACTTCCTGGCTGGTGATTTGACGGGATATTTGCTCTGATGCACTTAAATTAGGGGGAAGATTAGGAGCAGTGACAGGAGATGGATTATTAGAAAGCGGAGGAGCCGTCGGTGTTTGAATCAGCGCAGTGGGTGGGGGCGGTGGTGGTGGCAAAGGAATAGATGACAGAGAGCGGGGAGCGGTATAGGAAGGATTTACTGCAACGCTCGGGATGGAACGAGTGGGGGGATTAACAACGGTAAATTTGGGGGTAATCCTACGGGGGGGCGATTGAGTAGGAACAGAGGCGATCGCTTCTACCGAGCTAGGGGCATAGGGTATTTGCAGTTGTAAAGAGGGAGGCAACAGGGCATCGGTCAGGGTGTTATTCGAGAGGGGGGGAACAGACACTTGAGCGGGGATGGTTGCAGGAATCGCCGAGGAAGGAGCAGGAAGATTGGCGATCGCGGGTTGAGACTTGATGTTTTCGGGCGGTAAATGGCTTAAAGATTCTAAACCTAAGTTTTCGGAGCTAGATTTGGACAAATTGAGGAGGTGGGGATAATCTTTGCCCAGGGGATCAAGATTGGGTAAGGATTGAGAAGCGATCGCGGGAGTATTCGGCACAGCAGAAAATTGTGACCAGGTTAAAAGCCCATTAGCGACTAAAAAACAACCTAAAGCACCCACACCCCAGGGCGTCAGTAATCGCTCTAATCCGTTCTTTGTCTGGGGAGCGAGGCGATTGGGCCTAGCTTTTTTGGTGAAAACGCGGTCAAAAATAATGGTGTCAGTCGCATGAAGCACGTTATCCTGAAACTTAAATTCTTCATGCCAAGGAACCTTGACTAACTCCCCTTCTTCCGTTTCTCGGTCAGCCGAGTCTTGCTCAGATTCTGATTCGATAAAATCCACTGATAGATAGTGATCATTGTCAGATTGGGGATTGGAGGCGATTTTTTCCATATTCTCGATCATATTACGGTTATTGGTCAATATGAGTTTTATAAAGTAGATTAAAGAGTGTATTAATGCTTTTGGTAACAAACAAGGGGAATAAGCTTCCTTTGACAGTTATAACCTAATTAAGCGATTTCTATAAGTAGATAGATGTTAAAAATTAAAAATTTTTCTAATGTTCTGCCTTGCCATACTTAGGTACCCATGAAAATAGAGGCGATCGCAAATCATTGGATCGACCACAAAGGTTCCCGCCCTGAAAAAATCATTCCAACCGCGATCGCCCAGAATCTATTAAATGATAATAAACTTTTGTTGTGCTTATCTTTTTTTGATTTAGCTTATCCTTCATAAAGATTTAAGTTCACTCTCAATAACCTTTAATAATTCATAAATTTGCGAAAAATTGTTTTTAGTTATAGATGGAGCATCATAGAGAACAGTGATCCCTTTAAGATGGGTATGTGCGGCTTTATTCCTTTTTTCTATCAGGTTATTCAGTAATCTTATGTAATAATCTAATACTATGCGTCGCTTTAATCTTCTTTCTAATTTCTCTACAGACACTATACCAATACTATCAAGCAACATTTTACGGAAATGACTTTCATAAGAAAAGCCACTATTTTTCTTGATAATTTGCTTTAGATATTTTTTGTTTTTTTCATCTTTTAGCTTATGATTAACATGGTGAAGAATAATATTATCCATACTTTGCTCAATCCAACCACATAGTTCTAAAAGGGCAAGTTTAGAATAGTAGATTGCTTTTTTTTGACTAGTCGATGAGTTATAAAGTTTGTCAAGTTCTTCAAGGGTTTCCGTAATATAAGATTTGCTAATCATGTATTGTGTAAAAAATAATTTTCAAATATATGATTAGTTAATTTATTATAATAAAAATACTAGCGTCAGTCATAATAAGATAAGTTAGGTGCTTATAATAAGGTAATAAAACTGTTAAGTCCCAAAAATTTTAATAGCTTCATTCAATCGAGATTGAACCTTAGCTTTCTGTAATAGTCCTCCTGCTAGATTTTTAATGTCATAAGGAGGGGATTGACGTAATTGTACAAATTTTGCACGAAAATCTTCTTGAGAAATAGTTTCTAGATAATCCAAATTTTTAGCAACACCAATCAGTAAACCTTCCATAATAACCTTACTAATATTGGATAATGATTTTCTATCAGGAAAATGCTTATGAATTAAGTCGATAGTTCTCTTAAATAAAGTATATTTTTCTACTTTAGTATTTTCACTAATATTTTTATATTTCTTCATGTAGTCATTAAGGAATTTAGATAATCGTCCATGATAATTGTTATATTCATCAAAAAAGGCGAAAAAGCGGAGTACAAATTCTTCATTTTCAAATCTATTTTTTAATTCATTTTCTTGAAAATCTTTTTTCTTTTTACTGACTGATCTTTTCACGGGAGTTATTTTTATCCAATTTTCATAATTGACACAGTCTTTTAATAAATTATTGAAAACTCCTTGATAAATACCATTTCTAATTTCCTGATTATTTAAGCGAGTTCCCCCCGTATTTAAGCGATGGAAGATTGTAAATAAATAATCCATGTGCTTTGGTTTACTGGAATCAAAACGAATAACAGTAATCGGTAAAGATAAGTTTTCGACTCGACTATATAATTCGGGGTAATCTTGTTTGATTTCCTGAACAGTCTTTCCCTTAATCCTTGGATCGATATCTTCAAGATTAGAAAGTCTCCAATCAGTATCTTCTTTTAAAAATTTAATAATAGTTGAAATTCTTTGTAGCCCATCAACAACTAAACGCTTATCAGTTTTATAATCCAAGCTAATAGACATACTTGGGATCGGAAGTTGTTTAATCAAACTATCGATAAAACGAGTTTGAGCGGCTTCTGTCCAAATCGATTGTCGTTGAAAGTCAGGATCAATTTTTAACTGTTGTTTTGTAACCATACGCAAAATATCGGCACAGGATCTCAATTCATTAAACGCAATAATATCACTTGGCGGTTGTTCAATCGAATCCTCATTTTCGTAAGATTCTTCATACTCTCTTTCTATCTGTTTTTCAAGATCACGTTCCTTTTGGGGAGGAATAGCTAAATTAACCACGATTTTTCTCCTTTTATAAAAATTAGGGAAATAAATTTTGCAATTATCTCCCTATCTTAATCAATTAAAATTCTTCCTTTAAAGCCGCATCACAGCGATCGCAGATTGTCGGATCGTCAGCAAAGGTTCCCACACTCAAAGAATAATTCCAACAGCGATCGCATTTATGACCATCGGCTTTAACAATTGCGATCTCTACATAATCTTTAGAATCAGTAGGAAGAGGAGATAAAGGCCAGTTCACCAAGATTGGTGCTTTATAAACCGCTTGGTCAATATCGCTTTTGTTAGCTGCTAGTTCTACTTGAGAGACTAAAAACAAATAACGGAGTTCATCATAAAGAAAGTCTAATTTATCAATAATCAAGTAAAGTGGGCTATCTTTTACTACTTGTTTACTGTAAATCAACAATTTTGCTTCTGAAGATGCACCGAGAAATTTGTCTGTTCTAGCTTTTTCTAAAACTTTATTAACTCCATCACGTAATTCCCGAATTCCTTGCCATTGAACAGCTAAGTCGGGTTTAGTCCATAATCGTTTTTCAGCACCATCAGAATTTTTAGTGACTGGCCCCAAATTGACCCAACCTGCTTGAAATACGGATTTATAAGGCGTTTCGTAGGGTAAAAATTGCCAAATATCTTCTGCTAGATGACACAGAACAGGCGCGATCGCCTTGGTTAAATTTTCCAGCGCAATCTGTAAAACCGTTTGGCAACTGCGACGACGGGGAGAATTAGCATTACTAATATAAAGCCGATCCTTGGCAATATCTAAGTAAAAATTAGACAAATCTACCACACAGAAATTCTGTACCGTTTGGAAAAACTTAAAGAATTGGAAACTTTCATAGGCATCCGTGACTTCGTCAAAAACTTCGGTGATGCGATGCAACATATAACGATCTAATTCAGGTAAATCATCATAAGCAACTGCATCCGTTTCGGGGTTAAAATCATGTAAATTTCCCAATAAAAAGCGGGCTGTATTACGGATTTTATTTCGTGCATCCATTAATTGTTTAAGAATCGTTTGCCCAATCGGAACATCAGCATTATAGTCAACAGAAGACACCCATAAACGTAGAACATCTGCTCCATAAGCGGGTTCTTGTTGTTGATTTTTTCCGCCATTAATAATCTGATTCGGATCAACCACATTCCCCACAGATTTACTCATTTTGTGTCCCTTTTCATCAAGGACAAATCCGTGAGTTAACACCGTTTTATAGGGAGAAATTTCATTCACCGCCACACTGGTTAATAAGCTCGATTGGAACCAACCGCGATGTTGATCCGAACCTTCCAAATACATATCGACGGGATATTTTAATTCAGGACGTAGCTGTGCCACTGCCGCCCAAGAAGAACCCGAATCAAACCAGACATCCATCGTGTCTTGACCTTTGCGGTAGGTATGTCCATTATTGTGATAACTAGCAGGTAATAATTCATCGACCGACAATTCCCACCAAGCATCGGAACCTTTTTCGGCAAAAATGGCTTGAATATGGGTAATCGTTTCTTCGGTTAATAAGGATTCATTGGTGACTTCATCATAAAAAACGGGAATGGGAACGCCCCAACTTCTTTGGCGAGAAATACACCAATCACTGCGATCGCTGACCATCGGTGTGATGCGATTTTTACCCTGTTCAGGAATCCATTTAACGGTTTCAATGGCGGACAAAGCTTGCTCTCGAAAGCCTTCTACCGAGGCAAACCACTGTTCTGTGGCGCGGAAAATCGTCGGTTTTTTAGTGCGCCAATCGTAGGGATATTTGTGTTGATAGGCTTCTTCTTTCAGTAAAGATCCCGCTTCTTGTAGTGCCGTAATAATTGCTTCGTTAGCATCTTTCAGTACATTTAAACCCGCAAATTGCCCTGCTTCTGCCGTAAAGTTTCCCGCATCATCGACTGGCGAAAGAATCGGTAAATGATAACGCTGTCCGACAATATAATCCTCTTGACCATGACCAGGTGCGGTATGCACTAAGCCTGTCCCTGATTCAGTCGTGACATAATCTCCGCCGATCACAATCTCACTTTCACGCTCAAAAAGGGGATGACGATAGCGGGTATGTTCTAAATCCTTGCCTAGAATTGTGGTTTTAACGGTTAGTTTCGTTTCAAAAGTTGCTGATAATTTTTCCACTAGATCCAAGGCAACAATCAGATAAGAATAACCGCAAATCTTGGAATCTGTTTCAGCGATCGCGTAGGTCAATTCAGGATTAAGCGCGACGGCTAAATTACCAGGTAATGTCCAGGGAGTCGTTGTCCAGATCGCTACCCCCAAATTGGGTAAAAATTCCTGTAATACTTGAGCATTTTCTCCTAATTTAACAATAGGAAAAGCGGCATAAACACTCCGAGAAATATGGCCTTCGGGATATTCCAATTCCGCTTCAGCTAAGGCCGTGCGGGAACTCGGACTCCAATGAACAGGCTTTAATCCCCGATAAATATAGCCTTTAAAAAACATTTGCCCAAAAACCCCAATTTGAGCGGCTTCATACTCAGGAGTTAGGGTCATGTAGGGATGTTCCCAATCGCCCCAGACTCCAAAACGTTTAAAGCCTTCCGCCTGTTCCTGTTGGGTTTTAATGGCAAAATCTCGTGCTTTTCGACGCAAGCTTAAAGGGGTTAATCCTTGGCGTTCTTCACTTTTTAGGCTTTGTAAAACTTTTAATTCAATGGGCAATCCGTGACAATCCCAGCCTGGGACATAGGACGCTTTGTAGCCCTGCAATAGTTTATATTTGTTAATAATATCCTTGAGGGTTTTATTGAGGGCATGACCCATGTGCAACGCACCGTTAGCGTAGGGCGGGCCATCATGCAAAACAAAAATTTCCTTGGGATTTTGCTGTGACAGGGTTTCGTAAATTTGCTTATCTTGCCAAAATTTTTGAATTTCGGGTTCTCGTTTCGTGGCGTTTGCCCGCATATCAAATTTCGTTTGGGGCAAGTTGACGGTATCTTTATAACTTTTAGCTTCTGTCACAGGTCTAATCTGGGTTTTTCGATAAAGGGCTTCTTCTCCTAATTTTATCGTGTCTTTTGCTTCCCTGCTAATTTAAAGCTTTTTGAAGCGATCGCTTTCTTCTCAGGTTAAAGGGCGATCGCATTTTTTGTAAAGTGATAGTAATTCTCGATTAAACCGACTAGATAAAGACATCATCAAACCACCTGTAGGTAAAGCTTTGATAGTTTGCCTATACCGCATGATTGATGAGAATTTGCTGTAAGAAGGCGATCGCAGTTCGGATCATAGTGATTGATGGTGATCGAGGATATTTGGAATTGATGCCCCTTTTTTTTAGGGTTTATTTTGTCCAGTAATAGGATTAATATTGATCAACGGAATATTATTACCACCTGCAACCGTAGGCAACTTACCATCCCATTTATCAATTAGTTGTTTTTGAAGAAGTTGGGAAGTTAGAGTTTGTTGGAGTAATTTTTGAGATTCAGCTTCGCCTTTTGCTTTGATAATTAATGCTTCAGCTTGTTTTTTAGCTGTAACTACTTCCTGTTCCGCAATCTGCCGAGCTTCTGTTGCTTTTGTAAATTCTTCAGACGCGATTAAGTTAACAACCGAAACATCTGCTACTAATACACCAAAAGGAGCAAGACGTTTTTGGATTTTAGTGGCAACTTCTTCCCTAAGTTGTTCACGTTGAGCAAGGGCATTGTCTAGCGATCTTGAGGGAATTGATCCTTTAATTATTTCATCAAAAGCAGGAGTAATGACTTTAATATCAATGTCCTGTTCACTTCCTATGGTTTGATAAATTTCTTTTACTTTGAGTGGATCAATTTTCCAATTTAAAGCCATTTCCGTTTGAAGACGTTGTAAATCTTTAGTTCGTGCATTGGATTTAACAACTGTTTTTTGAATTCTTACATTTATTGTTTTCCCAGAGGAAACATAGGGAACAATAAAATGAAAACCTTCATCAATAGGCTCATCTTGTAACTTCCCTAAATTGATAATTAGTCCTCTTTCTCCTGGATTAACAATAAATATGGAACCTTTCAATATACTTGAGATACCTATTAAAGCTATTATTGACATAATTGCGTATTGAATGACATTGTTGGAATTTGGAGATCTCATAGATAATCCTCTTCTATTTTTAGATGTATGCTTTATTGGTAATTCATGATCGCCTGTTGAGCATAATCGAGTGACCAACCATTTTCTCTTGCTAATCTTTTAGTAAAAGGAAATGGGTCTTCGGGTCGCTCCAAAAAATAATCTTGAATCTGTTGATAAAGTTTTTGATGTTGTTCATTCATTGGTCTAAATAAGGAAGAAAAATTAGGTTGTATAATCTCAATCCAACAACTAACTGGGATTTAGTTCAATTTTAGTGCTTAACTGATTACCATTTTGATAATTTGTAATAGAAGAAATACCAAAAAAATATTAATTTTGTAATTTTGTAATTTGATTAATAACATCTTGATATTCATTTATTTTGCCCTGTTGCCTAAAAAATTCAGCCGCTTTTTGAAAATCAGAAATTGCTCCTTGATTATCTCCTGATTTACGTTTGACAATTCCGCGATTAATGTAGGCATCAGCATCGTCGGGTTTGATTTTGATGGCTTGATTGTAGTCAGCGATCGCACCTTGCTTGTCTCCTAAGTCATCCTTGGCAATTCCGCGATTAATGTAGACTTTAGTATAGTCAGGTTCGAGTTTAATAGCTTGATTATAGTCCGCGATCGCCCCTTGGAAATCTCCTAAATAGAACTTAGCTATACCTCGATTATAATAGACTCCAGCAGAGTCAGGATCGAGTTTAATCACTTGATTGTAGTCTGTGATCGCTCCCTGATGATCTCCTAAATTACGCTTAGAAATTCCGCGATTATAGTAAGCTTCAGCATTATTAGGATTAAGTTTAATAGCTTGATTGTAGTCAGAGATCGCCCCTTGAAAATCTTCTAATTCAACCTTAGCCAAACCGCGATTGTTGTAAGCGTCAGCATAGTTAGGATTAAGTTTAAGGGCTTGATTATAGTCAGAGATCGCCCCTTGAAAATCTCCTAATCCAACCTTAGCCAAACCGAGATTGTTGTAAGCGTCAGCATAGTTAGGATTAAGTTTAAGGGCTTGATTATAGTCAGTGATCGCCCCTTGAAAATCTCCTAATCCAACCTTAGCTACACCGCGATTGTTGTAAGCGTTAGCATCATTAGGGTTAAGTTTAAGGGCTTGATTGCAGTCAGTGATTGCCCCTTGAAAATCTTTTAATCCAACCTTAGCTACACCGCGATTGTTGTAAGCACCAGCATAGTTAGGGTTAAGTTTAAGGGCTTGATTGTAGTCAGTGATTGCCCCTTGAAAATCTTTTAATCCAACCTTAGCTACACCGCGATTGTTGTAAGCACCAGCATAGTTAGAATTAAGTGTAAGAGCTTGATTGTAGTCAGTGATCGCTCCTTGAAAATCTCCTAATTTAACCTTCGCCGCACCGCGATTGTTGTAAGTTCCAACATAGTTAGGATTAAGTTTAATAACTTGATCGTAGTCAGCAATCGCCCCTTGAAAATCTCCTGATTCATACTTAGCCACACCGCGATTATAGTAAGCTTCCGCGTTCTCTTGAGCCTGTACAGATTGAGACAGATTAGGAAAACTATCTAAGCGAGAACATCCTAATATAGTATTCATTGTGATTAACACAGTAGTAAAGCAAATTAAGTTTTTAAGGGAAAAATAATGCTGGTTCATGGTGCTAAAACTCCTAGATTTTTCTTGAGTGGCGATCGTTTTCTATTTAGCTATCTGTCTCAAAATCAAAGATTTCGCAAAAATTAATATTTCTTTACAGTTTATCCGCGATCGCCGAAATACCGATGCTCTGACGCAAAACAATTTGTAAGGTTTTGCAACGAAATATGCGATTCTTTCAAGAAAAAAATTTTGGTTTCATCGTCTAAGTTGTTCTCATGGGAAATACAATTACTTAAATTTATGATGGCAAAAATCAATATAAATTAAGAAAAATACCGACAATGATAGCTAAAGTTCCGAAAATAATTGATAAAAAACGATGGTAACTTTTAATGATTGTGCCATTTTCAGTGCTTAAGTAACTTAGATCAAGCCAAGCCGTTTCCTTTCGACGGAACCAACCGACAGCATTTACTTCCATACCCATTAGTTTTTCCACTTTTGATATACCAAAGAAAAAATTTCCAATCAAACCAAAGCGTGAAGAATAGCGAAGAGGTAGCAATCCCGTTAAATCTTGAAACTGGATGTCAGAAGAAAAAATAAAACCTGACTCTCTACGACCAATTAACTTGCCTTTCAGTTTTACTGGCTTTCCCCATACAGGACTAGCATAGGGATTAGACATTAAACTCAAAATATCCATTTTAGGTGCAGAAAAAAATAGGGGAAATTGGGCGAAAGTTTTACAGAAAATTCCTATTCCTAATCCGATCAAAGAATAACCCAAAATTAAACTTAGGTGAAAATCATTTACGGAAAAAATCAGTCCTATTGATACGCCTAAAAGTAAACCGATCGCTTCAGCAAAATAGAGAATAATATCTATTAATAAACCTCCATAAAGTTTGTCTTTAGATAAAATTTTTCCTACTCTGACAATTTTTGCCATATCAAATTCGGTGGTTAAATCTAACTGCTCTGCGTAGTTGCTTAAGGCTCGAATTCGTTTGCCTGTCAAAGGATGGGTTGAGCGTAATTCCATCCAGCCCCGCCAAGGGTTAAACAAATCCCAAAGTAAGACTTGATCTAATGGGTCAGAGGACTCACTATTTTGAGAAGTCGCCCCTATTGTTACGGCAGATTTATAATCATAGATTCCTAAAGCTCTGGTACTTTCCATTAAAATGTTTGATTTTGGATTTTTTTGCTTTTCTTCGACTAATCCATAACCAATTTTCACCAAGGCACGCGAAAGAGCATTAGGATTGCCTGTTACTTCAGCAGAAAAATGATCAGCAAAATATTCACGGACACGCGACAAATAAAGTAACCAATAAGTGCCTATTTTATAAAAAATAAAAGCCGCTAATGCTAAAACTTGAAATAGTTCTTTTCAATTATTATTTTGCCACATCTTTCTATAGCAAAAAATGTAAAGTGAATAGCAAATCTGGATTAGAGTAGAGGCTAGGGTCATTATGGCGAAATCCCAATGAACAATATGCCCTAATTCATGAGCATAAACTGCGGCGATTTCATCATCGTTGAGATAGGTAAATAAACCTTCACTGACAATAATTCTGGCTTTGTTAGGAATAGTTCCGTAGGTAAAAGCCGTGGGGTTCTGATCATTAATAATTCCTAAACTAGGTTCTTTTAGATTTTTATTAATGCAAACTCTTCTAATAATTAGAGCCGCTTCTGGACTACGCCGAGCAAGTTCATTTAAATCAAGCCAACGAGTTTGATACAGAAAGTTTTGAGTGATGTCTAAAATTGAAGGAGCAATTAAAAAACTGATTAAGTTAAAGATAAGCGTCGAACTAACAGCGATCGCTAATCCCTGAGCAGGATTAAAATTACCTTGAATAAAAATGATTGCGAGGATCAGACTTAGAACAAGAGCCGCCATTAGCAAGAAGGTAAGACTGGAGGCAAGAACAAGACTTCCGTAGCCTTTAATCAATGGAAGTCGGACACTTCCCGATGAGACTCTAGAAGGTTTCGTATTAATCGGTTGATTCGACGCATTAAACCGTAAGTTCATTGTTATTTCTCAAGTTAGTAAATAAATTGGGTAAAATTGCTAATAACCTAAATAAAAAGCCTGATTAAGACTTCTCTTTAATCCAAACAATATTGCGATACCAAGAAAGAAAAGGAACACGCCAGCCATAGACTTCAGCTTCATAGGTTTTTCCTGGTTCTATTTGTCCGTAAACATCAGAGCTATTAAATTTAGCTTTCCAAAAACTATCCGTATTTTCAAAAACTTCTTGCTTAGTAAATATAAGGTATTTCCCTTGTGTAGCTTCTCCATTTCCCGTAATAATACGTTCTTTGTCCTTGACAGTAAACATCACTTTTTCTGCTGTGCTGTAAGTCACTATTGGAGGAAAAATAAAACTACCAATTATGGCAATTGGTATAATCATAGGCCCGATAAAAGTAATAGGAAAAAGTAAATCCATAAGTGTAATTTTCTTCATCTGCTTTTATTCCTCAAAATTAAGTTGCTTATATTCACCTATCTGCTTTAAAAATAAAGGTTTCGCAAAACTTAACATTTCTTTACGTTGCAGTAGCGATCGCCAAAATCCGAGTCTAAAGGGTGATTGTAAAGTTTTGTAACAAAACGCGAAATTCTTTCAAAAGGCTCTGTTAACTCCCTGTAGTTATCAAATTTCAAACCTTGCGATGCTAAACAAACGATTTGTAAAACGCTTTATCTATTGGTTTATCGGCAAACGGGCGGGAACAACGCTCTTTGGAATGTGGCATTGGCTTTGGGGAGTTCCTGTGGAAAAAGGCGGAAAAATTGCCGTTGAAGTGGCCAGGGAATCCTTGGAATCCATGCAACTGGCAGTGGCAAACTTAACCGATGCGGGGGCACGAGTAATCGCGGCTCAGGCAACAGCACGGGCAAAATATGAAGCCAAACGTCAGGAATTTACCCAATATCAACAACAAGCATTACTCGCTAGTCAGCAAGGCAATCAGGAAGCAGCACGTTTGGCTATGACTAAGGCAATTATGACGGAAAAAGTATTGCCAACTTTAGCAAACCAACTGGAACAAACCGAAAAAATGGTGATCGCCGTTAAGGAAAAATTAAGCCGAGAACGGGAAAAATTAGAGACCTATAAGTTTGAAATGCAAAACTTAAAAGTCCTAGCAGAAGTGAACGAAGCTTTGGGAGGAATTAGTGACATTGACAGTCAACTTAATCTCGAAATTCTCCAAGATCAATTTGCGATCGCCCAATCTGCGATTGAACGCCAAGGCCATCATGTTACAGCAAAGGCAGAATTAAGCGAAAATCCAGCCGAAAAACTGGAATATACGATTAATCAAATGACCCTAGATGATGAAGTTGAGCGTCGTCTGAAAGCCTTAGTTAACGTTGATAATTAATGAGGAATTTTACTATGAAAGTTTTCGCTAAAATCCCACCTATACTCTGGTTCAGCATAGCGACATTTTTAGGATTGACCAGTTTTAATATTATTCGTTCTTACGGAAATCCGAACCAGACTTATTTTAGTGGTGGTAATAATCAACTAATTTTAGATGTTTCTAATGCAGATAAAAAACAGGGAATTGAATCCTTTAAACAAGGTGATTATGATGGAGCAATTAAGCATTTTAAAGCTAGTTTAAGTCAAGAAAAAAATGATCCTGAAACATTAATTTATCTCAATAATGCTAAAATCAACCAAGATTTTTTTAAAATTGCGGTGGTGGTTCCTATTAGTAGCAATCCAAATATTTCTCAGGAAATTTTGCGCGGTGTGGCCCAAGCTCAAGATGAAATTAATCAGCAAGGAGGCATTCAAGGTAAACCCTTAAAAGTTTTAATTGCAGATGACGGCAATTTACCTGAAAATGCTCAAGAAATTGCCACTCAATTAGTCGCAGATGAGTCAATCATTGCGGTAGTTGGTCACAATGCCTCGAATGCGTCTCTTGCGGCGGCTCCTATCTATCAAAAAGGTGGAGTAGTGATGATTACACCGACTAGTTTTGCCAATAATTTATCAGGCTTGGGGGATTATATTTTTCGAGTTGTACCTTCCACTAAGGCGATGGTTCAACCCTTAGTCAATTATTTTACGCGCCTACCCCAAAATCCTAATTTAGCGATTTGTTATGACTCTCAAGCTCCTGACAATGTTTCTTTTAAGGATGAATTTTTAGCAACTTTTTTAGCAAAAGGGGGTAAGTTAGTTCCTCTCGTCTGTGATCTCTCTAGTCCTAATTTTGAACCTCAAAAGATGATCAATCAGGCAATAAGTCAGGGAGCAAAAGGCTTATTGATGACTCCCCACATTGACCGCTTAGACCAGGCGATCGCCCTTGCCCAAGCAAACCAAAATCAATTAACCTTATTAAGTAGTCCAACACTTTATACGATTAAAACCTTAGAACAGGGTCAAAATCAGGTCAAGGATTTAGTTGTTTCGATTCCCTGGCACCCTCAAAGTAATCAAAATAATGCCTTTATTACCGATAGTTATCGTTATTGGGGAGCGCGGGTGAATTGGCGGACAGCCATGGCCTACGATGCAACTTGGGCGATCGCCAAGGGATTACGGCAAAATTCAACGAGGGAAGGCTTAAAAAATACATTGCACAATCCTAGTTTTTTCGTGTCGGGAGCCACAGGAACTTTTAAATTTTTACCAAGTGGCGATCGTCTCGGTTCAGCCTATCTTGCTCAAATCCAATCTACAGGTCAGGGTAATGATTTTGTTTTACTTAAATCTCCTTAATTTTTCGCTCAAAATTTTTTAAAAAGGGGGATGATACAAATATTAATTTCTCCAAAAACTTCCGATATCAAGGAACTTACTATGCTAAAAGATGAGAATTTAAATACTCACCTGTTGCGATTAATCCAAGAAACCTGTGGACAATCGCCGAATACCTTAGAGCGTCAACGGGGCTTAAATCAGTTAGTTTTGCTAATTCAAAAATCAGGAAAACTCTATCAAGATCATCACTTATTATCAATAGATTATGAAGATGCACTACAAAAAACCTGGCTCTATTTTTGTCGCAATCTCTGTGAAGCTGTAACGGCTAAAAATGGCCCCTATGATGCCGAAAAAGGAAATATTTTTACTTGGTTAAATGCTTATCTCAAAAAACGCATCTTAGATGCTCATCTTGCTAGTCAGCAAGCCAAAGAAATGATTGTCTCACCTCGCCTCGATGACCAAGGCAATATCATTGATCCTGTGGAAAATATTCCTAATCCTAAACTCTCGGAAAATAGGGCTGATAAAATGTTGACAAAAATTCAGCAATGGCTACAGTCCCAAGAAAAACGATTGCGTCGGATTCATCTCCGCGATCGCCCCGAAATTAATGCCTATGTGTTAATTTTGCGTCGTTTACCGCCAGAGGAAACCACCTGGGAAACCTTAGCCCAGGAATGGAATATTTCTCGGTCAACCCTAGCGAACTTTTATCAACGTCGCTGTTTACTGTTATTACAAGAATTACGAGATCAATTCTAATCAAACTGTTTACCAATAATTCTAGCTTTTAAATTTCCCATGATTACCAACAATCTTACTAATGCGACTATTACCATTCCCCTGTCAGAAGGCGATCGCGCTTTAGCTCAAAGTTTTGCTCAACAACAATTAACCGAAACTAAAACCAATCAAGTTTATCTTAATACTTTAGCGGTTCTAGCGATGAATCATTATCTGGAATTATTAGAAATTCCTACTAATTTAAAACAGAGTCAATGCTGGTCTGTGATTAACCAATTTTGTGCCGATCTTGCCGATCTAAACTTACCAAAACTGGGCTTTTTAGAATGCCGCCCCATTTCCATCCATCAAGACTTTTGCCAGATTCCCCTCGAAGTAATGAGCGATCGCATTGCTTATTTCATTGTCCAAATTAGTGAGGATAGAAAGGCAGGAAAATTATTGGGATTTGTCGTCGATCCCCAAAGTCCTCGCATTACAGTAGAGCAGTTAGATTCTCTCGATAATTTTTTAATTTTTCTGGCAAATTATCAACCGAAAATTAAACTCTACCAGTGGCTAGAAAATCAAATTGATGAACAGTGGCAAGCTCTAGAAACCTTACTTTTAAATAAAAAATTAGCGTTTCGCCATTCATCAGTAACCTCTCAAAGTTTGCCCGATTTAGTGAATACGCTATACTTACAAGATGAATTATCTCCCCCCTCGCAATTAACAGCAACCCAATCCCTTGAGCAATTACTAAACTTAACAAACAATGAAGAATTACGCTGGCAAGTAGCCGAAATTCTCTGGAATATAGACCCCCATAACCCGATTTTAAATCTAAGACGGATTCTTGATCTGGGGGCTTATTTTGGGGGAACCAGTATTGGTTTGATGGTCGGACTTTTGCCAAAATCAGATGATCAAATTTCCTTGCTCTTTCGTCTCTATTGTCTCAGCGATCGCGGCTATTTACCTCCAGGGATTATCCTAACAGGTCTTGATGAACAATTAAATCCTTTTTTTGAAATTAAAGCGAGGGAAAACGATGATTACATCCAGTTTAAATGTGTGGCGGGTTTTGATGAAGAATTTAGCATTAAAATTTCCTTAGGAGATACCCGTATTATCAAGCATTTTATGACTTAATAAGCAAGCTAAATTTGAATAACTTATGACTAAAGATATTATTTTTATTGTGGCTGAAGATGGGAGTTTTGAGAGGGGCTTTTCTTTAACTTTACAAATTCGTGAACAGAGTCGTCCAATTATCAACGAAATGACTGTTCAATTATCTCCCAATCCTGATTTATTTAATCTTCAAAATCAGCTACGTCAGAACTATCAAAATTGGGGAATCGGCCATCGTTGGTGGCGCGGTCAACGCATTATGGCAGTGGAAGGTCAAATTACCCATGTGGCATCCTACCAAGATTGTTTAAATGTTGCTGATGATCTCCGTAAACAATTTAATCAATGGTTAAATCAACCCTCTTTACGTCAACTAGAAAGGTTGATTTTAAGTCATGTCAATGGTCAGGAATCTGTCCGTTTTATCCTGAAAACTTCCCATCTAGGTTTGCAACGTTTACCTTGGCATCTTTGGGATTTTATTGAAGAAAGTTATCCCGACGCAGAAGTCATTATTGGAACAAATGTTGCTCCGTCTTCTAATCCTCTTCCCTATCCCGTTAAAATCTTGGTGATTTTGGGGAATGATGAACAAATTGATATTGAAATAGACAAAGATATTATCACTCAATTGCCCCATACCCAAGTCGAAACTTTGCGTCAACCTGAACGTCATCAATTAACCGCAACATTATTAGGAAAATCTTGGGATATTCTCTTTTTTGCGGGTCATTCTTCTACTGATGATCTTAACGAACTTGGTTTTATCTATCTCAATAATCACGATAAACTAACTCCCCAGGAATTAGATCCAATTCTGCGTAAAGCGGTTAGAAATGGCTTACAGTTAGCAATTTTTAATAGTTGTGATGGTTTAGGATTGGCGAAGGGGCTAACCCGTTTAAAAACCCCCGTTCCCCATATTATTGTGATGCGAGAACCCATCCATGATCAGGTGGCTCAACTGTTTTTAAGACATTTTTTAAACCTTTTTAGTCAAGGGTCTATTCTCGAAGACGCTCTGGCCAATACTCGTCATTATTTAACCAGCATGGAACGCAATTCTCCCTGTGTTTCCTGGTTGCCCATTTTATTGCAAAATCCTGAAACACGGCCTTTAAAATTTCCCCCAATTCTTCCCCCACTTGTTGACCCGACGATTTGGGACAAAATTAAACAGCAGCGATCGCCTATTTTAATGCTTTTATTGGCAATCATCGGTTTAGGAAGTGGTTTGTTATGGAAATCCCTGAATCCCCCTAACGCTTTAGAACATCGTTTAAGCATCGGAGAAGAGGTGTTATTTACTCGTCAAAATAATACAGCTAAAATTCAGGGAACAAAAGCTTTTAAAAAGCAAGATTATCAAAGTGCGATCGCCTATTTTAGCCAATCATTACAACAGAACAAAAATGATCCTGAAACGGTTATCTATTTGAATAACGCTCGTGCTTTGATGCAGGGAAATTATGATCGCATTGCAGTTAGTGTCCCTATCGGTATTAGTCCAGAAATTGCTGAAGAAATACTGAGAGGGGTCGCAACCTTTCAAGATAAATTAAACACTCAACAAATGGGAAAAAATAGGCGATCATTCGTGATTGAAATTGCTAATGATGATAATAATTCAGAAATAGCAAAAGAAATTGCCCAGTATTTTGTTAAAGAGACTGCCATCCAAGCAGTGATTGGTCATAATGCCTCCGATGCTAGTGTGGCGGCGGCTCCGATTTATCAAAAAGGGGGTCTCGTGATGTTAAGTCCTACCTCTTTTTCTGATCGCCTAATTACTTTGGGAGATCATATTTTTCGGATGGTTCCCCTCAGTTCCTTAACCGATAAATTGGCAAATTATATTGTTAAAACGACTCCAAAAGCGAGGGTTGCAAGCTGTTTTGATGGACAAGCGATTGATAATGCTTCCTTTGCGACGAGAGTTGCTTCTAAATTAATTGATGAAAAGGTTTCTTATATTAATATTCCCTGTAACTTTTCCGATCGCAAATTTAAAGCGGATCAAAAAATTAATGAAATCATTAATCAGGGGATAGATACTCTCATTTTAGCTCCCCACGTTGATCGCATTGAAAAAGCATTAGAAATGGCCAAAGCGAATCAAGGTCGCTTAACACTTTTTGGAAGCAGTACCCTACTCACGGGTTTAACTTTAACGGAAGGACAAGCCGTTAATGGCTTAGTCTTAGTAGTACCTTGGTATAAAGATCAGTCTGATGCTTTTAGTCAAGAACTGGCGAAAAAATGGGGTATTACCCGCAATTGGCGTACTGCTTTATCCTATGATGCAACCGTCGCGATCGCCACCGCTTTATCCATCAATCCGACCCGTAACGGAATTGCTCAGGTTTTGCGCCGTCAGGATTTTAAAGGTAAGGGCGTGACTGGAGATATTCAGTTTTTACCAAGCGGTGATCGTATTCCCACCCCAACAACAGGCGATTTTGTACAGGTACAACCGCAGGAAGGTCAATATCAATTTGTACTGATGGCTCCTCTTAGCAGGCGTAATCTTAACGAATCAAATTAAAACAATTTATGTCAATGATTTTTATTAATAACTAACACAACGGAATCTATTTTAATCGCCAATTTAATCATTCATTTAAAAATAAAAACGAGATCGCATCATAACGCCAAAAATTTCAGTTTACTCCGCTAAATTCGATTCAATATCTGATTCAATTAAATAACTCGACCATTGCGTTTCCCCCGCTTGCCCATCTTTCACCTCTCGTTGCAACAATCGCCAGGTTTTGCCCTCACTCTGACGCTGTAAATAAATCTCAAACCCGTTCTTTTTCTGAGTCACCGTTTGGCGGGGCAGAGTCAACGTCACATTATAGGTTCCCTGAAGATGATAGGCAGGTAACTCACTAATCACAATCGGCTCTAGGGTTTTCACCTGAATTTGCTTAATTTCTAGCTTGGGTAACGTCGCCTTTAACTGTTCACTCAGTCGAGCCTGGGTACGCCCTAATTGGAGCGCGATCGCACTTTCGACAATTTTTCCATCGGGGGCAAACTCCAAAGGAGCCTCCGTCGCCTGACAAGCCGCCAAAAAGACCACCAACACCAGCAGTAAACAAACACGCCAAAAACGAGAAATCATAATCCAAACCGAAATTAATGCAAACCCCATTTCTATTTAACAAGCAAATCGTCAACTACAATGGGTGATACTAAAAACTTCTCTCAGATCTTGAACATCGGCAGGGGAGTCGCCATTACCCAGCAAAACACCGCTAACCGTAATGGTCATTGATTTTTTGTGGAATTGAAATTCATGGCAACATTACACGGTAGTTGGATTATTCAAGGCGAATCCGTCGGTTATTTATGGATTTGGGCAGAAGCTTGGCGTGATATGAGTGAAACTATCGAACCCGAAGCCGAGTCAGAAATTCGTCCCCATCCCTTCAATTTGGACAAAGAGAGCTTGAAAGCTTGCTTACAGGAATTGACAGGAAAAATCCCACCCGATTTCGATTCCCTTTGGCAAACAGAAATTATCAGCTTACCGAGCCAAACCGTCAAAAAAGTGACCTATCCCCTACTGTCGGGGCAAGATAGCCGCGAATTGAAACCTACGAGTCTGAGTCTCCATCCTTGGCAAGTTCAGGGAATTCGCCTCGATGCTTTGGCGACAGGTGAATTTTTTAAAAACGTTTCTTTGGGTTTAGACAAAAAAAGTCTTTTCGGTAATGATTTACAATTTTTCAGCCATCTCTATCGTTGGAGTTTGGATTTAATTGTTCGCCGTAAGTTTTTACCTGTTATTCAAGTCACCCCATCGAGGAATCAAGCCTGTTGGTATCCCCTTATTGATAGCACCTTAGATCAAACTCGTCTAGCCAAATTTAGTCAATTAATGCCGCCCGTTTGTTGGAGTTATGGAGAGCTTTCTGAACAAACTAATAATCCAGATTTTCTATTATTAGCCCAGAAAATTATTTTGTCTTTTCTGCAAGCAATGGTGAATGCCCAAATTATCACAAAAAGTCCTGCTTTAAATCTAAGCAAAGAAACGCCCCTACAAACTTGGCTAGAAAGTTTAACCAATCCTAAAACCTTAATCACTGGAGAAAATAATCAAATTCAAAAAATAGTTGCGGCTCTCAATAATTGGCAATTACCCATTCAAGATTATCTGGTGAGTCCCGACAATCAACAATTAGGGAAACATCAATTTCGAGTTTGTTTTGTCCTAGAACCACCCAATCAGGAAGAGATTTTTTCAGGAAATACTCATTGGCGATTAAATTATGTTTTACAAGCGTTAGATAATGCCAGCTTTTGGGTAAATGCCGATACCATTTGGCAACAACAGAGTGAACAATTAGTCTGGGAAAATCGGGTTATTGAACAACCCCAGGAAACCCTATTAAAAGGATTAGGATTAGCGTCTCGACTGTATGCTCCCATTGCATCTAGTTTAGAAGAATCTCAGCCTAGTTATTGCGCCCTGGATTCGATTCAAGTCTATGAATTTATCAAAGCCTCTGCTTGGCAATTAGAGGATAATGGACTAGGAGTGATCGTACCGCCCAGTTTGACGAGTGGCGGAGAAACAAAACGCTTAGGCTTACAAATTCAAGGAAAAGTTACTCCTAAAAAAGGGGAAAGATTGAGCCTCAATTCCCTTGTTCAATACAATTTACAATTAATCATCGGCGATCGCGTTATTTCAGAAAAAGACTTTAAACAATTACTCGAATCAAAAATCTCCGTTGGTTGAAATTAATGGAGAATGGATTACCCTCCAACCTGCCGATGTTCATGCGGCCCAACGTATTTTAAATAAATCCAATGAACCCCTGAGTTTATCCGTTGAAGATGCCCTGAGAATTAGTATTGGGGAAAATCAAACCTTAGCAAAATTGCCCGTTGTTAACTTTGAAGCATCGGGAGTATTGCAAGAATTTATTCATAATATTACGGATAATCAGGCAATTCAACCATCGAAAATCCATCAGGTTTTAAAGGAACATTACGACCCTATCAAGCGCGGGGTGTGGGTTGGTTAGCCTTTCTAGAAAAATGGGGATTGGGTTCCTGTTTAGCGGATGATATGGGGTTAGGAAAAACGCCACAATTGTTGGCTTTTATGCTCCATTTAAAATCAGAATCGATGTTAACCAAACCCGTATTAATTGCTTGCCCAACATCGGTTATTAATAATTGGGAACATGAAATCAAAAAATTTGCACCCGAGTTTATCGATTCATATTCATCATGGAGATAAACGAAGTAAGGGAACAGATTTTGCTAAAACGATTCACCATAAAAATTTGATTTTAACCAGTTATGCTCTCCTGTATCGAGATAGTAAAACGCTCGAAAAAATTGATTGGCAGGGTATTGTTTTAGATGAGGCTCAAAATATTAAAAATCCCCAATCAAAGCAAGCCCAAGCGGTTCGTCAACTTAAAGCAGGTTTTCGGATCGCGCTAACAGGAACACCTGTGGAAAATCGATTATCGGAACTCTGGGCAATTTTAGATTTTCTCAATCCCAATTTTCTGGGAACTCAAGCTTTTTTCCAAAAACGTTTTGCCACTCCGAATCGAAAAATTCGGCGATCGCCAATCATTACAAGTGTTGCGATCGTTGGTGCGACCTTTTATTCTGCGCCGTTTAAAAACGGATACGAGTATTATTCAAGATTTACCCGAAAAACAAGAAATGACCGTCTTCTGTGGACTTTCCTTAGAACAGGCAAATCTGTATGAAGCGTTAGTGGAACAATCCCTAGCAAAAATTGAAGATGCAACGGGAATTCAACGTCAGGGTTTAGTTTTAGGATTATTGGTAAAACTAAAACAAATTTGTAATCATCCCTCCCAATATTTAAAAGAAAAGTTGTTAGAAAATGCGGCTCTTTCAGGAAAGTTATTGCGATTACAGGAAATGTTAGAAGAGGTTGTTGATCAAGGTGATCGCGCCTTAATTTTTACCCAATTTGCCGAGTGGGGACATTTATTAAAACCCTATCTAAATAAACACTTTAATCAAGAAGTTTTATTTTTACACGGAGGAACTTCCCGACAAGCCCGACAGGTAATGATTGATCGTTTTCAAAATGATCCTGATGCACCCAAGATTTTCATTCTTTCTCTCAAAGCAGGGGGAACGGGGTTAAATTTAACCAGAGCAAATCATGTTTTTCATATTGACCGTTGGTGGAATCCTGCGGTGGAAAATCAAGCAACGGATCGGGCTTTTCGGATTGGTCAAAAACGCAATGTCCAAGTCCACAAATTTGTCTGTACTGGTACGTTAGAGGAAAAAATTAATGACATGATTGAGAGTAAAAAACAACTCGCAGAGCAAACCGTTGATGCAGGAGAAAACTGGTTAACGGAACTCGATACAGATCAATTGCGGAATTTATTGTTATTAGATAGAAACGCGATTATTGATGAATAGCGATCGCCAAACTATTACAGCACTTTGTGGTTAAATTTCTTACAGGATAAGGAAATAATATATTATGTCCCTACAAATATTTTGTCTGTCGTCACAACGGAAACTTCTGTATAGTTATGCCAATAAAGGCTTTAAATAAACACAATAAAATTTGGTTTTCTTAAAATAAGGGATTGCTTTAAGGAACTAAGTTAAGAATTATTTCTTTCTATGCTTAGAACTTCGACAATCCCTCTGATTAAATTGACATTTTAGGTCATAAATCTAGGTATTTGGCTCTGCTTCAACGCCCGTTGCCCCTTCAACATTTCCTGCAACGGTTTTAGCTTGTTCTAAAATGCTTTCTGCATCTTCGTTATAGCGTAGAACAACGGTACTCTCAGTTTCAGCAACCCAAAGACCAACATGATCAGAAATATCTGCATCATCTAACGCTTTGGCAACTCGTTTAGCAAGACCACTTTCATCAAAATTTCCATCTAAACCGACTTTGTGAGCGGGGATAGATTGAGCTTGAGCAACTTCTTGAACGGCAACTGGTCCTGCTTCTGCTGCTTTTGTTTCTTCTTCTTTTCCGAACAGTTTACTGAGAAAACTCATGATTTTATCTCTTGTATTAAAAAAACTGGTTAATTAAATATAAATATTCTTAACATTTTGAAATTGTTGTTAAGAACAATTCATTTAGTTGGAATATTTTATCTAAATTCTAACTGATATTTTAGCAAAAAAAGCTACATTTTTATCATTGATTAAGTTTAATGACTATTCCTAGATTAAAGCCTAATTTTATGCCATGTAGAGATCGCGCTTTGTTGAATTGTTTGTAAAGAATGGCCTGTTTTTGGGCCAACTCAACACAATCTTCATATTCAGGTTGGATATTGAGAATATTTTGAGGATCGAGATTTTCGGTATAGGCGATTTTGACTCGAACTTCTCCGTAGGGCGTTTTCACGGTCTGAATTTCTCGCTTGAGAATCGCTCTATCCTGAATGGAATAACGAATCCCCAAAGTGCTGGTTTCCCGAAAAATGACTTCTTGACAAGCCGCGATCGCGTCGGGATGACACAAAACCGTTAATAAAATGCCTGGACGAGATTTTTTCATACCGACAGGCTGAGTAAACACATCGATCGCCCCTGCTTTAAATAAAATATCAAAGAGATAACCCATAATTTGGGGATTGAGATCATCTACCTGGGTTTCCAATACCGCGATCTTTTCCAATTGGGCAAAGGCAGGAATTTTAGCCTCATGACTGACCAATTCTCCCAACCAAAGCCGTAAAATATTAGCCCTAGGCAACTCTTGACTTCCTGCCCCTAATCCCATCTTTTGTAATTGCAACTGGGGCGGCAAGCCAAAGGATTCGGCGAGGGTGACTAAAATAGCGGCTCCCGTTGGGGTAACCAATTCCTTATCGATGCCATTGTGATACACAGGAACTTGGCGCGATTCCCATAATTTCAACACGGCAGGAACTGGCACGGATAAACGCCCATGAGCCGCCCACACTGTTCCGCCCCCTGTAGGCAACGGCGAGCTATAAATTTTTTCAATGCCTAAATAATCTAATCCCAAACAGGTTCCCACAATATCCACGATCGCATCCGTCGCCCCGACTTCATGAAAATGGACTTGTTCGGGCGCAATGCCATGTACCAGTCCTTCGGCGATCGCGAGTTTGTGAAAAATCTGTAAACTCCAATCCTTGACGCGATCGGGTAGTCTAGCCGTTTGAATAATTTGCTCAATTTCGGGCAAATGTCGAGCATGACGATGACTGAGCGTAGTCGAAGAGTGATGATCGGACTTTTCTTGCAACAAATCCACATGAATTTTCGTGGCCGCCTGACCTCGGCGATGAACCGTTTCTTGCCAAAGCCGATATTCTGACCCCAGACCTAACCCTTGCAGTTGCTCAATCAGGTATTCTGTCTTAACCCCCGCATCAACCAAGGCCCCCAAACACATATCACCTGAAATTCCTGTTGGACAATCAAAATACGCTATCTTTGTCATTATGGCTACTTTATATACTCTCAATCCTTACAACCCCCAACAACGCAGTGTCAACACTATTTGTGATGCACTTAAACGCGGGGCTGTTATGCTTTATCCCACCGATACCGTTTATGCGATCGGTTGCGACTTGAACGATAAATCTGCGGTACAACGGGTCAGACAATTAAAGCAATTATCCAATGATAAACCGTTGACGTTCCTTTGTTCTTCTCTGTCCAATATTTCTGAATACGCGACGGTCAGTGATCAAGCCTATCGCATTATGAAACGTCTGATCCTGCCGCTATACTTTTTTTATTACCAACGACGAAATTAGTCCCCAAATTGGTAATGAGTCCCAAGCGTAAAACCACAGGAATTAGGGTTCCCGATCATCCCGTTTCCCAAGCATTATTAAAAACCTTAGAAAACCCTATTATTTCCACATCCGCCCACCTAGCCGATCAGGATGATTTTGCCAGTCTTGATAAGGCAAAATTATTTGACATTTTCGACAAATTAGTTGACATTATTGTAGATGATGAAAATGATCCTGGTTTTGAAACTTCTACTATTCTTGATCTGACAAGTCAAGAACCGAGTGTCGTTCGACGGGGTTTAGGTTGGGAAGCGTTAGAAGAGTTGGTTTCTTTAACGATTTAAAATTCTCTATCCATTATCAACAATTCTCTTAAAAAGACCCTAATTTCCTCGAAAAAATGAACGTTATTCCCACCCACATTCCTGAGCTTTTCATCCTAGAACCCCGCATTTTTGGGGACGATTGCGGCTTTTTTTTTGAAAGCTATAATGAAAAATCCTTTGCTGAAAAAACAGGAATTTCCCCCAAGTTTGTTCAGGATAATCATTCTTTATCTCTCAGAAATGTGCTACGGGGTTTACATTACCAAATCCAAGAACCCCAGGAAAATTAGTTCGAGCGGTTTCAGGAGAAGTTTTAGATATAGCGGTTGATATTCGTCGCAGTTCTCCGACCTTTGGACAATGGGCAAGTTGTCTTCTGAGTGCAGAAAATAAGCGTCAGTTTTGGATTCCCGAAGGCTTTGCTCACGGATTTGTCGTTTTATCGGATTCTGCTGAATTTTTGTATAAAACAACCAATTATTACGCGCCCCAATATGACCGAGTGATTTTGTGGAATGATCCCGACCTGGTGTGGATCGGCAATTAAAAGGGGAACCCATTTTATCGGCAAAAGATCAAGCAGGAAAACGCGTTAAAGAAGCCGATCTTTTTGACTAATTCTTATTCTACCCCAAAGAATTCTCTAGCCGTAACAATAGAAATTCCAAGAAACGGATTCAAAATTAATAAATCTTGGTTTCCGCTCACGATTAACTCGGCATCACCATTAACCGCCAATTCCAAAAATTTATCATCCCTCGCATCTCGACAAACATTAACTGTTTTACTAATTTCAACAAAACGAACTAACTCACCTAACCAAGTAATAAATAAATCTCTTTCAATTAAAGAGACATAACGCTCGAACTTTGGTCTTGTTAAAACCTCTATTATTTCCTGCCAGATAGACTCTGACATCAAAACAGTTCCTTGATGCCTTGCCTTGTCCAATGCCCGCCGAGGTTGACTATTTTTAAACAATAAAGCACTAACGATAATATTGTTATCCAACACATAGTTAGGGGGCTTTTTCATTCAGAATTGTCTCCAAAATCTCTGGTGTTAAACCCCTAGCAACCGCCCTATCACTAATTTCATCCATTAATTTACCAAGAAAATCAACTTCCTCGTTAACATCCTCTCTCAAAAAAATGCTAACTAGAGTTGATAAAGATGATTTTTGGCGATCCGTCGCTTTTTGATAGGCTTGAGCAACGTTAAGACTAACTTTAATTTTAATTTCTTCACTAATCTGCATAGTCAAGACTCGTTGATAGTATTTTCATCATTATATCGGATCAAGGCGATCGCGGTTTTATTGTGGGTAATTGACAAGAGCGATCACTCCTCTAGAATAATGAATAGAGGATAACTAAACAGAGGACAAAATAATGCCAATCCGACAACCCAAACATAGCAAAGAAGAGTTTGCTCAATGTGGCGATCGCAATCAATAAAGTGTGATTGAAGAAAAAGACTCAGCGTATAATAGAAACTGAAATCTCGAACCTCATCAAAAAAACAGGAGACAAACCCCTTGCTGACCCTTGGAGTCAACATTGATCATGTTGCAACCCTTCGCCAGGCGCGACAAACCGTAGAACCCGATCCCATCGCGGCGGCAGTTTTAGCAGAATTAGGGGGCGCAGACGGCATTACAGTCCATTTACGGGAAGATCGTCGTCATATCCAAGAAAGAGATGTTCGTCTCCTTCGGCAAACCGTTCGGACTCATCTCAACCTCGAAATGGCCGCCACCCAGGAAATGGTCGCGATCGCCTTAGACATTAAACCCGACTATGTGACTCTAGTTCCCGAAAAACGACAGGAAGTCACCACAGAAGGAGGCTTGGATATTGTGGGAAACCTGGATTATCTTTGTCGGGTAGTCGATCAACTGCAATGGGCCGAGATTCCTGTTAGTTTGTTTATTGATGCCGAAAACTCCCAATTAGAAGCTTCTGCTAAAACCCAAGCAAAATTTATCGAACTCCACACGGGCAAATATGCCGACGCGCCCAATGGGACTTTACAAGCAAAAGAATTAGAAGTGCTTAAACTCGGCTGTGAACAGGCCCTGAGCTTAGGATTGCGGGTTAATGCAGGACATGGTTTAACCTACTGGAATGTTTATCCCGTCGCGGGGTTGCCTGGCATGGAAGAACTCAATATTGGCCATACCATCATTAGTCGAGCAGTTTTAGTCGGCATGGAGCGGGCTGTACGTGAAATGAAATTAGCCATCAGGGGACAGGTTTAACCCCAAATCATGGTAGTTTAAAACTAAGAGAGTTATTAAATTTAATCCCCACATTTACAGATGACGACCTATTATTACCTTTTAGCCAGCGAAAAATTCTTGTTAGAAGAAGCTCTAGAAAAAGAAGTTCTCAAAGAACGGATCAGAAATTACGCTGAACAGAAGAAAGAAATTGATTTTTGGCAAGTCAAACAGCCCGCTTTCCTAGAAGCACCTGAAATGAAAGACCTTAAAGCAAAAAGCCCTGAGAAACCTGTGGCAATCATTTCTACCAGTAAACAGTTTATTGTCTGGTTAAAACTCCGCCTTGAGTACGTTTTAACAGGAGAATTTGAAGCTCCTTCTGCATCAATTCCCGATCCATTGGCTTCTTTAGAAACTGTTGCTTAATTTTTTCGCGATCGCGTCAACAATTGCTGACTATTTTAAGAAAAGCTAACAGCCAGTTCTAGATCTGTGGAGAAACTCTTTTTCAGTGCTACCTTTGAATAGGGAATACCCACAAAGAAAGTGCCAACAGGTGAGGAATCTATGAGTAATCAACACCGTTCCTTTGATTGTACTAGCGCGGAATTGGAGAAAGCGGTTATTAGTCGGTATCGCCATCTGGTGACCTGGTTACCGTCTGATTGTCGGGTGTTTCGGGAGCCTTGGGATTGTTCGACTGTCCTCTGTCTGGATTTTGCCAAATGTCCTTACATGGTCTCAGTGGTACAAATGGAAGCCCAGTCTTTAGCGGATGTTGCTCAGGAATTAGGGTTGGCTAATGCGATCATCTTTCGGATTGGAAATAGGTTTATGGGGTGGAATAGTAGCGCAGAAAATTGCTAGAGAAATATCAATTATTAGGTTTTTTCATTTTATAAACTAGCTATTAAATCAAAATTGTAACGATTAACTATTGCGCCAATTTTGAATCTAAATTGAGACAGGCTCCAATTGTTTCTAGTACGGATTTTCCCAGACTCTCCAGATCATAACCGCCTTCTAAACCAAAAACGATTCGACGAGTAAGGGTTAATAAATCCTTAGTAAAAATACCATAATCCGAAGGTTGTAAATTCATATCAGCTAAAGGATCATCCCTATTCGCATCATAACCCGCACTTACAATTAATAAATCGGGTTTAAAACGGTCTAAAAATGGCATCACTTTTTCAACAAATGCAGGCTGATATTGTTCCAAAGAACTGCCTGCTTTCATCGGAATATTTAATACATTATTATAGTGACCCCGATCGCTTTCTTGACCCGTGCCTGGATAACAAGGGAATTGATGGAGGGAACAATAGGCGATATGGGGGTTATTTTCGACCAATAGCTCCGTTCCATTGCCATGATGCACATCCCAATCGACAATGGCGACTCGTTTAATCTCAGGTTGCTCCAGGGCATAATGGGCAGCGATCGCGGCATTAGAAAACAAACAAAATCCCATCCCCGTATTGCTAACGGCATGATGGCCAGGGGGCGAGCGAGGACAAAGGCGGGATCATTGGTCGCTAAAACTCGATCAATGCCGTCTAACCACCCATTAACCGCTAATAGGGCGATTTTATAACTCTCGGCGGAAATTGGCGTGTCCATATCCAAGGCTCCTCCCCCTTTTTCGGCGATCGCTTTGACTCGATCAATATAGGTTTGAGTGTGGAGTTTTTGGATAAAAGGTAAGGGATTGCGATCGCTGTTTGGTAATTGCCAATGGAGTTGATTCTGCCAGGGAGCTTGATGCAAAGCGTTAACGATTGCTGTTAGGCGGGCAGGAGATTCAGGATGAAATGAACCTGTTTTATGGTTTAAAAATTGCTCAGAATAAATAATAGTAACCATTTTGTCAAGAATAAAATTTTAATATTAACTTGGCATAAAAAACTTTTTAATTCTATCTAAAAATAAAGACTAAATTATAATATTTAAAGAAGCTCGAATATCGCTTAAAGGATTTTCCCATAAGCTATTCCATTGAATTCCAAAAACGGGTTTCGCTTGTTTCGCCATTAACCATCCTTCGCTTAAAGCATCTAAATACTCTACTCCATTCTCGATATTAAATACAGCAGACTTGAGCAAATTTTTGGCTAGTAATGCTAACCAGAAACGAGACGCATAGAGTTGAGCAAAAGAAAAGGCTTCTAATTTAATTTCCCCATAAATACTGGTATCACTTCCTGTTATAACGTGCCAAATATCATGGCTTTCTGTAATATGAGCTAATAAAAACTGATGGTTATTATTAATTTCTCCTGCTAACAAGGGTTTGAGATTATTTGTGATCATGTGTTCAGCGTAGGCATGTCCAAAAGTATTTTTTGGTAGCTGATATAGTTTTTCTACATCCACATTCCCCAAGCAAATACGTTCTTCAAAGGCTCTTTGACATTGGCGATCGCGACAAAGAAACTCAATCATTAAGTCCAGACTAACGGGATCATTGCTGGATTGGGAAAGGGGGCCAAAACTCCAAAATCGCCATCGGGAGCTTTGACCATTTCCCAAAAACTTTCTAGTAAAGAGGCTTCCCAATCTTCTTTACATCTTTTCAAATCTTCCATTTGCATCTCCAAAAGTTAGTGTTCACTGTAACATAAATCTCTTCTTGTTTAGTAAAATTTTATGAGTTTCAAGAGTTTTCTTAATATCTTACATTTAATCGTTAGTGTGAAATACTTAAATAGACTGAATACAATAATTGATTAATTCTTCCACATCTTTGATAGGAAAGATAGGGGTTCGAAGGGCTTGGGCAACATCTTCTAGCGTTAAATCATCCAAAAATTTAGTGTCATCATGCTTCAGCATCAAGGAAGGTAATAAAATTCCTTCTCCTAAATCTTTATTTTGTAAACCATCGATTAAATCTTGTCCCGTTAATAAACCTGTTACAGTAATTTCCTGTCCCCAATAATCACTTCGTAGAGGAGCAAGAGTAATTGTTAAATTTTCGACTTTATTTAATTGCTTAACTAACGGTTCAAAGGCTTTTTCTACCGCATTACCCACAACCCAAGTAAAATGTTTCGGCTGGTCAATTTTTTGGGGGAGTAACTGCTGGGCTAAATTTAAAAAATGCTTAATAAATTGACGAATTGATCCGACACCATTGCCGATTTGGGGATAATCTTCGTAATGGGATTCGGGGGGCAATTCAGTTTGGGCAATCAGAAACCATTCATCGGCTAACCAGGCAAAATGACTCTTAAATTTTTTCTGGAATTTAAGTTGTAATCTTTGTACTTGCTCAATCACTTCTAAGGCTTTCTCTCGGCTAACAGGAATTAATTCATCTTCTGCGGGTCGAAAACGGGTTAAACCAACGGGAACAACGGCGGCAGAAATAACGGTAGGAATTTGTCCTTGATGAAATTTTGCCAATTCTAAAAGGGTTCTTTCTAAATGAATATCATCGTTAATCCCTGGACAAACAACGACCTGGGCATGGATTTGTAAGCGTCTTTCTTTGAACCAGTTTAATTGGTCTAAGAGTTGACCTGCACGCTGATTTTTGAGCAGTCGAATGCGAATATCGGGTTCTGTAGCGTGGACGGAAACATAGAGGGGAGATAGCCGCATTTGTTCGATGCGTTGCCATTCCTTTTGGTTTAAATTTGTGAGGGTTAAATAACTCCCATAGAGAAAACTGAGGCGATAATCATCATCCTTAAAATATAAACTCTCTCGTTTTCCTGGAGGTTGTTGGTCAATAAAACAAAAGGGACAATGATTATTACATTGAATGAGACCATCAAATAAGGCATTTTCAAAACTTAATCCCAAATCTTCATCATAATCTTTTTCGATTTCAACTTTATGGAGTTTTCCCTGGGTGTCAATGACTTCTAATTCTAAATATTCATCGGCACATAAAAATTGATAGTCGATTAAATCCCTCGGTTTCATGCCGTTAATAGAGGCGATCGCGTCCCCAGGTTCAAACCCTAATTCCTCAGCAATAGATTTGGGAATAACAGCGTTAATTTTAGCAGGACGAATAGATAATTCACTCATCATTCTAGGATAATAATATTTTGAACAAAATTCAATAGGCACTGTTGCGATCGCCTCTTGCGTGATTTATCAAAATGTAACCCTGGGGGGGATAATGGCTTAAAGTAGTTTTCATTTATCATTCTTAGCCATGATTGAAGTTGAACATCTCAGCAAAATTTACGGTTCAACAGCAGCGATTCAGGATGTGGATTTTTCGGTTGCAACGGGAGAAATTCTCGGTTTTTTGGTCAAATGGGGCGGGCAAAACCACGACGATGCGAATTTTAGCGGGTTATATTCCAGCGACAACGGGAACGGCACGCATTGCAGGCTTTGATGTCCATGAAAAATCTTTGGAAGTCCGCCAAAATATTGGTTATTTGCCCGAAAATCCGCCCCTTTATCCCGATATGACCGTAGAAGGATTTTTGACTTTTGTGGCGAGTATTAAAGGGATTCCCGCAGGCGATCGCTCCTCCAAGGTGAATTCCGCTATTGAACGCTGTCAGCTTACGGAAAAGCGCAAAGTCTTAATCCATAAACTATCCAAGGGTTATAAGCAACGGGTTGGCATTGCCCAGGCGATCGTCCATGATCCTCCTGTCATTATTTTGGATGAACCGACCGTCGGGCTTGATCCCAAACAAATTATCGAAGTCCGTCATCTGATCAAAAGCTTGGCCAATCAGCACACGATTATTTTATCGACCCATATTTTGCCCGAAGTTAGCATGACCTGCGATCGCGTTACGATTATTAATCGCGGTAAAATCATTGCAACCAATACGCCTGAAAATTTGCTGTCTGAATTAACGGGTAATACGGGCTATAAATTAGAAATCGAGGGAAATACCGACAATTTAGAATCCTTATTTAAACAAATTAACGGCATTACTCAAGTAATTATTAAACCCTTAGAAAATCAATCTCGTGCAATTATTGAAATCAGAACAGATTCGACCCAAGAATTAGGCGAGAAATTGCTAATTTATTAATTCACAATAATCTAGGGCTATATGAAATGCGTCGCACCTGCGCCACCCTAGAAGATGTTTTTCTGAATTTAATTACAACCGAAGAAGCTGTTCCCCATAATGAACAGTTGAACGTTGATAATATCGTAGAAACTGAATAAATTATGAATAAATCAAGTTCTAAAAATCTGTATATTTAATCTAACAATAATGCAATCAAAAACAAATGATAAAAAAAATTAAAATCTTTATTTCTAACCTGCTGGCAATTTTTCGGAAAGAACTACTCGGTTACTTTGCCGCCCCTTTTGCCTACGTGATTTCAGGAGTTTTTTGGTTAATTGCAGGCCTATTTTTCGGGATTATTTTAGATGGTATTATTCAAAATGCTGCTTTTGTCGATCAAGGCGGTATAGAATCGGCGGGAATGGATGTGGCAAGTCAATTTTTAAGTTCCTATTTAGGCGTTATTATTTCCCTAATTTTAGTATTATTGCCTGCTCTGTCGATGGGTCTTTATGCCGAAGAACGGAAACGGGGAACCTTAGAATTATTAGCCACTTCTCCACTTACCAATTGGGTCGTTGCATTAGGAAAATTACTAGGAGTTCTGACGTTTTTTACGGTGATGATGGTTCCTCTCTGGATCTATCAAGCGATCGTTTTTAGTGCGTCCGATCCTGCTTTACCGATTAGCATTATTTTCCTAGCAAATCTCGCCGTTATACTCGTTGCCGCTTCTATTTTATCCTTGGGAATGTTTATTTCTTCCCTAACAGAAAGCTCGATTGTGGCTTATATTTTGAGCTTTATTTTAATTTTACTTCTGTGGATTGTGGATGTCGTTGCTCAACGAGTGAGTGGATTTATGGGAGATTTTTTATCCTATTTATCTTTGTTTAATCATTTCAATACCTTGACAAGCGGTGTATTAGAAACGAAAAGTATTGTTTTGTTTATCAGTTATATTTTTCTGGGTATTTTTCTCACTGCCCAATCCATCGAAGCTCTGCGTTTTCAACGTTCTTAATTTATCTAATTTTTATTAATCAGCAACCCTAGCAATTAATTTCTTTATGCAAAACTTTTTACAAAAAATTCAACCCTATTTAAAGTATTTAAAATATTTTTATCTGCCAGGCGTTTTTTTAACCGTTGCGGGCGCGATCGCGGGAATCACATCGGGAGTTTGGTCATCGCTGTACCTCGGATTAATGATTGCGGGTGCGGTCTTTTTATTGATTTGGCTGACATGGCTTGTGAGCAACACCCCCAACTTTTTGACCAGACGCTCCACCCAGGCGGGAACGAATGTTTTAGTGGGGACGATCGCGATTTTAGTGATTGTAGGAATTATCAACTTTTTAGGCTTTCGATTTTCCAGCCGTATTGATTTCACCGACAATCAACTGTTTACCCTTTCCCCCCAAACCCAAGAGATTATTACTAATCTGAAAAAGCCCGTCAAACTCTGGATTTTTGATAGTCCCCCTGACCCTGGCGATCAGGATTTATTAAATAATTTTCGGCGTTATAATGCTAATTTTTCCTTTGAATTTGTTAATCCCGATCAAAAGCCTGGTTTAGTTAAAGCCTTTAATGTCAAATCCCAGGGCGATGTTTATCTCGAATTTGGTGACAAAAAACAACTCGTTCAAACCCTGATTAACTTTAATCGACGCGAACCTTTATCAGAAATTAAACTGACCAATGCCATTGAAAAAATTCAGCGCGATCGCATTTTAAATGTTTATTTCTTACAGGGTCACGGTGAACATCCTCTCAATACGGCCAAAGAAGGCCTGTCGGAAGCAGTCAATAATCTAGAAAATAAAGGCTTTAAGGTCAATCCCCTCAATTTAGTCGAAAGTTCCGCTATTCCCGACAATACCAACGCCATTATTATCGCAGGCCCCAAACGCAAATTATTTGAGCAAGAAGTCGCTACCCTCCAGAAATACACCGAGCAAGGGGGCAGTTTGTTCGTGATGATTGACCCTGAAACTGACCCAGGACTCGATCCTCTGCTCAAACAATGGGGCGTTACCCTTGACCCTAGAATTATCATGGATCTTTCTGGTGCGGGTAGTTTAATTGGACTCGGCCCTGCCGCTCCTGTGATCACCACCTATGGAGAACATCCCATCACCAAAGAATTTGGGAACGGTATGTCAATTTTTCCCCTCTCTCGCCCCATTGCCACCGTCAAAACACCGAATATTCTCGCCGTTACTCTGTTAGAAGCCTCTGATAAAATGTGGGCCAAAAAAGAGTTAACGGGAGAAGAACTGGTCTTTGATCCCAAGCAGGATTTAGTTGGCCCTTTTGATTTAGGAGTTGCTCTCACTCGCACAGAAGATCCCAACCAGAAAGTTGCTCCTTCTCCTTCCCCTGCAATATCCCCTTCTCCTGCAACCCGTTCTCAGGAATCTCCTACGGTTCAACCATCAGCAAGTCCAAGTGTACCCCCTAGTCTTGCTCCTTCTCCCACTGTTTCGCCGACAGTTTCCCCAACAATTTCTCCCACTCCAACCTCATCAATTTCTCCCAGTCCTCTTGGCTCCCCATCTCCACTTGTTTCTCCATCTCCTCAACCTTCTAGTTCTCCCCAAAAGACTGGTTTTAATCGATCACCTTTTTCAGCCAAATTAGTTTCCTACGCGATCGCGCAAGCCAGTCCTGAAATTTCTCCTAGCCCAACGCCTTCTATTTCACCGACTACATCCCCTAGTCCCCTAGTATCCCCTTCTCCTACCTCCGCCTCTCCTAGTCCCCTAGTCTCCCCCTCTCCTGCTGTCAGTCCAACGGAAACTAAGAAAACTGAAAAAATGACTTCAAAAATGGTTGTCATCGGTAATTCTACCTTTGCCACAAATCAATGGTTTGGGGAACAACTCAATGGGGATGTTTTTCTCAATAGTGTGCAGTGGTTAGCCGCGACGGATGAACAACCCCTTTCTATTCGCCCGAAAGAACCCAAAAAACGCCGTATTATTCTTACTGGCCTACAAGCGAGTCTGCTTTCTTGGTTATCTTTAGTGATATTTCCTTTACTCGGAATTAGTTTGGCGATCTCGACTTGGTGGCGTAGAAGATAGCAGGGATTAGGGCTTGATAAATTGTTCCTGTAGTAACTGAGTCATCTCTTTCACCTTGAGAGGACGACCGAGCAGATAGCCTTGTCCTTCTTCGCACTGGAGATGACGCACAATATTGAGTTGATAGTCGTTTTCAATGCCTTCAGCTACAATTCGCAGGTTAAATCCCCTACCCATCGCTAAAATAGCAGAAATCACAGCCAAATCGTGGGAATCATTGCGTAAATCCCGAATGAAGTTTTGGTCTATTTTTAAGGTATTGAGGGGAAAATATTTGAGGGAACCGAGGGCAGAAGAACCTGTCCCAAAATCATCTAACGCGATCCTAACGCCCAAAGATTTGATATCTTCTAAAGTTTTCTTCGCTTTGGCGGGAGCGACTCTCAGGGTGGCTTCGGTCACTTCAATTTCTAACCAGTGGGGATCAAGACCTGTTTCGGTCAAAACCTGAGCGATGGTTTCCACTAAACGAGGATGGTGAAATTCTTTACTGGAAAAATTAACGGTAATGGGGAAAGGGGGGAGTCCCTCTTTTTGCCAAGCTAAATTTTGTTCACAGGCAGTTTGTAAAACCCATTTTCCAATTTGAAAAATAAGATCGGTTTTAGCGGCTAGGGGAATAAATTTGGTGGGGGGAATGAAACCGACTTCAGGATTTTCCCAGCGTAGGAGAGCTTCCATGCCCGTGATGGTTTGGGTTTTGAAATTTATCTGGGGCTGGTAGTGCAAGGAAAGTTGTTTTCGTGCGATCGCCTGATCGAGTAAATTTTCTAGACGAAGCAGTAGAGTGGCTTCTGCCCCCAGCTTGGGATCATAGAATTGATAATGATTGCGTCCTCCGATTTTCGTGCGATGGAGAGCGGTATCTGCATTTTTGAGGAGGGTTTCTGGATTTTCTCCATCCTGGGGATAGACGGCAATCCCGATACTACTTTTGAGATGAAACTCATAGGCATCGATCGCAATAGGATGGCTTAGTTTTTCAAACAAACGTTGGGTTAATTTGACGGCATCATCGGTATTTCTGATTTGGGGAAGCAGGACACAAAATTGGTCTCCACCCCAACGGCATAAAACATCTTCGGAACGAATACAACCCTGGATTTGTTGCCCAAAGGCTTTTAATGCGCGATCGCCCACGCGATGACCCAGACTATTATTGATATTTTTAAAGGAATCCAGATTAAAAAACAGGACAGCGAATAAATGTTGATGGTGTCTGGCATGATCCAACGCGATCGCTAACTTTTGCTCAAAGAATTGACGATTGGGCAGCCCCGTAATGGGATCATGTAACACTTGAAACTGTAACGCTTCCTCAACTTCTTTTTGAGACCCTAAATCCTGAACCACCAGACCATAGATTGCCCCATCTTGTAAAACATGACGAGTCAACTTCACTGAAACCTTAACAGAGGAGCCATCGGCCTTGCGTTGTAGGCATTCTTTGATGATGAAGACTGGTGTTTCGGCGATCGCTTCCAGATATTCATCAACCGCCCTGGGGGTTTCCGTAAACACCTGATAGACGGTGAGTTTTAAAAGTTCATCCTGTTCGTAGCCCAATAATTGGCAATAGCTGAGATTCGTTTCTAGGATTTTTTTTGTGTCTCCCTCCACCCAGAGAATGCCCTCCGTCGTGAGTTGCTGATAGAGATGGTAATTTTGTTGGGCAACTTGAGCCGTTAAACTGGCTTTTTTGTGTTCAGTGATATCAAAAATATAGGAATAAATTCTTTTTTTGTTTGAAAAATAATAAATATTCTGCTCATAAATCTTGTTATTAATCACAACTTCTCGCACAAAAGATGAACCTTCTTCTGGGGGAGAAAGGGTCACTAATCCATCGACTAGGGGATGACCGACCTTCGCCGTTTCCAGTTCAGGAAATTGAGTCGTTGTAGCCGCGTTCAGATAGGAAATTTTGCCATCAAAGGTTAACTCAAAAATTGCCTGAGGACTATGTTCAACCAGCGTCGAGTCAGGAACCAAGGTACTGCGATCAATACTACGAGGACGAGAAGTCTTACTGGGGCTGTCATTGTGATAGAGGATCGCAGTCGAAAAGGACGAATCTTCCGACGAAATCTCTTCCTTATCAAAGGCATCAGGAAAAGTTTCTGCACTTTTCGTTGCATAATCCCTGGAAGTAAATTCATGACGAGAATCATTAACCGTCGCAAAATCCAACTGTTCCTGAACGGGAGAAAGATCGGTATAGGAAGACTCTGTTCCCGATTCCGTCGATTGAGCAATTACCTGATAACTAACCTGGGATTTACTCCCAAAGCGAACAACATCTCCATTCTTCAATTCATGGGTTAGACACGGATTCCCATTGACCGTAATACCGTTCGTACTGCGCTTGCCCTGCAAGTTACCATCTATAACGCGATAAAAATAATCCTGACTTTGATAATCATTCACTCTTACCAAGGTGGCATGGTGACGAGACACCTGGCGATCGTAGAGAATAACCGTACTATTAGGGTCTCGGCCAATCGTGTAGGTGTTTTCATTGAGCGAAACTATGCGACGAGACTTTTGATCTTCAATTACCAAGACATGGCGAAATTCAGCAGGATTTTTCATCTTGGATGCTCAGTCAGAGTGGAAGGCAGAATTTAATATTTAATCATAGTTTTCCCAGATTGTCCCAAAAACTTAACAATCCTTAGAAGAAATCAAGAATCTAGAAAAGCTGATGATGGTGCGATCATCCCATAGCAGGTAAGAGAAAAACAAAAAAAATCCTTTGACGAGAGAACAATTTAAAGATCGAGGATTCGTGAGTATGGACAATGCAGTAAGTTTGTAAATTTTTATACTGTTTGTCAATGCTCCAATGTTTAAATGGCCAAGAGCGTCAATATCACTTTAAAATAAATAATATTCTATAGGCGATGATCTGTATAGAGGATTGGACAAAGAAAATTGAAGAAGAAATTTTTCCTTCCAGTTATCTTGCTGATGGACTAAGATTTCATCCTTAGAAGCGAATCTTATCTCTATTGGCAGATCCCTTATGGTTACAATGAGCGCAGTCTATGTTAAGTCCGTCTAATCGGGATAATTTTATTGTTAGAAAAATTCAATTTTATCTATCCTATGAAGTTTTAAAAAATGAGTAATGTTTTTGTATTTCTTGATTATTTTTAAAATAATGAAAATAAAATTTTAAATAAAGTTTTTTGAAAGATTTTATTTCTATTTTAGTGATTTTAGTTTTATCTTGAGAACAAGCTGCGTTGTGAGGAAGAACAAATATTAAAAAAAACATGATATATTATATCCTTATCCTACAAAAATTTTAACCACGAATGACCGTGTCATTCAGTAAGCTTTTTGTTTTTTTCTTTATGTCATGATCTAAGCAAAGCTTGTGATTTTTAAAACTAAAATTTTCTTCTCGAAGGATATTAATAATGCTAGATTTTTTCAAAAAACTTCCTCCCTGGTTACGATTAGGATTAATTTTTCCCCTCGCCTTTCTCAATGGATGGTTGATTTTCACTTTACTCAGTTATTTTCAACCCCTGAGCAGTATTTTTGTGGCATCGGCACTTTTGGCATTTCTATTAGATTTACCCGTGAGAATTTTAGTAAACCGAGGTGTAAAAAGAGGTTGGGCTATTTCATCTGTGTTTTTGTTGGCAATATTGGTGACAGCGATCGCCTTATTCATTTTAATTCCCTTAGTGATTGGGCAATTAACAGAATTAATTACAAGTTTACCCCAATGGCTCAAATCAGGAAATGAACAATTAACCAGCCTCCATGAATGGACAACTTCCCATAAACTGCTCGTCGATATTGATTTTAGTCAATTTATTAATCAGGCAGTCGAAAAATTAACCAGTCTTCTCAACTCCGTTGGCAATCAATTATTTAATGTGGTCGGTGTTACCATTAGTACGATTTTTAATGGACTTATTATCTTAGTGTTAACTGTATTTTTAGTATTGTCAGGAGAACAGGTTTGGGAGGGAATCTTAAGCTGGATTCCCCACCCTTGGAATAATCAATTAAGAGAATCTATTCGGATAACTTTTGAGCGATATTTTGCTACCCAAGCGATGTTAGCAGGGATTTTAAGTCTGGCTCAGATCATTGTTTTTAGTGTTTTACAAGTTCCCTACGCTATTCTGTTCGCCGTTACGATTGGACTCACTACCTTGATTCCCTATGCCAGTGGAGTCAGTATTATTACCATTAGTTTTTTACTAATGTTACAGAATTTTTGGCTGGGAACTAAGGTTTTGATTGCGGCTATTATTGTCGGTCAAATTAATGACAATATTATCTCGCCTCGTTTGATGGGAAACATGACAGGACTCAATCCTGTTTGGATTATTGTCGCTTTGTTTGTGGGCGGAAAATTAGGAGGCATTCTGGGTTTATTGTTAGCCGTTCCCCTCGCTAGTGTCATCAAATCTACGGTCAACAGTTTACGCAATAGCGCCCGAGAAATATCCCAACCCCTAGTAATTGAAGAAATTAACCAAGAAACCGAAAATCCCTTGGTGAATCAAGACTAGAATAAAACGGATTAACTAGAACGACGCATCTGTTTCCGCACAATCCAGAGAATAAAGAAAATGACGATAATCGCCAAAACAATTTTGGAAACTGGCCCTAAATATTCATCCACTAATTCATAGTTGTCACCTAATTTATAACCCAAAAAAGTTAAAAAAGTGACCCAAATAGTGGTTCCCAAGGTACTGTAAAGCGTAAAGGGGATCAGAGGCATATTATTAATTCCTGCGGGTAAGGAAATGAGGGTTCTGACGCCTGGAACTAAACGACAAAAGAAAACTGCTTTACCACCATGTTCATTGAACCAATTGTTGGCTTTTTTAATATCTTTTGAAGTTACACTAATCCATTTTCCATATTTATCCGCCAAATGTTCCAAACGTTCTTCACTAATAAATTTACCAATGTAATACCAGGGAAACGCCCCTACAATGGTTCCCACAACCCCAGCGATAATGACCAGAATAAAATCCATCTGTCCCTTGGCAACGGTGAAGCCCGCTAGAGGCATGATTAATTCGGAGGGAATGGGCGGAAAAAGATTTTCTAAAAACATTAATAAGCCAATTCCCCAATATCCAAGTTGATTCATGACATTGGGAATCCATTCTGCTAGCCATTGAGACATTGTTATACTCTTTTTTAAGATTGGTCAGGAAGATTATAACAGCAATGGTGATTTCTGGATGAATTAGTTAAAATTCTTGTTTAAAGTTGGAGATGATTTGATAAAATAAAACTTGTTCTAACGTTAAAATCCCTTAAAGTAATTTCTGCAATAAATGATTAGGGACTATTGGAAAAAGATTAATCTGAAAATCATAATTTTTTTAAGGATAGAGCAGACGTGACAATCAAAAATATGAATTTTGTCAAGAGTAAGATGGTTTCAATAACAGATTTTATTAAACATTACTGTCTCATTTGTTTAATTAGTTTTAGTATCTTAATTTTATTAATATCCAGTAGTTTAAAACATATATTATATCAATCTACTGCTTGGGATTTGGGAATTTTTGATCAAGCTATTTTTTTGATTAGCCAAAATACACCTCCCCTTTCTTCCTTTTTAGGTATCCATATTTTAGGGGATCATGCCGCTTTAATTTTCTATCCCCTAGCTATTTTATATAAACTTTATCCCAGTGTTTATTGGTTATTTGGGGTTCAGGCGATCGCCCTTTCCCTGGAGCTTTTTTCCTCTATCAATTAGCTAAACAGTCTGAGTTAAAGGAAGCTTTAGCATTAACCCTTAGTGGTGTTTATTTATTGTATCCTTTAATTTTTAATGTTAATTTATTTGATTTTCATACTGATGTAATTGCTTTGTCTGGCATTCTTTACGCGGTTGTTGCCGTTCGTCGTCACAATCTGTTCGGATTTATCGTTGCATTAATTTTAATTAGTAGTTCTAAAGGAATTTTAGGCATCACGATCGCGGCGATGGGATTGTGGTTAATCCTAGAAAAAGAAAGACTGTATGGGGCGATCGCGTTAATCTTCGGCAGTAGTTGGTTTTTGATTGCCAGCAAAATGATTATCCCCTATTTTACCCATAATACTAATTCCATTGATCGCCATCTTTCCCGTTATAGTTACCTGGGAGATTCCTATTTAGCGATTTTAAAAAATTTATTTCTCAATCCCCTATTAATTTTAGGAGGACTCTTTAATGGAACAAATTTTGGCTACTTACTCTTACTTTTAATTCCTCTGCTCTGGGGACTCATACTCCGTCGAAAGGCTCTTTTTCAAATCAAGACCTGGTATTGTTTTTTACCCTTAATTGCCGCCCTACCCACATTACTGATGAATTTGTTAGCCAATGATCCAAGTCAAAAGGATTTATTACATCAATATTCCCTACCTATTTTACCTTTTTTATTATTGATCATTATTAATTTACTGAAGGAAGAAAAAACGTTGCTACGTCGCCCCCGTTGGATCATTCTTTGGTCACTGGTGACTTTTTTCGCCCTGGCCAAAGTGGGTTATTTTACCTCTCGTTATTTAAGCTCTCTCGATACCTGGCAAGCCACCAATAACGCGATCGCCCAAATCAAAACCCAGGGAGGGGTATTCACTTCCGCAGAAATTGCGCCCCATCTGACCCATCGTCCTCTAGTGAAACTGACAACGAATGGATCGGAATCCTTAGAGTTAAATCAATTTGACTATATTCTATTAAATCTACGCCATCCTGGTTGGGAGAGTTCGCCAGAATTGCTTAATCAATTTCGAGAAAAAGTTGAAAAAAATTCTGATTTTCAATTGTCTTATCAAAAAGATGATGTCATGTTATTTTCAAAAAAGACAATCTAAGGAATGAAAAATAAATAACCTGTGCTTTTATCTGTGATGAAAACATTTTACAAAGAACTCTTGTTCTTGATTATTGAGATTATAGGTTCTTATCCCCCCGATTAATCCCTGTTTTGTAGGGGCTTAACACTGTTAAGCCCTTTTATTCGTCTACCAAGCAATACATTGTCTGTTGACCCTTAAGATTAAGGACATAATGGTATTATGTCCCTACAGAAATCGAGATCTTGAATGCACAACGTATTAAATCCTTGTTCCTTAAAAAAAGCGATCGCCTCTAATCGCCTCTAGGTGATTTTTTACCAACTGAAGACCATCAAGCCTCACAGAAAAAAATACACAATAAAACTCGGTCTCCCATCAAAAGAAACCGAGTCCTATGTCTAACCAACATTATCAGTCATTATTCAGCGTTAACTGCTACCTTGACCACTTCGGAAAAAGCCTGGGGATCTAAAATCGCCAATTGAGCTAACATTTTTCGGTTTAGTTCAATATTTGCTTTTTTCAGTTGTCCCGTTAACTTGCTATAGCTTAAACCTTCTGTTCTCGCGGCGGCATTAACACGGGTAATCCACAGACGACGAAAATCGCGTTTCCGTTTGCGGCGATCGCGGTAGGAATTGCGGAGTGCCTTCATCACCTGCTGATTAGCAGTACGGAAAAGCTTAGAGTGGGAACCTCTAAAGCCTTTGGCTAATTTAAGAACTTTTTTGCGGCGTTTACGAGCAACATTACCGCGCTTTACTCTGGTCATAATGAATCTCTAGGGTTTAATGAATCTGTCACACTTTACATATAAGGCATCATCAAACGAACCGCTTTTTCGTCCGTTTCATGAACCAAAGCAGAATTGGATAAACGTCTCCGTCTCTGTTCAGCACTCTTATGTTCTAATAAGTGATTTTTAAAAGCTTTACGACGGACAATCTTGGTTCCGCTCCCCGTAGGACGAAAACGCTTTGCCGCGGCCTTACGAGTTTTTAATTTAGGCATAAAGGTTTAAGAAGTTTAATTAGACACAATTTCTTATTCTATCATCAGAGTTTTCGATCTTGCAAATATTTAATCCATAAAAAAAAGGAGAGACCGTGACTTGACGGTTTCACTCCTATCTATTCTCACCTTACAGACGATATATTTTGCGGAAATTATTGTAAATGCAAGTAAGCGGCTTCTGCTTCTAATTGATGAATCAAGGACTCGTTACCTGATGCTCTGGCCCGTTCTAGACGATTTTGCAGATTTTTCCGCAACGACTCTTGATGCGCGATCGCTGCGTTTGTTAGGACTTGTTGACGATTTTTGTTCACAGTGAACACCTCCGATGAATAATCTATGATTGCTATATTCTCAAGTTAACACAGAATCCTCATCATTACCGACAACGGTATATTTTGTTACTGAAATTAATATTATGTGTTTAATGCGCCTAGTGCGGGATCACTGGAGATAGGAAAGGGATAAACAAATAGGAACAGGATAAAAAACAAAAACACGCCGTACCATGCTCCTGAGAGACAAAAATAGGGTCGTGTTCTATTTGGGTAAAAAGATGCGGATGACGAGACTCGAACTCGTAAGGCAAAGCCACACGCCCCTCAAACGTGCGCGTATACCAATTCCGCCACATCCGCTTTAAAGCAGAATCTAGCTTAACATGGTCTGAAGCCAAAATACAAGGGGGGTTTCTGATAACTTGTCGGCGATCGCGTCTTTTCCCCATGAGCGGGCCAACATCGAATCAAAAAAACGGTGTAATGGAGTTGGAGCGATTGTGTGATAATTATATTTTTTAGGTTATTATGCCCAGAAAAAACTGGTTTTACTTATCTATCATCGTTATTTTTCTTTCCACGCTGATTTTCTGTATTTTTGTTTTTCCTTTATTTTGGCGATCGCCGAATTCCCAATCCGCCGTCCAAAACAAGGCCCTTTTAGTGAATCATTTTTCTGAAAAAGATAGTTGGCCCTTTGAACCCGCCCCAGATAAGTATGATCCGAAGGCTTTATTGGATTTACGCTATCTCAATGAAAAAGTTGCAGGGGAGTCGGGTTTTATTCAACTTTCCTCTGACAAAGAAGATTTTGTTTTAGGCAATGGTCAATCTATCCGTTTTTGGGCAGTAAATTCGGAAATTTGGCAAAAAGATCGGACTAAAATGAAAGATCAAGCCCGTTTTCTCGCCAAAAGAGGGGTTAATCTCGTTCGTTGGCATGGTCAAATTGCCCCCAAAAGTCCGACTTCTCAATTAACGGAGATTGATTCCCAAGCCCGTGAACAACTCTGGCAATATGTGGCGGCAATGAAGCAAGAAGGTATTTATGTCACTCTTTCTCCCTATTTTGCGAATGCGTTAAAAATTCAGCCGAGTTGGGGATTTGACAGCGATCGCACCTCGATGAATGGATTACTATTTTTTGATCCCGAATTACAAAAAGCCTATAAAGGTTGGTTAAAAGCGTTATTGGAACCCGTTAATCCCTATACGGGCATTGCTTTAAAAGATGAAACCGCGATCGCCCTCATTCAATTACAAAACGAAGATTCGCTCCTCTTTTGGACAGTTGACCAGATTAAGGGTAAGGATTTAGAGTTACTGAAGCAAAAATTTGGAAATTGGTTAAACCCAAAATATGGCAGTTTTTCTCAAGTCCAACAAGCTTGGCAAAATACCCCGCTCGAAGGGGATGATTTCCAGACGGGAAAAATCGCGTTTTATCCCATGTGGCAAATTGTCCAGCAGAAAAACCTGAATCAGGGCCAAACCCAACGCATGGCGGATCAGATTCAATTTTGGACAGAAACGATGAGCCAGTTTAATCAGGAAATCGTGCATTTTTTACGGGAAGAAATTGGCGCAAAACAGCTTATTAATTCGGGCAACTGGAAAACGGCGAATACTCCCCAACTTAATGATGCAGAACGTTATTCCTACACGGTGGCCGACGTTATTGGGCTAAATCGTTACTACGGCGGCACTCACCAAGGAGAGCAGGCAGGATGGGCTATTATCAATGGGGATAAATTTACCGATCCTTCGATTTTATTGAATCCCGTCGAGTTGCCCATTAATATTAAGCAGGTGACGGGGCATCCCACGATTGTTTCTGAAAGTTCCTGGGTTCCTCCCCTGGGCTATCAATCCGAAGGAACTTTTTTGATCAGTGCGTTCCAATCGCTCAATGGGGTGGATGGGCTTTACTGGTTTACGGATGATGTCCCCCAATGGCAACAACCTGCTTCTGCTAATGGCTTTTTACCGTCCTTGGGAAAATGGACAATTGCCACCCCTGAAATTTTAGGAAATTTTCCCGCTAGTGCTTTGATTTATCGTCAGGGTTATCTGAAACAAGCTCCTGTTATGGTTCAGGAACATCGACCCCTCACGGATCTCTGGCATCAAGTGTTGCCCCTGATTTCTGAAGACTCGGGTTTGGATCCTAATCGCGATCGCTTGCAAAACAATAAAACTTCCCAACTCACGACCGTAAATCCTCTCGCTTTTTTGGTCGGGAAAATCAAAGTCACTTATGATAGCGATCGCAGTCAAAATCGAGTAATGGATCTAACGCCCTATCTTGACGAAAAAAACCGCACCGTTCATTCCATTACAGGAGAAATTAGCTGGAATTATGGTCAGGGGATTTGTGTTTTAAATAGTCCTAAAGCCCAGGGCGTGACGGGTTTTCTGAAATCGGTCGGCACAATTGCGCTGAAAGATGGGTCAATTACTGCGGACAATGACTATGCCACCGTCGCGATCGCCTCAATGGATAACCAAAACATTACCCAATCTCAAAAAATTCTGGTTCAAGTGGGAACCATCACCCGATCAACGGGTTGGAAACAAAAAATGGCTCAATGGGTCGATCCATCGGGTCAATCCCACCAAGGATTTGAAATCCTCGATTATGGTCATGCTCCCTGGGTGATCGCCCAAAATCATCTTTCCGTAACCATCAACAATCCCCGCATTACCAAAGCAACTGTCCTAGATATGAATGGTATGGCAACCAAAAAGTTAGCTATAGAGAGAAATCAGACTGGTGTTAGCTTCTCGTTCCCCCAATCGTCTAAATATGTCATTTTAGAGTAAATTAAGAGACTATTAAGAATAAATTATAATAATCAAGAGGAAATGAAATAATGTTAAGTTTTCTAAGACCGAATGGATTCCTGCAAACCGATGAGCTTTTTACCAATTTTTAGCCAAAAATATCATCAAACTACTTGCCTTTAATGGTCTTGTCACTCATACTTAACCCTAATAAAGCCAAATATTTATCATGACTCAGCCGACGACTCCTACCCCCCCCACTCCTCCTACCCCTAGTTCTCCAGAGGTAACACCTACCCCTGAAGTTAAATTAGATACCACTCCTCAAAATTACTATCAGGCGATCGGTTGGTTACGGGGAAAATTAGTCCAAGTTGAAGACCGTTTTCAGATCCAAGTCAAAGAATCTCTCTTTCCGTTGTATCTGCCCCGTAAAGTGATCGCAGTAGCCAATAATCACATTGACCAAATCGTTTGGATTAAATGTTATCCCCAATCCAAGGGCGAAGGCTTAAGCTTTAAAGGGGTTTGGATGGGAACAGAGCAGGTCGAAAAGGGAGAAGCGGGAATTTTTGTCCTTAGGGGGGTGTGGCAATTTATTCCCCAGTGTCGTCGTCCTGTTTTTACCATTTATCGCAATGAATTAAAAGATTACGAGAATCGACCTTCCAATCAACATTTACCTCTGATTTGGGCAGATCAACCCCCCTATCGTTTTCGCAAAGATTCAGAAGAAAAACCTAAATTCTATCAAATTACGGCTCGCCTGATCCCCCAACGTGCCTGTTTTGGCTTTGTTTCTCAGATTGCTGACCCCCAAGATTTTACTCCTAGACGGGTGAAAAAGCCCCCAATGGACGGACAGAGTGCTGCTTCTGCGGTTAAGGGTTCTAAGGGTTCTACACTTACGGAAAAACCTCAGTCTAAGTCTAAGAAAAAGGCTCCTGCCGAAGTTGAAACTTCAGTTGAAACTCCTTCAACCTCTGAGTCTGTATCTTAAATGACTGGTATTAATTTTATTCATAGAATTCGCGGTGATCGCTAGTTAATTTTTGTTCAAAATAATATTGATACAATCGACAACTAATGGTTGCCCTGTTTTCTCGGAATTCAATTAGCCCTAAACTCTCTAATTGATAGGCGATCGCGGAATCAATATCCAACGGTTTTCGTTCCAAGAGTATTTCTCTGAGTGGATCTAATAGGAGAGGATTGCGTTGCAGGATAAAAAGGAGAGCTTTCAAATAATCCTGATACACATAGATTACACTGCCTGATAATTTCTCTAATTCGTCTAGGGAAATTTGATTCGTTACTAAATAGTAAAACGCTAATCTAACCAGATAGGGATGGCCATTCACCAGTTCTAAAAGAATCTGGGCATTATTTTTTCCCCTTTCCCCAATCCAATCCAATTCATAACGATTCGCTAAATCTTGAATTTGTTCGACAGTAAACGGTACAATTTCTAAGGGTAATCCCACATTGAAAGGAGATTGATTCGGATCTAAGGGAACAAAATTTTTGATTGAATTCACAATGACTAAACGCAATTTTTTCCAGATCCGCAACTCCTTCGATTGTTCATGCCAGAAACGTAGTAACGATGAAAATTCATGAACAATCAGATTTTGATTAAATATTTTATTAAACTCATTAAACGCTAACACGATGGGTCGATGAATAGAAGGCAAAATATAATCTTGAAAATACTGGGTACAATTGACCTTGCTCCCTAAAAGATCATTCCAATACTCATCTATCCGATTGGGTAACTTTAATTGACGAGTAATATTAACACAAAACCAGCGTAGAAATTTATCCAGATCTTGAAAAAGAACATTATCTATCGTTTTAAGATCAATGCTAACTGTCAGATAATTGACTTGCTCAGCTTGGTTGAGAATACGGATTAGTAAAGAGCTTTTGCCCATTTTGAGAGGGGCATGAATACAGGTGACACTGCCCGACTTACGAATTTCATAGTATGCCAACTCTTCGAGGGGTGGACGTTCGACATAAAAGCGGCAGTCAATAGCGATCGGACTTCCAGGAAACTCAAAAATATCATTTTCATCTGTCGCTTTAAAATCAATTAATCGATTATGGTCAAGGGTTAATATTTCAGATTCTTCACTATCAAACTTCAATCGTAAATTATTTTTTGTAATAACTTGACCAGAGATTATCGACAGGTCATTCCATATTTCAGTAGCAAGAGTTTTGAGATAGGATTCATGATAATAGAACTTATCGGCCATATCTGAATAGGTATGACCTTTCCAAGCACTCCGTAAAATTTTTTCTTTTAAAGGGGTTAGTTGCATTCTCCTTCGAGAATTCATTAAATCAATTAATTCTTGTATGTTCATAATTGTTATTGTTCATCCTTTTATGAATATTAAGTTTAAAGTTATTATGAATAAATTTATTAGAAGATTAAAATCAAAGAATTTATCGAGACTTAATTAATCATAAAGCATACACCTGAAATATTCAAGCAATTGTAGTTGATTACAATCATTTTCTTTTTGTTCGTAATTTCTGCGTATTTTTACGACGATAAAAAATATTTTAGCAGGTCATTAAGTGATTTCACTGGCATTATTGATGATTTGTAGTCTTTTGATAGGTTTCTATGATTTTTGTCAACTGCAATCGACTTTCTACAAAGTAAGCTATTAATTATCTAAAACACATGCAGGCAAGGGGCTTAAGCCCCTTGTTAAAAGACTTTCAACAAAATCATTATGCAATCTAAATTCGTAACAGCTTAAAGAAGAAAATTTTCTTTTTGGTCAACGAATTAAACGGTGGTTAATTTTGAAATTAACACTAAATTAATGTCCTAGTTGTCATTCTAAGCTGTTCGTAATCTAAACTGCACTAACAGAATTACCTTTATTTTTAAGTTTACGATTCCACTTAATAACTAGCCCTCCTTCATTAAGAAGATTATGTAAAACTATTTCTAATTCTTCGACAGACTTAAAAAGTCGATGAGCAAGATACTCTTTTGTAGAGTGCCAGACTAATTCAATTAAATTATAATCTGGACTATATGCTGGTAAATATTCTAAATAAATCTTCGGCATTTCTTTTTCTATTTGCTTAATGATTTCTGCTTTTTTATGGAAACTTGCATTGTCTAATATTATTACTATCTTAGGGCCTTTCGCCTCAAACTCTTCTGCTAGATTTCCATCTTCTACCCATTCCCTCATTGCTTCTGCATAAAAAACTTTCATGACTTCATAGAACGTTTCTGAATTTCCTTTTTTGACAAATTCTACAAATCTTTTTTTATCGGAGTATCTTAGAAATCCCATCACATTTACTCGTCCTCTTTTTCGTTCTCCTGCTAATTTTTTTCTTTTCCCCTTTTGACCCCAACATTTTCTTCTTATCACACGTAAACTGAATCCACTTTCGTCCAAAAACCATATCTGGATTAGCTTTGGGTTCTCTTTTGCGATTTTCATATACCCTTCTAGTTTCTCTTTGAATGCTTCTCTTTTTTCAATATCTTTCTTTGTTTCCAAGCTATATTTTGCCCAGATATACGAATAGTTATTTTTTTTTAATATATTTCTAATTTGACCACTTGATAGTTTTATTCCTGTCTTTGCTTCTAAATATGTTGACAATCTTGCATTTGTCCATCTCCCAAATTCGTACCCGAATTCTTCAGGTTCCTTTTCAATTGTCTCCAACAATAACTTTACATATTCTTCTGTTGCTTTTTGATAATTTCCCTTCATTCTTTCATCTACTAAGCTTTCTAAATTCTCTGGGTCTCCATGTACGCACCAATAGGCTACTTTTCTCAAGCTACATCCCAGAAAATTAGCAATCTCAGCTTGAGTTTTTCCATCATTTAGTAATAAAAGCATCAAAATTCTTTCTCGAATATCAGGATGTCCATTCTCTTTTAGAGCTTTTTGTAGTTTTTCCTTTTTGGTCTATTTTTAGAAAGTTCTTTGCTGGCATTGCTTTATTCTCTTCTTTTTACTATTTTTATTATATGCTATTTAGATATGCAACAGC
>CAWEDJ010000008.1:0-13213 GCA_963807635.1 uncultured cyanobacterium
ACTATAATGCTCTTCTATCAATCATGGAAAACCGTTGCCTTGTTTAAACGCTAGATTCCTTTCAGGGTAAGTATTCAAGTGGCTAGTAACTAACAGAAACTCAAATTCTGAGTTTTTATCAGAAAAGGGGTTAGTGATCGCTTACTCATCAAGGGATTCAGGGTTCGGATTTCAAGAAAATAATCCATCTCTGATAGAACAGCGATAACTGATTGTGAGGTCTTAACGAATCGAGTAGTGGCAGATAATCCATAAATCAACGATCGCATCTTGGACTTGTTTCAATGTTTTGCTATTTACTGTGATTGACCATGCGGCTTTTTCACCACTGCTAACCTCAAGGGGAACAACGTTATCTTCGAGGAGCAGATGGGGAATTTCATTGAGGAACGAGGGGTTACTGTTAAGAATTTTGTTATTGGCAGTACCGTTAACCGATGTAATTGCGATCGCCAACGGATTATCTACTCTAAATAATTCTTCTGGTTTTGTTCCTTCTTTAAGGGATAGAAAAAGTTCTATTTGTTGAATTTCTATTTTTTTGCCTCGAAACTGGAAGGGAAATCGTTCTAAGGAAAGATCGAGAGATAAGGTCGCGATCGCGTTTGTTGGATGGAAGAATTGATGCCACTGGGTAGGAAATTCATGTTTGGCACTAAAGAGTCTAGCAAGGGGACTATTTTCTTTAATGGCATCTTTCATCGCTTGTTTGGCTGCATTTTTGAGAATTTCTCCACCTTCACGGGCTGTATAACTGAGTTTAAGGATCACATCTGAAATTGTATCGAAGTCAAACCCATTGCAATCTTTGGGGAGATCAATCCGCCAACGAGAAACTGCTCCTGCGCCTTCAAAGGGAAGATAACGTTCATCGCGGAAGTTGAGTTCAAACAGACCGCTATCGTTTTGGGCTGTACTGGTGGCGATCGCTTGCATAGATGCAAAATTAGTCACAAATCGAGGATCGTCGTTTTCTAAATTTTCTAAATAATTACTTTGGACAAGGCTATTCTTGATACGAGTTTTATTGCTGAGTAACGTCAGAGTACAGTTAATGCTAGTGTAGGGGCCAACAACACAAGGAATCGTAATACTAACGCTTTTAATGCGGCGCATATAGTGGCCAGGATAATCGGCATCAAAGAGCGTTTCAGGCAGTTCAAGAGTACAAGTTCCCGTTTCCTTTAAGGTAATGAGTGCCAACGGATCATTCAGCATCAATGAGATATTTTTGGTGATTTCATAGTCGCGTTTGTTTTGGTCGTGGTAAGCGCGTTCCAGTTGTTTGAGAGACAGATAAAGCCGTTCTCCCGACATTAACCCCTTTCTTAGACTATCCCAATAACCAAATTGAATAAAATTGGAGTTCGGCATTCCCCGTTCAAAGCGATAACAGCGTTCGGCTTTTTTGGCTAAATCATAGGCCAGTTGGTAGGACTGAAAAAAGATGGTAGAGATTTCGCCCTGCATCCAACGATAGAGTTCTTGATTGGTATATTTATTATGGAGAAATTCTTGAATTATCTGGGCATTTTCGATTTGCTGATCGTGATTCTTAAGTTCTTGTTCGGCGATCGCGATCCGAAGATCAGATGCAGCAATTTGCTTATCTATTTGCGCTAGTTCTTTTTGAGCAAGATTATTTTGCAGTACCCATTCTTGTTCACGAATTATGTATGAACCAACTTTGCTAGCTCGATAAGATTCATCTCTTTTCATTGATGCAAGATGATCTAAAATATCTGCGGCAAAAGCCATGTTTCTGGATAATGCCTGACCACCAAATGATAAATCAAGACCAACCCCGAAAGGATGTACTGATGTCTGAAATGTTGGAATAAGAACGGCCCAAGGGGCTCCTAATCTTAATCCGTAGGAGATGAAATTGAATTGAGTTGCCGCTCTAGATTTGTCTAGTTCTTCCTGTTCTTGCTGAATTAATTTAACGCCTTCTTCATTATCAGCAAGTGAAAATTTTCCAGAAGATTGTATATCTTGAAGAGAGCCAGCCGTATTGAGTTGCGGAACAGCAGGACTTTGAACTCCTAAAAGTTTTTGATAGTGCATGAAACGAGTTGCTGTAGTCGTCCGTGAGGCCTCTAACGCTTCTTTTGCCGCGATCGCCTCCTCCTGTTGCTTTTCTTTAATTAAACGCACCAATTTCAAAATTTCTGTTTCCTGTTTTGCCCGAATTGCCGTAAGTTCTTCCGCATCTTTCTTTTCCAGTGCAGAAAGCAGTGCTGAACCTAAAGACTTCAGATCGGCGCAGACCTCCAATGCTTTTTGGAGCATATAACTAAAACGATAATGGGGTAAGGGCGCACTCAAGTCAGCTAAGATACTCCCCAGATCAACCCCTTTAGCCGCCGCCTGGACAAGTAAAGCGGGATCAATGGGCGGCTCAAACAGAGGCAATTGACGCTCGACCCCTTCAATATTCAGACAATGGCGAATTTTAAATAAACGGTCTTCTACCGTATCCCAATAGCCCAAAAGTTTATCATTCTGGGGAATACAAAAATAAAACGTGTCCCCAATACCCAACAAAGCGGCGGTTTGGGAAGAGGCTTGGACAGAGGTGTAGGTACTAGCATAGGGAAATTCGTTTTCTACTTCATCCTTGACGATTTGTAACTCATTCAGTTCTTTTTTTCGTAATTCTGCGTAGGTTCTGGCCTTAGCTTGTCCCCGTTTCGGAATTTTTTGAGGACGTGGCCCCAACAGACTTGCCGCCAAAATATAAAGTTGAGTGGCTTCATTAATGGATTCAATCGTATCTCGACGAAACATTTGATCACCCCAGGCCACGAGGTTGTCGATATATTTCATCAAGACATTTTTTTGGTAAGCAATCAAACGCAAACGAGCAATACGATGGGGTTGAAAGGGATGCTCAATGGAATCATTAATTTGATCAACAATGTTTTGGTGTTCGGGTGTTCCTTTTTTGTTGCGATCGCTCAAAATTCCCAGCAGATGATCAATGCGTAATTTTTCAACATCACGAAAAGGTAATACTTTCCAGTAACGTTGAGTCGTTAATTCCTGGGAATCATCGGTAGGATTAAAAATATAGTGATACCACTGCATCGCTTCAGCAAAACGTTGATTTTGGCTCAGTCGTCCTGCCAGAATCATCGGGGCATGGAAAAACAATTCCCAGTTATAGAGAGAATAGGCTCCTCCATAGGAAAAATCAACATTGTGTTTTGGATAGGGATCGTCCACATATTTTGTCGGTTGATAGGTTTTCTCAAAATAAAAGCGTTCTCCCTCACTACCCACTGCTCCCTCATTCACATTCCAATAGTGGGACAAGGTTTGGTTTTCTTCGGGGACAATCACTTCAAAATTTCCCACAGAACCAAAAGAGCCGTGCAGAATACAGCCTGCATCAGTGGCTTTGGTCGTTATAACTTGTCCTCTGCGCCAAGGACTGGCTAAATCAGCGTTATCTTTCCAGTAATGAACCAATTGTTTACCTTCACATACGACCACCTCAAAATTGCCGTGCCGACCATCCCGAATGCGACTTTGGATGATCCAACCTGGACTGGTTGCGCGATCGCTAATGACTGCACCTCGATCCCATCTGTTTTTAGTATGATCTTTCCAATAATGAACAAGCTGGTTTCCTTCTAAGGCAATCACCTCAAAGTTACCGTGATTATCAGATTGAAAGGTGCTTTGAATAATACAGCCCGCTCCTGTTGCTTTTTTTGAAATAGTTCCTTGATTGATCCACTGGCCTGTTTGATTATTTTTGCGGTAATGCACTAAACCTTCTGTCTGCAAGACAATGACTTCTAAACTACGCTGAAATGCAGTTAAAAAATCACTTTCGATTAAACACCTGGAGCCGTTGCCCCGTTGGAAATTGCCCCTTGAAAAGTCCAAGGTTGACCTGTCGTAACATTAGGGTTTGTATAATAGTTGAGTTGTTCTCCTTCCAAGACAACGACATCTAGACTGCCAGAAACTCGTCCTAAATCTTCAAGAGTTTGAGAAAATTCTCGTTGAATAATACAGCCTGCTCCTGTGACAGCGTTAGCGATAATTTGTGCTTTCTGCCAACTGCTACTGACGTTAGAATTATCGTGCCAATAGTGTATTAGATCGCTTCCTTCACGGACGACGGCTTCAAAATTTCCTGGACGAGTCGCGGTTTTCCCAAAACTTCCTTCAATGATACAAGCCGATGCGATCGCGGATTTCGAGAGGGTATAGCCTGCTGGTTTCCAAGGAGAATGAAGATAGGGATTGCCGAGAGTTTGGTTTTCTAGGTTCAATAGGCCAGGAATGCCATCACGGTTGAGTTTTTTAATAAATTCGGTAATATGGACATGAAAAAACGGCTCAAATTTAAGATAAACTCGCTTATCAACCAATCGATTAACCGCACCACTGAAGCGGAGGCTTTCAGCTAACTCTCTTGCAATCTTGATCTTATCCATTTTCTAGTCCTCAATTTTAATCTCTTTGGGTGTAATTCCCCGCCGCTTGCGGCGACTTTATGGAAAATGGGCGTTGCTGAATCAAAGTATGAATGTCAATTTTGCACATATCCAAAAGTCAGTTTGAGTCTAGGTTTTAAAAATCCCATAAAAGAAGATTCATATCTCAAATCAGCAAAGCCCTTGCAAAGTTTTTTGTCCACCATTCCAACATTTTTGACCTCACCTTTAAGATTGTCCCTATTTTACAGTCTCATACTCCCTTTATCCTTTATTTTTGAAATTTGAACAATAAGCTGGATGATCGTTTCAGACTCTATTTTCTCCTGTCAAGAGAATTATCTCTCAAAGCCTTTCCAGATAATGGGTCTAGATGTTTGCATTACTGGATTTTAGACTTAACGGGAAAAGTCAGGATGATCTTCTGGTAAATTTCCTGACTGGATTAGATTATTTTTAGGAAGAGTAATATTTTTATCAGCAGAACGGGGCGGCATTTCCTGACTAACGAGAGAATAAGGATTTGAGGCGGTGTTACTCAGGGAAAGAGTCGCCTCTTTGGGAGTGTTCTCGCTGATAGTTGATGAAATGTTTGAATTAACGGGTGAATCCAATTTGCTGAGAAAGAAACCGCCCTGACGAGGAATTAATTGCCAATTTTTGTGGTCAGTCTTGATCGTAATTTCTACACTCGCGGTAGACATATCTTCGGGATTTGAGGGGGCGATCGCATTAACCTGAACAAAACCAATGGAAGGTTCGGTTTGATTAGCATTTTGAAATAATTTAAAACGGGGATCGAGTTGTACCCCTTGCAAAGTGATATACGTTGTCCCTGGTTCTTTTTCAGCGTCAACGACAATAGTCGGATCATCCCCGATTGAATAAATGATGATCCGATCACCTTTAACGTATAAAGACTGCAAAACACTCAAATTAGAGTTCGTTGGTTGGCATTCTGATGTATCTTCGGATAAGACTTCTTGAACAAGCTGAGATTTATCTAAATCCTCGGAAGTTGATAAATCATCCGAATTGTCTGTCGTTTCCATTGAGGAAGGCAACGGATTTGTCTTCAATTCATTTTTTAGTTGATTGAGTCGATTTAAAGTGATTTTGAGTGATGATCTCATGCCATCATAGTCCGCACGAGTCAAACTGCTAACCATCAGCACAAGTAACAAACTTGAAATCGGGCCTTTAAAACGCATCATCTGCTCCTCACCAAAAAATTTACTCAAAGTCTAAATTCTTCTAGTGTTGTCGCTGATTTGCTAGAAGTGTCAATAGGATTTTTGAAAAAATAATCTTGTCGGGCTAGGTGAAGAATTTTTGGAGATTGGCGATCTTTTTTATAAGATGAAGTTAGTTTTTTGTAAAAAAAGTTATTTTAAATTTATTTTCATATTTATCATCTTTTTTATATTATTCAATAAGTTTTTCGTCAAAAAATCCCAAATTCACTTTAATATTAACAATGGTATGAATCTTGTTTTTTTTTAATTTATTGATTGCCCCGCCAAAATACAATTTGATTCCCTAAAAGTTGCATTTTAGCCCCTGGATAATAAAAGGCAAGAATTTTTTCGGGCGACCAGCCCAACTGAGCTAATTTATAGGAACCATACTGACTCATCCCAACGCCGTGACCTAATCCCCCGCCGATAAAGGCAAATCCCTTCAGATTTTTTTTGTCATCATAAAGCGGATCGAGATAAAAAAGGGTACTACGAGGCGCAGAAAAAGCACTCCGCACTTCATTTTTGGCGAGTTCCAAAACTCCTTTGTCGGTCTCAACCCGTAGGAGCAGAATCCGACCAGAGGGCGATCGCTTGACTACCTGCATATTGAGAATCGTCTTAAAATTCGCCAGGGGATGTTTGCGGTTACTCAGATAAGTCCGAATATCTTTGTTCAATGCCTCTAAACTACTTTCATAACGCCATCGAAAAACCTTCCGCCCCGACTCGTTAAAACCTTTATTGAGCGCAATGAATTTACGAAAATCGGCTTCATTTTCGAGGGATTGTTGGGAAAGATTCCAGACATTTTCAGAAGAATCAATAATTGCCTTGAGATAGGGACGTTCTCCTCCGTTCCACACATCGGTAAATTTGGCCGTAATCCCTCCCGTTGTGGAGGAATAAAGCGCATCTACTAATTCATTTTGATACGTTAAGACTAACCCCTTGGTTTGGGCGATCGCGCGATCGGCTTGGGGGCTAGTCTCCTTCAGACCAAAATAAACCTGACAATGGGTATTGGCACACAGTTCATAATTATCCGCTTCAAAACGACGTAAATTTCTCAGCGCGTAGGTTCGAGCAATAATCGTTTGGGCCTTGGCCGCATTTTCAGGCGCATTTCTACCAATTTCATGGGGAACAACCCCCCGCAAATAAATCTCCAAGGGAACATTATTGACCAGAGTATAGGTTCCATAGGCATTCGGCTGGAGCTTTAGGCTCCCCCCATACAATTGTTGGGATTTTTCGCTTCTCTCCGCAACTTGGATCAAATTTTTCTGTCCCGTAACTTCGAGGGAATTAGTCAGATATTTTTGCCCATTCACCGTTAAAACTGTTTGAGGTTTGGCACTAACCACCGAACTATCCAGGCGGGGCAAAGTGTAGTTCCTTGCTTTCAAACTTTCTAGTAACCAACGACGAACCACAGGACTGGCATAGATATCCCGTTTGGCCCAAACCTGCCAGCGTTCTGGTTGAGTGACTTCTACCTGAATTCCCAACGCTTTCCATTGATTGGCACTATCTTCGGCGGTTTCAAAGGTCGAATGTTCACTCAAAACTAATCGCTCTTCCAAAATGGGCGCGGCCAAGTTTTTTTTCGTAATACCGATCGCCGCAGTCTTCGCTTGTAAAGACTGGGGTTTATTATTATCATCCAGAAAACGAAAAGTCAGTGTATCCCCGCTCGTAGCACTAATGGTGAGTTCATCCTTCTCTTCATCTCCAAAGCGTTGTACAATACCGACTTTTAGATCAATATCGTTAGCCTTGACCTCAGAACTAACCCCACCAGCTAGGGCAAAAGAAATGGCGGCAAGCGTTAAAAGGATAGAATTACACTGCATAAAAAATTAAAAATAAACGTAGGGGATGTTCGGTGAATACAGATTTATGGGGTAAAACTTTGTGCCTGATCATTGGACGAATACCATTCAAGTTTTCTAGCGAATGATATTGCCGATTCGTCTCAATCCATCGTCTGTGATGAATGGCTCATCTGTTTTGATACAATACCAAAGTTGCAGATAAACTACACAAATTACTATTTTAGGATAAAAAATGAAAATTCTGGTAACAGGCGGAACAGGTTTTTTAGGAACAACTCTCTGCGCCCAATTAGAAGCGGTAGGTCACGAAATCACCCGCATCAATTCTAAAAACTGCGATCTGACCCGACCAGACTCCCTCCATCAGTTTAATGATCAAACTTATGACCAAATTTATCATTTAGCCGCCTGGACACAAGCGGGAGATTTTTGTCTTTCCCATCCTGGAGAACAATGGATTATTAATCAACAGATGAATACCCACATTCTGACTTGGTGGCAACAGCATCAATCCCAGGCTAAATTTATCTGCATGGGAACCAGTTGCGCCTACGATCCCCTGGTTCCGCTCAAGGAAGAAAATTATTTGTTGGGAGTTCCCATTGATAGTCTTTTTACCTACGCTATGACGAAACGGATGCTCTATGCGGGTCTTTTGGCATTAAATAAACAGTATGGGTTGAAATATCTCTGTCTGGTTCCCTCGACGCTTTATGGGCCTGGGTATCATACCGACGGACGGCAAATGCACTTCATTTTTGATCTGATCCGTAAAATTATTCGCGGCAAACTCTACGGGGAGCCAGTGATCCTCTGGGGAGACGGTTATCAATCACGAGAATTGGTTTTTGTCGGTGATTTTGCCCAAATTGCGATCGCGTTAGCCCAATCGGTTGACAATGATTTGATTAATATTGGAGCGGGAGAAGAGTTTACCATTCGCCATTTTGCTGAATTGATTTGTGAGGAAGTGGATTACGATTTTGGGCAAATTCAGTTTGATACGTCTCGTTATGTTGGGGCAAAATCAAAATGTTTAGAAGTGGATAAACTAAAAACATTTCTACCCGATGTCCAGTTAACGGATTTACAAACGGGTCTTGCTAAAACAATTGCCTGGTTTTGGGAAGAGCAGGAAAAATTGCTTCCTGCGGTCATTAATAACAGCAAATAATAGATAAAAGGGGTGAAATCTCGGATAATCAGTCTATTTCATTACAAGTGGACTTTTTAATGGAGAATTTTACGATTATTGAGAAATTCCCAAGAAGTCTGTATACTATAGTTAGCATTCTTGTCGGTGAATCTCAAAAAATAATGGCTAAGTCAATAAATTCCCCCTTTAGGTATGCAGGCGGCAAATTTTACGCAAGAAAACTGATTCTTGAATATATTCCTCCCCACTCTTCCTATCTTGAACCCTTTGCTGGTGGGGCCTCTATTTTTTTCGCAAAAGAAAAGGTCACGAATAATTGGTTGAATGACATAGATAAAGATGTCATTAATGTCTATATTTTTATTCGTGATTATCCACAAAAACTGATTGATGGTTTAAGAGATGAAGTTGCAACCAAAGAACGTCATTCTTTTTATAAAAATGTTTATCAACCAACCAACGATCTAGAAAGAGCCGTTAGATGGTATTACCTCAATCGAACTTCCTATTCAGGTATTATGAATATGAAAAATTGCTATTGGGGTTACGGTGAAAAATATAGTATGCGTCCTGAAAATTGGGGTAAAAATATTCTTCGTACTTCTGAAAAATTACAAGACGTTAAAATTACTAGTCTAGATTTTGAGAAAATTCTCGATCAAGTTAATCATAATTCTTTTCTTTTTATCGATCCTCCTTATTTTAATGCAGATCAAGATAAGTTCTATAGCCACGCATTTTCTGAAGAAGATCATCATAGACTAAGTGAAGTTCTTCAAAAAAATCAACATAGGTATCAATTTTTATTAACTTATGATGATTGTCCTGAAATTAGAGAAATATATAGCTGGACTAAATCTATTCAAAATAAAGAATGGAACTATACTATCAGTCGTACAGATGATCAAAAGATAACCCAGGCGATTAAGAACAATAATTCAGAAAATTTAACCTCTCCTAAAGGTAATCGATATAGAGGGAAGGAAATTTTTATCACTAACTATTTACCAAATTTAATTTCGGAAACGACAAAACAGCTTGCTTTATTTTAAGATTTATTAAAATTCAGTCTGTACAAAGACTATTAAAGACTTTCTCCGATTCAGTAATAGGATACCATTTATTAGTTGGAAATATTGTTCCGTCAGGTATCTGAATTATAGGATAATTAGGAATAAATCCACATTTATTTTTATTATCACACTTTCGGCGTGTACAAATAACTCCCGCTTCTTCATTAATGGTGATATCTTGTGATTTTGCGATATACATAGTTTCAAATGCAAAATCTTGGATACTATTTTTAGAACCAAATAATTTTCTAAGATTTTCTAAAAATTTAATGCCCTTTTCACTCGGTTTCCAGATAAATAAACTTGATTCTTGATCGGTTTCATAAAATGCGTTTCCGATAGAGGTAACGACTAGATGAAAATCGCTAGGTAGATATTGATCATTATGTACTTTTAAAGCCTGTTCTGGGATTTTATATTTTGGAGCTAAATTTTTGACCATTTCTTCGCCAAGGGTTCGGCTACGCATACACTTCACCTTTAACTCACTCATCTTTTCTTTGGCTAGGTATTTATAAGAGCCTTTTTTAGCAAGTTTACATTCTACAGAAAAAACTTTATCTGATGGCAGATGTTTAATTCTCACATCACTATCATGAGAACCGAGTTGAGGATTGAGAACGGGTTTATCAACATACCAAATATTTGGGGGGAGAATTTCTGAAAGATAGGCCTGTACGCAAAATTCAAAGGCTTTTCCACGAATCATTGGGATAACTTTCGGCTCCCACAATGTCGCTGGAAGAAAATCCAAGGGAATATTATAAGATTTACAAAATTTTCTAATTTCTTCCGACCAATCACTTGATTGATCGAGTAGGTGAGAGATTGACACTTCAAGAGCGATCGCTATTTTTTCAATGTTCCCCAAGGTAATATTTTTTTCACCCCGTTCAATCATTCCGATGTAAGTTCTGTGTACTCCTGCTTTCTCGCCAGTTCTTCCTGGGAAAGCCCCTGTTTAACTCTTTCTTCTCTTACCCTTTGACCGAATGCTGAAACAATTAAACTCACAGTGATTATTTTTTAGCTTTACAGTCTCAAAGATAAAACTTTGCTAACTATAGTTCTACAGACTAAAGTTAGCATTTCTGTGGGATAAACTTTTTAAGATTTAGGCGATCGCATCAAGTTTGTTTAAATTTTTTTATTCTATGAGCTAATGACTGCTAACAAAGCTAATCCTGCATTAATCAGATAAAAAACACCGACAATCTTGGTTTCCTCCCAGCCACTCAATTCTAAATGGTGATGTATGGGAGCCATTTTGAGTAAGCGTTTACCCTTGCCATCGGGGCCTTTGGTGGCTTTGTAATAACTAACCTGGGCGATAACTGAGAGGGATTCAGCGAGAAAAATACCACTTAACAGTAATAATCCCCAAAGATTGCCACTAAGTAAACCCACTGCCCCTAAAGCTCCTCCCAAGGGCAAGGAACCCGTATCTCCCATAAAAACTTTGGCGGGATTGCGATTATGGAGGACAAACCCCAAACAGCCACCACTCAGACAGGCACAAAAAATCGCTAATTCGGGAGAGCTAGAGGAGGCGATCGCGCCTAACCCTAAAAATGCCAGAGCAGAGGTTCCCGCCGCCAAACCATCCACGCCATCGGTGAGATTAGTTGCGTTACTTTCGGCAACCAGGGTGAATCCCGCTAAAACCCAAAAGATAAGCCCCAGAGGCAGGACAAAACCAGGCAATCGGACATCGGTAATCGTGGCAGGTTGGGTAAAAAACATCCAAAGACAAAAGGCGATCGCGACCCCTATTTGCAGAATTAATTTTTGGCGGGGAGTCAATCCCTTATTGGATTGTTGTTGAAGAATGCGCCAATCATCGATCCAACCAATACCAAAATAAGCCAACGTAACCAGGGAAACCGCCACGACATTGGCATTAAAACCTGACCAAATGAGGGCGGTTATAATGGCGACGGGCATAAAAAAAATCCCCCCCATCGTCGGCGTTCCCGCTTTTTTGAGGTGAGATTGGGGGCGATTTTCCTGGATGACCTGACCAGCTTTGAGTTTGCGGAGAATTGGCACAACCCAATAACCGATCGCCCCACTCATCACCGCCGAAACCCCAAAGGGCAATAATAAATTTAGGGTGTCTGCGGGAAAATTTCCTGCCAGGGCGGGCAAGGCGATCGCTAATCCGAGCAGCAACACAGACAAGAGAATCAATAATTGCGTCCCAGAGGGTTTATCAAACAATTTAGCCGAAGAAGGGTTTGTATCCACGATTCGCTCGCATCTCATAAAATTTTTCTAAAATTAAAATGACTTTACCACCAAACCCCAATTCTTTTAATCATCATCGGGTGAATCCGAATCACCGAGATCATCATCATAGGAACTGTCATCGACATCCATCAATTCTGAAATATCTACGTCATCGTTCAAAGGTTCCCGTAGGGCTTCTTCTTTTTCGCGGGGAATAATACGGTTTGTTTCGTGTAACCAATCCAAAAGAGAGGTATGACGAGTTACGGGAATAACTGCGGCGGGTTCATAGCGGGGTTCTTTGCGTAGAGAATCGTTATAGGACATAGAATTAAACTCAGTTAAATTGAGCAGATTGGAAACAGGTAATTAGCACACATACAACGAGTGTATCATTCTAGCAAACTCAGAAAAATTTAAAAAACTTAATAATCTATCGAATTCTGACCCAGACATCACTTGATGACCGAAAATAGTGTTATAGGTTTAGGAAAGATTTATGAAACTACAACAAAAAACCAGACTCCTAGAGGCGATCGCGGGGAAAAATCGGGGTCTATTAGCGACAGAAAGCGACACTGTCAATATTCTCACCGCCGTTGAGCAACTCGAAGACCACAATCCCCATCCCCATCCCCTAGAAAAAGCAACTGCCCTTCTAGATGGTGACTGGCGATTACTTTACACAACCAGCCGCAGTATTTTGGGCTTAGACCGAGTTCCTTTGATCCAATTAGGTCAGATCTACCAATGTATCCGTATCATTGAAGGAAAACTTTATAACATTGCTGAAGTGAGTGGAGTTCCTTTTTTAGAAGGCTTGGTGTCGGTCAGTGCGCGTTTTACCCCTGTTTCTGAGCGTCGGGTAGATGTCAAGTTTGAACGATCAATCCTTGGCTTACAAAGGGTAATGGGCTATCAATCCGTTAGTCAATTTATTCAGGATATTGAACTCGGTAAACGATTTTTAGCCGTAGATTTGAGCTTAGAAAGTCGTGATTCTTCGGGTTGGTTAGAAATTACCTACTTGGATGAAGATTTACGCATCGGTAGGGGCAATGAGGGAAATGTTTTTATTTTGGCTAAGGATAAGGCTTAATTTCCGAATCCATCAGCTATATCTACAAAAATGAAAATTGTAGAGTTGAATCTCTATTTCAGCGATCACCAATGGAAAACAAAAACAATCAATGCAAGCAAAAAACCGAGTTCTGGGAAACGTGCT
>CAWEDJ010000009.1:0-61308 GCA_963807635.1 uncultured cyanobacterium
TGACTGTATGAAAAAATCTCATCACTGTCCGATAACTACCACCAGTTCCTGCCCAACGGGAGATTCCCAACATTGTCACTCGTCCGCTCATGCCTAACATTGCCATGATAATACGCCTCAACTGACGCATCGTTGTCACTTTTATTTCTGGTACTAGGCATTGCAAGAGTGTTAGTATGTCCAACATGGGCTGTCTGTGGTTTTCGAGGTGTTGTTTTTGAAGACTATCACTCTACTACATTCAGTCCTCTCTCTTCATCCGCTTTTTTGGGCTAAGGTATTGGTAAATAATTAGTTGATGATTAACAAGATTGAGCAGGAAACCAAAGAGAAGTCCAGCAATGATTAAGTTCAGCTACCTTGAGAAAGCTTAAAGCCTTGCTACCATTCATGCTCCAACTTACACCCTTTTTTTTCTGACGATGACCAACGACCAAATCTACGCCTTTTTCAATGCGACCACTACCAATACTTTTACCGACTTTTCGCCGACCTTCGTAGTTGATGATTTCTGAGTGATGTTTCTCCAAATAACCAATAAGTTCCAACAAGACCTTGTTATTGCGAGCAACAACCTGATGTTTTAAGTAGTTGAGGGCAATATCAGTCTGACCATGCCATAATTGTGAGAGTAAAAACTTGACATGATTGGATTTTTCTTCTTTGTTGAAAGCAATCATAGACATCAGATTTCGCACTTTTTTGCATAGGTGATACCAGTCTAAAATCACAACAGGTAAAACACCAAAGATAGCCAAGAGGCGATGGCGAATGACTCTTGCCCCATCGGTGATAGCAACAATATTCAACGGTTTTGATTCCTTTTGATAGAGGTCGAGAATTCTCGCTCTAACGACTGTCGCAAGACTTATCGGTTCTTCTACCTCAGTATCAAAAGGAGAAACGAGATATTCAAATCCCCCTTTGGGTGTTTGCAACATTACTACATCGGTAATGACGGCGGGAGTCTTATTCTTGGTGGTATCTGGACTTGGAGTATGGGCAGTAGATTCATTACGCGAATTACGCTCAGGCTTTTGTCCTTTGACTTGAATACCATCGTCAAATAGGAGAATTTCTGACTCCTCTACGTTATAAATCTCTACGCTTTTCTTTATCTGAATCTGCTCAGATGTGGTCGATTCTAATGATTCTTGTACAGTTTGTCGGATTTGCTGGCTATAGGTTTCGGCTTTCCCTTTCACTATTCCCCAAATGGTCTGGTCACTCAATAAGTTTTCTCCTGTTACTCGCTCCACTAATCCAGCCAAATTCTCATAACTGAGCCGATTGGCGTAATAACCGCATAATTCCTCTAATCTCTGACTCACAAATCTTTCCTGCAATTGCTCCGATAACTGAAAATAGTTAACTTCTTTTTTATTCGTTTGATACTTTTGTAAGTAAAACTCAAACTGACCGTGTAATGTTTTTATACAGATTTTTCTCGTACCATTACACCACAAGTTTAGTTTTTTTTACTTTTTCCGTGAACTCGTTTTGTGACTGCGCCAGTAAGGCTGCCTCTATTTCAGGCAATACTTTCTGTTTCATCTGTTCTACACCTCCTTCTATGTCATGTAAGCTTTGGGTTCCTATTTCCATTGCAAATGGGCTGTTTTGGCTGAGAATATTTCCCATTTCGTTACGAATCACGAATTCTACCGTCACTTTCATCCTTTTTACTCCTTTTTTTAAGACAATCTGTTTTTTTGTTTTCTCTTCATTTTACCTAATCATCAACTAATTATTTACAGGTAGAAAAATTCTCTTCAATTCTCCCCACTTCATGTAAAAAAGGCGATATCTAATGACAAAAAAACATTTTATGTCAGATTTTGTTGCTAAAGATACAAATCTTTACAAGAAAAAATATCACCCTTGAAGGGTAATGACTCGAAGCTAAAGAGTAAACCACTCCTGTTTTCAGTATTTTCCCATCAATATCAAACAGATTGAAAAACTAACCTATGAGCAATCTTTCTAGACGTAAATTTATTGTAACTGCTGGAATCACAGCGGCGGGCGCGGCTATCTTACATGGTTGCGGCCCTTCCACCACCACACCAACCGCCACAACTTCCCCTGCTGAATCTCCTGCGACGGGTGCGAGTCCTGCGACAACCGCAGAAGCCCCTGAAGTAACCACAGCCAAATTAGGATTTATTGCCCTCACCGATTCCGCCCCTTTGATTATTGCTAAAGAAAAAGGTTTATTTGCTAAATACGGCATGACAGGGGTTGAAGTCCTCAAACAAGCCTCCTGGCCGGTCACCCGCGATAATTTGGAACTAGGTTCTGGTGGTGGTGGTATTGATGGAGCGCACATCCTCAGCCCGATACCTTACTTTATGTCCTTGGGAACGATCACGAAAACCAAAAAGCCCGTTCCCATGTACGTCCTAGCTCGGTTAAATACCAATGGCCAAGCAATTTCGGTTTCTAATGACTACAAAGATCTCAAACTGACCGTAGATAGCAAGCCGTTAAAAGCAGGTTTAGCTAAAGCGAAAGCCGCAGGAAAAGAAACGAAAGTCGCTATCACCTTTCCAGGCGGAACCCATGATCTCTGGATGCGTTATTGGTTAGCCGCAGGAGGAATTGACCCCAATAAAGAGGTTTCAATTATTCCCGTTCCCCCCCCTCAAATGGTTGCCAATATGAAAGTCGGAAGTATGGGAGCTTTTTGTGTGGGAGAACCTTGGAATGCCCAATTGGTTAACCAAAAACTAGGTTATTCAGCTTTAATTACGGGACAATTATGGAAAGATCATCCCGAAAAAGCCTTCTCTATGCGGAAAGATTGGGTTGATAAAAATCCGAAAGCGGCTAAGGCAATTTTAATGGCTATTCTGGAAGCCCAACAGTGGTGCGAAAAGCCAGAAAACAAAGAAGAAATGGTGAAAATTATTTCTGGTCGTCAATACCTGAAAGTTCCCCCCGAAGATATTTTGGGACGTTTACAAGGCAAGGTTGATTTTGGCGATGGCCGTACTTTGGATAACCCTGATTTAGCCATGAAATTCTGGGCAGATAATGCCTCCTATCCCTACAAGAGCCATGATTTATGGTTCCTAACTGAAGATATTCGTTGGGGTTATTTACCTGAAAAAACGGATACCAAAAAAATTATTGATGAAGTCAATCGGGAAGATCTGTGGAAAGAAGCGGCTCAATCTCTAGGCGTTCCTGCGGCGGAGATTCCTACCAGTACTTCTCGCGGCGTAGAAACTTTTTTTGATGGGACAAAATTTGATCCTGAAAATCCCAAAGCTTATTTAGATGGTTTAAAAATTAAAGCCATTAAAGCTTAGAAAATAAAGGGCGTACGCAATACGCCCCTACAGAAATAATATTTAACCCAAAATATAACTAAATAACCCTGAGAAGATATGTGAAAAGCCCCCCTAGCCCCCCAATTCTGGGGGGAACTTAGATTCAAAGTCCCCCAAACTTGGGGGATTTAGGGGGCGAATTGCCCCGTTAAAAACAGTTTCTGAATAATCTTTATCAATTATTAAAAATGGCAAATCCTAGTTTATCTCAACGACCTTCTAATAAAAATCCCTTGGCTTTTTTGACCCACTCTAAAAAAGTCATGCGTCCTTTGGTGGCGTTAATTGTTTTGTTAGTGATTTGGCAAGCCCTCTGTTCGGGAACCAATCCTAATTTACCCGCTCCATTAACGGTGATTCAAGAAACCTGGAATCCGCTCATTATTAATCCATTTTTTGATAATGGTGGTACAGATAAGGGATTAGGATTACAAATTTTCGCCAGTTTGCAACGGGTTGCGGTTGGGTTTACTCTCTCGGCAATTGTGGGTATTGGCTTAGGGATTTTAATCGGCAGTAGTCGTTTGATGTACGATGCTTTAGATCCGATTTTTCAGGTGTTAAGAACGATTCCGCCTTTGGCCTGGTTACCGATCGCGTTGGCGGCCCTGAGAGAGAGTGAACCGTCTGCAATTTTCGTTATTTTTATCACCTCAATTTGGCCGATTATTATTAATACAACTGTTGGTGTGCAACAAGTTCCCCAGGATTATCGCAACGTTTCCCGCGTTTTGCAGTTATCTAAAATGGAATATTTTTTTAATATTTTATTTCCTGCGGCAGTTCCCTATATTTTCACGGGATTACGCATTGGCATTGGACTTTCTTGGTTGGCAATTGTAGCGGCTGAAATGTTAGTTGGGGGTGTGGGAATTGGTTTCTTTATTTGGGATGCCTATAACAGTTCTCGCATGAGTGAAATTATTTTGGCACTGGTTTATGTGGGAGTTGTGGGATTAATTTTAGACCGTCTAGTTGCTTTTGTTGCCAGTTTATTAGTTCCTGCTGAACAAAAATGATAATTAATTGATAATGGACAGTTGATAATTGATAAAGCTTGATCTGATTGATTAGGTTCTGATTACAATCATTTCAATCTTTCTTTTATAAAACCATTAACCTTATGAAACGAATAATTATCAATTATGAATTCTTTCCTATCCACTTTCTAAAACGAATCATTATCAATTATCCATTGTCAATTATCAATTCTTTACTGCCCACTAAAAATTATTCACTATCAACTATTAGCTAATATGTCCACTTTTATTGAAATTGATCACGTTGATCGCGTTTTTCCCTTACCGAATGGGGAACAGTATATTGCCCTTAAAAATATTGAATTAAAAATTAAAGCAGGGGAATTTATTTCGCTGATTGGTCACTCTGGCTGTGGTAAATCTACGCTGTTAAATATGGTGTCGGGATTGGATACACCCACGGTGGGCGGTGTCATTGTGGAGGGTCGAGAAATTCAAGGGCCGGCCCCGATCGCATGGTGGTTTTTCAAAATTATTCCCTCTTACCTTGGCTAACGGTACGACAAAATATTGGTCTGGCGGTGAATCGGGTAATGCGTCATTTACCCAAGACTGAAAGAAACAAAATTATTGAAGACAATATTCAATTAGTCGGACTCAAACACGCCGCTCATAAATTGCCCTGGTCAATTGTCAGGGGGAATGAAACAACGGGTGGCGATCGCGAGAGCCTTGTCGATTAAACCCAAGGTTTTGCTGTTGGATGAACCCTTTGGAGCGTTGGACGCTTTAACCAGGGGCAATTTGCAAGAAAGATTAATGGAAATTGTTCAGGAAAGTCAGGTCACTTGCATTATGGTGACGCACGATGTGGATGAAGCTTTGCTGTTATCCGATCGCGTGGTGATGTTGACAACTGGCCCAGAAGCCCATATCGGTCAAATTTTGGAAGTGCCGATTCCCCGCCCGCGCCATCGTTTAGAAGTGGTTAATCATCCGAGTTATTACGTTTTTCGGAATGAAATTGTCTATTTCTTGAATCAACAAAAACGTTCTAAACGGGTCGGAAAAGTGGCACAAGCGTCTTCGATCATGGCAGGTAACGGATTGGAAAAAATCAATCTCAATATTGGCTTTATTCCCCTCACAGACTGCGCTCCCTTAGTGGTTGCCAAGGAAAAGGGCTTTTTCCAAGAAGAAGGTTTGGATGCGGTTAACCTCGTTCGTGAACCCAGTTGGAAGGCGATCGCGGAAGGCGTGATTAGTGGTCGTCTGGATGCGGCGCAAATGGTAGCAGGAATGCCCCTATCGTTAACGGTGGGAGCAGGGGGAAAATTACCTGTGCCGATTATTAATGCCCTAGTGATGAGTCGTAATGGGAACGCCATTACCCTAGCCAAATCCTTTGCCCAGGCGGGCGTGAAAAATCTGGGGGATCTGAAAAACAAACTCATGGAAACTCCCGATAAAGTTCATACCTTTGGCATGGTTCATCCCGCTTCCATGCACAATCTTTTGTTACGTTATTGGTTGGCTTCGGGGGGGATTGATCCCGATCAGGATGTCACCCTAACGGCCATTCCGCCCGCTCAGATGGTGGCTAACCTCAAAGCAGGCAATATTGACGGTTATTGCGTCGGAGAACCTTGGAATTCCCGTGCGGTGTATGAAGGCTTGGGTTATGTGATTGATACGTCCTTAGATATTTGGGCAGGCCATCCTGAAAAAGTTTTGGGAGTTAAAGAAGAATGGGTTGCCAAATATCCCGAAACCCATCTTGCTTTAGTCAGAGCCTTATTAAAAGCCTGTGAATACTGCGATGATCGTCGGAATCGGGAAGAAATCATGGGTTTACTTTGCCAGCCTCAATATGTTGGTTCCCTAGAAGATTATACTCGTCCAGGCTTTCTTGACCCCTATAACCGAGGCGATGGGACAGAACCCCAACAGTTACTCCGCTTTAATCAGTTTTATGTGGATCAAGCCAATTGTCCAGGTCGCGGTGAAGGATTGTGGACTCTCACCCAATTAGCCCGTTGGGGTTATACACCTTTCCCGAAAAACTGGGTCGAAATTCTCGAACGAGTCCGCCGTCCCGATCTGTTTGGAGAAGCTTGTCGTCAGTTGGGTTGGCCCGATACGGAAAGCGATCGCCACAATTTTGCTTTATTTGATGGCATGGTCTTTACGCCCGATGATCCCATTGGCTATATTCAACGCTTTACCATTCATCGTGAATTAAAAGTTTCTGAAATTCTCATTGATAGCGTTTCCCGTTCTTAAATTTTGGTAACTTTTTCTAACCTTAGAAACTATGATCACTCCCCTTTCCTCAGAATCTAAAACTAACCCCAATCCCACCCAAAAAGGTATGAATCCTTCTGATAAAATCTCCTCCCAAACGGATACCGCTTTCCTCTCGATTGACAATGTTTCTAAGGTGTATAACACCCCACGAGGCCCCTATACCGTCCTAGATGGCGTTAATTTGGAGGTGGCAGAAGGAGAATTTATTTGTATTATTGGTCACTCTGGCTGTGGCAAATCAACTTTATTGAATATGGTGTCGGGTTTTAATCAACCGACGGGCGGAACGGTTAAACTTCAGAATAAACCGATCCTGAACCTGCCCAGACCGCATGATGGTATTCCAAAATTATTGTCTTTTACCCTGGAAAAGTGCCTACGAGAATGTGCAATTAGCGGTGAATTCCGTCTATCCTGATAAATCCAAGGAAAATAAGACCGAACTCGTTCAGCATTATTTAGAAATGGTCGGTTTAACGGAAGCAGGTCAGAAAAAACCCAATCAATTATCAGGGGGAATGAAACAACGGGTCGCGATCGCCAGAGCCTTGTCTATTTCGCCAGAAGTCTTGATTTTGGATGAACCCTTTGGGGCGTTGGATGCGATTACCAAGGAAGAATTACAGGAAGAATTATTAAAAATTTGGCGTGAAACGAAGTTAACGGTATTAATGATTACCCATGATATTGATGAAGCTCTCTTTTTAGCCGATCGCCTGGTGATGATGACCAATGGCCCCAGTGCCAAAATTGGAGAAATCCTAGAAATTCCCTTTACCCGTCCCCGCGATCGCGCCCAGATTACCGAAGATCCCAGATATTATGAATTACGCAATTATGCCCTAGATTTTCTCTTTCATCGCTTTGCCCATGATGAAGATGATGAAGTCAAAGAAGAAGAAGTCAGCAACCAATGGGGTTTCAAAAAAATTGCAGGAATCCTCGGAGGGTTAGCCGCGATCGCCTTTGTCGGATACGGTTTCTTTAATACCTTTGCCCCCAAGGGAGGAGATTCTCCCCAACCCGCCGTTCAAACCCCCGCTAAACCTTAATCTTCCTTTTGTATTTGACACTAGTAAGCTGTCGTGAATTGAGATTGCCTAGCGACCTATTCTGAAAATCTAATAACAAGGGGCTTAAGCCCCTTGCCTGTATGCGTTTTAGATGATAAACAGCTTATTTAAACCAAAGGCTATTTTCTGACCTGTTGAACTAAAGTTTAGAAATTTATTAATACTTTCTAAATGGGTCAAATGAAAGGGTGATGATAACCCCATAGCTATAATTAAATTTATGTTTACAAATCCTATTTCCTCATTAGTCACACCTTCCTGGTTAGCCGAGAACTTAGAGAATCCCGACTTAAAAATTATTGATTGTCGATTTCAATTAGGTCAACCCACTTGGGGATACGAACAATATCAAAAAAGCCATATTCCTGGAGCCTATTACCTCGATTTAGACCGAGATTTATCTTCACCCGTTGCCCTTCATGGTGGAAGACATCCCCTGCCCGCTCCAGACCAATTAGCCGAAAAATTATCAGCCATCGGGATTCATTCAGGACAAACCTGGGTTATTGCCTACGATGATTCCCGTTTTGCCTTTGTCTCTCGTCTATGGTGGCTTTTGCGCTATTTAGGCCACGATAAAGTTGCCCTTTTAGATGGAGGATGGTCAGGATGGCAACGCAATCATTGTCCCGTTTCCGAGGAAATTCCCTCTTCTTTACCAGGAAATTTTATCGCAAAACCCCAGCCTGATTGGATTGTGGATATTGAAACCGTAAAAGCCCATCAAAAAAATCCCTTGTCAGTATTAATCGATTCACGGGAGCGCGATCGCTATCGGGGAGAACGAGAACCCATTGATCCCATTGCGGGCCATATTCCAGGAGCGATTTGTTTACCTTGGTTAGAAGTTACCGATGCCCAAGGCAATGGTCTACCTCCTGAAGCCCAAAAAGAACGCTGGGCGGACTATGCAAACTCAGCAGAAGTGATCGTTTACTGTGGTTCTGGGGTGACGGCTTGCGTGAATCTTTTTTCCCTGGCGATCGCGGGATTATCCCCAGCCAAACTCTATCCAGGCGGCTGGAGTGACTGGTGTTCCTATTTAGTTGAAGTTTAGAGTTAAAATTACGCTTCGTTTTCGCTTAAACAACAGAGTCAGGAAATTGAGTCTCCCTAGTCTAGTACAATTTTAGGGATATCTTTATTCTAGAGGCCGAATTGATAATGAGGAAATAGCATCGTCGCCAAGTGTGAAGTATTTGCGCTAAAATGTTTAGTCTATGATAATTTCTAACATTAATTTCTAAATCTAAAAATTATTTCATTCTATTCTATTCTAATTATTCTAAAAAGTTTGGCTCTTAAATTTATATGATAAATAATAATTACCCTTACAAGAGGGATCGTTTGTCCATTTTTGTCGATGGCAATAATATGTTTTATGCCCAACAAAAAAATGGTTGGTTTTTTGATCCCAAACGAGTGTTAGAGCATTTTACTAATAGTCCCAGCATTGATCTGATTAATGCTTTTTGGTACACAGGATTAAAAGATTCTCAAGATCAACGAGGTTTTCGGGATGCACTCATTAGTTTAGGTTATACCGTTAGAACTAAAATTTTAAAAGAATACTATGATGATAGTTCGGGTAGATATTCCCAGAAAGCAAACCTAGATATTGAAATTGTCGTCGATATGTTTAATACAGTTGAACAATATGACAGAGTTGTTTTATTAAGTGGGGATGGTGATTTTGAAAGAGCAATTGAATTATTACGTTCAAAAAATACTCACATTACAGTTGTTTCGACGGAAGGAATGATTGCTAGAGAATTAAGAAATGCAACCGATCGCTATATCGATCTCAACGATATTCGTGAGCAAATCGAAAAAACCGATGAAAAAAATGAGTCTTCATGATTTTGATTTTAAAATTACTCTAATGACTAATCCTTAAAATCAGAATTTTTCAGCGATCGCGTCACACAAAATCATCAATTTAACCACAGTTTTTTTCTTTAATGTATTCTTTCATCCATTGAAATGACACTACATTAATTAATAAACCAATTGTTAATAGAATGACCATCAAAGTAATTTGATACCAAACAATAGGCTTTATCATAAGGTCAGCAATTAGATGGGAGAAGTTGAGCATGGTATAGACAAGACTCAAGGCAAAATGCAGTTTTCGATACCCTCTTGAATTTATGAATACAGTTGCAATAATTGCCGCCATTGGTGGGACAAAAAAAACTAACATAAGCCACATAATCGGTGCAATTTCATCCATATTTCTGGCAGGAGAACTAACAACACTCAGGTTATGAAAAAGAGGCATTAAGCCTAAGTCAGTGTGAAAGAGGAGTCCTAACAAAAAAACAATCCATACTATGATAATTTTATTTCTAGTATTCATAATTTATTGATATACACTTATACTAAGTTATAAATCCAAATAATAAGTTAACTAAAATTTATCGACGTGAAATAAATTGCGATCGCGTTTATCCATTTATCTTCAGTAGAGTCGTCTGAATTTAAATTGATTTTTTAGAAACGATGCAATCAGAAATCACAAAATGCGATCAATTCTAACAATTCTAATTATCAATTTAAGAATTCGGAGAGTTAAACAAATACTTTGTTGCACAATTTCCACAAATAGACCAGCGTTCTAATTCCTGGGGCAAAACAGGAGCTTGGCATTGGGGACAAGGAGGTAATTGTTCAGTACGGGCTTGGAGAACTTTTGCCCAACGTTGAAAAGCTTCGTTTGGCGTTTTTGCAGGAACTTTTTCAACTTCGTCAGGAAAACTTAGGGTGGTCAAAAAAGCAGAATAGGATTCACCCTGCTCTAGGGGATTTGAGTGTTGAAGAGATTTTAAATTCTGGGCTTGATGCCATTGAGCGGCAGAAAAACGGATATCCGTTAGGGGTTGGGTTAATTGGGGATTTAATTTTTTGAGTAAACCATAGCGTTGTAGGGTTAAATTTTGCGCCCAAACAGGACTCAGGGTGGCGACCCATAGCACCTGACGGCGAATGGCGAGGGGTTTGGTATACCTGAGAATCGCGGGATCAAGAACGGTTTCCCAGACTCCGAGGACTTGGCGGTAATGATGATAACTTTCCCATTGGGGTTGTTGTTGGAGGGTGGTTAGTAGGTTATCGAGGGATTTAAAAGACATGGCGAGATTAGGAAAATTTCTAGAATTCTGTCGCGACGGTCGATACCGAAATACGGTAGAGTAGGCTATGGAGCATTACTTTTGCTTTCACGTTATTTAAACATCAGTCTTTATAAGTAAGGAGCATTTATGCTGACCCTCAAAATTGTCGTTAATATTGTTGTCGCGGGCTTTATTTTGTTATTTATCTTCGGTTTTCTTTCTAGTGACCCGACCCGTAACCCTGGTCGTAAGGATTTTGAGTAAACTGAATTAATTTTAAAAAAATATCTTAAAATCTTGCTTATTATTCAGCGAGACGATTAGATTATTTTACCTACCAGCGATCGCAGTAATTTGGCTATCAACCCTCATGTTATCGTCACTGCGGTCAAAGGCCTATGAACTCCTTTTAACATTTGGATGATGTAATCATAGATGTTGGGGAGTTTCGTGTTAACTTAGGTGAGTCAGGCGATGGGGGCAGCACTTGTCCCAATGTTTTGGCGAGATTGTGATTGAGGTTGCGGTTGATTTTTTCAGCTTTATTTTGATCTAAATGCCCCTATTCGTTATCCCACCGAGTCCTCCTGCGCTTATTCAGCCGTTTAAGCCTGGGGTTGTCGTCCGTCCCAATTATTTGATGGCCGACTCTTCTTTGCCTACGGTTAAGAAGTCTCCTGAAGCGATACCCAGCGTTGTTGAATTTTATTATTCCGAACCGAGCCAGGTTGCATCCCCTTCTCTACCCCAGATAGACTCCCATGCCGAGCAACTGGGAAAACCGATTTCCGTCAATGCTCCCCCATCCCCTCCTAATGCTTTTCCGATTGATCAATCGAGCAATGATACTGCCCCCCTGTTTTCTGCTGTTGACCGTCAGGTAATTCTCGATCTACAAACACTTCAACGCGATCGCGGAAATCTTCCCCAAGAGAATCGTTTAATCACCCAAGAAAGAGACGGAGCCGTTAAAGAATTTATTATCAATACGGATGAATCTAAGCCCGATCAACCTGTTGAAACAGATCCTAAAACCTCTCCAGAAACCAATACGCCTGATGCCTCGAACGCGCCATCAACATCCAGTGAAACTAAACCGAAAGAACCGCCTGGCGTATTAGAATTAATCGCCGACCAACAGGAATACAGCACCAATAATCAGGTGATAACGGCAACGGGTAAAGTCGTGATGCGTTTTGCTAATGGTGTGTTGCTCGCCGATCGCCTACAGATTAATTTACCCGATCGCTTTGCTGTCGCCGAAGGAAATGTTTCTCTTAAACGGGGTGAACAAACCCTACAGGGGGAAAAATTTGAATATTACTTCGTTCAAGATAAGGGCGTGATCCACAATGCCAGGGGAGAAATTTATCAACCCACAACGGGCCGAGATATTTCCCCGACTCTCCCCACCGATCCTGGGGGCAACGTCATCCCCTCCCAGACCCTCAATGAACGTCTGATTAATAATCAACCCCTCCAACGAATTACAACAGGAGACGGCTATCGTTTTTCGGCGGGAACCAGTTTAGATTTAAATCGCTTTGGTACGGCAGGCAGTAATGGTGTCAATGGTGGACAAATTAACCGTTTGCGTTTTCAGGCAAAGAAAATTGATTTTGATTCTGAAGGTTGGAATGCCAGCAAGGTCAGAATTACTAACGACCCCTTTTCTCCCCCTGAGCTAGAAATTCAAGCGGAAACGGCTAATTATTACAATGTGGCTCCCCTAGTGGATGAGGTGAGATTAAGCGAGTCACGGGTGGTATTAGATCAAGAAAATACCATGCCTCTCTTTCAGAGATCGATTAGTCTTAGACCGCAGAAATCGCCAACCAGGAATTTTAAGTTTTGGTTACGATGGGCAGGATCGGGGAGGACTTTATGTTCAAAGTAGTTTTAATATTCTCGATACTAAATCCGTCCGTTTTGACATTAAACCCCAATATTTAATTCAAAAAGCTCTCTTTCCGACCGCTTTTCCCACTGCCAATTTAAGTGATTCCCAAGTTTGTGTGATTTGTCCCGCGTCCTTTGGTCTAATTACGGATTTGGATGTTACTTTCAGCGATCGCACCCGCCTGATTAATACCCTTAATTTTTCAAGTCTAGATTTAGGAGAAATTGATACCACCCTACGAGCTAAAGTTGCCCTACAAAACAAAATAGGCGATATCTCTTCTCCCCACGACCTGCGATTTGAATACAACTATCGAGAACGATTGTTTAACGGTTCTTTGGGCTTTCAAACGGTGAACAGTAGTGTGGGAGCCGTTCTAGTTTCCCCCGTTATTCCCCTGGGTGATCCGAGCCTGTCTTTGAGTTATCAGGCTTCAATTCAAGATATCCAATCAGAAACCGACCAAGAAGACTTACTTCCTCCTGTACGCGATAACAATTTAGTCACATTAATGCGTTATCAAGGGGCTGTCTCCCTCAACAAATACTATTTTCTTTGGATGGGAGAAGCCCTAGAACCCAAACCTGACAAAGGATTACGCTATACCTCAACACCAGTACTACCCTATTTACAGATAACGACAGGAGTGACGGGCGTAACCAGTTTTTATAGTGATGGCAGTTCTCAGCCCTCTGTGACGGGAAGTATTGGCTTATTAGGTCAATTTGGCCATTTTTCCGAACCTTATTTGGATTATACAGGCTTTAATATCAGCTACTTACAGGCTATTCGTGGCGGGGTGTCTCCCTTCCTGTTCGATCGCTTTGCCGATACCCAGGTTTTATCCTGGGGATTAACCCAGCAAGTCTATGGGCCTTTCAGAATAGGGGTTCAGAGTGCCTATAGTATTGATGCCAATAAGCAAATCAGTACGGAATTATTTATTGAATATAGCCGTCGGACTTACAATTTCATGGTGCGCTACAATCCCCAATTACAAATTGGATCAATCAATTTACGCATTAGTGATTTTAATTGGAGTGGTAATCCAGGGACATTTGAAGGAACGGATATTCGCCCCGTCATTCAGGGAGTCACTCGCTAGAAAAAGAGGAAGAAAAAAAGCCGCTCACGGGGAACGGCTAGTTAAAACCTAGTTAATGTTATTTGATAAACAACATTTCTTGATAACTTGGTAAAGGCCAGAGATCATCAGCAATTTCAGCTTCCAACCCATCCGCATATTCCCGAACCTCATCCATTAAAGGACGAATGGTTTTAGAAAGATATTGCATATGGTCTTCCGTCGTCGCAAAATCATGGCTGCCTAAAGCGGAATCCAGTTTACTTACCTTTTCCATCATCGATTTAACCAAACTAGAAACTTTTTCGATGGTTTCTACTTCTAGATCTAACCCAATTTCCTTCAGGCTGAGGGCCGTATTAGAAAGCTCGGATAAATAGCGAGTTGCGGCGGGGTAAATCAATGTCTTAGCTATATTGATGACCAGTTTTGCTTCCACTTCAATAGAAAGAATATACTGCTCAGCGTAGGCTTCAAAGCGACTAGCGAGTTCAACAGGGGAAAGAATTCCTAAACCAGCAAACAGGTCTTCGATATATTTTTCCTTGAGGACAGGTAAGGCATCGGCTGTGGTGCGTAGATTCGCTAAACCCCGTTCTTCAACGGCCATTTTGTGCCATTCTTCCGAGTAGCCATTGCCATTAAAGATGACGGCACTATGCTGATCCATGATTTCTTTTAAAACAGTCTGGATCGCTGAATTGAGTTCAGTGCCCTTGCCTAATTCGGACTCTAGCTTGTCGCCTATCCAATTCAGCGAATCCGCTAAAACCGTATTCATGGCAACGAGGGGCCAGCAACGGATTGTCCTGAGCCAACAGCCCGAAATTCAAAACGGTTTCCCGTAAAAGCAAAGGGAGAAGTACGGTTGCGATCGCCTGGGTCAGTGGGTAACAACGGGCAGAGTATCAACGCCAGATGTGCATTGTGCCTTTCCCTTTAGAACCTGTCGTTTCGCCTTTGCTAATTTGTTCAAATACATCTTCTAGTTGGGAACCTAGATAGACGGAGATAATCGCAGGGGGGGCTTCATTAGCTCCTAAACGATGATCATTACTAGCAGTTGCCACCACAGCCCGTAGTAGCGGCCCGTATTTGTGGACTCCCCGAATTACTGCGCCACAAAATACCAAAAACTGAGCATTGGAGTGGGGCGTATCACCTGGATCTAATAAATTACCTTGGGTAGGATTGCCCACCGACCAGTTGACGTGTTTACCCGATCCATTCACTCCCTTAAAGGGTTTTTCGTGAAGCATACAAATGAAACCATGTTTCTTTGCCATATTGCGAAGAACGGTCATCAGGAGTTGTTGATGGTCGGTCGCAACGTTAGCGGCTTCAAAAAAGGGCGCAATTTCAAATTGACCTGGGGCAACTTCATTGTGGCGGGTTTTAGCGGGAATACCGAGTTTATATAATTTTTCTTCTACATCCTGCATGAAAACCTGAACTCGCTCAGGAATGGCACCGAAGTAATGATCATCAAATTGTTGACCTTTGGCTGGAGCCTTTCCAAACAGTGTGCGTCCAGACAAGAGGATATCGGGGCGGCTATTGGCAAAATTGGCATCGATTAGAAAATATTCCTGTTCTGCACCACAACTGGAGTTAACGGGAGCAACATCGGTATTGCCTAATAATTTTAAAACTCTGGTCGCCGCTTTGTTCATCGCCGCATTAGAGCGCAATAAGGGCGTTTTTTTATCCAGAGCTTCCCCTGTCCAGGACACAAACACAGTGGGAATACAGAGAGTAGAGCCATTATCTGTTTCCATGACATAGGCGGGACTGGTGACATCCCAGGCGGTATAACCCCGTGCTTCAAAGGTGGAGCGAATTCCGCCATTGGGAAAAGAAGAGCCGTCGGGTTCGCCCTGAACGAGAACCTTACCCGCGAATTCCGAGATAACAGAGCCATCGCTCTGAACGGAAATAAAACCATCGTGTTTTTCCGCCGTTGCATTGGTCAAAGGATAAAAGACATGGGCATAATATAACGCTCCTTTGGAGATTGCCCATTCTTTCATCGCCAGAGGCTACCACATCCGCGATCAGAAACATCTAGCTCTTCACCAGTTTGAATGGTCTTCTTTACGGATTTAAAAACATCTTTGGGAAGACTTTCTTGCATTTTGCTCAGCGTAAAAACATCGGAAGCCCAGAGTTCCTCTAGCCGTTTTGGGGTTTTGGGCGGCATGGGTTCTCGATTAGTAATTTCATAAATAGCTTGCAAACGGGATTCATTTCCACTCATAATTTTTTCTCTTTATTAAAGCAACCTGGGTGATCATACTTAAACTAGGAATACAATTTGGTCACAAATATTACCGAAAATCTAAAAACTTTATGGAGTCGGTTGATATCGATAACGACAAAAAGTCAATACACCAAAGGTATTATCCCCTATCTTCTATCTTAATACCCTCTATTTTTTTTGTTCATTAGACATACTCAAGATGCCCTGACACACCTTGAGAATTCATACAAAATGTTAAATAAGTAGGTTTTAATACAAATATTGACAGAAATTTATTTAATATCGAATAAACTGTATTTATAAGCAGCGAAATCTCTTATAAAGATCATAAAGCTAGGAAAATTCAGAGAAAAACCGATGGATGAATTAATGACAAACGGTTCCCAGGAACTCAATCAATTAATAGGCAAAAAAAATAAGAAATTGCAAAAAAAATCAAAAAAATCAAAAAAAATCAAAAAAAATAAGGCAAAAGAACATCAAGGCATCCAAGCAAACCCTAAGATGATGGAGTCTGCTTTTGAAAAAACTGATGTTGAAAGAACTGACCCACCGTCAGAGAAACTGTCCAAGAAATTGTATGAAAAGGAATTGGTGCGTCTTCAGGTCGAACTCGTCAAAATGCAATACTGGATCAAGCACGTTGGTCTCAAAGTGATTATTGTTTTTGAGGGACGAGATGCGGCTGGTAAGGGGGGGACGATCAAGCGTATTACCGAGCCGTTAAATCCTAGAGGGTGTCGGGTGGTGGCTTTAGGGACTCCTTCTGACCAGCAGAAAACTCAATGGTATTTTCAACGCTATGTCGAACATTTTCCTTCGGCAGGTGAAATCCTTCTTTTTGACCGTAGTTGGTACAACCGAGCAGGGGTTGAACAGGTCATGGGTTTTTGTACGAAGGAGCAATATAAGGAGTTTCTCAATTCCTGTCCTGAGTTTGAACGGATGTTGGTGCGATCGGGAATTGTGCTTTTGAAATACTGGTTTTCGGTCAGTGATGAAGAACAAGAAATCCGCTTTCAATCGCGATTGTCCGATCCTGCTCGTCGCTGGAAACTGAGTCCGATGGATTTAGAATCGAGGGATCGGTGGGTAGAGTATTCCCAGGCAAAGGATAATATGTTTGCTCATACCAATATCCCTGAAGCTCCTTGGTTTACGGTGGAAGCGGATGACAAAAAACGAGCTAGGCTAAACTGTATTCGGCACATTTTAAGTAAAATCCCCTATGAAGATCTGACTCCAGAGCCAATGGAACTTCCGCCAAGAAAGCCGCCTTCTCCTGATTATGTGCGTCCTCCTCTGAATGAGCAGTTTTTTGTGCCGCATTATTATTAATCAGGGCGTTTGAGTTTGGTTGGAACATACGGCATTTTGTGGTTAAACCCCATACAGACTAAGGACATACAGGATGAGGACATAATGGTATTATGTCCCTACAAAGCTTAATCTGTATGGGGTTGGCGATCGCTGATCCGTTTTCCCCATCCTGGCTTGTGGTGCGATCAATGCTTTATATTTGAATCTGTTCTATGGTGACAGAGGTAAAGCATTTGAGAAAAAAAAGACCGATTGGGATTGATTTGTTTGCGGGAGCGGGTGGACTGAGTTTGGGCTTTGAGCAAGCGGGTTTTGATGTGGTGGCGGCGGTTGAAGTTGATCCGATTCATGCGGTCATTCATAGGTTTAATTTTCCTCACTGTGTCGTTCTGCCCCAATCCGTCGCTGATTTAACGGGAAAAAAAATACGAGAGGTGGCTAATATTGGCGATCGCGGCATAGATATTGTTTTTGGCGGCGCACCGTGTCAGGGGTTTTCGCTGATTGGTCAACGGGCCTTTGATGATCCGCGTAATCAATTGGTGAAGGATTTTGTGCGCTTAGTCAAAGAACTGGATGCGTCCTATTTTCTTTTTGAAAATGTCAAGGGTTTAACCGTTGGTCGTCATCGTCAGTTTTTAGAAGAAGTGATCACGGAATTTGCGGCCATTGGTTACCAGGTGCGATCGCCCTGGCAAGTTTTAAATGCTTCGAGCTATGGGGTTCCCCAGGAACGGGAGCGTTTAATTTTGTTGGGGGCAAAAGCAGGATTAGACCTACCCAGTTATCCCCTTCCTTTGACGCGATCGGCAAGCAAAAGAAAGGGTGATTTACCCCTGAGTCCCACCTGCGAAGATTCTTTGGCAGATTTACCCGAAGCCGAAGACTACGAAATTTTAGTTGATCAAGATTATGTATTAACACCTAATTGGGGTAAGCCAAGCCATTATGCCCTTCAGATGCGTTGTCTAGAAGATAAATTTTGGTATTTTGGCTATCGTCGTCCCTTTGAACCCAATCTACTGACTGCGAGTACACGAACTCACCATACAGCGATTTCTCGTCGTCGCTTTGCCGCAACCCCCCCAGGCACAACGGAACCGATTTCTCGCTTTTTTCGGCTACCCCGTCAAGGTGTTTCCCATACCTTACGCGCAGGAACCGATGCTTCTCGCGGAGCATTTACCAGTCCGCGACCGATTCATTACGAAAAAGCCCGTTGTATCACCGTAAGGGAAATGGCCCGTCTGCATGGTTTTCCCGATTGGTTTCGTTTTCATACAACCAAATGGCATGGAGCCAGGCAAATTGGTAATGCTGTCCCTCCTCCCCTCGCACGGGCGATCGCCTTGGAAATTATCAAAGTATTAGGCATTTCCCCCAGTAAACCCAAGGAAATTATTCAACTAGGCGATCCCCAGGTCTTACAAATGGTTATGTCCGAAGCCGCTCAATATTGGGGAATCCCGAATCCCATTAGAAAACGCGATCGCGCCAGTGGTACAAAAAAAAGGAAGTCAACAGAAATTGAAAATTCTAAATGATCTTCAGAAAAAATCAAACATCTTCTCGCCTTGATCAAATAAATCCAGAAAATTTATCTTAAAACAAAAAAATAACTTCACATCTGAAGATTTAAGGTTACTTCTCTCTCAACTTAACTGACTTTGGATATGATATATTTTGTATAATTACAATAGAGGGACGAGATATCCTGATCCCCTACATTTTATTGTTAGAAACTGTGAAATTCCTGACGCAATCATTGCGACGAACCGATAGATTTGTCTCCCAACTCCCTCATACAACTCATCTGAGTTGCTGGATTTTCAAAAAACGACGACGCTCTGACCCTTTGTCCTGAGCAAATTCAGCCAAAACCTTAAAGAGTCTATTGAGCGAAAAGTTATTGAATTTTAGGAGAATCCTATGTTACACCGCAAGATTTATCAATTCTGTACAGATGGTCAGGAAGTCTGCATTTTCTTGCGAGATCAACAGCGTTGGTTAGATAAAGCACGTATTGTTTCCCTCGAAGGAGACCTAGTAACCATTCGCTACGAAACAGAAGAAGAAGACGAAATTAGTTCCTGGGAAGAAATGGTTCGCCTTGAAAGTATTGGAGCCGTCAGCCGTCAATTATCTTCCGTTTCTCGTTTAAATTCAGAAGTATTAGTCTCGGATGACTGTCCTGAATCGGAACAAATTTATGCCCATTCCCCTGAAGTCAGTGGAGAAGAGGAAGAGATAGAGCCTGAATCGTTCTCCTGAACGTTGGTTGAATGTTGGTCTCAAAAATCAGGAATCATTAAAAAGACTGAATCCTTCTCATTTCTTAATTAATCATTTTCTTCTCGACTTCCCCTTCCCTGTAAAATGAAGGCAGTCAATTATTTTAGTCGCTAGACATCGTAAATATGGGTGAAATAATGCTTGAACAACGGAAGCCATCCGCCTTTGACCTTGCTTCCTATCTCCAAGATAAAAAAGAACTCGTCGAGATTGCCCTGGACGGGTCTCTTCCCATTGTCCGACCAGAAAAAATTTACGAAGCCATGCGTTATTCCCTTTTGGCGGGCGGGAAAAGATTGCGCCCCATTCTTTGTTTGGCGACCTGTGAATTGCTGGGAGGCACCGAGGAAATGTCCATGCCCACAGCCTGCGCCCTAGAGATGATCCATACCATGTCGTTGATCCATGATGATTTACCTGCAATGGATAATGACGATTATCGTCGGGCAAACTGACCAATCATAAGGTTTTTGGAGAAGATATTGCGATTTTGGCGGGGGATGGTCTGCTGGCCTATGCTTTTGAATTTGTGGCAACTCAAACTCAAAATGTCGCTCCTCAAAATATTATTGAAGTCATTGCTCGTCTGGGTCGCACGGTAGGGGCGGCGGGATTAGTCGGCGGACAGGTGTTAGATCTGGAATCAGAAGGTAAAACAGATATTACGGCGGAAACATTGACGTTTATTCATACCCATAAAACGGGGGCTTTGTTAGAAACCTCGGTTGTGTCAGGAGCGATTTTGGCGGGAGCCTGTTCAGAGGAAGTACAAAAACTTTCCCAATACGCTCAAAATATTGGGCTGGCTTTCCAGATTATTGATGATATTTTGGATATTACGGCAACCCAGGAAGAATTGGGAAAAACGGCAGGAAAAGACCTAGCGGCCCAAAAGGCGACCTATCCCAGTCTTTGGGGCATTGAAGAATCTCGTAATCAAGCCCAACAATTAATTGATTCGGCGATAGATAAACTGGCGGACTATGGGGAAAAAGCGGCTCCTCTACGTGCGATCGCGCAATATATTGTCAATCGTAAGCATTAAACCCTTTCTTTTTATCCAAAACTGTTATGCAGGAATTAGGCAATATTTTTCAAAATCAGGCTCTAGCCGCTTCTATTGCTGCTTGTTTGATTGCCCAGGCTCTCAAGGCGATCATCGATATTGTTCGTAATGGCAAGATCAATATTCGGACACTCTTTTCAACGGGTGGGATGCCCAGCGCGCATTCGGCTCTGGTCGGAGCTTTGGCAACAAGTATCGGGCTTCAGATGGGTTGGAATAGTAATGAATTTGCGATCGCGTCTTTGTTTGCGGCGATCGTGATGTACGATGCGGCGGGAGTGCGGCAGGCGGCGGGAAAACAAGCCCGAATCCTCAATCAAATTATTGATGAACTATTTCAGGAAGGCCATACTCTCAACGAAGAACGGCTTAAGGAACTGTTAGGTCATACCCCCACTCAGGTTTTTGTAGGTTTGGCCTTGGGAATGGCGATCGCCTTTCTATTTTTTCGTCCCCTTTAGATTTTCACCCCCTTATCTGCCAATCTAGGCTTCATCCTCAAATTTGTAACCCACACCAATCACTGTTTTGATAAAGGTGGGATTGGAGGGATCGGGTTCAATTTTCTTGCGTAGGCGACGGATATGGGTGTCAACTACTCGATCATCCCCAAAAAAATCATTTCCCCAAAGTTTGTCAATCAATTGGCTTCGACTCCAAACCCTTCCTGGATAGCTAATAAAGGTACTCAGAAGATTAAATTCTAGGGTCGTTAAATCTAAAATTTCTAAGTCTTGATCGGCTAATTGACGTTTGGCAATATGTTGGTCTAGATCTAACTGAAAATGCTGGGTTCTGTAAATTTGGCTATTATTTTCTCCGTATCTTAGGCTCCTCCTGAGTAAGGCTCTCACCCTAGCTACTAATTCCCTGGGGCTAAAGGGTTTAATCAGATAATCATCGGCTCCTGTGGATAAACCAATAATACGGTCAATTTCTTCCCCTTTTGCCGTTAGCATCAAGATATAGGGGTCTTTATAATTTGTTCTTTGCCGAATACGGGTACAGACTTCCAGTCCATCTAGCTTCGGTAACATTAAATCCAGAATAATTAAATCAGGTTCATTTTGTTGAAAATAATCCAAGCCAGCCAAACCATCCTGGGTGATCGCGCAGGTAAAAGATTCCCGTTTTAAGGTTTCGCGGATGAGGTGAGCAATTTCGAGATCGTCTTCAACAATCAGAATATCCATACCGTTTTGCAGAATATTAAGCGGTTTTGTTGATAATCCTACCGCTAAAGCAGGTTTTTGGGAAATTATTGATCAATTTATCAAAAATAAAAGACCAGCGATCGCGCGCTGGTAGCCTGAAAAATTGTTGTTGTTGCGGAGGATATGAGGGCTGTCCGTTCCCAAAACGTAAGCTTTCAAGACTCCTTTGATGAAAATTGTAACATGGAGTACGTTTTTTTTATTACAAAAAATAAATTTTTTTTCTAACTGGGGTTTTCTCGGTATAATACAACGTCGGTAGGATGTCCCCAGAGAATTTTTTCTTGTTTATAAACGACCATGCCTGGCTTGGCTCCCTTGGGTTTATAAACGTGCTTGGGTTTGGTATAGACGACGGGAACCTGGTCACTTTGTTTCGCCCGACTATAATAGGCCGCCCAATTCGCTGCACATTGTAAATCATTTTCTTCGGCCATCGCGCCTGGAGTAAGACGTAATAAAACATGACTCCCTGCAATTTCCTGACTATGGAACCAGAGGTCATAATCCCCCGCTACCCGAAACGTTAGCTGATCATTTTGTCGATTATTGCGCCCAATCCAGATTTCAAAACCAGAAGGACTTTGCTGGATATGGGGTTGAAAGGTTTCCGAAGAATGGCGATTGCGAGAAGTATGCTTAATTTCTAAATAATTTTGGTCAATTAATTCATCTCGAATTTCTTCGAGGGCTAACAAATCGTCAGGGGTTTGGTAATTTTCAATTTGATTTAAACTCTCTTCTACTTGCTCTAAATAAACCATTTCCGTTAAAACTTCTGCTAAAAGTGGTCCTACGGCATGACGCGCTCGTTTAAGTTTTTGCTGTTGTTTATAAAGCCATTGGGCATTTTGGATAATGGTTTTGTCGGGTTGCAGGGTTATTTTTATCGGTTCATCGGTTTCAAAATCTGGCAGGATCATCTCATTCATTCCCGCTTCCCATTCCTGCAAATGAGCCATCAATAAATCGGCCTGTTGTCGGTAATCATCGGCTTGATCGGACTGTTGTAATCTTGTTTGGAAAGTCTGAGCTTTTTGAGTTAATTTTGTTAAAAGTGAGCGAATTTTTTGTAATAGTTGATGACGTAATTGCCCAAAATTTTCCTGAGACTGGCGATCGCGGTAATACTCATTAATCAGAGTTTGAATATGGATAAAAGGTTGATGAATGTTAGTATTCAGAACTGTGTAACCCGTTTCTGTCCAAGTGGGGTAAAAATCTCCTTTGTCTAAAATTTTTAGCCAATCTTGCCAAACTGAAAACAAATTCTGCCAATCGGTTTCACTTAAACTCGTTATCTCCTGTTCAGGTTGTAAATTTGCCCTTTCTAAAAGCGATCGCACGGTTACGGGACTTAAGCCCCGATAAAGTTTGATCCATTGTTTGTCAATCTGACCAGGAATTAAACTAATGCGTTCCTGCCAACAATCGCGGGATTCAGATAAACTCGGTGCAATTCCTGTTAAACTGGGCGGTAATTGATAGGGTTGACCCGTTTCCACTGTCCGCACACGGGACTGATTCGCCGTAACTTGGTGGGCAACGGTAATAATTTGCTGATTTGCGTCGGTCAGAATCACATTGCTATATTTCCCCATGATTTCCACATAGAGATGCCAGAGCGGATCTTCATCGGGACGTTGGGCAATTTGCAGATCAACTACTCGTTCCCAAGGAGCAACCATTGCGATCGCAGTCAGGGCATAGCCTTTTAGCTGATGGCGCAGTTGATCACTAAAGGTAAAAGTATCGGGCGTGCGGGGCGGTGAGTCGCCAATACATAATCTAGCGGACTGGGGATGCCAAGAATAGTCAACCAGCTTCTTTTTTGTAGAGTTCTTAGTGCAATAGAAATGGTATAGCGATCGCGTTGATAAACCTGTTCAATCCGAGCAGGCAACCATTGTAATAGCAGATCTTGGCAAATGGCGGTAAGAGTCGTAAAATCAACGGTTTGCATATTCCCATTTTATCCAAACCTAAAGCATAACAGCTTCACTACTAGGAATTGGTAAACTATCCTCTTCACTCACGATTTTCACGGCTTTCACGACTTTCTTCCCTCGGTAGGGTTTAGCCTATGAAAAAAACTTGCTAATTAATGGGGATCAGGTAAATTAAAGAGTTCATCGCCGATTAAATCGGGTAAATTTTCGGTGTGGACGTGTAGATGGGTAATCGAGCCGATTAGTTCAGCCAGAATATCTCCTTTTTGATCATCAGTCAGTTTAGATAATTTGAGTTGATTTAAGAGCAGTAAAACGGTATGGCATTCTTCTCTCAGTTCAGAAAGTAGCGTCTCTAAAGTTGAATTAACTGTTAAGGTTTTTTCTGTGTTAATTAGCATTTAATGGCCTCGTTTTAATCTTTTTTCTGCTTTAGCTAAACTTTTTTCTAATCCAGCGATCTCTCGTCTCCAGTAGTGGATTAAATTTTCATCGGGCAATTCTTTTTGCTGTTCATCGGTAATTTTTTGATGGTGTCTGATAATTTGATAACGCAAACTTTCAACTGATTTACGAAACTGCTTTTTGGACAAGTACTGCCTCCTTATCGAGTGTTATTCTCCTAATTTTACTATAATGATCGGGATTTTAGGAAAAAGGCGTTCACGATTTTTTTTAAAGAAGTTGATAAAACCGTTTGGAACGCAACCAATCACCTATTCCTATTCTAGAGTCGGGTATGGGTCTTGCGATCGCATTATTTTAAGCCGTGTTTCAAAGCTTCAGAAAATTTATGGGATTAATCTAGGCTTAACGAAAGCTTATTCTAATCTTAAAAGTGAAAATCAACCAAACATTTATAATTTTAGTGATAAGGCGAAAAAAAATAGCACATTCCAAAAATTTCAATTAATCCATGTTAGAAAGTTTGTCTCTTCTAGAAAAATCGAATAGTGTGGAGCGTTTATCTTTAGATAATTATCGTGTATCCTCAGAGACTTTAACTGAAATTGCTAAGGATTATTTATTAGAAAATCCGAATTTATCAGGCGTTCTAATCACAGAAAATGATCAAGTGATTGGTTCCATTGCTCGGCGGGCTTTATTTGAAAAATTAAGTAAAGAATTTAGCCATGCTCTTTATGCCACTAAACCAATTCGCGTTATTCTCAATAGCTTTAAAGAAGAAGTATTAAAAGTTTCTGCCAATACCCTGATCACCGATGCCGTTAAATTATGTTTCTCTCGCCCTGCAAAATTAACCTACGATCCCATTATCGTCGTTAAAAATGGACAAGAATTAGGAATGTTAGATTTCAGTAAACTGATTCTAGCCCAGTCAGAAATGTTTTCCATTTTGAATGAACAATTAACCCAACAAGACCAAGAATTACGAAGTTCTGCGGAACGCTTGGAAGAACAGGGGAAAAATATTCAAGAATATGCCGTACAGCTTGAAATTCAACAACAGGAATTACAACAGCGAAATATTTTATTAGAAGATCAAAAAGAAAAATTACGACAACAAACTGAAGAATTATCAATTAAAATCACTGAACTATCAGAAAAGACAGAAGAAATTTCTAATTTAAATAAACGCTTTGAAGAGGTTGGTATTCTGTTATCAAGAGAAGGCGAAAGAACCCTAAATGACTTGAGATATGGGGTAGAAACTGTTATTCAGTTTACTCAAAAAATTAATGTTATTAGTGATGATTTTCAGGAAAAATTAACCATCATTAATCAGGGCAATGATTTAATTAATACAATCAGTAAGCGTGTCGAAAATTTGTCTTTTCAAGCGTCCATTATCGGTGCAAAACTCCCTAAAAATGACAGTATTAAAATTCCTTTTAATATGATTATTGAAGAAATTGAGAAACTGAGCGTACAAATTCTCGAAGCGAATACGACAAGTAACAAAATTTCTAAAGCCATTCGATCGCAGATTTATACCTTAGTCAAAACAGCCAAAGAAAACCAAGACGTTGTTACAACTCTTTCTCAAAATTCCCAGAATACAGAAATGGCTCTAGCGAGTCTTTCTCAATTGCTCATAGGAGATTAATAATTAACTTTAAAAGCGATCGCACTTTAACCTCCACAAACCGCGATCGCGCCTGTTTAATCATTTTAAATTCAAAAACTTATCCAAAGAAGTAATCATTTGAGGCGGCCAACGACGGATCGTTTTTACCCAATCCAGATCTTGATAACGATCATCAATCGCAACAGCGGCTACCCAATTACTTTCCGCTTCCCCCTGCTGGCCTTCACTCCAAAGAACAGCCGTTAAAGCCGCCCGCATATCGGGAAACATGGGATATTTTCTGACCAAATCCCGCATCGTTTTTAATGCTTCTTTGGTTTCACCAATTTCGTAGAGAGCTAGGGCCGTATTCGCACGGGCAAAGGCAAAATCTGGGGCAATTTTAGAGGCTTTTTGAAAATCGGCGATCGCGTCTTGCCACTGGCCCAAAGCCCCCTCCGCGTTCCCTCGATTGTTATAGGCCGATCGGATCTTGGGGATCGATTGCTAAAACCTTATTGTAATCGGCGATCGCGGCTTCATATTTTCCCTGTCCTTCAAGGGCGGCTCCTCGATTGAGATAGGGATCGGGCTGATCGGGAGCTAACTTAATCGCCTGATCAAAATCTTCAATGGCCAAAGCCAACTTATTTTGACTCACACGGGAATTACCGCGATTACTCCAAACGGCAGGATTTTGGGGGAACTCTTGGATTAAGGTTGTCCAATAGGATTCTGCTTGGGAAAAATCGCTTTTTTCTGTGGCTGCAAACGCTTTTTGGAAAATTTCTTCCCCCGCTTGCAATTGCTCCTCTGTAACTGAAAGATCAGCCTTTGCTTGAGCCTGAACGGGAAGCATCATCATTGTCCACAGAAACCCTACCGTGAGCAACGCACAAATCCAACGAGCCATTTTAATCCCCTAATTTTGCTGAAGTTATGAATAATTCCCCTATGGTATCTAATCCTTTTGATTCATGGTGGCTAAATAGGATTGATAACCGATTTTTTCTAGGGTAAATTGTTTTTCTAAGACGGATTCTTGTAAATTTTGGCGATAGGCTTGTACTTTTGCCAATAATTCAGGATCATGACTAGCTAGGATTTGAATGGCCAAAAGTCCAGCATTTTTTCCATTCCCGATCGCGACGGTGGCGACAGGAATGCCTGCGGGCATCTGCACAATGGAATAAAGGGAATCAACCCCCTGCAAAGTTCGGGTTTGCACAGGAACGCCAATCACTGGTAACGGGGTCAAAGAGGCAACCATGCCAGGTAAATGGGCCGCTCCCCCTGCACCTGCAATAATGACTTTCAATCCCCGTTCATGGGCAGTTTGAGCATAGCTCACCATGCGCTCAGGAGTCCGATGGGCCGAGACGATCGCCACCTCGCAAGTAATCTCAAATTCTTCACAGACCGCGATCGCAGCTTGCATCGTCGGCAAATCCGAATCACTGCCCATAATAATCCCAACGACGGGAGAAACATCAGCCATACCAATAAAATAATTAAATAGATCAAAACCGATTGTAACTTGAGCCAGGGTAAAGCTAGTTTTTGGATTAAAGCCTATTATTTTTTTCGTAAAATTGCAATAATTAAAACACTGAATAGAATTTGTCTGAATAATGAGGAGTAATTTTCATGACCCTTAACGTTGTCCACTTAGTCGGTCGTGTAGGAAGAGATCCAGAGGTGAAATACTTTGATTCGGGAAGTGTTAAATGTACATTTAGCCTTGCAGTCAACCGAATCAAAAAAGACGATCCCCCCGATTGGTTTGACCTCGAATTATGGGGAAAAACAGCCGAAGTAGCCGCAAATTATGTCAAAAAAGGCCGCCAGATCGGGGTTGAAGGTTCAATAAAGTTTGACACATGGAGCGATCGCAACACTGGAATAGAGCGTTCCAAACCCATAATTCGTGTAGAAAGACTAGATTTAAGTATTGGTTCTAAACGAGATAACGAATCCTCAATGGGCTATTCAGGGAGCGAATTCTAAGCCATTTAATGAAATATCAAATCTCGTAGGGGTTTGGTTTCCAAATCCCAAAAATATTAGGACTTATACTTAATTTTCAGATTTTCCTGTAGGGGCGTAAGGCTTACGCCCAATAGAATTATGTAAAAGTCCTAAATCCTATTTGATTTGTTATTAGACCCCAATCCTCTGGGAGTAAATGATAAAGTTTGCTACTCAACAGAACTTGATATCAATCCTTCGCAACCAATATAATCCAAAATTTTCATGAAATATTCCCTCGTGCATGAATGGCTCACCCCAAAAGCAACGGGAGGATCAGAGTTAGTCGTTGAACAAATATTGCAAAATATTGAAGCTGATATTTACACACTAATTGACTTTGAATCAACTAATCCCGATAGTTACTTATTTGGGCGCGACATTGGAACGACTTTCTTACAAAACTTTCCCCTCGCTAAAAATGGGGTTCAAAAATATCTTCCCCTCTTACCCCTCGCCATTGAACAATTAGATTTAGCCGCCTATGATGTTATTCTCTCCTCGTCCCATGCCGTTGCCAAAGGCGTTTTAACCAATCCCCAGCAACTTCATCTTTGTTATTGTCATACCCCCATGCGCTATGCCTGGGATTTGACCTTTGATTATCTCAATAACAGCCGTCTAGGAAAAGGAATACCTGGCATTCTAACTCGTCAGGTCCTCCACCAACTTCGTCAATGGGATGTTATCTCAGCCAATCGAGTAGATTATTTTATGGCCAATTCCCGCCATACCGCCCGCCGAATTTGGAGATGTTATCGACGGGAAGCAGAAGTTATTTATCCGCCCGTTAATATCGATCGCTTTCCCTATCAAGAAAAAAAAGAAGATTTTTACTTAACGGTCTCTCGTTTGGTAAGCTATAAACAAATTAAATTGATCATTAGAGCCTTTAATGAGTTAGGTTATCCTCTCGTCGTCATCGGTGACGGGCCAGATTTACCTATGTTGCGTCAATTAGCTAAACCCAATATTCAACTATTAGGGAGTCAGCCAGACGCGATCGTTGAACAATATATGGCTGAGGCAAAGGCTTTTGTCTATGCCGCCTGTGAAGACTTTGGCATTGCCCTTGTTGAAGCTCAAGCCTGTGGAACCCCTGTTATTGCCTACGGAAAAGGAGGAGCCTTGGAAACTGTTCTAGATATTCATCAATATCCTGAAACAGGCACTGGATTATTCTTTTCTGAGCAAGATCCCCGTTCCCTGGTGGAAACCGTTGAAACTTTTTCCCAAATTAACCATCAATTTAATTCAGAGAGTTGCCGCACCCAATCGGCAAAATTCTCTCAAAAAATCTTTGTAACGTCTTATTTAGCGTTCTTAGAGCAATGTTGTCAGCGTTTTTTTTCCTAAGCTCGACAACGGTTTTTTATATTTTATTGCCCATATTTGTCTAATTAGACTAATCAGGCTTTATCATTGGGACAGTGTGGTGTGATGTGATGTGAAGGAGTACGATGACTGCGAATAGCCAATTTATCCCCGTCAAGGCGATACAAGCTTTGATGAGACGTGGGTCACCCCCGACGTTCTCTCCAAGACGATACCAACGTCCCTGGGTAAATGCCCTCGATGGTGTTATCTTTAAGCGATTCTTTGATATTGCTTTTTCTCTGTGTGTGTTAATTGTTTTTTCCCCCCTATATCTAGTTTTAGCTGTATTAATTAAAATTGATTCTCCTGGCCCAATTTTTTATATCCAGCAACGGGTCGGCAAAAACCATAAACGTTTTGGTTGTATTAAGTTCCGAACGATGGTCACGGATGCAGACGAAATTTTAGAGTCTCTAATTGCCGATTGTCCCCATACTAGGACTGAGTTTGAAAACAACTTTAAGTTGCGAGAAGATCCGCGCATTACTTGGATTGGAAAATTTCTTCGTCTAACAAGTTTGGATGAGTTTCCCCAGTTTTGGAATGTTTTGAGGGGAGATATGAGCGTGGTCGGCCCTAGACCCTTAGTCCCTGAAGAACTCCACAAGTATGGCCACCGTATTGATAAAATCCTAACTATCCGCCCTGGTTTAACGGGACTCTGGCAAGTATCGGGACGTAATGACATTCCCTATCCCCAACGGGTTCAGATTGATGTCTATTACGTTAATTACCGTAACTGGCTAATGGATCTTTGGGTAATAGTAAAAACTATCGGTGTTGTTATTTTCCCCAACAATAATGGGGCTTACTAGTATTATTTTGACTGATAACCAATCGTTGTGGCGATTCGATGGTTCTACCGGTTGTGTCTCCAGCGCTTTAAGCAGACGATAAATTTTTAAGCCTCCTGGTTAAGCCTCTTGTTTATCTTGAAAACATGGGGTTTTTTTCTAGGCATATTAAGCAGGAGTTGAAAATAGTCAGTTTAGCGCGACGAATCGAACCAATTAACAGAACGGTAGCAAAAATTACTAACAACAGAATATTCCTTGACTAAATTGCCTAGTCTGGTATCTTTAAAACTTGAGAATGAGTTGTTCACATAACATTAAGGGTAAGGAATTTATCAATGTCCGAATCAAAATCTGCTCTAATTACGGGGATTACGGGTCAAGACGGCTCTTATTTAAGCGAATTTTTACTAGAGAAAGGTTATACCGTTCACGGAATCATTCGTCGAACTTCTACATTTAACACCGATCGCATCGATCATCTCTATACCGATCCTCATGATCCCAATGCAAAATTATTATTGCATTACGGTGATTTGACGGACGGTACAACACTGCGACGAATTTTAGAGGAAGTTAAACCCGTTGAAATTTATAATCTGGGAGCCCAATCCCACGTTCGAGTCAGTTTTGATTCTCCTGAATATACGGTGGACTCTGTTGGAATGGGGACTCTACGATTATTAGAAGCAATTCGGGACTATCAACAACGGACAGGAATCGAAGTTCGTTTTTATCAAGCGGGTTCGTCGGAAATGTTTGGTAAAGTTCAGGATGTTCCCCAAAAGGAAACTACTCCCTTTTATCCCCGTAGTCCCTACGCCTGTGCAAAAGTTTACGGCCATTGGCAGACGGTGAATTATCGCGAATCCTATGATTTATTTGCCTGTAATGGGATTTTGTTTAATCATGAATCTCCTCGACGGGGTGAGACTTTTGTGACTCGCAAAATTACCAGGGCGATCGCGCGGATTGTCGCAGGAACCCAGAAAAAATTATACCTGGGCAATTTAGACTCCAAACGGGATTGGGGCTATGCCAAGGATTATGTAAAAGCTATGTGGTTAATGCTCCAACATGATCAACCTGATGATTACGTTATTGCGACAGGAGAAACCTACGCCATTAAACAATTTCTGGAAATTGCCTTTAATTATGTCAATCTGAACTGGGAAGATTTTGTCGCCTTTGATGAACGCTATCTACGTCCTGCTGAAGTGGATCTGTTGATTGGTGATCCTACTAAAGCTATCAAAACCTTGGGGTGGTCGCATTCCGTTACCTTTGAAGAATTAGTGCGTCTGATGGTAGAAGCAGATTTGGCTGTATTGGGTCTATCTTCTCCCAACCGAACGGAACGGGAAGAATTTTTATTGTCCCAGGACAATGCCTTTGTTCGTCAACCGATGAGTATGATGGTCGATTAAGGTTCTTTGTTGTGAGGGGGGAATTCCTGGAGTTCCCTCGCCAAGTATTTTGTTAGTTTTTATCACCCGTCAGTACACCCATTCACTCACAAAGGATTTTGATTATGTTAGAACTCAAGGACAAACGCATTCTGGTGACAGGAGGGGCTGGCTTTTTGGGCAAACAAGTGGTTAACCAGCTAATTCAGGCTGGAGCAAACCCCGATAAAATTACCATTCCGCGATCGCGGGACTGTGATCTCAGACGTTTAGAAAGTTGTCAGCAGGCGGTCAGTGGTCAAGATGTGGTGGTGCATCTAGCGGCCCATGTGGGGGGGATTGGTTTAAATCGGGAAAAACCCGCCGAACTTTTTTACGATAACTTGATGATGGGAACCCAGTTAATCCACACAGCCTACGAAGCAGGGGTTGAAAAATTTGTTTGTGTAGGAACCATTTGCGCCTATCCCAAATTTACCCCAGTCCCCTTTAAGGAAGAAGATTTGTGGAACGGCTATCCTGAAGAAACCAACGCGCCCTATGGTGTCGCAAAAAAAGCTTTATTAGTGCAATTAGAATCCTATCGTCTGCAATACGGCTTTAATGGAATTTATCTATTGCCTGTGAATCTCTACGGCCCTGAAGATAATTTTGACCCCCGTAGTTCCCACGTTATTCCTGCCCTAATCCAAAAAGTTCATGAAGCCCAAAAACGGGGTGATAAAACTCTTCCTGCTTGGGGTGATGGCAGTCCTACCCGTGAATTTTTATATTCTACCGACGCGGCTCTGGGTATCGTTATGGGAACTCAATTTTATGACAAAGCTGATCCGATTAATCTGGGAACGAATTTTGAAATCTCGATCAAGGATTTAGTAGAACTCATCTGTGAATTGATGGATTTCACAGGAGAAATTATCTGGCAAACGGATCAACCCAATGGGCAACCCCGTCGCTGTCTGGATACGACGAAAGCGAAAGAAGCCTTTGGTTTTACCGCCCAGGTGGATTTACGCCAGGGATTAAAAAACACCATTGAATGGTATCGTCAACACGCGGCTTAGTGGCCGAAGTAGGGGCGTAAGGTTTGCGCCCTGAAAATTTAACTCCTGACACTCCCTATTACTCCCACGATCAAGAAATAATTACAGCGCCTCAATAGTTTACGCGATCGCAGAAATTGATAAATTAACCGAAAAAGTCAATATCCCTTAAATAATGATTAAAAGTAGTGTTATAGACAGTTTTTCAAGTGGAGCAAGGAATAAGCGAATACAGATAATCGAGTAAAACTTAACCTATAATTAACAAATGGAAGAAGACAAAAAAAGAAAGACTCATTAAAAACACCTTCTCTAAATCAAATTGATTTTTTTAATGAATCCCAGTTTTAAAAGGAACCCCTGCTAAAGACAAATGAATATACAGCCAGCTATGGAAGCGACTCCTTCACGACGGATTGTGATTGGGGATGTGCATGGTCACTATGATACCCTTTTACGCTTATTTGACGCGATCGCACCCAATGAGCGAGATGGCATCTATTTTATCGGAGACTTAATTGATCGAGGCCCCAACAGTTCCCAGGTCGTCGATTTTGTCATTAAAAATAAATATCATTGCTTATTGGGAAATCATGAGCAAATGTTACTGGACGCAGTGGGAAGGGGGAGCGTTTCGCAACAACTTCTTCAATCCTGGCTTTATACGGGAGGACTGGCTACCCTCGAAAGCTACCACCATCATATTCCCCAGGAACATATTGATTGGATGCAAGGTTTACCCCTCTATTTGGATTTAGGGGATGTGTGGTTAGTCCATGCGGGAGTTGACCCAAAATTGCCCCTAGCGGAACAAACCGCCGAACAATGTTGCTGGATTCGGGATGAATTTCACCAAATTTATCGACCTTATTTTGCCGATAAATTAATTATTATTGGCCATACGATTACGTTTACTTTTCCAGGGATTCAACCAGGCAAACTCGCTGGTGGTGCGGGTTGGTTAGATATTGATACGGGAGCCTATCATCCCAAGAGCGGTTGGTTAACGGGCTTTGATATTACAAATCGCTTAGTTTATCAGGTTCACACTAGCAGTAAATCGGTTAGAACACTTCCCCTGGATGATGCTGTCACCTTTGTTGATCCTGGGATGGTGGCAGGAAAACGGACTAAAAAAAGGGGTTTATTTGGTTAAACGGTGTCGTCCTCTAATAAGATTGGTATTTCTGACTTATAGAGGTTATTCCTACTGATCTCGTTTTGTGGACTAGACATCTTACCAGTCTATTAATTCAAAATATTTTAACGACGATCGCAGCGATCGCAATGACCACAACGAAAATTAGCCTTATCTTGCAAGCCAAAGGCGGTCAACAAAAAAGCCCAACGACAGGATTTGGTATAGAGATATTGCTTCATAGAGTTTCCCGATAAGCGTTCTTGCTGGGAAGTAGCAGTCAATTGTTTTCCTTGAGGACGGGAATGAAGTTGATAATGAAAGGGGTCTAACCATCCTAATTGTCCCATTTGGTCTAAAAAAGCTAGGGATAACTCAATATCGGGAAAATTCTTTTTCAAACTCAAAATATCGCCCTGTTGGGGAATTTTTTGGGCGATCGCCTGAGCTTGTCGAGCTTGTTTTTCCCGTTGTTGATTAAAAAAATTGCGGCGTTGTTGATCGGTCGAATCAAGCCAACCCGTCGACTCACTGACCAGGGTAAGGGTATCAGCCTCCAGTCCATCCCGACCTGCCCGACCAATTTCTTGTAAATACTCTGAAAGTAAATGGGGCGGATGAAAATGGGCAATCCAACGGATATCGGGTTTATTAATGCCGAGGCCAAAAGCATTGGTACAAATCACAAAAGGCAAATTTCCCGTCAGCCATTGTTCTTCAATTTCCCGTCTTTGGTTCGCGCCTAAACCCGCATGATAGGCCGCCGTTCGATATTGGAGCGACTTTAACCATTGCACTAAAAATTCACTGTCCCGACGCGATCGCACATAAATTAAACCCGACTGCTTTCGGTGTTTTTCCAGAAAATTTAATAACAAATGCTGGCGACAACGGGCCGTCCAAGCAATTTTAACGGCCAGCCTTAAATTGGGACGATAGGGACTCAAGGTAAAGATCTCAGGATTTTCTAATCGGAGAATGGCCCGCAATTGATTTTGAATATTTGCATCCGCCGTTGCCGTAAAAGCCGCAATGGAAAAATTTTGAGCATTCTTTTTTTGGGCTAAAAGCGAGGGACGAATCATCCCCAACCGTCGATAGGCAGGTCGAAAGGAATCTCCCCACTCCACCAAACAATGGGCTTCATCGATCATCAAGCCCGCGATCGCCACATGGGGTTGACACAATACCTCCCACACAGGCTGACTCAGGAGGGTTTCAGGGGAAATATAAAGTAACCGAAGCTGTTGCTGTTGAATTTCTTTCAGAATTGACTGACGTTGAGTGCGGGGCAGTTCACTATGGAGACATTGAGCAGGCAATTGGCGAGCTTGTAATTCTCTGACTTGATTTTCCATTAAGGCAATCAAGGGAGAAACCACTAAGGTCAACCCTTCTTGAAAAAGTGCAGGCAGTTGAAAACAAACTGATTTTCCGCCTCCTGTGGGCATGACAATCATTCCATCCTTCCCTGCCAAAAGACAATCGATAACTTCCGCCTGGGGAAATCGAAAGCTTGAATATCCCCAAATAGAGTGGAATAATTGCTGAATTTCTTGCTTTCTGAACTCTATGGACTCTCGCTTTAAATTCACGGTAAAAAGTATTTACACAAGACTGGTCTCTTTATTTTAATATTATTCAATTGAAAAATCCTAAATATCTTGCCAACATTTTCCAATAAAAACAAGCTACGGTATTCAGAATGAGTGATTAATATCATTCTCAAAACACCGAGATTAAGCTATTTTTTAAGCACTAATATTTTCTAATCCATCTTTAGATGATGACAAAAAGCTCAGCATTGATTGATAGAATTTTTGTTAAACAGGGTATAATCGGGATAGAAAAAAGGGAAAACAACTTATGAATGAAAATGTTGTATCGACTGAACGGGCATCGGAAAAAGTAGAAGTATCCATCCAATTGGATCCCGCCGTATTGGAGCAAATTCAACACTTAACAAACGATCCTGCCCGAATTATTGAAGTAGCGGTTAAACAATGGCTACGGGGTGAGCCTGATCGGGATGACGATTTAACCCGTAGTTTGAGACGGAATCCCCCTATTCCCCCCAAAGGTGAATGGAACGATTAGGCTTGCTGGATTTGGGGAAAATAGCTCAAGTTTAATGATACTTTTCTGAAGTAACCTCAATTGACTCTCGTAGGAAGCCAATCTCAAGATTATCAATCGTGTCCTCAGTGTTGTTTTTTTGGGCAAAATTCTAAGACGTATCTGGACATCATGAGGTTTTGGGGTTACAAAGATAAGTGTGACTCCTGTTTTATTGTGGCTGGAATGCTCTATCCCATGAGGGCGGGTTTATCTGTTACACCGCCAAAAGACGATGGACAATGTCATTAAAGATTGCTTGCTTAAGTCATAAATATCAACGTTGAGTTCATTAGTGTCTATTTCTACCGACAGTAGTAAAAATACTCCTGACTATCAAATAGACTCCAATATAGTCTCCTTCGAGGCGTTAGGGGCAGAATTGGTCTTTGTCCAGAATTGTCAGGGACGCTATTTGAGTTTTTATTGGCAGTTAGCTCAGAAATATGGTATTTGCCCCCAAAAAATTATTGATCATCTTCCTAAAAATAGCTTTTGTCCTGTTGACCTAGAGGCCTACGTTGAGAAACTGCAACGAATTATTCGGTACGGAGTGCCAGACCAATATTGTGGTTTATTTTCCTATAAAAATCAGACTTTCCCTCTGAAATTAGTGATTACTCCTATTTTATCTGATGTTCATGGTGTTACTCGTGTTTTGGTAATGGGATGCAGTCTGGCAGACGAGGAACGATTGTTGATCAGTCCATCGGAGAGGGGGGAACTGTCCTCTGAATCCTCTCAAAGATTATTGACCAAAATTTCTCGTAAAATACGAAGAACCCTAGATTTGGAGACGATCTGGCAGGAGACAGTCAAAGGTATTGGAGAATCTCTCAAGGCTAGTCGATGTTTGATGTTGAGCAAGGAATCTCCCTTTCCAATAAAGGCGGAGTTTTGTCAATCAGGGATTAGTTCCTTATGGGGAGAATGGATAGAATATCCCTGGAAAGATATGGAGCCAGAAACAATAGAGGAAGGTAAGCCTATTTTTTTGGATGATGCTCTCTGCGGTCAGTTTCAGATTTGTTCAATGCTCATTGTTCCGACTTTTCATCAAGATCAATGCAATGGGTTCATCTGTATTCAGCAGTGCGATCGCCATCGGGATTGGAGCTTAGAAATTATTGAATTTGTTCAAGAACTTGCCGCCCAGGTCGGAACCGCGATCGCCCACGCGACTCTATATCAAGAACTAGAGGAAGCAACCCGCATAGCCAAGGAAGCCTCCCAACTCAAAAGCGAATTTTTAGCCAGTACAACCCACGAACTCCGCACTCCCTTAAACGGCATTATTGGTTTTTTGAAACTCGTTTTAGACGATATGGCCGACAGCGAGGAAGAAAAGCAGGAATTCCTCGAAGAAGCTCACCAATCGGCCCTGCACCTATTAAATCTCATTAACGATATTCTCGATTTAGCAAAAATTGAGTCGGGTATCATTGACCGAGAATTGGGTAGGGTTGATCTGACTGAATTGTGTCAGGCCGTTAGTAATTTTGCTATTCCCCAAGCCCAAGCCAAAAAGCTTGATTTTAGATTGACACTTCCTCCAACCCTGACTCCTATCACGGTGTACGGTAATTATCGATGGCTATTACAGGTCATGCTCAATATTGTGGGGAATGCGATCAAATTTACCCCTACAGGAGAAATTACGATTAGGGGAGAAATTATTAAGCAAAAAATCGAGTGGAAAGACCAAACATTTCCTGGAAAAATCAAAATTAGCATCACCGATACGGGCATTGGAGTATCCCTAGAAAAACAAGCGAAATTATTTGAAAAATTTGTCCAAATTGATGGTTCTCGTACCAAGGCCTATGGTGGAACAGGTCTGGGATTAAGCATTTCCCAAAAACTCGCCGAAGCGATGGGAGGAAGCGTCGCTTTTTTCAGTATGGGAGAAGATTTGGGTTCTACGGTAACGTTTAGCATCCTGTTGGATCATTTACCTGTATTGAAAACCGAAAAAGGCTAAACCGATTTCTCCCAACGAAGGGTTTAATTTTAGGTCTAAAATAGGGATTGATTCTCGTTTATTTTGAACCAACATTATGACTATCACGACAACCGCCCAAGATATCTTTCGCACTGCCTACGAAAATCGTTATACCTGGGATAGTCAATTTCCTGGTTATCGTGCTGATTTGACCCTCAAACAAGGTGATGAGGTTTTTCAAGGACAAATTCTGGTCAATGCTGATTTTAGTGTAGAGGTGACTGGTTTTGAAGATGAAACAGTCAAAGAAAGTGTTTATAATCAACTCCGAGACATTGTGACCCACCGCAAACTGGGCAATTTTGAAAAGTCTCACGGTAAGAATAGTTTTGATTTTGGCGAAAAAGATCCGACGGGAGCAGTCGAAATCCTCGTTCAAGGCGATGCAATGGGATCAAATTACAAAGTACGGGGACAGGAAATTTGTCAAGTGAGCCGTGTCATGGGGCCTATTGGTTTCACTATCAATACGGAAGAAAGTCTCAAAACTGAGAGTGGTTACATTGCCGTTCGTTACAATGCTATTTTTCGGAATCCTAAAACAGGAGAACTCAAGGGAAAACGAGATTTTCAGGAAACCTATGAACAAATTGGCGGTTACTATTTACCGAAAAGTCAGGTGATTGACGCGATCGCAGAGGGGGGCGAAAAAATTACAACGGAATTTCTCTTCAGTCAGATTGAATTACTGGTTTCTCCCTAAGGTGATGGTTTGGGGCGTAGATTTTGCGCCCTACCCAAATTTATTTTTGTCGGGTTGTGTCGCGATCGCCTAAATCTCGGTCAAGTTTTGTGAATCAAGCTCAAACCTTTGTCCAATAAGAATCTCAGACTTTTCTGATCAAAAAAAAGATAATATCATCGTGTTTAAAATCTGAATATTCTTGCATTTTTCTCCAAAAGTTCGCAAATAAATCTGATCAATAGCAGAAAAAAACATTTTTTCTAGCTATTTCTCTTTCTTACTCCTTTTTTTTACTATTGAAATAAAAAGAATAATTGTATAACTTATAGGCAGTAGTTCTGACATTTCACACAAATTAAGATCAACGACGACAATTAACGCATTGGAGAAGTCGGGGTTATTAATGACTTCGGATATCCTTTCATTTTAACAAATCAATTTTAACAAATCAATTTTTTAGGATACATAGCCCATGAATGTTTGCACTCGAATAGCACTTATTAGTTCACTTTCCGCCGTAGCGAGTCTTAGTTTACTCACAACAGAAGCTAAAGCCTTTCAATTACAATCTCCTACAGTTAAAGTAAATTCTGTTGTTGATAATCCTTTTGCTGGTGATGATTTCCCAGCTTTCAGCACTGTTAATGGAATAGCCACTACTTCTTGGTCAGCCAAGACAACGGGAGGGGGAACTGGAAATCTTTACTTTGAGGTTCTCTTTCTGCACGCCAATCAGGTAATACAATCCTTCACGAAGGAATACTTGGGGGTGTCGGGAAGTGGAGCAAGTCTAGGAGAGACTTTTTCTTATAATGTGGATTCATTGCCACTTGCTCCAGGCGATTACGTAACATCAATCAAAGGGACTCTTTTTGGAACCAAGAATAGTAATCCATTTTTTGCTTATAAAACGGATTTACAAGGTGTTCAGTACTCCGTTGCGCCTGTCCCCGAACCCCTTACCATCATCGGCTCAGGTATAGCATTGGGTTTTGGGGGTTTCTTAAAACGCAAACAAAAAGCTGCTCAGAACAAATCATAATGTTCAGTTAATCTAGTTTGACGATTATCTTAAACTGCCCCTTAATTAAATTCGTTGAGGGGCTTTTTTAAAACTCTTATAAAACAGGATGAAGATCATTAATGTTCAAAAACATTCGGATAGAACTCTAAATCTAGGGAGACAAAAACGGGAAGACATCCAAAACATCGTTGGGCTAACTCAAAGCGTTCTTCACGAATTAACATTGCAGTTAATTTCTCTTTTAAGGGTAATAAATAACGAACATCGTTAGCGGCATAGCTGAGTTGGGCTATTGATAAATTTTCTGCATTTCCCCAATCGGAACTTTGGGAAGTTTTATCTAATTCGACTTGTTGCAATTCCTGAACTAAACTTTTTAAACCATGACTAGAAGAGTAGGTTCGGGCTAATTTACTAGCAATTTTAGTGCAGAAAATAGGATGGGTTTTGATGCCAAAGGTATGTTTGAGTTGGGCAACGTCAAACCGTGCAAAGTGAAAAACTTTTTCGGTTTTATGGCTTTCCATTAGTGTGGTGAGATTGGGGGCAGAGGTTTGCCCTTTACTAATACGAACCGCCGCGACAAAGCCGTTGTGGTCACAGATTTGGATCAAACAAAGCCGATCGCGTTGGGGAACCAGCCCCATTGTTTCCGTATCAACAGCGATCGCGGGGGCCGCCAAAAAGTTCGCCAGTAAATCATCGGGGAGATCCTGCTCACAAACTTGAAAATTTGTCAGAGTAGCCATAGAAGAAAAAAGAGAGAAGAGAGAAAACAAAAAAACGAATTTGAAAGTAATTCAATGAAAAGTGAAAAATGACAAGATTGACAAAACTCAAAAGTTAATTTGAATCTATCTTCTCATCTAAATCTACATTGAAAGAACTAATAGGAAGGGCGAAATTTGTCGATAGTCGCAGGTTTTTTAGTCGGTTTAGGGGTAGCAACCATTGGAGTGGCTGTAGGAGGTACAGTTACTTCGGGCTGGTTCACTACGGGGACGGAGGTTGCGGGAACCATGTCGGGAGTGTCAACTGATGCAGAAGGGACGATCACATCGGGAGTTTGAATCGATGAAGAGGGTTTCGGCAGGGTAGTATTAGGAGGAGTAACCGAAGGGGGTGTTGTAGAAGGAATAACCTCTGGCACGGATGGAGTTGGGATTGTGCTGGGTTCAGGAAGGGTTGCAGGGGTTTGAGGTTGAACATTGCTGGGATTTAAGACATCCGACTGTTTTCCACTGAAATAAAAGTGTCCTAATACTTTGTTGTTAAAGGTTCGTTTGGTAAACTGCCAACCAGGTTTCAGAATAATTTTCATAAAACCCGCTTGTAATCCCTGAGTACTGCCGATAATCAATTCGGGAGCTTTGCCTGTGCGAGAAGTGGCGACCAGCACTAATTCGTTGCCCCTTGGCACAATCCGCAATAGATATTCTAAACCGTAATCTTCTCCGTCTAATCGTACAGAATAGCCGTTACTGTCGGTAGAACGACGGCATATTCCCGTAAAATCGTAGTTTAAGAGTAGGGGGTCAACCATGACGGGCATTGATCCACTCTCGGCCCAACATTGTTTCTTTTTTGGGATTTGTTCAATCACTAGTAAGTCATATTTTCGATCGCCGTAGGGTCTTGCGATCGCGATCACTTGGGTTTGGTCAATCAGTGTTTCAGTAAATTGGGCGGCATTTGCAGGAAGCGCTAGGGGAATGCTGGTTAATATCAAAGACGCGATCGCAGCAAATTTATCCGAAAAATTAATTTTCATAAGAATATGTTCAAAATCCACAAAACTAAATCGAGGTTTGAGTAATAACATCAAAAGCCTTTTAGAAGTCTAATGGTAACATGACGGACTGATGAATTAGCGGGTTCCATCATGGTAAAAACTGCCATCATTTATCTTGACCTGATCCTATTTAGGAAAATAATGACCTACAAAAAATCAAACTACTGTAGAGATGGAATCCCCTATCCCAATCACTTTCTTCTCTCCTAAGAAAATAAGTATGGGGGTCAATTAATTTTAATAATTCTTTAAAATCTAGGGCATTTTCTGCAAAGGGATTAAATTCAGTCCAACTCGGTTTGTCTAACATTTTTTCCTTAAAGGTATTCATCAAATAATTCCATTGCTCATTACTGGTAATTTCTCGTTGGCCATGAGAAGAACTCATGCTAATTCCCTCATCAAATTCATAAACGCGATCGCATAGACGAATAATCATTTGACGATCAGGTAAATGGAGGTCACAAATACGGGCATAATCTTGAATTTTAGTTTTGCGTTCCATTTTTCCCCTGGCGTTGGCTTCGAGACATTCTTCAAAAATAGGAAGCAGTCCTTCTACCCGTTGAGAGACCTCAGGCCAGGAAAAACTAAAAATGGCATCCTCGTCTTTGTTAAGTCGATAAACAATAGTAGGATTCGGTGTAATTTCACTAAAATAAAAGACAGGTTTAATGGTCAAGTCTAAAACCTGGCTAACGGGAACACAAAAACAAGGAATATTGACCGATTGCAATTTTTCCACATAAAATCTTAATTCTTGAATATCTCCTGTCCGATATAACCGCCAGGAACGACTAGGCAATTGTAAGCGCGCAGTATAGGGGTCGGTTTGCATGATTTTGGCAAAGTTCACCGCCGCCGTTTGTTTTAATTCGGGCGGAATGGACTCTAGGATGAAAATGCCTAATTCTTGATGGGAAGCGGTGGTTTTAATTCTTTCTAAGGCGAGTTTTTGCGCTGTTTGCTCCTGCTTTCTTTGTTCTTCTAGCTGTTTGTCTAACCGCTCCAATCCCTGTCTCAATTTGGCAATTAACTTGGGATTATTCACTAACGGAATGAGTTGTTTGTAACCATCCTGGGCGATCACCCAATCCCCCCTTGCTTCAGCTAATCGCGCCTCGTAGTAATCTACCCAAGGATTATCTAACTGATCAACCTTGAAACTTTGCAAAAGTTGGTCTGCGGTCTCGAACTGTTCAGCTTTAATCGCGTCGGAAATCGCTTCTAACATGGCAATGGCACAGATTATGGGGAAGAATAGGCTTCTGCCACCGCCGCGACTAGGGCTAGGGCAACGGTTGGGGCGGTAATGGCTCTTAGAATTCTGTTTCCCAAGGAAACGGGGGTTAATCCTGCCGCGATCGCCTGTTCAATTTCGGCATCAGTCCAACCGCCTTCGGGGCCAGTGGCAATCAGCAGAGTTTCAGGTAAAGGCGTTGACAAATAGGACAGAAAAGAAGGGCTATTCCTACGAGTAACACAAATATACCCGATTTGTCCCGAATCTTTAACCTTTATTAATGCTTCTGCAAAAGTCAGGGTCGGTGAAATAGTCGGAACCCGTTGACGTTCGGATTGTTCCGCCGCTTCCTGGGCGATTCGTTGCCATCTCTCTAATTTCTGGGGACTAGGTTTAAGTAAGGTGCGATCGCTGATCACAGGCATAAAGTGACTCACGCCCAATTCGGTACAGGGGCGAATAATTTCTTCAAAACCACTTCCCTTGGGTAAAGCCACCAATAAGGTGACCTGGGTTGATAATTCTCCCGATTCCGCAAATAGATCTGAGCAAATTCGCTTGATCTTGCTCGCAATTGGCAGCCAGGTCTGACCATTCCCGTCCATCGCCACAAAGCGATCGCCATCTTGAAAACGAAGAACTCGCTTGAGGTAATGACACTGATCGGTCGTCAACTGAATTCGACCATTGCTTAACTGTTCGGGGGAAACGACTAATCGGTAAACCACAATAACACCAAAAAACTAGAAAAATCTATAGTAGATCTTCCTAGTTAACTCTGGATAATTTTTTTAATACCCCCAAGGGAATTCGAATCCCTGTCGCCTCCGTGAAAGGGAGGTGTCCTAGGCCTCTAGACGATGGGGGCAGGTTGTTGCCTGCTTTGTTTTTCAGACCTTTATTACTATAACGAGAAGTCTTTTAAAAGTCAATAGTCTTTTTAAAGATAATTTTGCGATCGAGCATAAATGATTCATTTCGCCCTAGATTGATCTGCTGATTTTACTCAAATACGCTTGTTTATTGGATTTTTGCGGGAATTAAAGTTCTTTGCGAGAAAAATAAATCCTGCGTGTGAGCCAGCAAGGTTTTCGTCCTCACCTAGACGAAATCTTAACCTCAAAGTTCAAGACAGAAATAGTAGCTACGGTCAAAACGGTGCTAGAAAGTGCTTTGAAGGAAAAAGTGACAGAATTTCTCAAGACGAAAGAGAAAGAGACGTATCGCTCTGGGTTACTTTAGTTGAATTCGATAAATGAGCGATCCTTTTTTCGCAAAGTCTTGTAATAAATTTAAGCGTTGATTTTGGGCAAAAACCTGTTGTAATATCTGTCCAAGTCTCTCTACATTTAATCCTTCTTTTGTTTGTAAACTAACTTCTTGAGCTTGGAAATATTCTACTAAACTCAATCCTGCAACACGAGTTAAATAAGCCGCGCTCATTCCCTGAATAGCTCCTCCTGCGAGATAAGTCACGGCATTAGTTTTGAGTAAACTGCCTAAACTTTGAGTCGTTAATTCTACTAAACCTAGTTTAACTATTAATTCTCCTAATTCCTTGGCAACCGTTTGGGCTTGAGTAAAAGAAAATTTTTGTTGATAAATACCGCTCAAATCTAGAACCATCTGACCATTAATCGCCGCCGTTGCTAACAAATCTAAACTCGCGACAGGATTTATTAAAGCCGTTCCCGCCGATAACCATTGATATTGTTCAATGACGGGTAAAGCGCGATCGCGTCGAGCTTGATTTAAGTGATCTTTGGCAGTTTGTTTAATTTGTTGAGCTTGTCGCCAAATTGTTCCTAGAATGAGGGTTTCTTTTTCTTGACTAAAGAGAGCTAATAAATATTGATTTAAGGGTTCCAAATTAACCTTAGTTTCTTCTAAATATTCTTCAATCGTCCCATCCTCTTTATGTTTTCTGACCTTTAAGGGTTTTGGGGCAACGGAAATCGGAAATACACTAGATTTATCTAGAATACTACTGACTTGTTGCTGTACTTTTTGAAAAATTTCTACTCTTTCTTCGGGTAAATATTGATCCTGTTTATTAAAGAGTAATAGAAGACGATGGTGGGAATGATTTAAACGTTTTAGAAATTCCCATTCTGAATGTGTGATATTCCCCCGTAATTAAAAATAAGGTAATATCAAAATCTTTGAGATCTGCAATGGATTTTTCTCTATTTTCTGCGACTAATAAAGGCTCGGTTTCTTGCCAACTTAAGCTTTCGTCAGGAAACTTTTGGGTTAATAAATTTGAGAAATGCTTTTCCCCGTTCCTTTTCCCCCTGCTATACCAATTGTTAGAGTTTGACGGTCAAATTCATTCACTAATAAGTTCAATCTTTGATTAAGTTCCGTAATATCCTGCTCAGGAACTTCTACGGCCAAATGCTCTACCATAACTGTGAGAATCGGCGATCACGTTTGCAACCGTTTCCCGTGTGAGAGGAACGACAGGCGAAGCCATCACGTTCGGCGATCGGCTTTTCCACTTCCAAGCAATAAATCCCAAACCTGCTGTTCCCCAAAAAAGCCATTGACTGGCATCTAAGATTTGGGCGTGAAAACTCTGCCATCCTAACAGCAATAGAGAAAGCCCAATTCCCCCGACTAACAAGGGTTTACGCCCTAGAAATGCCATTTTTCTATTCTCCCCAGCGATGATTAGCTTTTTTTGACCGATTAAATGCTACCGTATCGAGTTCCAGTGTTGATCGGTCTTTTAATTTATCTTTAATTATGCTACCCCAGAGCGGATACATTCTAAAGGATACGAGATTTTTTCAACCGTTTTCATTATCGTTCTGCTACTCAACTATTTTAAAGATTTTGGTTATTATTATTTTGATGTATGGAATCGCTAGTCACCATTATTTGCTAAAATCATGTGAATAATAAATATTTTTGCCATTAAAAGCATGAAACAAATGAATCAACAATTTCTTTTAATCTATATTTTCTGTTACACCGTTCCTTACAATTATCAAAACAATTGAATAATTTGTGGTTAATCACGACTTATTTTCCTCCTCACAAGAAAAATGGCAGCCGTCTGTTAGAAACAGCGATAGCCCAACCCCATGATCCCATTTTAATTGCTCATTTTCGTCAATCTTGGAAATCTTCTGCACAGCCAGTTTTAGCAAGGGGAATCGACAAGTGTAACTACGTTGTCAAAGGGCAGCAAGCGGGTCGCCAAATTGTAAATGATCAGATTATTGCTCGATTAAGGAGCAACCCTTCATGAACCGATTCCAGCAACCTATATCGTCGAACTAGATGAAGACCTCTTGAATGCTATCCTGATTTTGATTTTCTGACACCTGGCACGGCTCATGCGACCCTTTATGTTCCCGATTGTATAGATAATAGAGAACTTGAGGGTTACTATACTCAGCGCACAGAAAATCGATTAAGATTAGCATTACTGTGTGTTCTCTATGGTTGGGTTCAAGCAAATGATCATCAATTTATTTTTGAAAAACAACAACCAAATTTAGTTTATTCTGTTGATCATGGTCATTTTTTCCCTCATGGGCCTGATTGGACGATACAAAACTTACTCCAGGCATCTCCTGCAAGGCTTGATGAACGTTTGTGTAAAGCTTGCGATTTTAACAATAAGTCAGAGGAAATCAGAAAAGCATTGTCTAACTTAGAATCCGTAACAGAAACTCAAATTATTTCAGCCGTTGCATCTCCTCCTACGGAATGGGGACTTACAATGGAAGAAAGAAGTTTTATGATTGAATATTTAGTTCAGCGCAAACAGCAACTAATTAACCTTCTATAACTCATTCACTCTCAGTTAACGCTATGGTCAGCAGATACAGTATTATTCAGTACGTTCCTAATCCGATCGCCGACGAGCGGATGAATATTGGTGTTCTTGCTTTTGACAACGAAAACGTTAGAGTGCAATTTTTAAAAAATTGGAGTCGAGTACATGATTTTGGTGGTGAAAACATCAGATTCTTAAGAGACTTTGCAAAAAAAATGCAGAATTCAGTTGAAAAAGAAATCTTCTTCGCAAAAAATGGAGACAAAAACATTTCTCGACAGGAATATTTAAAAAAGATTACGCAAGAATCGATTAATAGTATTCAGTTTACGGAGTCAAAAGCATCATTGATGGATGTAGATACTTTATTAGAGGATATTGTATCAATATGTCTGATTGATCCCATAACTAAGAAAGCCTTACTGCGAGATCGTCAAGGAGCTTCTAAATTAGCCACCTCTCAAATTAAGCAAGCTGTGACTAAATATCTAGGGGGTGACTCCGAAGGATTGCTCCAAAAACAATATTCAATATCAGGGAAACACGAAAAACATGAGTTTGACATTGCGGTAGCTAATGGGCATCCTTACTTTGCAACTCATGGTGTTTCCTTTGAAATTAACCCTTCTAAAAATTTATTAGATGCTCTTTCTTATTCGATTATTGACATAAAGGAGTTGGATCAAAATATTCCGTTGGGAATTTTCGTGCTACCTCCAAAAAAAGATTTATCCAAAAATTATAGTGATCTTCAAAAAATCTATAATAGTCGAACTGAAACCTTTCGGGAAATTGGGGCTGAGGTTCTTAAAGAAGATGAATTAAATGATTGGGTTCACTCCGTTCTTGTAAGTACAAATTTAATAGAAGTTTGAATCCCAAGCGGAATAAGAAATAACACTGCATTCTAAGAATTTTTTAAACAGAGGTACTATGATCGATTTCCCGTAAAAACAAACTAATTTAAGAATTTTTACAGAATCTCCCGTCTTAAATAGGGTTGCAAAACGTCAGGAATTTTGACCGTTCCATCAGCTTGTTGATAATTTTCTAAAATCGCGGCCATGGTTCGTCCCACTGCTAACCCCGAACCGTTTAAGGTATGGACAAATTGGGTTCCTTTTTTACCTTTTTCCTTAAAACGAATATTGGCTCTTCGTGCTTGAAAATCATGAAAATTAGAACAACTGGAAATTTCTCGATAGGTTTCTGAAGAAGGCAACCAAACTTCTAGGTCATAACATTTCGCCGCCCCAAAACCTAGATCTCCCGTACATAATTCAATCACACGATAGGGTAATTTTAAGGCTTGTAAAATGGCTTCTGCATTTTGAACCAGAGCTTCATGTTCTGCGGCTGAAGTTTCAGGTTTAACCAGTTTGACTAATTCAACTTTATTAAATTGATGTAGCCGAATTAATCCCTTCGTATCGCGTCCATAGCTCCCTGCTTCTCGACGAAAACAAGGGGTATAGGCACAATGTTTAATGGGTAATTGCTCAGCCTCTAAAACTTCATCTCGATAAAGATTAGTGACAGGAACTTCTGCTGTGGGAATCAACCATAAATCATCATCCTTACATTGAAAAAGGTCTTCAGCAAATTTGGGCAGTTGGGATGTACCTTCTAGAGAATCACTATTCACTAAAATAGGGGGTAAAACTTCCAGATAACCCGCATTGATTTGGGTATCTAACATGAAATTAATTAAGGCTCTTTCTAGGGCGGCTCCTGCTCCCATTAAGCTAACAAAACGACTTTGGGCAACTTTAACCGCTTTTTTCGTATCCAGAATACCGAGCTTTTCGCCAATTTCCCAGTGGGGCAAAATATCAACATTAATCGGCAAATATTCATCGCCCCAACGACGGATTTCTACATTTTCTCTTTCATCTTTACCAATCGGAGTGGAGTCACTAGGCAGGTTGGGTAATTGTAATAATAAATTTCTTAATTGCGTTTTAATTTCTTTTTCCTGGGGGTCTAATTCACTGACTTGATTTTTAATCTCTTGACCTTCTATTTTTAATTCTGCAACTTCTTCCTCACTTCCTTCTTGACGACTTTTGTGACCCACTAATTTTCCGATTTCGTTACTACGAGCATTTAACTGAGTGCGTGTTACTTCTAATTCCCGTTGCTGTTGGTCTAATTTTAAAATGGTTTGTAGCGTTTCACCATATTCCGCCGTGCTGCTACGGCTTTTCAATTTTTCTTCAATTAAACTGAGATTGTCACGAATTTGTTTAATGTCTAACACGGATAAGTTTTCCTCCTTGGGGGAAATTCTAGGATTTTTTGAATTTTTTAGTGATACGTTCTGTTAATAAATCAACTTCGGGCAATTTTAATTGCATGGCTAAGATGCTAAAAATTCCCACAACCACCCCACAGGATAGGGCTAACTGTAATAATTCTAAAACTAAATTACCCGTCCCCAATATTTTTTCTAGTTGTCCACTGACTCCCCAACCCGCAAGTCCCGCGATCGCGCTGATCCCTGTCAAACTCAAAAGAGATAGTAACCATTCGCCAAAGGGTAAGCCATGAAGACGACGATGGAGCATCATCAAAAAAATGATCATGGAAATAATATTCACACTGACGGTGGCAAAGATTAAACCAGAGGTGCCAAAGGGCTTGTAAAAGAAAAAATCGAGTACGCCATTGAGAAAAATATTGAGAATACTCACGCGGAAGGGAATTTGAGCATCTTCTAGGGCATAGAAAACCCGAACCAAGACATCCCGCCCTAAATAGAAAAACATTCCTGCTCCATAGGCCATTAAAACGGGAACTACATCCTGGGAGGCGGCGGCATTAAAGGCTCCTCGTTGATAAATAATGCGGACAATGGGGGTCGATAGTCCCAAGAAAATCGCCGTTAGGGGCAACATTGTCAGGGCAGTTAGAAGTAAACCTTGTCGGACTTTGATCTTGAGTTCAGGATAATTTTCAGGCGTTGCTAGGCGCGAAAAAATGGGCATAAAGGGGACTAAAATCATGTTAGAAATAATCCCCAACGGTGTGAGCGCGATAAAGTTGGCATAACGCATGGATGCCGCCGCATTTTCAATAAAAGATGCAAAAAAGAGGTCGGTAGAAACATTGATATAAAGCATTCCCGAAGAAAGGGTTGCAGGAATCATGACTTTTAATACATCCGTAACCCCAGGAAGCCGCCAATCAAAACGAAATCGCAGTTTCCCCATGCCTGCCTTGCTCTGGGCTGCAATCTGGGCCAACCATTGCAAAACGCCGCCTGCCATTGTTCCCCCTGCTAATAATAAGGAACCGAGCAGGGCATATTGGGGAGTATTTAATTTGGGGCCGAGATAAGCCAGGGTAATTCCCAAAGGCAGAATGACGGTAATACTAGAAAGCAACGGGCTAATACTAGGGAGCCAATACTGATCGGCGGCGTTTAAGGCTCCAAAACCAATACCGATTAATCCTGCGAGTAAGGCCAAGGGAGCCATGATCTGCAATTGCTGAACGGCGATCGCCCTGGAGGGAGGATTCAGACCTGGAGCAAGGAGATCAATAAAAATACCCGCAAAAACAATTAAAATAATTGTTACAACCAGTAAAATGCTACTGACTAAGGTCGTGACGGTTTCCACTAGGGGCCCAGCTTCGGATTTGTCCCGTTTTGATAAAACACTAATCAAGGCACTGTGGAAAGGCCCATTGATTCCACCGAGGAGGATCAACAAAAATCCAGGAATGACATAGGCATAGGAATAGGCATTGACCACCGCCCCCACGCCAAAGGCCGCCGCAATGATTTGTTCGCGTACTAACCCAAAAACTTTGCTGATTAGGGTCGCGATCGCAACAATACCAGCGATATTGGCAACCGAACGGGAGGCTTTTTTGGAATCAGACACAATTTCTTTTATCGGCTCTTCAAATTAGCATTATTACTTTACACCCTATTCGCTCTATTCCTAGATTGTTGCACCGACCAGAAAAATTTTGCTCAAACGCGATCGCATTTTTTCTCTTTTGTGGGAAAGGGCGATCACTTCTTAAGATCAACAGAAAAATAGTTGTTTTTAGATTTAGGGTTTTTAAACTGACTGACGTTCTTAAAGACTACTGACAAATTTTTCCAGTCGATCTAATCCTTTTTTGATAGTTTCCATATTGGTGGCATAGGAAAGGCGAATACAGTCATCGGCACCAAAGGCAATGCCTGGAATGACCGCGACTTCTTGTTGTTCTAAAATGGCATCGGAAAATTGCAGAGAAGTCATGCCCGTTTGACTAATATCCACAAACACATAAAAGGCTCCCATTGGATTAGAACAACTGAGTTTGGGGATGACACGAATGCCTTCTACGATCACTTTTCTGCGTTCGGTGAATGCTTTTAACATCGTCTCCACACATTCCTGGGAAGATTCCAAGGCCGCGATCGCGCCATATTGAGCAAAGGTACAAACATTAGAGGTACTGTGACCCTGAATAATGCTGGTTGCTTTAATTAATTCCAGAGGGCCAGCCAGATAACCCACACGCCATCCCGTCATAGAATAGCTTTTCGCAAACCCATTACTAATAATCGTTCGCTTAAAGGTTTCTTCATTGACCGCCCCAATACTCAAATGTTCAATGCCATCGTAGAGGAGTCTTTCATAGATTTCATCGGAAACTACCAAAATATCTTTCTCAACAACGACCTCCGCTAAGGCGCGAATTTCATCGGGCGTATAAACACTCCCCGTTGGATTAGAAGGAGAATTGAGGATAAATAATTTGGTACGAGGGGTGATGGCTTGGCGGAGTTGATCGGGCGTAATTTTGTAATCATTCGCGGCGGTGGTGCTAACAATGACAGGCGTACCTTCGGCCAGTTTCACCATTTCGGGATAACTCAACCAATAGGGCGCGGGAATAATAACCTCATCCCCTGTTTCAATTAGAGCCAACATTAGGTTAAACAGAGAATGTTTGCCGCCGTTGGTCACAATGACATTTTGGGCAGCGTAGTCTAACCCATTATGTTGTTGAAGTTTTGTCGCGATCGCCTGGCGTAGGGCCATTTCTCCTGCGGCGGGGCCATACCGAGTTTTTCCCTGATCTGAGCCAATTTTGCGGCTTCTTTAATATGGTCGGGGGTATCAAAATCAGGTTCTCCCGCCGTAAAACTACAGACATCAATGCCTTCTTCCCGCATTTTCTTGGCTTTAGCGGTGATTTCTAACGTAATGGAGGGCGGAACTTGACTAATACGCTGTGTCAGTTTCATCGTAACTATCCCTAAAGTCTGTTCTGTAGTTTTGATTAAAAGTTACCCACGAATTGTTCGCCATGAGCGAAAGTAAAATTTTACGCCGCTCTAAAAACCATCCATCCCTTCCGAAGGGATAGCCACCACGCGATCATCAATGGGAATGTAGGAAAGGTTGTGTTCCCCCACATAAATTTGGGTCGGACGATAGATTTTATTAACTGCTAGTTGTTCTTTCCAATGGGCTAACCAACCTGCAACCCGCGCGATCGCAAAAATGGGAGTAAAAAGATCGGTGGGAATTCCCAATTTACGGTAGAGCAGACCCGAATAGAAATCCACATTGGGATAAATCCCCTTTTCCCTACCCACGTACTCTTCAACAACTTTTTCTAATTCAATGGCGATCGCATAATATTCATCGTGGCCCATTTTTTCAAACAATTGTTCGGCTAAATTTTGCAGAATTGTGGCACGAGGATCTTTGACCTTATAGACGCGATGGCCAAAACCCATGATTTTTTGTTTCGTTGCCAAACATTTTTCCACGTAGGGACGAACATTTTCCACCGAGCCAATTTCTTCGAGCATGATCAGCACTTCTTCATTGGCTCCTCCATGTAAAGGGCCAGCCAAGGTTCCCACCGCCGAAGCAACCACCGCGTAGGGATCGGTGAGGGTTGAAGCCGTCACTCTCGCTGAAAAAGTCGAGGCATTCATCGTGTGTTCAGCGTGGAGGGTATAACAAATGTCGAGAATTTGCGCCGCGAGGGGATCGGGCTTACGTTCCGTCAACATATAGAGAAAATTGGCCGCATAATCCAAATCATCATTGGGTTGGATGGGATCATTGCCTTTCCGAATCATGTGGAAGGCTGCGACCATCGTGGGAATTTTCGCCAATAACCGCACCACTGCGGCCCGAATATACTGGGGATCATCCAAGGCACGACGGGCATAAAATAGCCCCAAAGCCGCCGCCGAAGTTTGCAAAGCATCCATTGGGTGACCCGAACCAGGAAAACATTTCATCATATCCCGAATGTGGTACTTAACGCGACGATGGTAACGGATTTCGGTTTGAAACTCTTCAAGTTCTTCGGCGGTCGGCAGTTTTCCCCAAATTAATAAATAGGCCGTTTCAATAAAACTACTTTTTTGGGCTAATTCCTGGATAGAAATGCCACGATATTCTAAAATTCCTTTTTCTCCATCCACATAACTCACACGGGATTTTGCCGCAGGAACCCCCGCCAAACCATCTTTAAAGTCATCCATTTTTGTCACCATAAAAACTAATCTTGTAGGGAATCGATCAAAGGAAGAGTCTCCAGATACCTTACCCTAAAATTGCTCCTAAAATCCGTTTGAACTGGGGGAATGTGTTAAGAAATGCTCATTAATCTAGTTGAACCATTTAGGGGAAGTCAAGAGAAATAATTGGCCCTGTCCAAGGGGAGAGGCAACGGGGGGAACAGATAGGCCAATAATACCCGCTTTTTTCAAAATCAGCTTTTCCCCAATTTCTCCCCAAATGAGTTGTTCTGCCCAGTCGCTTAAATCGGGTTGATGACCCACCAGGGCGATCGCACCTTCGGTTTTCGTGTAATCCAACTCTGTCCAGGTTGGCAAAAAGTCTTTGATGTTGCCCCCTGGGGAAAGAGGAATAAATTCTTCAACCACATTACTTAAACCAATTTCTAGCAAAATTTGGGCGGTTTGTTTGGCGCGTACTAGGGGACTGGTGAGAATGCGATCAAATTTTACGCCGATTTGTCTGATTTTTTGGGCAATGCGGGCTGTTTTTTCTCGACCTTTAGCGGTTAAGGGCGATCGCGATCGTATTCATACTCCGACGGATCGCCGCAATACCATGACGAATGAAATAAATATCCATAGATAATCTTAAAAAAAGAAATTTTTAAATGAGTTCAAAAAAAGCATTCTTAATCTAATTTCGGAGACGAATAGCCTCCAAGTTTGGAGAAGAGAAACGAAGCATTAACCCCTGTTCTCCCATCAATAAGCTGTTCATTATGTAAAGCACTTACGGGCAAGGGGCTTAAGCCCCTTGTTACAAGACTTTCAAAACAACCATTATGAATCTAAATTTGTGACAACTTACTATCTATTGATTGGCAAACTCTCCTAAATTAAACATGAAAGGGACGGCTCCTTTTTTGCTGTCTCCCATCACCAAAACCTTCGGGATTTGAGAGCCTCCTTGTCGCCACGCCTCGATCGCTTCTTTCTGTAACACCAACTCTCCCCCTTGGGCCTTGAGGGTTTCTGCTAATAAACGTTGAGCTTCGGCTTTCCCCTTAGCACGGTTAATATCTGCCTGAGCCTCCTGTTCTGCTTCCTGGGCGATATAAACGGCACGCTGGGCTCGTTGTTCAGCAATTTGTTTTTCTTCCACCGCACGAGCAAATTCAGGAGAAAAAGCCAAATCCACGACACTGGTATCGAGAACGATAATGCCGTACTTCGCCAAACGGGAACTGAGAGCATTATCAAAATCTTCTTTTAATTCACTGCGTCGCGTAATGGCCTCTTCTACCGTGCGTCTGGCAGCCGCTATTTTAAAAGATTCCTGGGTTTGGGGGGCAATGATTTTAGAGACAATATTTTGTAAAGACCCCTGTTTTCTACGAATTTCTACCACCTGTAGGGGATCTAGACGAAAATTGATCGCAAAACTCGCACTTAAATTTTGTAAGTCCTTGGTGGAACTTTGGGCAGGAACTTCAAATTTTTGTACCGTCAAGTCATACATATCGACATTAGAAACAAAGGGCGGTTTGTAGTGTAAACCTTCTAATAAAGTTCCATCTTGGGCTTTTCCTAAAACACTTAAAACTCCTGCTTGGCCAGGATTAATAATGATAAAGGCGTTAAAACTAATCAATACTAATAATGCCGCGAGAATTCCTCCTATAATGGGTTGCCAATTTTCTGATGATTGAGATTTCATTATTATTTTCCTTTTTGATTGATTATAAATAAGACGAAATGGTAAAAGTACAATCCTCATCTATCTAATCTTATCGCGGTGTATCCTTGAATAGGAAAGAAGCTAGGGAACTAACTCCTTTATTTCCTAAATATTGCGAATATCTTGCTCATGGGAACACCGTTACAATCTTAACCTAAATTTTAGCTTGAAATCCCATTGGTTTGTATCAACATTGACAACATTTACAACCAGATTCGCTTCCTGCTACGTCTAGAGTCAAGAAAAATGATTCAAGAAATATCAAGATTTTGGTCACGAATGTTAAAGAGTTGTAACAAGAGGCTTCCGAAAGGGTCGTTAATATTGCAAAGTGTTGTTAAACTGTCTCTATTTTCAAGGAGTTAAGCGATTATGCCATTGTCTGATACCCAAATCTTAGTAGCATTAGTAATTGCCCTATTACCAGCAGTTCTAGCTTTCCGACTTTCGACGGAACTTTATAAGTAAGAATTCGTCTACACTGGATAGCTTTCCGTAGGGCGTAGTTTTTGCGCCCTATTGATTTTTTAAAAACTCTCTCAGCTATTCTCACGAATTATGACTGCCCGCTCTTTTGATCCCATCGATTCCCCCTCTCCTCTGAAATCTAAGCGTCGTCGCAGTCGTCCTAGACAGGCGATTCAGCCCGAACATCGTTGGTTATTTGCTGAAATTGTTTTAAAGCTAGGACTGAATGGAATCTTAGCGGTGGGGGCGATCGCGACTCTCGCTCGTTTGTTACCCTATCAGCAAGTGCAACAAATTAAGCTCCAGGAAGTCAGAATGCAAGTGGAGGAGACCGAAAGACGAGTTAACGAAATCCGCAACAATTTCAACCGAAACTTTGATCCCCATCAATCCCGTAAGGTGATGGAAGAATTAAGTCCCCGTCTTGACCCGAATCAGCGCAATATTTTTCTGACGAACCCCTAAGGCCAAGTTCTTGTGTAGAAATTTGATAAAAATCAAAATTAATCCTATCTTCCCAGGGTTAATTCTTCTTTTTTGCCTAAAATTCCCTGGGGTCGCCAAACCATTAAAACCATTAAAATAAAGCCGATGACCATGATACGAAATGCTCCTGCTTGACTTTGATCAAACCAACCTAGTTGGGGCAATAGGTAACGGGTGAGGGAATCGTAGCCCCAAAAAATAACCGCTCCCAGAATAGTCCCCGCATTACTCCCTGAGCCACCCACGACGACAATAATCCAGGCATTAAAAGTCAGTAGGGAATCAAAGATATTGTCAGGGTAAATAGTGGTCAGTTGCCAGGCAAAAAAGGCTCCAGCAATACCCGCGATCGCGCCCCCCAACATAAACGACTGGAGTTTATACCAAAAAACATTTTTTCCCAAAGCTCTAGGAATTTCTTCGTCTTCTCGGATGGCTTTGAGAATCCGTCCCCAGGGGGAATTAACCAACAGTTCTAAAGCGACATAAATCAGGGTCAAACAGACTAGGGTGAGTAACATTAAGCCCGCTTTATAGGTGTAGTTATAAAGGGAAATTACCCCTGGAATATAGGCAAATAAAATTAATCCTGTGGCAATAATTCCCCAAATGATTAAGGCGATCGGTTTACGGGGTTGGACACTTTTTCTTTGAATCGATTGATTATCTTTAAATTGACGGGAAAGACTCTGCCAGAGTAACCATTCTGCATAAACGGCAATAAAGGTCAGTAAAGCAATAAAAATAATTTTAATGACTAAATTGGGTTCAAAATCAAAGGGAATTGGATAACTCCGCACCCCAAACGTTCCTTTCGTCAACCATTCTTCATTTTTTGCGATTAATCGTAATAATTCGGCAACGCCAATGGTAACGATCGCCAAATAATCTTCTCGCAGTCGTAGGGTAGAGGTTCCAATCAGAAGTCCTAATAAGGCAGACAACCCCATTCCAACTAAAACCGAGAGAATCATCGGTACGCCTTGCAGGGTTAATAGGGCGGTTGAATAGGCTCCCAGGGCCATAAAAGCGACGTGACCGAAGTTAATTAAGCCCGTAAAACCCCATTGCAAATTGAGTCCGAGGCCAAAAATGGCATAAATGGCGGCGGATGTGATTAAAAAGATTAAATAACCGCTACTAGCGAAAAAATCCATAAAAATTTCTTTATCTTTAGATCATTAAATATTTAACATTTCTTGTAACTGGAGAGCAGGATTTAAGATGTTAATGTCAACATTGGTTGTCACATTTTCTTCTCCTTCTTCACATTCATAAACTACATACGTCCAAATACCAGGACTCCCACCATCAACCACTTCTGATTCATAAAAAGTAATGGTTGAATCGTCTTCACACTCATAGTAAGCAGAAAAAATATCATCCCAATCGCAATCAGAATTATTCAGAACGTCTTGAATAGAAGCCAACACGCCTGACAAATGATGGGGTTGGGTTTCTACTTGGAATAATCGCTCACCCTCCCACTCAAAGTTATGTAGCTCCAGCATGATCAATCCTCCATTATGAAGTTAAAAATTTTCTAAATTTTATCCTAGTTTATTCTATTTTTTAAATAAAACTTGGTATAGTCTGGGTACTCAATTAATATTTTTCTATTACTTTTATATATATCAAGAGCTTAGATTGTTAAAAATCTCGTAACAAGGGGCTTAAGCCCCTTGCCTGTATGTATTTTAGATAATGAACATCTTAAGATCTCGGTGCCATTTCAAGGAAAATTGACTTGTGCCTTTTAGACATTTATCAAACAGGTCTCTTTAAACTGTTAAAATGTCTTTCTCCTTAGATGCTAATAACTCCTCAATTTTTTTGATAGAGGAATCAGTCAGTTTTTGAATACTATCTTGAAGGTCTTTAGATTCATCTTCAGGAATATCATGATTTTTTTCCTGTTTGCGAATCGCGTCAATTCCATCTCGACGAATATTGCGGATAGCAACTTTTCCTTCTTCTGCTAATTTACTAGCAATTTTTACCAATTCCTTACGGCGATCGCTGGTTAATTGGGGAATATTCAGACGAATAATTTGTCCATCATTATTGGGCGTTAACCCGATATCCGAAAGGGAAATCGCCTTTTCGATTTGGGCCATACTGCCCTTATCGTAGGGTTGAATGGTGATGGTACTCGCATCGGGCGTACTAATATTCGCGAGGGATTTTAACGGGGTTTCCGTCCCATAATAATCTACCGTAATTCGGTCTAAGAGGGAAGAATTGGCCCTCCCCCGTGCGAATCGTATTGAATGACCTTTGGGTGGCCTCAATACTTTTTTCCATGTGGTCTTTAATTTCAGCTAACTTCACAGGAACCTCCTACAATCGTTCCCACAGGTTCACCCTTGATGGCTCGGACGATATTGCCCGAAACCGACAGGTCGAACACCATGATTGGAATATTATTATCTTTACATAATGCGATCGCCGTACTGTCCATTACTTTCAAATCTTTTGCCAGAACATGACTATAGGTAAGGGAATTGTAACGACGAGCATCGGGATTAACGGCGGGATCTTGATCGTAAACTCCATCGACTTTGGTCGCTTTGAAAACCACTTCCGCATCAATTTCCGCCGCTCGCAGGGCCGCCGTTGTGTCAGTGGTAAAAAAGGGATTACCCGAACCCGCCCCAAAAATAACGACCCGCCCTTTTTCTAGGTGACGGATCGCTCGGCGACGAATATAGGGTTCAGCGACCTCCTGCATGGCGATCGCCGTCAGTACACGGGTGGGAATCTCGATTTGTTCGAGGGCATCCTGCAAGGTCATGGCATTCATCACCGTTGCAATCATTCCAATATAGTCTGCCGTCGCCCGATCCATTCCTGCGGCAGAGGCCTTCACGCCCCGAAAAATATTGCCTCCCCCCACAACAACTGCCAATTGAACACCTTGATTGATGACCTCAGCAATTTCCTGGGCGATGTCAGCAACGACTTTGGGATCGATTCCGTAACCCAAGTCTCCCATCAAAGCTTCTCCGCTTAACTTGAGTAATACTCGGTGGTATGTCATGGCTGCCAATTTTATTGGATAAAGTAAAAAGAATTTTGTCTCACCACACAATAGCATCCAGGGTTATCTAGGGCAAATTTTTTAAAATTAATTTTTTCATGAATCTCTTTAGTTTCAGGTGCTTCAAGCAACCTCATCGAAGTTTTGCACTCAAACGGGATAATTTTGACGACAGAAAGCGTTTATCCCTAAAGAGCCAATATTTTATTCTGCAAACATCGTAGGTCTGTTTACAATAAGAGTAAATCAGCATCTATGTTTTTGATAGGAGTGAAAGAATTAATGGCAGATCTGAAAGCACTTAAATCCCTCGCAAAGGAAAGATTTGGCAACATTTCAGGGGTGATCGGTTTCGGGATTGGTGATGCTTCGGTACGGATTTATGTTGACAACGAGGAAGTCAAAAAATCTCTGCCCAATGATATTGACGGGGTTCCCCTAGATTGCATTGTTACGGGTGAAATTCGTGCCTATGGGGAGGCTTGATCGGTTTTGAAAATGGAGCCATAACGGGGAAGCAGGCGATCGCAGAAAAATAGGGTTCCCGCCGCAACACACAGGGGAATAGTCACTAAATTTAGGAGAGGAATACTAATTAGAAATAGGCACGTATAGCCGAATCCTGCACTAGAAGGAAAACTTCTGGCAATTAAGCCTAATTTGTCTCGAAAGCCCAATCTCCGACGTTCTAAGGGTTGATCCCAAAAATCCAGGCAGGTTAAAATTGCAGTTAGGCTCAATCCCCCAATCGTTGCAATGAGGGTTCCAAGTCCTGGTAAAAAATTACATAAAAACAATGGTAAACCGATAAAAACTAAAAGAATAATTTTTTTTAATTCATAAAAAAGAGCGCGTTTAATTTCCGTCAAAAAATCAACTTCGACAATGGTTATTTTACCTAATTTGATAGATTCTATTTTTTCTGATAATTTACTATACCAGGGCATTCCTAAAAGAAACCCAACTTGAGCTAAAATAAATCCTGTTAAAACTAAAAGAATAAGACCTAATAGCAATTTAAAAAATTCTATTAAAAATATAAAGATAACATCTAAAGTTTGTAGCCAATTGGGTAAATTTTGAGCTATTTGATTTAACCACGCCATTCCCTTAATAGTCAAAATCTCAAAAAATTCTGCTTCCCAGCTTAGAAGTTGTAGATAGAAAAAAATTCCCAAGATTAGATTGAGTATTAAGGGAATAATAATATAAGACCAAAGGGAAGGATTTTGTTTGAAAAAAATTAATATCCGAAAAGGATAGCTGGCTCCTGTTAATAGTCCACAACCGCTTAAGGTGTGAAGAATCATTTTTTTCATTTTTAATTTTAGATGAGTTAAGTTGATAATGAATAATTTTAAATGGATTAATATTTACTCTACAAATGTTACTCTTGCATTATAATCATTGATAAAATTACGTTGGTCTTGGCTTTTTATTCTCTTTAACAAAAATTCTCATTAATTTTAATACTTTATGGAATGGTTTTTAATTGCACTTACGGGTTTACTCACGGCAATCACCCCCGTTGGTCTGGTCGTTGACCATGTTATTGCTAATAATATTCGCGATCGCGTTAAAAGTGTGGAGGAATTGTCTGTCCGAGTCGATAATGCTCCGAGTTATCAACTCGTTCAGGGCAAAGTCAATCGGGTGAGAATTGCGAGTCGGGGAATAGAGCCGATTGATCATGTCCGCATTGATACCCTGGATATTGAAACTGACCCTATTGATATTAAAACCAATGATTTAAAACTGGGTAATTTAGAACAGGTTCGGAGTTCCCTGCGATCGCCGTTACAGGGAGCCTTTCATTTAATTATCACAGAAGATGATATTAATAAAGCTTTAGCAGAACCACAAATTAAGTCCCAAATCCAAGCCCTATTGGGTAAATTATTACCTGCGGATATTCCGACGCTAGAATTTATGAGTGCTAAAGTGACTCTCAAAGAAGCCAATCGCGCTCAGGTTGAGATGCAATTAGCAACAAAAAGTCGATGAGTCCGAACCTCCTGAAAAATTAGAAATTACCATTGAAACGGGCGTTAAGGTGATAGAAGGGCGATCACTAGAATTAATTGATCCGATAGCAAGCTTAAATGGACGCAAGATTTCTCAACGAATTTTGCAAGGCGTTCTGGGCAGTATCAGCGATCGCTTAACCCTTAAAAGATTGGAAAAATACGGAATCATTGCCAGGGTTTTGGAATTGCAATTCGATGATAAAGAAGTTGATGTGGCGGCATTTGTTCGTTTAAATCCTTTAGAGCCTAATTCGTCTAAATAAATTTATTTTTTCGAGAAAAACTCAGTTTAGTGTGTTAAAAATGTTGGAGAGCGAATTTTTATTTCAGAGTTATAATAATAAAATTAGCTTACTTTGTAAACTCAAATTAACCATGACTGACGAAGAATTGAAAAATCTTATTGCGTCCAATGCCAAGGCAATAGAAGCACTTACCCATGCCCTAACTCAAGAACGGGAAGAACGCCAGAAAAAAGAAATAGCTTGGGAAAAGGACAGAAAAGGAGTATATGAGCTACTAGGACGAGTCGCCCGTGGCCAATCTGATTTTTATGCAACCCAATCGGATTTTTATCATCGCTTTGACCAAATTGATGAACGTCAAGCAAAAATTACTGAAATTTTGAACCGTTATCTTCCGCCTGAGTCATTGTCGTAAAAGTTTGTAAGGTAGTCGAAAGCGATCGCATTTTTAA
>CAWEDJ010000010.1:0-56192 GCA_963807635.1 uncultured cyanobacterium
GATATATAAGAGAGATTATATTCGGTAAAAAAAGAGAAATAAGATATTGGCAAGTAACAGATAATACAGAAACGCTATCACCGAACTCCACTTTCTATATTATGACAAAAGTAGCCAACATTAAATATAAAGAAGTTGGTAACTTGTACGGAGTAAGAAATTGAGTAGAGTACGGTTTAAAGCAAAGTAAAAATGAATTAGGATGGGCAGATTTTCCAGTAACAGAATATAAAAAAATTGAAAAGTGTGGGAACTGGTCATGAGTGCTTACTTAATGGTGAGTCTTCAATCAGAAGCCTTGAACAAATCCAGAAAACCTCCTGATACATTAGCTGAATCTGCTCAAGAAGAATTCAGAAGCACCAAAATGGAATAAGGGAAAGGGCTCGAAAAATACCCTCAATAATTTACGATTGTTTATTCAGCCATTATGTTACTTCAATCTGCTTAAACCTTGGTTAGTCGTGATTTTTACTCCTCAAATACTGCGAGTATTTTGTCGTCTGTTCTTCCAGTTAAGTAAACTAAAAAATTCTCTGTTGGAGATGATTTTTCCGCGTGATTTCTATCTATCTTCTGCCTAGATTGATAGAACAGCGATAACTTAATAACCGATTAGCGGCGGTTGCTCTACGAGTTTGTCGGTCTAATTCTCCAATTTTATAGCCTTTAAATCCTAATTTTTCCTTGAGTAATTGTTTGTTTTCTGGGGGAATTGAGCGAGTTAATTTAACAGTCGGTGGACGATTTTCGATAAAATTTGGCGGATCGGGATAATCCTTGCGCCAATCTTCAGCGACGTGTTGATTATCCCAGGTTTGCTTCTCTGAATCATAGCGGTAGCCCAAGTAATAGGCAACTAAATGATTAACCGTTTCATCACTTAATTCTTCGTTGAGAATTGCCCAAATGGTATTAGCGTTGAGAGGTGGTAAATTCATTTTGTTATCGATCGCATTTTTTAACCTTCGGATTCGGAAATTTTAAAGTCTGTTAACACACCATAAATCCCCCAAATAGCCATTGCTCGAAGATAATGACTGGCTCGGAAGGTTCCGACTGCCGTGATTGCCTCTGGAGTGCGGAATTGTAACCCATTTTCATAGATTTGATTAACCACTTTTTCAGTTAACAGAAAAGCCTCTTCTTTTAGTCCCATTTGTAACAAGAATGATGCTAAACCAAAGTTAATTCCTGTCCACACTTCTAAGGGATGGGTTGCGTCAGGATTTTCAGGAGTTCCATCGGATTTTAAACCATTGGCCGCCCCAATTTTTCCATCAGCAAATTTGAGAAAACAAGTCTCATAAACTTTCGTGAGTGCTTTCTCTGCGTATTGATTTTCTACCACATCAGGTAAACCCAACAAACGAGCATAGAACTGGCCACAAAGTTGATCGGCCATCACCACATCGGAACCACTTTTGCTATCGAGTTTATAGAATCCTCCATTCCACAAAGTATCGTGATAAATGGCACGGGATTGAGCTAACCAGTCTCGATAAATTTTGATAAAATTCTCAACGGATTCGGGATAATTTTCAGGAATTAATTCGGTTTGAATGGTGGGATGTTCTAATAATATTTCACCGATCGCGATCACGGCTTCTAGGGCAGCAATCCAAAGCCCACCACAATAGGCACTAATTCCCAACAATTGCCAATCATCAAAAGTTTGATCAGGTGCACCAGAATTTTCGGGAATACCATCATTATCTAAATCAAATTCCTTGAGATAGGCGAGGGTTTCCGTCACCGCTTGCCAACATTCCCAGAGAAAAGCATAATCCTCTCCCCCCGTTAACAGGAAATCTCGATAAACCTGGAGGACAAAATCACTGCCTAAATCCTTCCAAAGATTACAATCTTGATAACTGGTATAGTTGGTTTTTTCCCAGGGATGTTCATTGGGCGCACCTAAATCATGGGGCGTTGCACCCTTGGCTTTGCGAATGGCAGAAGCCTGATTATAACCAATAATTCTCGGTGTATTGTCATAACTAGGAATAGCTCTGGCAAAAGCTTCTAAAATAGCCTTATCTAAACGGGGCCAAAGCATCATTAACCCAAATGATCCGTAGAGCCTGACATCCAAACTTTCATACCAACGATAATCGAGACATTCCGAAACCCCAAATTGTCCAATCGGATCATTTTCCGTAGCGGCTGTCCAGAGCGTTGCGCCTTGAGTTAATAAATATAATTCATTAAACAAAGCCATCTTGAACCAATCAGGAAGTTCAGGATTTTTAAGGATGGGATTTTGCCAATCTTGGATGTTTTCTTTCCAAGTATCGCTATGTTTTAAAGCGGTACGAATGACTGACCAGGCATTTTGTCCATTCCGTCCAAAAAAGTCAGTATAACGTCGATAATAATTAATGCCTTCCGCAAACTCTGTAACAGGGAAATCCCAAGACAAAATAAAGGGAATACGGCGAGTTTTTCCAGGTTTAACGGTGAAACGGATGGCCATGGCCGCGCCAATCTGTTCGCCAGGATCGGCAGGGGTTTCATTCTGATAATCGGGCAGAGAGCCATTTCCTGCAAAATAATCCCAAATATCCGATCCATCTCCACTGGGATTCCATCGACTATGGTGAAAGACTTCTAGGCTGGGATTGGTGACACTGGCAAAGCAAATTTGTCCTTCCCCTTCCTGGATTTCATCCCGTAATTGAATGCGATTGAGCAAACAACCGACACGATAATTATCTTCGATCCATTGGTTAAAATTGCCCGTGCTGTCGCCCCAACGAGGTTGATATTCATAGACAGGGCTACCATCATCGCGCACTTTAACTGTCGGCGATTTAATGGCATTGGTAAACCAACCCACCGTATTTTGCCAGGTCAGGAGAATACTGAGGGTAATCACTTTATCAGTGGGATTATGCACCGTCCAATCAAAAATGGCGACGGGATAGCTGGTTTCCTGATAATTTCCTGCCCAAATCGGTGAAAATTGTTCACAAACGATATCGCTTTTAAATACCCCTTTATATTCATACCAACTGCGGGGATAGAGAGCGGAATAGGTTCCTTTTTCCTTGGGATACCAGTTCCAACGGGATAAACTGCCATCTTCGGGAGTTTCCGTGCTGAGGGCAAAAGCTTGGGCTGCTTCTCCTTCTGCGTGTTCATAAATACTGAATTGGCAAGCGGGTAAACTGCGAAAAACGTGTTCTCCTCCGTCTAAGTGCCATAAATTAAAATCTCCCTTCGGCGATCGCCCAACGCAACCTGCTCCAAATCCACCCAGGGGCATCCCATGCCAGGGGGCGATTATCTAAATTACTGGCATAACGGACAGTGTAGGGTTTGTCCCAGCCTTTACCAATGGGACGCTTCCACGCACAGGTAGGGATTTCGGGCGGTTGAATTAGCAAGGACATTATTTAAGATTAAGGAGAGATTGGGAATAACGTATGAATTATAATCGACTTTAGGACAATTCTAGAAAGATTGCTTAAATTTTGTATAATAATCGTAATAGGCAAAAAGTAGGCGTTAAATTCATTAGTTTACCTACTCACATTAGATGAAATAAACTTAGGAAATAGGCGATTGCACAAAAGTACGATCAACACCTTTATTCCCTAAAAGCAATAAATAATTAGAATCTATTCTGTTACTGCTTCCGTCGTTTCCTCGGAGACTTCTCCCGCAATTTCTGACCTTGAACTGTCTTCCGTCACTTCTGGCGCAACTTCTTCGATAACAGGAGGTTTAGCCTTACTGGGTTTGGGAGGTCGGGCAAAAGCTGGATTGACTGCTTGCTTAGGTTCCTCCTCGCGAGAACCCCGTTTTCCCTTGCCTTTACCTTTTCCACGAGCAGAACGATTTTGACGCTCATCTCTAGGCTCTTTGCGCTCATCTCTGGAAGGTGGAGGAGATGAACTGTTGCTGGCATCTGGATTAGCTTGACGCTCAGACTTTTTGATGGGACGTTCTACCATTGTCGAATCCTACATTAACTCCGAATTACTTCTTGTATCCTAACCTAATTTGGGATTCATTCATTGAAGATATCAATAATTTTCTCGTTCTAAAGAGTAAGATAAAAAAATCATTTAATTTCTTTGCCAGAAAAAAGTGAATTCTAATGTCTTCTCAAATCCAGTTTAAACTTAGAATTCACATCCGATGAATCATCAAAAAATAGAAGAATAAACAAGAGGCGATCGCGGAATGAATTGCACAATTTCTACAACTCAAAGACATCCGCCAGAATATCCTGGGTTCCGACCAGTCTTTTGCGATCGGGGGAATCATAAACCACTAACAAAGCAGGTTTTCTCGACAGAGAAGTAAATTGAGTAATCCCCTCCGCGTGGTCAAAACCATCTCCATAGGGAATATCCATCACGACTGTCGGATTAGAAAAACTTTCGTCCTCAAAATTCGTTCCATTTTCCAGACGAAAAACTTTAACAGGCCCATTTATAGCCATTGTTGGCCCCGCTAAAATGATTAAATCATCTCCTTCAACCGACACTTCTCGAATACCTAAACCTTGAAGATTCACAAACAACTTTTTATAGCGATGCTCATCGTTTCCAATTCTTTTAAGTTTGAGTAAATTAGGGCTAGTATTTTTAACTTCAAGTTCCAAAATAATTGCCCAGCCCCGTAAAACAGGGCCGCGTAAACCCAGAAAGATTTGATTATTTTTGACGGCTAAACCTTCTATATCAAAATCATTATCTTTTGAAGGAAGTTTGGATTGAATAAAAGAGCCTAAATGGGGGTCATCTTTTAGAGCTTCTGTGAGTAAATTTCCCCCACGAGTCAATTCTAATATTGCGGCAGATAATTGTTTATTCGGATCAGAGGGGGAGGCATGATTTTTATACAATTCCCCCTTAATTAAGGGAATACGAGCCAGTAAATAACGATTAGATTCTGCTTCAATTGTGGCTAAACGTTTGCTATTTTCTGCGTCAGATCTTTCTGGTTTAACAGATTTCCGTTTTTGACTATGGGAACCGACGAGCCAAAGATAATCATCTGATTCCGCTAAACCCTCTATGTCAATTTCAGTATTATCACCATCAGGTAATTCAAGATAATCTTGTACGTTAAAACGTTTATGTTCTCCAAAGATATCTTTTGTTTCTGGATTGATTAATGTCAGTCTTTCGATATTAATCCCTTCATCGCATCCCAGCCAAAGATGTCCATCGCTTGATAGGTGAACGGCAGATAAATCTTCTCTTAATTCGGGTCTTTCTCCTTGAAATTGGAATTTAACTTGATTCAACAAAGAAGTTTTTTTCATAATACGTTATTCTAAAATGTAGATTATTAGATTATACTGACAGGGAGATTTTATTTCAGAATTTTAATGTTTTTTAACTATTTTACTGGCACTTACAAGAAATAACTTTTTTGTGTTTTAGTCAATACTCCCTTAACAAATATTTGCAGATCAAGAGTCTTGTTATTATTTATTTCTCATGAATTTACCGAATACGATTACCCTCTCGCGTTTATTAGGTTTACCATTTATTTTTATCTTACTGATCGACCCAGACTTCGGCCGATTGATGGTGGGCAACGGGCATTTTTGCGATCGCGGCGGCAACGGATTGGTTAGACGGATATTTGGCTAGAAAACTCAATCAAATCACGGAAATGGGAAAGTTTCTCGATCCTTTAGTCGATAAACTACTCGTATTAGGGCCATTTTTAATCTTAATCCAGTGGCAAGTGATTCCCGCTTGGGCAGTTTTTTTGATTTTGGGTCGGGAATTGGCGATCGCAGGTTGGCGAGTCAGTGGAAGTGGCGCAATCTCTGGCGCAAATCTCTGGGCAAACTGAAAACCGTTTCCCAAATTTTCGCGATCGCTTTATGGTTGGCTCCTTTAGATGAAACGTGGAAAATGCCCGCCCTAATCGTTTTTTGGATTTCGGTTGTTTTAACCCTGATTTCAGGACTAATTTACGTTTTACCCACGAATTCTGATCAAAATAAAGTATAAATAAAAGGCGCGATCGCCGATCGATGCGTGAAGACAATCAAAGCCCCTAATAACACTAAGGTAATAATTAAAGGTAAAAGCCAAAACTTTTGACGCGCTTTTAAAAAACCCCAAACATCCTTAACTAATTCAACAAATCCGTCCATTGGTTAACTCACTTATGATGTAATTTAATTTTAAAAATGCTCGTAGGGACATAATATATCATGTCCTTATATTTATATCTTAATTAATAAGGTTTTTCCATACTAGAACTAGGATGAATTTTACTAGAAATACGGTAAGTTTCTACCTGAAAATCAAACTTTCTCGCCATCGTATCTCGGTTGAATAACTTCATAATAAATGCCATCGGAGTCAAAATAATAAAGAAAACAATCGATAAAACAATTCGACTCTCTAGCCAACCGACATAAAGACCTATTTTCATCCAAAATCGATAAATAGGATCAAGAGATTTGGGTAAAATTATGGCAAGTCCCGCTAAAAAAACCGCAATTATCCAGGGAATAATGGTTAAAGAATGTCCTCTAATTAATGGTAAAATTAAGCCGAATAATCCCGCAATAATTCCCCCTGTTAATAAGCCAAATTCTCGTAACTCTTTGATTGTTAATTTTTTGTTTTCACTCATAATGATTTTTTTAATCTAGTTCAAATTCTTGTTGCCAAGTTTCATCTTTTTTAACTTGAGGTTGATCGGTTTTCGCTAAGACATAATTTTCTAAAACCAAATAATCCATTTCAGTCCGCATAAAACACCGATAGGCATCTTCGGGCGTACAAACAATGGGTTCACCCCGCACATTAAAGGAAGTATTCACCAAAACACCGCAACCCGTCAAAGCTTCAAATTCACTGATTAATTGATGATAACGGGGATTCGTTTCAGGGTGAACGGTCTGCACACGGGCGGAATAATCCACATGGGTAATGGCAGGTAATTGGGAACGGGGGATATTGAGTTTTTCGATGCCAAATAATTGTTTTTGTTCCTCCGTCATGGCAATTTTTAAATTTCTTTAATATTGGCAACTAACAACATATAGGGACTATTGTGATCTAATTCAAAATAATCCGAGACTTTATCCGCTAATACTGACGGTGCGAAGGGACGAAAAGATTCTCGATATTTAATTTTTAAATTCATCACTGATTGCATTTTGTCATTGCGCGGATCTCCAATAATCGAGCGATCGCCTAACGCACGGGGGCCAAATTCCATTCTTCCTTGAAACCAGCCGACGACATTTCCTTTTGCTAAAATTTGTGCTACTTTTTGATACAATTCGGACTCATTAAAATAATGATAAACTGCCCGAACATCATCCAAATATTGTTGAATTTCATCAGGACTAAATTTCGGCCAAATAGGAACCTTTCATCTTATCGCAGCCATCTGTTTGACGCGGTTTTTCTAAATATTGATGCCAAACCGACAACGCCGCCCCGATCGCTCCCCCTGCATCTCCCGCCGCAGGTTGAATCCAAATATCTTTAAATTTACTTTCCCGCAATAAACGGCCATTAGACACGCAATTTAAAGCAACTCCTCCCGCTAGGCAGAGATAATCGACTCCCAACTCTTTTTGAGCCGTATTTGCTAATCTTAAAACAATTTCCTCCGTTACCTGCTGAATAGAAGCGGCAATATCCATTTCTCGTTGAGTTAATGCTGCTTCAGGCTGACGACGAGGCGCATCAAAAAGACGGTCAAAGAGCTTATTGGTCATAGTCAAGCCCGTTGTATAGTTAAAATATTTCATATTTAACCGAAAAGTGCCGTCATCTTTTAAATCTAGTAAATTATTTAAAATTAAATCCACATATTTCGGCTGACCGTAGGGAGCCAGTCCCATCAACTTATATTCCCCCGAATTAACCTTAAATCCCGTGTAATAGGTGAAAGCAGAGTAAAGTAACCCTAAAGAATGGGGAAAATCAATCTCCCACTGGGGCGTTAACTGATTTCCTTCTCCCAACCAGAGAGAAGTCGTTGCCCATTCCCCCACCCCATCCATGCACAAAACTGCCGCCTTTTCAAACGGACTAGGGAAAAAAGCTGATGCCGCGTGGGATTGATGATGTTCCCCAAACAGCAGGGGAGGGAGTTGTTTTGGTTTGCAATTGCCCAATTCTGCTAGGGCTTTTTTAAGTACCGTTTTGAGATAAAGTTTTTCCTGTAACCAAACGGACATGGCTGAAATAAAAGACTGTAATCCTTGCGGTGCGTAGGCAAGATAGGTTTCTAATAGGCGATCGAAGGTGAGCAGAGGTTTTTCATAAAAGACAATATAATCCAATTGTCCAAGGGAAATTTGGGCTTCTTTGAGAGTGTAAACAATGGCATTTTGGGGAAAACTGGCATCATGTTTCTTTCGAGTAAAACGTTCTTCCTGAGCCGCCGCTACAATCTCGCCATCGTTAATTAATGCCGCCGCACTGTCATGGTAGTACCCAGAAATACCCAAAATATAACTCACCGTCACTCACTCTCCCATCACAAAACACTGTCAGAATAACATAACTCAAAGTCGATCTTGTGAATGATCGTCAAAAAAAGCTTGATCTAACCACCACTAACAGGTGGAATAAAGACAATTTCATCTCCGTCTTGGAGCAATGTTTCTGCTTCTACGAATTGTAGATTTAGTCCAAAGCGAGTCAGCGATCGCCACTTTTCTAGTTCGGGACGTTCAGAAATTAATTGATTAAGTACCTCTAAAATAGAAGTATTAAGGCTAAAATCCCGTTTTAATTCTCCTATGTTATAGGCTTCTTGATAGGCGGCAAAAAGTTTAATGGTAATTGTGATTTTTGGACTAGAAGACATTTTTGATTGATGAATTAATGAAATTAAAATAGCTTGAATTATTTGCGATATTGTGAGTATTTAATTATATTCTAAGAGAGTCCAATATTGACTACTTCCTGGAAACTCAGCCGCTACGATGGTTTTACCTGGATCAATCACAACGGAACCGACAAAAAAAGAACTACTAGGATTTAATTCTGTTATATTATTTGTCTCTTTATTGATGACAATAACTTTACTCGCCCCATTAACTTTAAGTTGAAAATAACTTGCTTGATTAATGGGCAAAGATTTAGTTAAAGGCATTTCTAAATAAGCATTTTTATCAGTAAAACTTCCATAGATTAACGGAAAAGCTTCGCCTGGAGCAACGGCTTGGATGTCGTATTTAACCGCTTGATAATAGGTTTCTTCTTCTCTTTTTTTAGAAAAAATAATCAGTTCATATTCCCCGACAGAAGGAAAGGAAGCACGAACGATCGCCTGTTGACCTTGTTTTTGAACAAAGGTGTAATTCTGGTCTAATTTAGAGCCTGATTTATCTAATAGTTGGGCTGCGATTAAAATATTATCGGGAATATTGAGTCGAATTTCTGACTGTCCATTAGCAGAAATAACTCGATTATCTTTATGACTTAAAAGTTGGAGTCGATCGCGGAAAAAAACGAGCCGAAATATCAGGAAACTGGTCAAATGCTGCCCTAGTATAAACCGTTGGTAATAATTGCCAATGGCTTTCGGCGGGAAAATGACTATAGATTAATTGATCGGGAGGTGTGGCGAAATAATAGGGATTAAACTTTGCGACAAATTGATCGTTTTCGATCGCACCTGCACCCCAAGTTGCATCAAGGAGATACCAAGTTCCATCGATTTTTACGCCATTCCAAGCATGATTAATATCCTTATCTTGCCCCACTAAATAGCTTGGCCCTTTCGCGTAGCCTTCAACAATCACGGATTTTAAACCCATTGCCTTAGCTAAAGATTGATAAAGGTTAGCATAGCCTGAACAAATGGTCATTCGACTCGTTAATACGCCCGTTGTACTTAAATCTAATTCTCGGCGATCGCGTTTAAGAGCTTCAACATCGTAGGCAATATGTTGGGTAATCCAGGCATAAGCTAAACGAGCTTTTCCAGATTCAGTTGAGGCCAAGGGAGTCAATATTTTGGCAAGTTCTTCAACCGATGACCCCCTATAATCCAAGGAAGCGGCTAGTTTATCTAGGGGATCGGACTCTGTTAGGGGCAAAATTTGGGGATTGCCTGCAACAGGATTACTGATTCGCTCGGTCAGAACAACGGAAGTCGGTAGGAAATTTTTCTCTAATACAGTAGTGGTAAAAGCCGTCAGGTTATCATTAGAAATAAACCGAAAAAATAATGGTTTGTTTAGTAAAAATACCCCGAATAACATACCCAATAACAACCAAACACTAGGAAAAGATTTCTTATTTTTTGGCGGTTGTCTTCGATAGGTTTGACGGTAACCTTTACCTGTTGCCATTAATTTCTCCTATTATTGAAAGTTTGAGACCAATAATCTAGTTTATTCTATGGATTTTTCGATAATGCCGCCGCCTAAGAGAATTTCTTCGTCATAAAAAACTGCCGCTTGACCAGGGGTAATGCCAAATTGGGGTTCATCAAAGACTAATTTAACTCGATCGCCTTCTAGGGGAATCACACTGACCACCACAGGAGAAGACCGATAACGAACCTGCACTTCACAACGAAGGGGAGCCGTCGGTTCCGTAATCGAAACCCAATTCAGTCGCGTTACAGAGCAATCCAAACTGCCCGCACTGTCGCGATCGCCCACAATCACCCGATTCATTGCTGGATCAAGTTTCACCACATAGAGCGGATCGGGAGCGGCGATTCCTAGCCCCTTGCGTTGACCAATGGTGTAATGATGAATTCCTTGGTGTTTCCCCAAAACCTTTCCTGAAAGATCGACAATCTCTCCTTCTTTTTCTGAAATATATTTATTCAAAAAATCCCGCATCGATCCGTGAGACTCTACCAGACATAAATCCTGACTATCGGGTTTATCCGCCACACTTAAACCAAATTCGGTAGCAATTCGGCGGGTTTCTGTCTTAGTTTGTTCTCCCAGGGGAAATAAGACCGTCGCCAGAACGTCTTGACTCAAATCATAGAGAAAGTAGGATTGATCCTTGTGTAAATCGACTGCCCGCAATAATTGATAACGCCCACTCGTGGCATCATAGCGAATCCGTGCATAGTGACCCGTTGCAATTTGCTCAATTCCTAGCGTTTCTTGGGCATAATTGAGCATGGGCGTAAATTTAACCGCCTTATTGCATTGGGAACAGGGCAGAGGCGTAACCCCTTCCCCATAACCCGTCACCAAATAATCCACGATATGGGTCTGAAAAAGGTCACGACTGTCCACAATTTCATGGGGAATGCCCAACTGCTCACACAGACTAGCCGCATCAACCATTCCTTCCGAACAACATTGGCCTTTTCCTTTCATTAACCATAAGGTTAACCCGACCACTTCATAGCCTTGACGGTGTAAGACAGCCGCCGCAACCGAGCTATCGACCCCGCCAGATAAGCCAACGACAACTTTTTTAACCATTCTTAATACTTAATAAAGACTTCAAAGATTACCGAACCTAACAATAACTTTCTCTAGGCTAACATTTCAGCTTACAATTAGAATTAAAACTGAAAAACGGAAAAGCATTCCCAATTCGTTTTAGGTGTGAGGAAATTTTTATTAATGGAGTGTTGCGATGAAGCCCTACGCTTTGTCTATTTTTGCTTCAGGTGGTTTGGCCTTGATGGTAAGTTTTCCCTTTCCCAGCCAAGCCCAATTGTCATCAAGTGAACGTTTACCACCGCCCCCTGTGCTGAAAGTCCCCCAGGGTTTGCCTTTCACTATCTATAACCCCACTGACGCACATCCGAGCTTGCCAGTTCCCCCTAATGGTATTTCTTCTCCTATTCAAACTGAATCTAAGGTAATTCGAGAATATGTCTTTACCAGTGGCTCTGTGACCGCACCGATTTCTAATCCTAAAATGCCTCAAACTAAAAGAACAGTTGCCCCTGCTGTACTGCCCAAGGCTAATCGGACTGCAATAAAATCCCCTATAAAACCCATTTCTAACCAAACCAATATAAAAACACTAATTCCCAGCATTAAACCTAATATTTCAGATAACTCAGATACTTCCGCGATCGCAACGGCGACCAAACTTTATCAAGTTCAAGTAAAAGAAACCCAGAATATTTCTCTTGCCCAGGTACAAGCAGTTGAACCCATGGCCTTTGTGCGCCAAACCGATGGTTTTATTCATGCGGGAACCTTTTCTGAAAAATCTCAAGCGGAAGAGCGGGTGCAAGCTCTGGCTACCCAGGGGGTTAAGGCAGAAGTAATTGCGGTTGCCCATAGTGGAAGAAATTCTGATAATATTGCTAATTTACGCTTTAGTCGTCAATGATCTTGATTAACTGGTGGAAATTTCTCTTTTTCCCTGCTGAATTTTTTTTTAGGGGATATTTTCTAGGAGATTTTATCTTTTTCTCTAAGTTTATTCCCCTCTTGCTCTATCCCCTGGGTTTAGTTTCGATATTGCTCGGTATCATTTGTTTTTTTGAGTGGAAAAAACGTTCCTGGCTCCAATTTCCTGCCGCGATCGCGTTACTGATTATTCTAGTTAGCGGCAATATGTGGGTAAGTCAAGCCTTAATGAAGTCTTTGGAATGGCAAAATTTACCGCCCTCCGTTATACCAAACGCCGAAGCGATCGTGGTGTTAGGAGGCGGCATCTCATCGGCAGCCTATCCCCGTTCCATGCCCGAAGTGAATGAAGCAGGCGATCGCGTTTTGTATGGAGCGAAACTCTATCGTGACGGCAAAGCCCCAATAGTCATTGTTTCGGGGGGAAGAATTGGCTGGCTCGGCGGAGGACTTCCCGAATCGACGGATATGGGGACTTTATTGGCAATGATGGGAGTTCCTGACTCAGGGATTATTGAGGAACCTAACTCATTAAATACCTACGAAAATGCGGTAAATGTGCAAAAAATTCTGGATCAAAAAGGTATTAAGGAAGTTTTATTAGTGACTTCTGCCTTTCATATGCCCCGCGCCCGACTTATTTTTGAAAAATTGGGGATGAAAGTGATTCCTGCTCCTACGGATTTTTATGTGACAGAAGGGAAGGTTAAAGATTTTAATTTAGGAACGATTCTGATTTATTTGTTACCTGATACTAATTATTTGAATCAAACCGTGATCGCTTTAAAAGAGTATTTAGGACTATTGATTTATTATCTGAAAGGATGGGTTTGATCCCCATGAGCCAAGCGGCGATCGCCCTGTCTACTGTTGTCGAATATTTTCAAAACTTTCCTGATAATCCCTGAAACTTAAAACTGTGTCGTATAGACCAATATTTTCGCCTTCATGCTTGCTAATTCCTATATATTCCAAACTAGCATCTTCGTAACGTTTGAATTTATAGACCGCATCATTCATTAAGGCACTGTTAAAAACACCAAGACTGACGAGTAACTCAAAATCCCTGACAACTAAGCCCGTTACTTTTTTGAAAAGACCTGGTTCTAATTGGGTGATAACATCCTTTAAACTTTTCTCTCGATAATCTGTGAGATACATAAAAACGGGTATGCGAGTAGCAAATTTAATCAATTTTTCTTGAATCTTTTTCCGTAAATTTTTATATTCTTTTTCCTGTTCTGTTAATTCTTGCTTTTCTTTTTTATTGAGTTCTCTTTCATTGGCTTCTTTTTTGACTTTTTTAACAGCATTCGATTTATTAATAATCGTTTCAATGTCCTGATTCAAATTACGGAAACCTTCAATACTCATTAATGCTCGCATTGCCTCCTCATTTTTCATCAAGCGTTCTAAGGTATTGTTATCCACATTAACCAGTAAGGCACTTTCCCAACGTCTGGCGAGTAAGGTTGCAGTTGTTCCGCTCATCGCCATATCTAAAACCCCTGCGGCATCCACTTGTTTCATGGAACTGCCATCGTAGGCAAGCACGGGTAAAAACTTGATAAATTCTTCGACTTTTTTTCAGGATTAGATTCATTCACATTTAAGCGACAACTGTAATCTGCGATTTGTCTGAAGGCGCGATCGGGAGCGAAATCGAAGACATAGCATTCTTGTTTGATGATTTCTTCTTGATTGGGGGAAATACTATCGGGATTTTTGATTGTCCAGGGGGTTTTTACCCGAAAAGCCGCTTGAAAATAGGTTTCGGGACTAGAAGAATTGCGTAACATAAAAATTCCTGTCCAGGGTTTAACAGAAACGCCTGTTGTTAATTTTCCACAGGAGAGGGTAATACTTTTAGTTTTAAGAGGATTAGCCATTGCATTTACAACAGGAGGAAGGGCTTCAACTCCAATGCCCGCGCTGGTTCCTGCGGCAACGATGATTTTGTAATCGTGATAAAATTTATTCTGTTTTTGGGCTAACAAATTTTTCATTGCCTGACAAGCGGCAACACTGGGTAAAAACCAAAAGGTATGGGATAAAACATTTAATAAGCGAGTATCCAAAAAGGGAAGAGGCGGTTTTTTCGCTCCTAATTTGAGATTGTCTAGATTGGTTTCCAGATAGGAACCCCTAATTAGATCTAGCCATTTTTGAACTTCATTTTGGTAGGTAAATTTGGCTAGTTTATTGTCACCTGTGGCAGAAAAGAAGATGTTTAAATCAAATTCGTTAAATTCTCCTTTCATGGCAATTTCTCGAATAGAATCAGGCAGTTGATAGGTCAACATTACCATTCTGGGTAAAGCAATATAGGGATTATTTTCACCTTGCCATTCTTCCTTGGCTTTTTGTTCGTCGGAATATGTCCAGTTATAGATTTGTTCTTCGATAAATTCTCCAGAGGCGATCGCCTTAAAAGGAGTTCCAGAGAGATACAGATATGGGTTAGTCGTAATCGGAATAATGCTTTCATCAAAATAATCTATGCCCTGACCTTCTCCAAATTCGAGTTCTTTTGTTCCCTCAGCTTCAAATAGTTCTTTGGCATTATCGCGCCAGGCTCCGTAATGATATTCATCAAAAACCACACAATCCCAATTGGTGAGATGTACCCATTCATTTTTAGCTTTAATTCCTCCTGCTTTATTTTTACCTAAATAGTCTTGAAAGGAACCAAAACAAACAAGAGGTTTAGTTTGATCAGCTTGTTCAAAAAATAAACTATTACGAGCAATAAATTGCCAACCAGTAAAGTCGAGATGGGTTAAAAGGTCTTCTTGCCAGGCACTTTGGACGGCGGGCTTAAAGGTGAGAACTAAAATCTTTTTCCAGCCCATTTTTTTCGCGAGTTGATAGGTGGCAAAGGTTTTACCAAAACGCATTTTAGCATTCCAAAGAAAGTGGGGCGTTTTATCGGGATTTTCTTATTTAAAGATTTGAAAATATTCGATAGCTTTATCAATAGCTTCTTGTTGTTCGGGACGTAGAGCAAAATTTAGAGTACGATTTTCTTCGTTTTTTTGACCATTTTTGATGGCTAAGATCGCGGCTTTAACATCTTTGACTGTTCATTGAAACCATTCTCCCCTAGGGTTTGCAATCCCTTTTTGTCTCAGGTAAGCATGAACCGCGTGATCGGTAAAAAAGTTACCATCATTACGAATAGCAGTTTCTTCTAATAGAATTTTGTAGGGTAATTCGCCTGGTTTGATAATAGAATATTGTTCAGCAATACGGGTTTTGGCATCCCTAGTAGTGTAACCAATTTTGAGTAATCCTTTATATTGCGGATTGGTATCTTGATAGGCGTAAATAGTAGGATTTGTTTGGGGTCTGGGCGGAAAAAAGTTCGTGTTCATTAATGAAATTTTACTATTAATTTTTAAGGAATAAAAACTCGGCTAACTCCCAAATAATTTTCAATAGAAAATACAATATCTACTATGCGAATACCGCACTTTTCTCGGTAATCTTTTTCAATAAAGCGATCTAAATTGGCAATAGTAATAACAGGTAAAGATGTCAAGTTTGCTTTTTCACGCATTGTTTGTTCCAAAGAATCTTCACCTTTTGCATTACGGTTAGCAGTCAATAATAACATTTGATTAGACTGAACAAATTCCCAAATAAGGCGATCGCTACAATCATTTGCTAAACCCACTTCTTCGAGGGTGAGGAAACGAATTGAAAGCAAATCAAGCCAACCGTCTTTTGCAAGAGTTCCTTGAAAGAAAACAATATAACCTGTTAAGTTATAATCTACCAGAATAATCATGTTGTTAATCCTAGTTTCCTTTTACAGGCTTGAAGTTTTGCATAAATTTCTTCTTGACCTGGTTTGGGAGGAATTTGGGCAATTTTAGCAAAATGTTCTCGATTTTTTTCTTCATAATATTGTCGTAATTCTTCAGTTTCTCTTAGCACTTTTTGATATTCAGCTTCTATTTCGGAGCGATTGTCTTCAATATAGTTTAGGGCTTGATTTAGTTGAGATTCGGTTAAAGGAAGCCAATGTTTGATTAAGTGGGGAGGCCAACCTGTAGTGAGATAGTCCATCACGTCATAAAGGGTGATGCGGGTTCCAGAGATAGTCAGACCCCTTTCTGTGTGAATAATGGATGGTGTGGAGGTGATAGTCATAATGATTTTCCTGAAGTCTGTTTCTATTTTAACGAAAATTGGCGATCGCGGTTATCTTCAGACTATATTAAATTCATTTCTAGCTCATTTTCTGCTTTCAGAATTTCTATATAGTGGCTCCAACTTAATTTGTCAGACACTGTCTCACTTTTTCTAAATGACAGATAGAATTTACGCATATAGATCAGGTTAGAGCGACTAAAACCTTTGCCATACTTTAATTTTAAGTCTTGGGAAAGTTTATCTAAAAGTTCTGAACCGTATTCTGCTTTGATGTTGCCATTTTGTTAAAATTCGACAATATATCTGCCAATTTGCCAATAGGTCTGCACCAATAAATGATTAACAGCTTGGGCGGCTTGCTGACGACCCTGATGTAATAAGTCGCCAATTTGTATAATGAGTTTTTGGTAGGAGGAATCAGGTAATAATGACATTTTAATCTTCTATATTCTCTTGTTTATCTATCAATCCGCTCCGTCTCTGACCGCACCAGATTCAACATCGCCCGAACTTCTCGCTCACTGGTATAAAACTCACCATGATCCGCGACTCTTTGCTTAGAAATAACCTGCTTTTCTAGATTTTTTTTATTCATCAAAGCTAATTTTACGGCAGATTGCAGCAAGCGGCGATCGCCCTATCTAATTTTATCGCATATTTTCAAAACTTTTTATACCATTTCAAATTACAATCTACTGTAAAATACGGATAATTTCTTCATCACAAATTAGTTTATCCGATCGCCATGATTAATCATGATTTTTCTCCCCTATGGATCTCCCTAAAAACCGCAGGTCTGGCTACGATGATCACCTTTTTCCTGGGGTTAATCGTGGCTCAGGGGATGTTTAACTATCGTGGTAAAGCAAAAAGCGCGATCGATGCTCTGCTCATTTCTCCCTTGGTATTACCCCCTACAGTTGTCGGTTTTTTATTACTGCTTTTACTCGGTCAAAATAGTCCTGTTGGTCAATTTCTTCGACAAATTAATCTTAATATCATTTTTACCTGGCAAGCGGCGGTTTTAACTTCAACAGTAGTCGCCTTTCCCCTGATGTATCGAACGAGTTTAGCGGCTTTTGAACAAATTGAAGAAAATATTATTTTAGCGGCTCGGACGTTAGGAGCTTCGGAATGGAGAATTTTTTGGCAAGTTCTAATTCCCTTAGCCTATCGGGGCATTATGGCAGGAACGATTCTAGCCTTTGCTCGTGGACTAGGAGAATTTGGGGCAACTTTGATGTTAGCAGGGAATATTCCAGGACAAACTCAAACGATGCCCTTGGCGATCTTTTTTTGCGGCGGAATCGGGTAATTATCAACAGGCACTTTTTTGGGTTTTAATTCTATTATTTCTTTCTATTTTTGTGATTATTTCAGTTAATTTTTGGGCAAATTCTCAGCAAATTAAAAGGATAGTAAAATTTAAAAAAAGAGAAGAAAATAATAACTTAGATATTTCCCCTAATAATCATTCAGATCGGATTAGAGATGATTCCAAGATTAACTTCATTCCCCATACTGAATATACTTTTGGGAATTTTAATCAAGTATTTGTAGATATCCAAAAAAATTATGGCGATTTTTCTTTAAATATTAATCTAGAAGTCCACAACAAACCCTTGGGATTATTGGGAGTCTCAGGATCAGGGAAAAGCTTGACGCTTAGGTGTATCGCAGGCTTAGAAGTCCCAGATCGGGGTTTTATTAGTATTAATAATCAAATTTGGTTTGATGCTCGCCATAAAATTAATATTCCTTCCTATCAACGTCGTGTTGGTTTTGTTTTTCAAAATTATGCCCTTTTTCCCCATCTAACTGTCCGACAAAATATTACTTTCGGGGTGCAAAATCTACCGCTTATGGAACAAATAGAACGAGTGGATTTTCAAATTCAACAAATGCAATTACAGGATTGGGAAGATTATTATCCTGTTCAACTATCGGGTGGACAACAACAACGGGTCGCCTTAGCAAGAGCATTCGTAATGAATCCTGAAATACTGCTGTTGGATGAACCTTTTTCGGCACTAGATACCCAATTACGGAGCCAAATGGAAAAAAATCTGATTGAAGTTTTGGCTCTTTATGACGGAGTGACGGTGATGGTGTCTCACAATTTAGAGGAGCTTTATCGTATTTGTCAGGATCTGGTGGTGATTTCTGAGGGTCAAGTTTTGGCGAGTGGTCATAAACAACAGATTTTTCATAGTCCTACTACCTATGAAATCGCTCGATTAACGGGGTGTAAAAATTTTTCTTCTGTTGCCATTATTTCTCCCTATTCAGTTCAGGCGTTAGATTGGGATTGTACTTTGATTTTGGAAAAGGCGATCGCCTCTAAGGTAAATTATGTGGGTATTCGCGCCCATCAATTGACCTTTAAAGAATTAGAAATTTTAAGAGATGACGATCAACCCAGGGATATTAATATTTTTCCCTGCTGGCTGGCTCAAAGCAGTGAAACGCCCCACCGTATTACTTTATATATTAAGCTAAATAATCCCCCAACGCATTTTAATGATTACCATTTCCAGGTGGAACTCTTTAAAGAAAATTGGCAGTTATTGAAATATTGCTCTTTTCCCTGGCATTTAAAATTAAACCCTTCTTATTTATTTGTGATGGAATAAGATTGCGATCGCTTTCCTTTTATCTCTCTACAAAGAGCGATTGCTGTTCCGTTGTGATTAAATGTTTAACTATTTGAATCTAGTTGACGTTGATATTTTCCATATTTTTGGGCATAATACTCCAAGATTGATTCTAAATATTGTTTTTCTTGGCTTGATAAATCAACGGGATATTCAATTTGAATGGCTTCGATCTGGCTTTGGGCATAATCAAATTGAGTAGAAGATTGGGGAATTAAAACGGTTTTAACGTTTTCGACCTGCTGTAAATGGGCAGAAATTTCCCGATAAACCGCTAGGGGCAATTGGGGATAGGCGATCGTTTCTTTTTGGGTGAGGACGTTGGTTTCTATGGATGCTTGGTTCATACGTTAGGGATTTTATAAGAATAATAAGATGGATATAGTTTTATTCCCTGAAAAAAAGCGATTTGAGTAAAGAAATGAGAATTAATGTCATTTTGCTACTGCCAAGACAGTGATCCTCTGTTATTATCGGATAGGTGTGCATGGGTTGTCATGTTCTGGTTGAGGATCAGTAATGAAAAAGCGTTTAATCATTTCGTTAAGTATTTTACCGTTGTTGATGTTGGTCAGTTGTTCTAGCTCTCCAGAGCAACAGTCTGCAACGCCCCCTTCGCCTCCAACGGCCAAGCTAGTCCTCCGCCAGCAGCTCCTCCTCCTGCAACGCCTCCAGCGGGAAGTCAGGCGAAAACTCCCTCAGTCATTTCGGATAAAGAGATTGCTCAAAAGGGCTTAGTTCCTTCTACGAATCCTGAACAAAGGTTAAAAGAAATTAAGCAGGCACGGAACAATCCTTTTGGTTTAATTCCCATCATTCCCGTGGTTGATTCAGGTGAAACCGATGTTGATAGTCAAACAGGCGGATCTCAAGCAATACCAGGAACATCAACAACCCCAGAAACACCGACAACACCAAACGGAAAATCTTCGCCTTCCTCCCCTACTGGTAGCCGTCCTACCCAAGCTCCTTTCTATCCCATTGGCAGATATTGTAAATTTGAGGGAAAAATCGGAGGACAAATAATAGAAATTCAACCAGAAGAAGCTCAGGGGATCTTAGTCTCTGGCATTGTGAAATTGCCGACAGCGACCTATGCCATTGTTACGCCTAGAAATTCCAAGGTTGCTCAATCTGTCAGACAGGGATCTTTATTGGGAAATGCACTGGTGAGAGTTGCGGCGATTGATCCTGTGAATGAAACAGTAATTTTTGAAGAAAATGGCAAATTGGTCTATAGGGAAATTGGACAACGACCTGTCCCGATAAAAAGAGGTCTTTTTGAGTTAAAAGGAGAAAGTTTTCCGTTTAAAATTAAGCCGCCAACGGGGAAACAAGCCTATGGCGCAATCGTGAAGGGACAGAAAGCATTGATGTTAACTCAGGCGAGTATTCTCCTCGTTAATGTGGCGGGTGAAGATAAACCTGGAATATCTAAACAATTAGGTATGCCACCTTGGACAAGAAATCCTAATCCAAATACATCTGCACCAGGAGAAGTTCCTGGACAGACTCAACCGACTGACCCCCAGGGCACCCCTTCCCCTAATCAACCTGGTCATACGGCTCCCAGGGTACGACTCCCCCTGCTCCTACTAATCCTCCCCAAGGAACAGGTGGGTCTGCGCCAGTCAGTCAAGCTTCTGCTCCTCAAAAAAGCACTCGTCTATCTCGGCACGATTTGTAATGACAGCAATAAGCGCATTACTGTCTCTCGCATTAAGATTCAAATTCAAGATGCAGAAACGAATACTGTGCTTGATACCCAGTGGAGTAATGTGGCCAGCACTGAATGTCGTTCTAGACCGTGGACAAAGCGCAAAATTTGATGTCTCGATTCCTCGTTTACAAGATAGCAGTAGTGACAAGATTTCTGTAAGACTGCTTGATTGGCAAGGAGGATAATCGTTCCACTCAATGGAATAGTTAAGTATTTTTTCCTGATCAAAACCCATCTTTAGATGAGGAGGTTCCTATGATTGCTCGAAACCTTTTTGTTAACTCTTTACTGGCTATGACGCTGGGTTCGGTTTGCTTCTCTCAAGCTGTTCTCGCTCTTCCTCGTTTCGGAATGTCACAGGCATTATGTGAGGGATTATCGGACTATATGATTTCTCCTGACGGAAATTGTGTTAATCTTACCTATTTCAATGGAGGAAGACCAAAATTTTTTCCTGATTACGAACGAAAAATCACCAAATTTGAACAAGCTTTAGCTAAACTAAATGTCCCCGTAATTTATACAAAATGCGAAGAAATTAAACCAGGTTTCGTACTGTATGGTTTTTATAATCTCGTAACTAATCAGATGACTATCTGTGATGAAACTAAAAAAGATTCTCAGAGGCAGATTTATGAAACATTAGTGCATGAATCCTGGCACACTGTTCAAGATTGTATTGCTGGACTAGATAACCCTAACGGTTTGGCTTTGAGTCAAGCTGTTCCTAAGTTTCGTCAAGAGGTTTTAGGGGGCATTAGTTTGGAAGATTTTGTCACAATGGATCAAGCCTATTCTAAAGACGATCGTCTAACTGAAAGTGAGGCAAGATTTATGTCAAATAAACCTCAACTAGTTTTAGAATGGTTAGGACGCTGTAAGGCTTACTCATCTCGTTCAAAGTAATTCTATCAAGAATGAAAATAAGAATAAAAAACTCTGGTTTAAGCCAAAATTTTAGGTTAGGCTTGTTAGGATTTGTCACGGTAATGATCGTGATCGCGTTCTTTGCTTCTTCATCCCCAGCAAACAATATCGGTCATTTAGAGACAAACCGTAATTTACCCGATCTCAGTGGTTTAGCCTGGTTAAAAGAGGATAGCTTTTTAGCCGTTCATGACAGTAAAAATTTAGATTCTAATCAACCCAGAGTTAGCCTAATTACCTTGCCCCAATCCGCCAAAGGTCTGTCATGGCAACCCCTGACCATTGACTGGGACGCTGTTGGGGGAATCGCAATGGATTTGGAAAGTATTACCCCCATTCCCGACACTAATTTATTTATTCTAGCCGAAAGTAGCAATTATCAAAAACATCGGGGTCGTTTATTTTTAATGAAATTTGAAAACTCAGACTTAAAACCGATCGCCATTACAGATTGGCCCCAAAATATTATTAATATAGAAGCGATCGCCACCACAAAATTAAATAATCAATTCTATTTCTTCTATGCAGAAAGGGGAGCCGATCAACCGAGTACCAATATTTGCTGGACAACTCTTTCGGTAGAACCTTTTAGCATTGGTGATTGCCACGCAACTAGCTTTAGTACAGCCGATCCAACTCCCCATATTCGCCAGATTTCTGACCTCGTGATCGATGCGTCAGGAACTATTTATATTTCCTCAGCCTTTGACCCCAATCAAGACAATGGCCCTTTTAAAAGTTCTGTCTGGAAAATCGGCAAAGTTGAATTAGACCAGACTAATTTACCTCAGATAAACCTGGTTCCAGAAAATCAGGCGATCGCCGAGATTGACGGATTCAAAGTCGAAAGTTTAGCCCTTCGTCCGAGCCAAAATCAGAAACCAGAAATTTTTATCGGAACCGATGACGAAAACTATGGAGGCACGATTCGCTTATTGCCGCCCGTTGATATTATTCATTAAATTGTGAAATAGACTGAGAGTGTTTTAAAAATAGGATCAACAGATTTGGAACATCACCCCCAACTCTGACATAGCCGTAAAAATAAATGTAAAAAAGTCGCACGTCCCAAAATTTAGAGCAAGGGACGGAGGCGACATCAGGCTTATTTTTTCAAAAGGATGCTTAAAATTCACGAACGGAGGGCTTACCGTCAATGATTTCGCCGACTAATACTAAATCTGTCACTCCGACAAACAATCCATTCTCTAAGACCCCTGGTAGATTATTAATCGTTTTTTCTAATTCCGCAGGATTCGCGATCGCCTCAAACTTGACATCAATCACCAAATTTCCCTGATCCGTCACAACGGGGCCTGCTTTTCTGATTCCCATCCGCAATTCTGGCGTACCCCCTAATTTTGTTAAAGCCCGCATCACAGGATGAACTGCCATCGGAATAACTTCAACGGGTAATAAAAAAGTTGAACCTAATTTTTCAACTAACTTACCGCTATCGACAACCACCAAAAAGAAATCAGCCAAGGCATCGACAATCTTTTCACGAGTATGGGCCGCTCCGCCCCCTTTGATTAAATTTTTCTGAGGATCAACCTCATCCGCACCATCGATCGCGATATCAATATGATCAATAACATCCAAGGTCGTCAAAGGAATCCCATACTGGCGGGCCAACACTTCCGCCTGAAAGGAAGTAGGAACTCCCACAACATTGGTTAATTCCCCCTTTTGTAATCGTTCACCGATGTATTGCAGAGCAAAAGCCGTTGTAGAACCTGTTCCTAATCCGACAATAGAATTCGATTGCACCCGATTAGCGGCAGCTTTACCCACTTCCTGCTTCATCAATACAACTGGATCAGTTATTTCCGTCATTTTTTAACCTCATTGTTTTAACTGTTTTGTTTATATAGGCTTCACCAATCTCCCAACGCCGTTCACCCAGCGCAAAGACTAGCGCAACAAAAACATACCAGACACTCCACTAATTCTGGTTAATGTTTACCATCAACTTTTTTCTAGGATTGGTTAGAGCAAAATAAATAACTCAATCCCTAGCTATTGGCTGCGGCCAACATTTCTTTGAGTTGGGCCAATTGATCAGCCCAACGCGGATCGGGTTGAATTCCGTCATTGGAAGCGTTACTGCTACTCGTCGTTTGAGTCCGTCCACCCCGTTTTTTGTTAGATTTTTTAGCCCCGCCTGTTTTAACGGGAGCCGCAACCGTGATTTCGGGGGAGTCTGCGATCGCATTTGCACCGTCTCCTTCACCACCCTCTTTTTCTTCACCCTTAGCACGAGGAAGAGCTTTTTCAATTTTGAGGGGGCTATCCATAAAGGACTGACCATTGTATTTTTCAATAAATTCATCAGCCGCTTCATCGGTGGAAACTGTGACAAAGGCAAAGCCCCGACATTTTCCCGTTTTGCGATCCTTGATCACCTTGGTCGAAACAACCGCATTAGCCTCTGCAAAAATTTCTTGCAATGCTTCCCGTTCAATGGGTTCCTTGGGCAAATTGCCGACATATAAGCGAATGGACATAATCTTAGATACCTCCAAAGATATTAAAAATGAGTAAAAAACTTGATGGGATCAATTCAAAGGAAATTCCTGCCCACAGAAAAAGAAGGGCTAAGCCAGTATCTATCTCGCCTAGACGCACTTCTTCATTTCCCCAAGGGTCACGATTTTTAGTGATAGCGGCTCTTGCCGTCAAAATACACATTCCTCTAACAATACAAATTAGTGAGAATTTGTTTTAGATCAGACTTGGATTCTCTATCCTCCCTGCCTAAAATAACTCTACTATTTTGATGCCTTATTAGATTATTACAGATGGTTTATCCCATTCGTCAAATAATTGGTAGAAATTTCTAAATTTTCATCCAACCGCCAGGATAAATAGGTATATTTACTCAGACGTTTTGTTCGTGTTGAGCATTTTTTCTTAAAAAGACTTGTTAAAACAGATGCCATGTGCATTGCTCTTTGCCTCAACGGGAATCCGAGGAAGAAACCCTTGAGCGGGAAACCCTATCCCCACTAAAGAGCCTGAAAACACGAATTGATCACCTTGTCAAACTTTTGTTATAATGTGTTACATTTAGTTACATTCAAGTAAGGAGACTGTTTTAAATGGAATCTACTTCGTTCGATCTGACCTTAGAGCAACAATTTGAAATTCGACAAATGCGTGATGCGGCTTTACAGATGAGTCGGGAACAGGCTCTTGAACTTCTGTTGCAAGCTTCTCGTCTGTTGATGATCAAAACCAATGTCATGCGAAATTTAATGACCCAATGTCCTTTAGAGCCACTATTGTAAGGAGATACCGCCATGATGAATGCGAAATCATTTGAATTGTCCCTAGAGCAGCAATTTCAGCTCCAATGTTTACAGCAAGAGTTTCACGACTTGGATCACGATGCAGTTATCGGTCATTTATTGGATGCCATGCAGCAGTTAATGGTGCGCGATAATTTAATCCGCGACTTAATGAGAAAGGCACCTATTTAATGAATACTAAAGAATACGGACTATCTCCATCTCCTGTCAAGCTTCTTAATTCGTTAGTACCAGACAGAAGAGTGACAGGGGGTGCGGGGGTATCGCCCTTTCTTTTAGATTTTTTGTTGGTTAACCATCATTCATGACGCTAAGAAAAAAGGCGATCGCGCATCAACAAAGATAGAAATCTGTTCGTCTTGGGGAGTAGATATAATAGAAAGGGAGTTATTATGGGTTTTTTAAGGTCATGTTTCAACACTGTCTCATCTGTACGGACTTTAATGATGGATTGCAGCGTTTAGTCAATTTTATCCCCGATTTAGCTAAAGGTGGTTTTAAACGGATCATCTTTTTACACACTGTTTCTGTTTGGGAAGATGAAAGAGTTGCCCGCGTCGATGAACAAAAGGTGATTGAAGCTGAAAAATATTTCGCGTCTATCCTGAAAGAAATTCCTGATGGTATTGAAGTAAAAACTGAAGTTACCACTGTCCGCTACCTCGACACAATTTTAAAACTGGTTCAGACCTATGCCATTGATGTGATCCTTCTGGGAACGCCTCTAAAAAGTAATGTGGAAGCAAAATTTTTGGGGAGCCATACCTTGGAGTTATCTAAGAGGACGAAAATTCCCTTGATGATTTTACGTCCCCAGTTGATTTCGACCTATACCAATGAAGAATTGTCCCTGCGTTGTCAACATCTATTTCGCTATCTGTTGCTCCCCTACGATGATAGCCCTGCCTCAAAATATTTAGTACAACAACTCAAGCAATATGCTTTAAATCGTCCCGAAAATGTGTTTCAAGAATGTTTGTTGATTTGGGTTGTGGATGATGGTGGAAGGCAGTTAGAACTTACCCAATACCGTTTAGAAGAGGCTGAAAGAAAGTTAGATGAGGTCAAGCAGGAGTTAGAAAAACTCAGTATTTCGGTTCATACTCAAGTTTGTCAGGGCAACCCGATCAGTGAAGTCTTAAAACTCGCGGTTGATTTTGATGTTTCTGCGATCGCAACCTCTAACTATCGCGGCAACTTTTTAGAGTGGACAGTCTCTAGTACCGCAGAAAATCTTTTAGAGCGGAGCTGGTTTCCTATGCTCTTTTTTTCCGCCAAATCCTAATATGCCTCAGTTTTCCTCCCCGATATTTTAACCAGATTTAGGTTAGCGACGAAGATTAGCCGTATTCCTGCCCATGATCGGCCCCCTTCTCGTGCGGCTGGTTGGACTTCGCTTAACTTTTGTCGGTAATTTTGTTTTGTGTGAGGCTAAAGGAGAATCGCTCAAATTTTCGGCTGGCTTGATTACCAAGCCCGAAAGACCCCCGCAAATCAAAGGAAAAGTGGGATTAAAACCCACATTTAACAAGCTGTCCATAAAGAAAAGAACTAAGCTGACCGACAGAGCCGCCGCAGGCCCCACCTTGGGATTAAGCCAAGTTTTCGCTGGATAACGAAAAACAGCAAATATAAAAACAGGATTCAGGAGAGCCACGGTAAAAGTGACTAGGCCATAGATACCATTAACGCCAAAAACAATAATCCAATAACTATCAGTTATTGATACATCAACTAAATCACCCTTCCAATCGTAATCATAAACACGATTCCGCCCAAATCCGCCCCAACCAAAAAGGGGTCTTTCCTGGACCTTCGCTCTTAAGAGTTCCTCATTTGCAAAACGAAATTGGAGCGATTCGGCTCTTTCGGGGCTATAGTTCTTCGCTAACCAATCTGATACTGCTGCCCCACTAAAAGCACCGATGATTCCTAAATAAAGATAATAAACACACAAGAACATCAAAAGTATGAGGGGAAAATTCAGACGAGTCCATTTAGCAACAAAAAGGATCACTAATCCATAAATGAGATAGCCATAGGCTCCCGACGATTTGAGCAAAACAAATGTCACGGCCAAAACACCAACCCAAAAGATCATTGGTTTTCCCCATAGTTCGCTAATTGTCTTGCTTTGCCATAACCAAACGGCAATCAGCGTCACAGTGGTCATAAACATGGCTAAAACTAATCCATGGGACATAAAAACATTGGGTCTGTATCCTCCTAAACGAATGGATTGTCCAATACCAGACGGGTGGGCATAATAGCCATAAACCATGTTATGGATTTGAGGACTCATTCTGATTTCATAGAGACATAGAGGGACATAGATTAATCCTCCTTTTAAGATGACAATGGCTAGTTCCTTGAGTCCAGAGAGATTATTGAGATAAAGACGACCTAAAAAATAGGGTAATCCCCAGACTGCACTTTGTTCTAGGACAGCATTGAAGCCATCATAGGCTCCTAAATCATTGGTTAGGGAGGATAGCATCGGGCAGGTACACCAAAGTACCATCGGTATATCGATCCACGACCATTTAAATTGGTTAATTTTTGCATAGTCATAGATTAAAGTTCCTATCATAATCCCATAACAGGTTGCCACCATTCCTGCATAATCGGGGATTAAAGGAAGCTTAAAGCCAGCCCGTTGGGGTAAAAAGAGTAATCCTCCAACGAATGACAGAATAATGGCTTTTTGGGAAGAATATCGGGTAAATAGGTATAGGGTAAAGGGTAGCCAGAGGAGCATGGCTATTTGGGCTTGGGGAGTCATTCTTTTAAAGAGTTATGAATTAAAATATTGGAAGTTACCATAAGCCCGATCGCATTCCTAAAAATATCGAGTGATCTCTATTGAAGCTTTGGCATACCATGATATTCGCAAATCAAAGAAATGGGGAATTGTACCTGATTTTTCCTCAAGCCTAAAGGCGATCGCTGGGTAATAGCTTGGATAAAATCAGCGAGGGTAATTTTTAAATCATGAGGAATCAATTAATAGAAATATTTAGGATATTGCGTCCTCGATCTCTGATTTCTATACGCCGCTCCCTGGGAATAGCAAAGTAATTTGTGGTTCTTCTGGGATAAAGATGACCTTCAAGAAATCCTTCCTTAGAAATTCCAGGATCATCATGAGCTAAACGATTAGGTATCATAATAACATAGTTATTGGAGTTAAAAAAGTCGTAGAGTTCTTCTTTTTTATCGCCAAAATCGTTATCCACTTGTACCACACTTTCAAACATAATTGTTGGACGATTTTTCTGGAGAATTCTTATCGCTCCTCGGAGGACATTTAGCTCCGCGCCTTCAACATCAATTTTAATAACATCAACATCGTTTGATGACACTAGATCATCTAGTTTTTTGATAGGAACAGTGATTTCAATTATTTCTCCTACTTGGGAACTAGCAACCTTACTCAGTGAGCTATACCCAGATTCTTTGATATTGACAAAAAATGGGACTTGCCCTGAAAAATTTCCAAGAGCGCAATGATGAATTTCAATAGATGGAAACCTTCGTTTTAATGAATCGACTTTAGCGGGAATTGGTTCAATGGCAACGATTTTTATTGAAGGATCAATATACAATACTTCCGAGAGAATAGAGCCAATATGCGCTCCAATATCAATAAAGGTTTTGTTCGATTGACAAATTCTGGTGATCAGAACATTGGCTAATTGATCATTAACTTCTTTCCCGACTCTCTCTGGGTGGAAATAGGCGGTATGAATTAGATGAAATTTGTCCCTTAAAAAAAACGCAATTCTACCTATCGGATTACCCAACAGTTTTTCTTTCATAATCAAACGCAGTTTGCAGGAAAATGAATTATTAACAATAAATCAACTCAGATCAGTTCTAACGGTCAATATACAAGCTTTTTTCTTAAAATGATCATACTTTTAGATTTTTACTCTAAACGTTAGGAGTCTGCGATCGCTATTTTAAATAGACGAGTCCTTCTACAATGTTGTTAATATTTGCTCTATAAAGCGATCGCAATGCAACCCGTTGATATCTTAATCCTATCCAATGGCCCTGGCGAAATAACGACTTGGGTTCGTCCTGTGGTGAAATCTCTACGGCAATTATTAGGGGATAATTCGGCTGAGGTCAGAATTTCCGTGATGTTGTCCCCCTGTCCCCACGCAACGGGCAAGGAAGCCACGATCGCCGCTAGTTATGTGGAAGTGGATCGGGTACAAAGTAGTGAACATTTTATGAATTTTCTGATTTGGGGCAAAACGGCGCAGTCCTGGGATTGGAGAAAAAAAGGAGTCGTTTTATTTTTGGGTGGCGATCAAGTTTTTCCGTTGATTATTGGCAAAAGATTACAGTATCGCACGGTAATTTATGCAGAATGGGAAGCCCGTTGGTATCGTTGGATTGATGCCTTTGCGGTGATGAATGAACAGGTGCGTGAAAAAGTTGTAGCTAGTTATCAAGAAAAAATGACCGTCACAGGGGACTTGATGGCGGATTTTCAGCAAATTAATCTTTCAAACAGTCAGACGGAGCCGATTATTGGGATTTTACCTGGCTCTAAGGCGGGAAAATTGGCCCAGGGTGTGCCTTTTTGTTTGGCGATCGCGGAAAAAATTCATCAGCAAAGACCTCAAACCCGTTTTATTTTACCCGTTGCCCCGACCTTGGATTTGCAGACTTTAGCAAGTTTTGCTGATCCTAAAATTAATGCTTTAGTGGAAAAAATGGGCGGAGTCAGTGGCAAATTAATTGTGGGGCAAGAGCCAATCATTCAAACCTCTGGTGGCTTAAGGATTGAATTAGTCACGGAATTTCCCGCTAAAGAGATTATGAGTCAATTTTCTGTTGCACTCACCACCGTTGGCGCAAATACTGCCGAATTAGGGGCTTTAGTAGTCCCCATGATTGTGTTATTACCCACTCAACAATTGGATGCCATGCGTTCCTGGGATGGATTACCTGGGGTGTTAGCCCGTTTACCCTTCGTGGGAACCGTTTTTGCTAGGATAATTAACGGTTGGATGATTAAACAAAAGCGTCTCTATGCCTGGCACAACATTTGGGCAAAATCTGAAATCGTGCCTGAATTAGTCGGACAATTAACCCCTGAAGAGGTTGCCGTTAGGGTTTTAGATTGGCTCGAACATCCTGAAAAACTTGCCCGAATCCGCGATCGCCTCAAACAAGTTCGAGGTAAACCAGGAGCCGCCCGGGCCATCGCCCACCTCGTCCAGCAACAATTAATTAAGAATGATCAATAACTATAAGTTACAGATAAGAAAAGCAAAGCAAATCCCGACGTGATCGCCAAAAATTTAAGACCAATAAGCCAGGGGGAGAACCTGCAATGCTAAGATACCTCAAGAATAATGCCTCCTAACCAGCTAATCAAAACCCTATAAACGCTCCATGCCCTACTCAATGAATCATCTCCTTTCTTTTGGGAAATTTGCCAGTCTTCCTCTAATCCTTGTTTTCTCGACGACCTTGCCGAGTCAGTCCCAAACCCCTAGAAGTAATCACCTCATTGCCCAAACGAAACCCCAGACTAAACCCCAAGCCCAACCGCCCCTCCCTCAACCCTCAGATCTCAATGGAGAGGAAAATGCCGATCCCAATGATTTACGTCCCTTGAACCAATCAGAAAGTTTACTCAGTCAGCAGGGGGTCAACGCTTGATGAATGAAGCAACCCAAGCGATTAATGCTGAAAAATATGATGTTGCGATCGATAAATTACAACAGGCCCGCAAAATTTTTAACCAACTGTCCAATTTCCATTTACAGTTAGCCAACAGTTTTTCAGGAATTGACCCTAAAGTTTTTGAGTCGGAACGAAATCAAGCCCTAGAGACAGGACAGGTGCGGGATGATGCTACGTATAAACTCGCCCTAGTGCATCGTGCTAAAAATCAACCTGAATTGGCCGTTCCCTTATTGATTCAGATTATTCGTTCCCAAAATCCGACCACCGAGCTAGGCCGTAAATCCTATCAACAACTATATGAATTGGGCTTTGCCAATGTTCCCTTTGCACCCGCTGCTCCCAGTACATCCCCCCAAGCCCCTGTCACTCAACCCCCTGCCAATAAATAATCCGCCCCTAGTATGAAAATTTCAGGTCTCACAATCAGCGTTTGAATCTGAGGCTTCATCTGAATCATCGGCGGTTTGACCTCCCCAAGATCGGTCACAATAGTTCTAATCGTCCCTTTTTCTCATCCCTTTTATTTATGCTTACACTGACTCAAGTAGAAAATATGATCAAGTCTCAACTGCCTGACGCAGAAGTGATTGTCAGCGATCTAACGGGCGGGGGAGATCATTTGCAAAGCCGTCGTTATTTCTTCGGCATTCGTCGGTCAAAGCTCTGTCAAACAACATCAAATGGTCTATGGTGCTTTAAAAGCAGAAATGAATTCTGGAGCGATTCATGCCCTCGCCCTGAAAACCTATACTCCCGAAGCCTGGGCAGAAGCAGGTCAAACCGTGTAGCGTTAAAATAAAAAAACAATCTTGTTGTTTATCTCAGTTTTTTAAAGTTCTCCTAATTCATTTTCTATCTATTCAACTATGACGACACCAGACATTAACACCCGTATTAAAGACCTTATTGCCCAAAATAAGGTTTTAGTTTTTATGAAAGGCTCTAAACTCATGCCCCAATGTGGCTTTTCTAATAATGTTGTGCAGATTCTCAATATGTTAGGTGTTACCTACGAAACCATTGATGTTTTGAGTGATCCTGAAATTCGTCAAGGCATTAAAGAATATTCTAATTGGCCCGACCATTCCCCAGGTTTATGTGAACGGAGAATTTCTCGGTGGTTCTGATATTTTGATTGATCTTTATCAAAAGGGTGAACTTCAGGAAAAGATCGAAGTGGCGATCGCGTCCTAAATTTTTTGAGTACCAAAAACAAAAGGGTAGTTCACCTAGTTCACCCCAGGAAAGCTACCCTTTTTCTATTTTGTGAGCGGGTGTCGAAAATAGTTAGCGGTAATCGTAATCCACTTGGGTTTGTAACTGGTACAAATCCTCAAAATTAGAGGGATCTCTCAGAAAAGAATAGACCTCCTCTTCAAGACGATGAATGAGATAAGCTTCGATGGTGTTGCTGTGGCGCAGGGAGGCTAGGTAGCCTTCGACGTATATACGGATTTCCTCCATACGACTGCGACGATGCCATAAATCCACCATAGCATCGGTTAGCTTTTGGTAATAACGAATTGTTTGGGTATCTTGTAGCATGGTTGGCGAGAGAGGACTAATAATTCTAATTTTATCCTTTGCGATTAACGAATTGCTGATAAATATCAAAAGAAAAACTAAAGGATGTTAAAGTTCCCCCATTTGACTTTAGATTTTTTTAAGGTTTTAAGGGATTTATCTGGTCTTCATCGTAACAGATGTTACAAACTCTTGACATTGGGTTTGTTATGTTATTCTCAGTCAATATCTACACGCTATCGGAGAATGAAAATAAGGTGAGTCAGATTTATCTTTCTATTGTCGAGGGGAATCCTCACCTGCGATCGCTGCTCAGTTGGCATCTTCAACAAGCGGGCTACCTAGTCCAACAGTGTGCCAGCCTCCAACAGGCGAGACAGTCTTTCATGAATCAGCAACCAACCCTAGCAATTCTTGATTCTGACCTACCCGATGGAGATGGCATTGAACTCTGTCGTTGGCTATATCAACAGCATCAGTCGATGGTCATGATTCTTTCGGCGCGATCGGGAGAAAAGGATATTGTGCATGGTCTCAAAGCAGGGGCAGATGATTATCTGACGAAACCCTTTGGGATGCAGGAATTTATGGCGCGGGTGGAAGCTCTGATTAGAAGAGTACGGGCTTCTTCTGCTCCCCTGGTTCTAGATTATGGGGATCTCAAAATTGATTTAGTTCAACGCCGAGTGCAATATCAAGGTCTTTTTATCGATCTGACTCCCCAGGAATTCAGTTTGCTCTATGTTTTAACCCAAGCTGAAGGAACGGCCCTGAGTCGGACAGAATTATTGCGGCGAGCCTGGCCCGAGGCGATCGACAATCCCCGCACCATTGACACCCATGTTCTGTCTTTACGGAAAAAAATCGAGATCGATCCTAGACAACCGAGCTTAGTCCAGACCGTGAGAAATGTGGGATATCGCTTCAATACGGAAGCTCTAGAGGAAAATAAACCCCATTCAGCGATCGCTCCTGCCCCATCGGTAAGTTCTCGTAATGGTCATCATTTGTCTAGGGTGAAGTAAAATTGACTTAATTTTTCTCCCCTTCTTTTATGACTTCTCAATCTTTGAGACCCCAAAACGGCGTGATGCGATCGCGTGGCAAGGATTCAACTCTGCCGAATACAACGGAAGAAGAGCAGGATCTATTTGATTATTATTACCATGATCCTGGAAGTGCGCCTGGAACCTTAAGTATAGAACCTGATGCCTATCCAACAGAAATAGATATTTTTGATTATAATCTTGAGCGTATTAACCATAGCCAGCATCTAAGCACCCAGGAGATTATTCCGTACTTAGATTCCGAATCTATTTCTTGGATTGATATTCAGGGTTTGGGGAATGAAAAAGTATTAAGAGAAATTGGAGAAATTTTTAAATTACCACCGCTAATCCTAGAAGATATTGTCAACGTTCCCCAACGTCCCAAATTAGAATATCATCCCGACTTTTTACTCATTACAACTCAAATGATTATGGTAAAAAGTAAAGGATTTTGGACAGAACAAGTTAGTTTTATTCTAGGCAAAAATTATCTGCTGACTATTCAAGAAGAACCTCTCCGCGATCCCTTTGACCCCGTTAGAAATAGACTCGAAAAAAATATTGGTTTCATTCGTCAATTAGAGGCAGATTATTTATGTTACGCCTTGATTGATGCCATTGTGGATAATTTTTTTCCTGTGTTAGAAAGCTATGGCGATCGCCTAGAGGAATTGGAAGAAGAAGCGATCGAAAAACCCAATCATCACACTCTAAGTAAAATTTATCAAATACGCCGAGAACTGCTGGCTTTTCGACGTTTAGTTTGGCCCTAACGGAGAGATTTTTAATAGCCTAATTCGGGACGGTAGCGATCATATTAGTCCAAACGTGATGAATTATTTAAGAGATTGCTATGACCATACTATTCAAGTTATTGACGTGATTGAAACCTATCGCGAATTAGCCTCTGGATTAACCGATGTTTATCTCTCAGCAACGGGAAATAAAATGAATGAAATTATGAAAATTTTAACCGTTATTTCTACAATTTTTATTCCCTTAACTTTTATCGTTGGCGTTTATGGGATGAATTTTAATACAGAAAAATCGCCCTTTAATATGCCCGAATTAAATTGGTATTGGGGTTATGTTTTTTGCTGGACAATTATGTTATTGATTACCAGTCTTCAGGTTTATATTTTTTGGAAAAAAGGTTGGTTTCGTCAAGGTTTATTTCTTAGTCGCGATCGCTAAGGATTGTATATTAAGTAAAAAATTCTCAAAAAATGGATTCTCTTTTTCAAGATTTCCCGATAATTAAAGAATCTTCAATTAATAGTTTTAAGATTATTAAGTCGGCGATCGCGGTTAGGAATTTTAGACGTGGTACGGCGAATCAGTCATTATCCTTTTGGTCTTTTTTATTATCATTGTCTCCATCTTCGTCGCTATTTTCATCTTGATTATTTACATCAGAAGAAGGACTTTTCTCTCCATTATCATCATTAGTGCTAGGAGAAGACAAGGGAGCTTGATCTTGTTTTTTTTCATCAGGAGCGTTGCCACAGCCTACTATGGTAGTTATTAAAAGTAAAAGAACAATGAGTTTAGATTTCATAGTTAGAGATTGCTAATTGACAATAATGATAACATCTTCCATTATCTAATAAAGGTGACCAAATTTCAGGACATTGAACATAAAGTTACTGAATCAGCGATCGCCCTTTATCCCTTTAACCTAAATCAGTCTATCAAAAAATGATTGTCGAGCTATGACAAAAATAAGCGATCAAAAGGTTGCTTGCGATAGCGTCGATAAATATTGAAGTCTTTGTCTAGAGTTGCGATCGCCGAGATGTTTAATCTTTCAAAAATAGCAATGAGTGATAAATCGGTAAAATCTGCGGGCAGATCTTGGTAAGTAGCATTAAGTTCTTGAATTCTTTGATAATCTGATGGAAGCAAATGCTCACATAGAAATGCTCTTTTCGACAAAGCAGATAGAAATTCATTTTGAACTTTTGTATTTGGAGCGAGTAACCACATTACTTCTGTAACACAGGCAATTGTTGTGATGAGTTGGCTGGTACAGGTACTAAAAAAACTAAGAGACTGTTGATGATATTCGTCTTTAAGGTCATAGAAGGCAACAAGAATTCCAGTATCAATTAAAATCTGAGGATAGTTATTCATGATGTCTTGCTTGATGTCTTGCTTGGATTTTGTCAGCGATCAATTTTTTGCGTACATCTCTATCTGACAAATTTCCTGTCCCCTCTAGTAAAAATTTGGGATATCCTCCCATTTTTTCTAAAACTGTTTGAGGTTTGGTTGGATAAGTGTTAATTTCGGTTTCTAGGGAGTAGATAAATTGCAGGACAATTGGGATTTGTTGATCACTGAGGTTGCTGATCGCTTGTAGGAGTTGTTGCTGTGGGCTAGTAGAGTACATTGTGGTTAAGTGAGTGTTTTGATAATTGCCAGTTTAGCAAATAAAAATAGACATAAGATCGCCCTTCACTCCCCTGAGTGGGAATGCGATTTATAATACTGTGAAAAATTCGTCTGAGTCGGCGGGTATTACTAAGTTTATGAGTCCTCACCGAATCCGACACAGTGCGATTACGGCAGGTCTGGCGTATTATAACGAGTGTTTTGTGGCTCTCTGGACTCTAAAGTGCTTCCTGCTGTAATTTTAGGATTCGCTCGGAAGTCTGGGCGATCGCTATCTAAGCCCTTAAAATACTCTAAATAAACTAAATGGGGTCGTGAGAGTAAAATAAACAGCGATCGCCCTTTACCCCTTCAACCTAAAAATGCGATCACCGATTCAAGAGTTTGAGACTTTTGCAGAATAGTCTCTGGTATTGTATTAAAAGATATGTCCGTCAATCAGGGGAATTTTCGTGCGTTTATTTCAGCACGATCGCTGGATTACGAATTTATTTAAGTCAACAAAGACCGCAAAAGCAAGTGGGTTTGGTTCCGACGATGGGAGCCTTACATCAGGGACATCGGAGTTTAATAGAACAGGCTAGACGAGAAAATGAGTTAGTCGTCGTCAGTATTTTTGTAAATCCTTTGCAATTTGGGCCAACGGAAGATTTAGCGAAATATCCCCGTTTTTTAGAACAAGATTGTCAGATTTGTGAAGATATAGGCGTAGATGTGGTTTTTGCACCTTCCCCCGAAGTATTGGGAATTGATAGTAGCGATCAAACTCAAGCAATGGTGATTCCCCCTGAAAGCTTAACCCGTAATTTGTGCGCGATCTTCCGCCCTGGCCATTTTGCGGGAGTGGCAACGATTGTGAGCAAACTTTTCAATATTATTCAACCTGAAATTGCCTATTTTGGAGAAAAAGATGCCCAACAATTGACGATTATTCGGCGTTTAGTTGCAGATTTAAACTTTCCCGTAGAAATTAAAGGTTGCTCAACCCAACGAGAGGAATCGGGTTTAGCCTTGAGTTCCCGCAATCAGTATCTCAGTGAATCAGAAAAATCCTCTGCTTTGGCTTTATTTGGGAGTTTACAGTTAGCTCAAAAAGCCTTTGTCCAAGGAACGAAAACTCGTCAGCCTCTGTTAAATTTAGTTCAACAACATTTGGATCTTACAGATGAAATAAAAGTTCAATACATTGATTTGGTTGACCCTCAGACCCTTAGCCCTCTAGAAGAAGTCACAGAATCAGGATTGCTCGCGATCGCGGTCTATGTGGGTTCAACGCGGTTAATTGACAATATTTTACTGAAAAATCGTCAACCGATTATTGCGATCAATGGCCCGGCAGGAGCAGGAAAATCGACGGTGACTCGTTTGGTGGCCGAAGGAATTAAACTTGCTTTATTTGGATACAGGAGCCATGTATCGGGCTTTGGCGTGGTTAGTGCGTCAATCGGGTTTAGCCTTGACAGATGAGGCGGGCATTGCGGAATTAGTCAGTCAGGCGAGTTTAGAATTAATTCCCCAACCCTATCCCCAAGCTACCATGGTGAAAATTAATGGGGAAGATGTGACCGAGGCGATTCGGACTCCTGAAGTGACTTCTTTGGTTTCGGCGATCGCGGCTCAAAAAACGGTTCGTGAGGTGTTATTGCAAACCCAGCAGTCCTACGGCAAAAAAGGCGGATTAGTGGCAGAAGGGCGAGATATTGGCACCAAGGTTTTTCCCGATGCTGAAGTAAAGATTTTTCTCACGGCGACCGTAGGGGAACGGGCCAAACGACGGTTAGCGGATTTTCAAGCCCAGGGCAAAACCGATATTCGTTTAGAAAATTTGGAACGGGAAATTGCTCAACGGGATCAACAGGATAGTACCCGTGCGATCGCGCCTCTGATCAAAGCGGCTGATGCGATTGAAATTCAAACCGATGGTTTAAGTATTCCAGAGGTTACTAATAAAATCGTTCAACTTTATTTGGGGTAAATTTATCAAGTCTGCGATCGCGCTCAAAATTGAGATAATGATCTAAGATAAATAGGTATTGATGGAGTCTATGGAATGCCAACGGATATTCAATTGAGGGGTGTGTATCGTCTTTCGTATTATTTAACCTACATTATGTACCAACCGATACATCTATTCTGTATAGATGATCGTACCCAAAATCTATATATTTTGGCAGGAATTACGGAAAATCTTGAGTTTCAAATTACACCAAAAGGAAAAGTATTCTAATGGAAACAATCAACTATTTGGCCATGTCCGATGAAGAGTTGAAATCTTACTTTCTTCAGCATCGTGAAGATAAACTGGCTCTAGAAAATTATCTTGATCGAGTTGGTGATCGTCCTCATCAGGTCATTACAACCGTTGATGATCCTGAATTTGATGCAAAAATTCATGCAGTCACCAAACAAAAAATACTTAACAACAATAATGGTAAATCTTCAATAGAGAACATTTATCAACAATTTCAAAAGAAGGTATCAGATCTTTTAACTGCTGATTATATTTTAGGTATAACTAATCTAAAGAGACTTATTAAGTTTATCGAGATAACTCCTATAATTGATGGTTTTATCCAACAGCAATTATTATCCTATCCAATAAAGATAAAAGATGATTCGACAGAGTTAAAAAAGTTATTTAATTCTATTGTTGATGAAGGAATAGATGGAAAGGAAATTTCCTTCTTTTATTCGTTCCTAGAAACTGCTTTGAGAACTAATGAAGCTGATAAAAGTTTTGATTATTGGCAGCTAGCTAGTATGTTAATAGATCGTAGAATGATTGACAGTCCTCAACTTCAAGTTGCTGTTGGTAAGTTTAATAAAGATCTCCTGCAACCTTATTTCATTAATCATATTGACTCTTACCTCAAATCTATTATTATGGAAGATCAAAAAAAACAAGTAAACGCTGGTCGCACTATCTATTACTATGAGCAATCTGGACAATTTGGAATTGGTCACATGAGCGATAGTGAAATTAAAGATCAAGCAAAAGTAGCTGGTGTTATTAATGAAGCAGAGAAAAGAAATTTAGCTGAAGTTGCTAAAGAAATACAACAACTTTTAGATCAATTATCTGAGACATACCCAACTACAACCACTTCAGAGAAATATGAAATTGTCTCCAAAGCTATTAGCACAATTGAAAGTAACTCATCACTAAAAACAAAAGTAATTCATGTGTTAAAAGCAGTTGGATCTGAATCTCTTAAGCAAGCAGTAAACCATCCGTTAATTAATATTGTAATGGCAGGTATTGAGGCATTAGACGAAAATTAAATAAAAAATCTGAAGTTTTCAATTATGTTAAGAGATCCAAGTTTAATGATATTTAGCTAACCAATCCAAGATAAAGGCGTTAACCATTTCGGGTTTTTCATCGTGGGGACAATGGCCGCCTGGGAAATGGGATAAAATTCTGTTTTCTCATCACTCTTGGCTCTTTCTTGATAAAGCGTTGAACCCGCGATCGGTGTCCAAGGATCATTTTCTCCCCACAATACCAAGAGAGGTTGCTGGATTTTCGGTAATAAACTGGCGGGATGGGGCCGGCAGGGGCTGTGAGAACCGAGGCAAAAACTTTTTGTGCGCCAGGGTCAGCCGACGGTTGATAGAGCATTTCCACTAATTCATCCGTTACCGCTTCGCGATCGCAGTAAACCTGATAAAGTGTTTGACGAATACGGGATTTTTGGCGGATGCGATTAAAAATGAATTCACCCACCAAAGGCGAACTAACGAGTTTTGTAAAGCCTCCCATCACCAAACGCAAGGGCAAATTCAGTTCATCAGGACGGTGATTCAATCCTCCCGCACAATTGAGCAAAATTCCGCCCGCGCTCAGGTCAGGATGATCCGCCAACATCATCAAACTAATCAGTCCCCCGATGGAATTACCGACAAAAATCGTGGGTTCATTGATATGAGCTTGCCAAAAAGCCACTAATTGTTCTTGCCAAAGTTCTAGGGTGTAATCCAAAGGAGGTTTATCCGAGCCGCCAAAGCCCAACAAATCGATCGCAAACACCCGATAGCCTTTGTCTGCCAATACAGGAATATTTTTCTGCCAATGACCAATGGAAGCCCCAAAGCCATGAATCAGGAGGACAGGTTTTCCTTGACCCTGAACCGTATAGCGGATGGTGTGATCTTGCCAAGTCCAGCTAAGATTTTCTAAATCAACGGGGCGACTGAGGGATTGAGTTGTCATAAGCGATTTGGATTGAGTAAGATCGATTGGGTATGGATTTATTAAGATTTAAAAAAAAAGCAATGACCTACATTGTCGCGTCAACTTCCAACGAAAGCAAGTCGGGATTCCCCCATTCCTTAACAAAAGCTTAAAATTGTCTATATTTTTGTATTTTGTTCAACTTATAACCGATAATTATCAATAGGCAAATATTTGACATTTAGAATCCATCAGGGTTCAAGTCTAGTTCGTTTAATAGGGTTTACACAATCGGAGATTTTATGTTCAATACAGGTCTAGCAACGTTGTCTCGCTACTCTATCGAAACACTGAAGGAAGCGGCTTCTCAATTAGTCAAACAAGGTCGATTAGATCGTCAGCAGCCTATTTATACCCTTTGTCAATACATTCCAGCAAGAATTGGCCGCTATTGAACGGGAATTGGAGAGGAGTGAGTTTTTATTAAGAGACCGTCTGATTGATCTGTTCCGCCAGGAAGTTTGGGAAGATGCTTAAATTTTAAAATTCACGATCTTTTTGAGTCTAAAAATTGAGAGATAAATTTGCATTAAGTTAATCATTAAACTTTTCAAATTAGATCAATTTTTTACAAACATAATTTTTTAAAATCAACTTTTTAAGATGCAAATTAATACAAAATGGGTTCAAGTTCAAAACGGAGATCTAGCCATTGATGCCCATGTTTGCGACTGCAACAGGATCGGGGATTTGGCCCTCGGTAATTGTGATCCAAGAAATTTTTGGGGTGAATGAACATATTCGGGATGTTACCGATCGCATTGCTCAGGAAGGTTACATTGCGATCGCCCCTGCTATTTATCAACGACAGGCTCCTGGTTTTGAGATTGGCTATACATCGGAAGGCATTAGTGAAGGGAGAAAGTATAAAGATCAGACGAAAACGAGTGAATTATTAAGTGATATTCAGGCAACCATTGATTATCTCTATACTCTGTCAACAGTAGAAAAAACAGGCGTGAGAACCATTGGGTTTTGTTTTGGGGGATTAGTGGTTTATTTAGCGGCAACTTTGCCAGAAATTAAAGCAACGGCTTCGTTCTATGGGGCAGGAATCGTTACAGGTTCCCCAGGCGGCAGTCAACCCACCCTGAACTGGACATCAGAGATCAAGGGAAAAATCTATGCCTTTTTCGGCTTGGAAGATGACAGCATTCCTGTTGAGCAAATTGACAAAATTGAGGAAACCCTCACCCAATACCAGATTCCCCATCAAATCTTTCGTTACCAGGGAGCCGAACACGGTTTTTTCTGCGATCGCCGAGCCAGCTATCAACCCGAAGCTGCCCAGGATGCTTGGCAAAGAGTTTTAGAATTATTTAGTCAACCGTAAAAATGACGACTCGTTATTCCAAATCTAATCTACCGAGTAAAATTTGTCCTGTTTGTCAGCGTCCCTTTGAATGGCGCAAAAAATGGGCAAAATGCTGAAAATAAGGTGAAATATTGCTCTGAACGTTGTCGTCGCGATCGCGCTTAATTTTTCCACTTGAATTTTACTGCAAATTTTCTAATGCCCAAAGAATACGAGTTTTGACAATAAATTCTGTTTCTATTGCACTTAGTTCCGTTAATTTGTCCATCACTTCTGCTCGTAACGTTTCCTGATTTATCGCAAAAGATTGTAAGCCTGCGATCGCGGCATAACGGACGACCCACTCGGTATCGAGAGCAACAGAAGCTAAAGTACTAAAGGTTTTTTCTAGATCAGGAAAAATGTCAGTTTCGAGGGAATTTTGCCATTTTAGATTCCCTAATCCCTTCACTGCCCCCCGACGCACACTAAAGGAGAAATCACTGGTTGCCGCATCAATTAACACTTCTAAAGCACGGGGATCGCCGATGCCAGCTAAAACACGAGTCGCCCAAGCCCTAGCTCCATAGTTATAACCATCAATATTTTCTAAAAGATAGGGAACCGTCACTTCTCCTAAACTAATCAATCCATCTACTGCCGCGATCGCTGCGCCTGGGTTGTTATAGCGTAAGACCGTTGTTAGAGTCGGAATCGCTTCTTCATGTTTAAGTTGAGCTAAAGCCCTCACGGCTTTGACCAATTTTTCAGCAGAGTCCGCTTCGTCAACCGCTTGAATTAAAGATTGAACTGTCTGTTCCATTATTGATTGCTTTCAAAACCTCCAATTTCGCTACAAACTTCATAAAAATCGGTGACGGGAGGTTTCACAAATAGCGGCCCCATTTCTTCTAAAAACTTTCGATAGGCTTCATTTTGATTCGCTTCCATATCTTCAATATTTTCCCAGATAATAATCGCAATTCCTTCGTCGGAATTTGGTTTTTGCAATAAATATGCTCCCTTAAAACCTTCTTTATAGGTAGAAACTGCTTTTTCGTAAAGTCGTTGAGCTTCGGCAAAGCGACCAGGTTGAAATTCTCCGATCGCGACATAGGCGTATTTGTGGTGTAAAAAGTCCAAAAATTCTGGCATAGTTTTTCTCTCTTTAAGTTATTAATGACTATGATTAAGTAGCTACTTACAATTAAATTGACAATAATTTTCGCACTGGATTCCCCCTGCCCCCCTTGATAAGGGGGGTGTCCGTAGGACGGGGGGATCTTCTAAATTTTAAGCCCCATCTACTTACTAAGATTTTCGCTCAGGTCGGGCTATTTTTACTCGGTTTGGTTCGCAATAATAATGTTTCTTAACCTGACCGATTAACCCACCACAGAGACTCCATCGACCAGAACGGAAGGCGTATAGCAAGATCCATTCCACTGGCGATCGCTACCGAGGACGAGAATTTGTTTGAGAATGGTATAAACATTCTCAGCGACCATTGTATCCTTCACCCGACCGACGATTTCACCATTTTCGATGCGATAACCCAAATCCACATTAATGGAAAAATCCCCCGAAATATCAGGGCCACCGCCCAAAATTTGATCAATTAACAAGCCGTTTCCCATTTGGCTAATTAATTCAGGCAATGCTCCCTTTCCCGATTCGATGATGCAGTTGACCAGACTGGGGGTGGGATAGCCGCCGAGTCCTGGACGAAAACCGTTTCCTGTGGCTGGATGACCGAGTTGACGGGCAATGGTGCGATCGCTATAAAATTGCTCAATTTTGCCTTGATTAATCAGAGTTAAAGCTTGGGTCGGGGTTCCTTCATCGTCAAAGGGGCAATCGTAGGGAACGAATTTGGGATCTTGGGAAAAGGTTAATAATTCAGACAAGACTTTTTCCCCTAATTTTTGGCTCCAAGGCGAAGAATCTTCTAAAATCCGTTTGCCATTGAGGGCGGCAATCACCGTTCCCCAGAGCATGGTGGCCGCGTTGGGAGTAAAAAGCACAGGCATTTTTCCTGCGATCGCGGGGGCGTTATCCTTTGCCCAGACTAGGCGTTGGAGAATTTGCTCAACAATTTGATTGGGATTAATTTTCTCTCGGCTATATTCTCCGTCATAAACCGCTAAAAAATCTTCCCCGCGAATCCACTCTACGCCGAAGTAATAACTAATCGCCGTATCCTGATGTTCACAGTGCAATCCCTTGGAATTGAGCAAAATTGTCTGATCTTCCTCGCATTCTAGTTCTCCACTACATAAAACCTCTGGATAGGCTTCTCGGATTTGCGCGATCGCCTTTTTTCCGACTTCCACTAGGGTTTCAACGGGCAAGGTTTTCCCAACGGATTCCGCAATCTGGGTTCGGGCTTCATTTAATTCGGGCGTTTCAGGGGGATTTAGTGAAGATAGCGCGATCGCCTTTTCCACTAAAGTTTGGGGATCGACAGGGCCATAGGCAACCGCTAAACCAGGACAACCTCCCCGCCAAACCCGCAAAGCCGTTCCTTCCGATTCTGAACTTTCGAGTTGCTTAAGACGATTGGCTTCAAAAAAAACAGGATGGGACTGCGATCGCGAATAATAAACCTCGGCATCTTCTGCCCCTGCGCGTTGGGCTAAGGTTAATAATTTCTCTAGTTCTTGTTTCATCGTGAGATCCTAAAATTCCCTTTCTTTATTATTAGGGATGTTGGCCGCCCCTTGCCGAGAAGAACGGGTTAAAACGATTAGCAAACGGCTAAGCTCGATTGGGGAAAAGGCGATCGCGGTTGGTTTCTAATTGGCGTAATTCTAAACCCTGTTCAAAGATTTGATTAATCGCCAACATTTGCCCATCTTCGGTCATAAATTTGTGATCAGCCGTCGCGCGAATCACGGAACCATTTTCTAACTTGTATTCAAAGACTTCTTGGGAACCCCGATGATGCCATTGGGCGATCGCCTGGGTATAAATAAATCCGTTGCGATCGACGCTATAAACGGTACATTCAATTTCTTCTTCGACAATTTTGCCAATGGGTAAAACTCCATATTCAACCGTTAGGATTAAACTGTCATAGCTCAGACAATATTCAGCAAAATTAACCATCTGATCAAAAAGACTTTCAGAAATCTGTTTTGTAACCCCATTCTTAGCAGCTCCTGTAATAAATTTCTCTCGATGTTTCTGCATTTCTGAGGCTTTCTTTTTCCCCATAGCCCGTCGTAATAAATCCGCTTCTCCTAAAGAATAACCCGCCAAATCTTGAGCCATTTTCATGATTTGTTCTTGATAGACGAGGACTCCATAGGTTTCATTTAAAATCGTTTCTAATAGTTTATGTTCATAGGCGATCGCTTCTCTGCCATGTTTGCGATCGATAAACTTAGGAATTAAACCCGCGTCCAAGGGGCACGGGCGATAGAGAGCCAAAATCGAAGAAATATCTTCAATACTAGAGGGCTTTAAATCTCGAACAATTTGACGCATTCCCGACGATTCTAACTGAAAAATTCCTTCCAAATCCCCATCTTCTAACAAGGTATGGGTTTTTTTGACATCTTTTGGTAATTTTTTGATTGATCCCTTAGCCATAATTTCTAAGGCTTTGCGTTCCCCTAATGGCAACTCATCCAGGTCAATAATTTCTCCCTTATTTTGTTTAATTAAATCCGTCGCTCGTTGCAAAGTCGTGAGATTTTTTAATCCCAAAAAGTCCATTTTTAATAGCCCTAAGGACTCGATATCTTCCATAAAATATTGAGTAATGACTGAGCCATCATTATTTTTTTGGAGAGGAACAATTTCATCTAAAGGTTCCGAGGAAATGACTACCCCCGCCGCATGAACCCCAAAGGTTTTATTGGTTCCTTCAATGCGAATGGCCATATCAAGCCAACGTCTGACTTCGGGATCATTATCATACTGATTTTTAAATTCAGGCTCTGGGGTTTCTGCCGAAATCATCACCTTTAATTTAGTCGGTTTGCCTCGTGAAACGGGAATCAATTTAGCCATTTTGTCAGACTGAGCGTAGGGAATTCCTAATACCCTGGCCACATCTTTTAAGACAGATTTAGACGTTAATCGGTTAAAAGTAATAATCTGAGCAACATTAGCTTCCCCATATTTCTCTGTCACATATTTAATCATGTCATCTCGCCTGTCAATACAAAAATCCGTATCAACGTCAGGCATGGATTTTCTTTCAGGATTGAGAAAACGTTCAAACAATAAACCATGATGAACGGGATCAATATTGGTAATTCTTAAACAATAGGCAACCAAAGAACCTGCCGCACTCCCGCGACCTGGGCCAACCGCAATATTATTATCTCTGGCATATTTAATATAATCCCAAACCACTAAAAAATAGGTCGAAAAACCCATTCTTTGTAACATCTTTAATTCGTATTCCAGACGTTCTTGATAAACGGGTTCAACTTCATCAAAGGAACGACATTTCAATCTTTCAAGCAAACCCTGTCTAGAAATTTCTTCCACATAGGTATCAGGGGTATGATTTGGAGGAACAGGATAATTAGGAATGCGGGGTTCTCCTAATATGTTATAGGGTTCTATTTTTTCAGCCACTTCGAGGGTATTATTAATCGCTTCTTCGATAACTTCATGAGGTAAGTGATCTCGAAATAATTGCCGCATTTCGTCGGCGGATTTAAGATATTCTGTACCACTGTAACGGAGTCTTTTGTCTTCGGTAATCAGTTTTCCTGTTTGAATACAAAGTAGGGCATCATGGGCTTCTACGTCATAGCAAGAAATGAAATGGGAGTCATTAGTCGCAATAATTTTAATCCCCAATTCTTTGGCAATTTTAACGATTTGAACATTGACAATTCTATCTTCAATGGAACCATGATCTTGGATTTCTAGATAATAATCTTCTCCAAATAAATCCTGATACCATTTAGCGACTTCTCTGGCGTGTGCTAGATCTCCTTTTAAAATTGCCTGGGGAACTTCTCCCCCTAAACAAGCACTGGTTACGATTAAGTCTTCGTGGTATTGGGTGAGTAAGTCTTTGTTAATACAGGGTCTAGAAAAAATGCCTTTTCCTTGAATTCCTTTGAGGCTAGAAATGGTGGTTAGCTTGACTAAATTTTTATAACCTTTGGTGTTTTTAGCTAAAACGACCTGGTGAAACCGACGATTTTTTTTATTCTCTTCAATATTGCCATTGATGACATACATTTCGTTGCCAATAATCGGCTTAATCGGTTTATTGCGACAGAGTTTAATCATTTCGATCGCGCCGTACATGACTCCATGATCCGTTAAGGCGATCGCGGGCATTTCGGGTTCTACGGCCCGATCAATCAGACTCGGTAACTGGGAAGCACCATCGAGCAGACTATAATCACTGTGAATATGTAAGCCAACAAAAGACATTTTTTAATAAAACCTAAGTTTAATAATTTAATCAATTTTCTGGGTAAGGGGCTTAAGCCCCTTGTTTTTATTAATCCATTTAATTTATGTTAACTATTACCATTCTATTTCCTAAACAAAATTAACGGGCATCAGTCCGCACAGGATAGGGAAACTTACTCTTCTCTATATTAAACCATTCCTCTTGAAGATCATGATTAGCAGGACTGGCAATCACGGCATCGACTACCTGTTTCCATTCACTATTTTCTTTCGGTAAAATGCAACCGTATAATTCCGTTGTAATCGGTTGGCGGGGCGTAAGGATAAATTGACGGGGATCTTTGCCTTCTTTGACTAATTCTCCGATTAAGAGAATGCCATCACTGACTACTGCTCTTACGCCTCCCTCGGTTAATTTAGCAATCCCTTCTTGACGGTTTTTGACTTCTACCCATTTGGCAGTGGGATAGATTTGGGGAATGATATCAAAGGTGGTGGTATTTGGGATATGGGCGATCGCCTGATTACTAAGAGTTCCATTCACATCAAAACTTTCATCATTAGATTGTTTGATCAAAAACTGTGCGCCCGTAATAAAAAAAGGAATAGAAAAATCAACCCGTTCTAGTCTTTCTTCGGTAATAGTTGTCGCTTCACAAACAATATCCAGATTACCATTTTTAACTTCTCTAAAACGATTATTAACGGTCACATTCGCTAAATTAAACTTGATTTTTTTATTTAATTTTTCCTCTAATTTTTTGTGAATTAAAGACAATAGATCAACGGAATAGCCATCTAATTTACCCTGTGGATTATTAGTATAACTAAAGGGAACCGCATCGGCCCTAGTACCCGCTTTCAATTCTCCCGTTCGCGCGATTTTTTCGAGAACTGTCTCTGCTCCTACATTAGCTGAAAAAGTCGTGAGAGCCAAAAAAGTTAATAAAGAAAGAAAAATTCGATTGTGCATAGGGTTAATTGTCCGTAAAATTCCATAAAAGGGCAAAATATAGATAAAATACTGGAGAGGAAAGATTAATTCCTAAAGCCAGGAAGCCTTAATCGCAAAATTGTGGTAATCATATCAGTTTTGTTATGCAGTAGTCGAGAGGCAAATTTTCTGCGTATCCTAGAAGAGTAACGTTAATTAGCCCATCAACTTTATTTGGATGACCCTATGCGTGATTTGGTACAAAAAGCCTTTTATCTTGGAATTGGACTGGCTTCCTATGCCGCAGAGAAAGCCAATGTTAATTTACAAGAATTAAAATCCCAAGCTCAGAAAGTGGCCGATGAGATGGTCTTACGGGGCGAAATGACGGCAGAGGAAGCTCGTCGCTATGTGGAAGAACTGGTGAATCAGGCTCAAGTCAATCCTGGAGAGACAACGGAAAGTTCTGCCCCCCGCGAACCCCGTCGGATTGAAATTGTGTTTGATGATGCCGATGAATCTCCTCAGGAAACGACTAAGGCAGAAAATCCCCCCAATGCCGAGGATTTACGCAAACAAGTAGAAGCTTTACAGGAGGAGCTGCGGCGCATTCGTCATAATTAGGATTAACTACAAATTTGACGCTTGTACGAGTGTTGCGATATCAGGATAAACATAATGACTAACCAAAATCATGATCCCCATCGTTCCAATGATCCCAAAGATACCTTGCCGCCGGATCTGTCAGTTTTTTTAGAGGCGATCGCCCTCAGCTTTGAAGATTTTTTAGGAGAAATCAATCAGGCGATTGAAGAGGTTGCGGATAACCTCCAACGGGAATTGGGGCAGGAAATGGAACTGTTTTGGCAAGATTTTGTTGCCCCTTTGCTCGATTTAGAAATTGAGTGGGAAAGCCGTACCGATCTGACTGAGCATTTTACCGATGACCCCGATGGTTGGCTAAATCCTAAAATTGAAGCCACCAGAGACACCCATCCTGCCTGTGTGGGCTGTGCCAATTATCATGGTCGTCTCTATAACGGGACTCTTTTGGTCTGTGGGATGCACCCCTACGGCGTGGAAGAGAGCCATTGTCTGGATTGGGAAAGGATGCCCGACAGCAGGTGACGGTAATCCTCCCCTCGTTCGCTGGGGAAAAGATTTGCCACGATTGTTATGGTGGAGATTAGGGTCATTATTTTCTTGGAAAAACAAGGCGAAAACCTATGGATACGAATGATTGGTTAAAGCAGTTATTGTTAATGGGTATTGGCACGACTTCTCTGGTTGCCGAAAAATTTGGAGAAGCCAGTGAGCAGTGGGTTAAAGATGGTAAGATCAATCCCGATCAAGCCAAAGCGTTTGTGGATGATTTACTGCTCCAAATTAAAACGGAACAGGATCATTTTGAGACGAATTTAGAACGGCAATTGCGGAATATGCTCCAGGATATTGGGGTTCCCCGTCAGTCTGAAATGGATGAGTTGCGGGGTCGAATTGACCGCCTAGAACGACAAATCCGAGAGTTAGAAAATCAGCGTTGGCGATAATTTTGGTCATCGTCAAGGCAATAATGAGGAATCGTTAATGAAAGAAGTTTTAATTAGTTTTTCTGTTGTACTCTTTTTTTGTGGTTTATTGATTGTTTCTGCTATTTTTAAACCCAATACTTCTCCAGCGATCGCGGCAAATTTACAAGTTCCCTCCCCGATCATTGCTCAATCACCTATTACCCAAGAAACTATCACCATGAATTTAGACAATGCGATCGCCACGCCTTCAGGTTTAAAGTATATTGATACCGAAGTTGGCACGGGAGAAAGTCCCACGACAGGACAAACCGTCAAAGTCCACTACACAGGAACCTTGACCGATGGTAAAAAGTTTGACAGTTCCGTTGATAGAGGGCAACCTTTTTCTTTTAAAATCGGTGTCGGTCAAGTGATTAAAGGTTGGGATGAAGGCGTTGCAACCATGAAAGTCGGCGGTAAACGTACCCTAATTATTCCTCCCGATTTGGGTTACGGAGAGCGGGGAGCAGGCGGAGTGATTCCTGGTAATGCGACTCTTCTGTTTGATGTGGAATTATTGGGCGTTAATTAAATTTAGTTTTTTGCTCAAAAGAAGTCAGGAGTTAGCCAATTGAAGCTTTCTGCTGACTTTTTTGTTGATGATATTTTCCCCCTTGCGATCACCGAAAATTTTTCCTTATACCAAATTAAATTGGTATTATTTCAGAGCCTTGGCTTCCTGTAATAACCAAAATCCCGCAAAGGATTCGGAATTGGCATCGGATTGTATGGCTAGAAAATGAATATTTTGGGCTTGGGCTTTCGTCTGTTCAAATCCCTTTGCTTCAGCTAGAGTAGCGGGATCGTTCAGATTGGCAATAATCCAACTATCACTCGCTCCCGTTTCTAGGCGAATCATAGGACTAGGGGTTTCACTAAATTTGAGATAACCCAACTCTAACCCCGATAACCAGGCAGCAAAGGGCAAGGAACGGGGAGAAAACAAAATTAAGCCAGGAATGCGCGTTTCGGGAGTAATCCCCATCGAAGCCAGGGAAAAAGATTCACCAAAACTAATATCCCATTCCATCATGTCGTCAAAGGCAGAGGCTTCCAAACTCACTAAGGCCCACTGATCACCGCGATCGCCCCTAATGGCATCGGGCAGGAAAATGGGATTTAATTCCAAATATTGCACAGAAGCGGTCGGAGCTAGGGTTCCGTCATAACCCTCTTGGTGAGGATAAAAATCCGTCAGACGTTGTTCTAGCCAATGATTGAGGGTGTAGGTACGGCGACTGGGAGCGGGGGGATGCCCAGATCTTCACAGGCTTTGGTGATCATGTTGCCCATTTGTCGTCGGAAAAATCTGATTTTTTGCGGCATCTCCCCTGATTCAGCGATCGCTTTTTCGATGGCTTCTTTTAGCCAGAGAGAATTAACCGTCGTACTAGGACAAAATTGACTATAACGAAACAACTCATCGGGTGATCGCGCAATGGAGAGAGGCGATTCACAGATCAGGACTTCCCAAACCTTTTTTTGTCGTTCATCTAAAATTGGACGCGAATAAAAATCCAGTTCCCAAACGGTTGCCATCGTAAACTCAAACTCCTACTTAAAAATTCCCTTCATTCAGTTTCTCACGACTAATACAACAAACATTGCCCATCAGGACATAAATCTAATAACTCAATCGGTACGGAGTTAATATCCCAAATATCTTGGCAATATTCCCGAATGGAGCGATCGGAAGAAAATTTCCCCATGCGCGCCACATTGAGAATCGACATTTTCGACCAATGCTCTGGATTTTGATAGGCTTGGCTCACTTTCTCCTGACAATCGACATAGGACTGATAATCCGCCAACAGAAAATAGGGATCGCCATAAAGCAAGGAATTGGTTAAAGGTCGGAATAAATTGCTATCCCCATGAGCAAAAAATCCCGAATTGATTAAATCAATGACTGCCTTTAATTCCGTATTATTTTGATAATAATCCCAGGGACGGTAGCCCACTTTTTGGGTTTGCTGAACCTCTTCCGCCGTTAACCCAAAAAGAAAGAAATTTTCTGCGCCCACTTCTTCTCGGATTTCCACATTCGCCCCGTCTAGGGTTCCAATGGTTAACGCCCCATTCATGGAAAATTTCATATTTCCTGTGCCAGACGCTTCCTTGCCTGCGGTGGAAATTTGTTCGGATAAATCGGCGGCGGGATAAACTCGTTGTCCTAATTTAACGTTGTAATCACTCAAAAAGACAACCTTTAGGCGATCGCGAACACGAGGATCATTATTAACGACCTCGGCAACGGCATTAATAAATTTGATGATTAATTTAGCCATAAAATAACCTGGGCTGCTTTACCACCAAAAATAAAAGTTCGGGGAGCAATCTCTAAATTAGGATTATTTTTTAATCGTAAATACAAACTCACAATATGCAGCACATTCAAATGTTGCCGTTTATATTCATGAATCCGTTTTACCTGCACATCAAATAATGAATTAGGATCGACAATTAAATTATTTTTTTGCTCAATATAACGAGCTAAATCCTGCTTAACCTCTCGTTTGATTTGTCGCCACTGCAAACGAAAATTAGGATCTTCAACCAGATATTCTAATTGCTTTAATTCATAGAGATTTTTAATCCAGCCTTCTCCAATTTTTTCCGTAATTAATTGGCTTAATTTGGGATTACTTAAAACCATCCAACGACGGGGCGTTACACCATTGGTTTTATTACTAAATTTTTGAGGAAAGAGTTCATAAAAGTCTCGTAACGTGGTTTCTTTCAATAATTCAGAATGCAAGGCGGCAACCCCATTAATGGCATGGGAACCCACACAAGCTAAATGGGCCATCCGAACATATTTTTCACCAGTTTCATCAATTAATGATAAATTTACAATTTTATGATCATCCCCTGGATAGCGTAAACGTACTTCATCCAGAAATCGCCGATTAATTTCATAGATAATTTCTAAATGACGGGGTAGGACAGAGCCAAAAAGCTTTAATGACCATTTTTCTAGGGCTTCAGGTAAAAGGGTATGATTCGTATAACCCAGACTTTTTTGGGTAATTTCCCAGGCTTTATCCCAATTAATCTCATATTCATCCACTAACAAGCGCATCAGCTCAGCCACACTAATGGAAGGATGGGTATCATTCAGTTGAATCGAAAAACTTTCTGCAAAAGTTTCTAGGGAATCTTGCTCAAACAAATGCATCCGAATCATATCTTGTAAAGAACAGGAAACAAAGAAAAATTGTTGCATCAAACGTAATTCTTTGCCCTGAATTTGTTCATCATTGGGATAGAGAACTTTGGTTAAATTTTCCGACGAAACTTTTTCATTGACGGCTCCATAGTAATCCCCAATATTAAAGCGTTGAAAATCAAAGGATTCGGTGGCTTCTGCTTTCCAGAGTCGCATCGTATTAGCAGTACTGACTTTATAGCCTAAAATCGGCGTATCGTAGGGAATACCTTCAACCATGTGTCCTGGAACCCAACGGATTCGATTATTTCCGTCCGCACCTGTAAAGGATTCCGTATGGCCACCAAATTTAACTTTAACAGAGGCATCTGGTCGGGCAATTTCCCAAGGATTACCGTATTGGAGCCATTTATCGGTAATTTCTACCTGCCAGCCATCATGGATTTCCTGATCAAAAATACCAAATTCGTAGCGGATACCGTAACCGATCGCAGGAATTTCCAAAGTGGCGAGGGAATCCATATAACAGGCAGCCAACCGACCTAATCCACCGTTACCGAGGCCTGGTTCTTCTTCAATATTGATTAATTCTTCGAGATCGAGACCCGATTCGGTCACCGCTTGTTTGACAGGTTCCCATAGTCCCAAATTGATTAAATTATTACCCAAATGGGGGCCAACTAAAAATTCTGCCGATAAGTAACAAACAATCTTAGTATCTTTTTTAGAATAGGTCTGGGCTGTGTTGAGCCAACGTTGCAATAGGCGATCGCGAATGGTATAGGCTAATGCCATATAACAATCATGTTTGGTGGCAATCCCTGGAAATTTTCCCTGAAGATAGAACAAATTATCGGCCAGAGCGCGTTTGAGCGTGGTAACACTTAAACCAGTGCGATCGTCTTCGACTTCGATTGTTATCGGGCAGGCAGAAATTTCGGTATTCATAGTTATAAAAAAATATGACCCTGTCATTTAGTCATTTTACTATTGCGGTGATGATTTTTCCGATAGTGTCTACCTATACAATCATTTTCTGGGATTTACCCTGATAGTACTTATAATATTCCCGACGGGTATGGTCAGTCGAGCCGTTGACGATCAAACCCATCACCGATAAATTAGAAAGTTTTAATTCGAGTAGTGCTTCTTTGATTAAATTTTGATCGGTATACCCCATCCGTGCAACTAATAAAATGCCATCCGATTGATTCGCAATTAACTTAGTATCCGATAGCCCTAAAACAGGGGGAGCATCAATCAAAATCAGATCAAATTCACTCTTCCAATCATTGAGAACTTTGTATAATTCTTTTCCTTCCATCATCATAGAAAGGCTGAGATTCTCGTACTGTACAATATAAAAATTGTCTCTCAATTTTTCGGTATTCATCCCCTGCGCGTGAATCGTCTGGGGATTAAAATGAGGAAAAGACGAAGCTGAGGACTGACTCGGACTAGTTTTTGCTAACGTTTGCCAGTATTCCTTTTGGGGGAAATAGCGATCGCCGTCCACGAGTAAAACCTTATGTCTCATATTGGCAGCCGCCTGGGCCAGAAAAAAAGAAGTCGTTGATTTGCCCTCCCCTGGGGAAGCAGAACTAATGACTAAAGTTGCCTTACTTTGTCTTTGTCGAAGAAAAAAGAGATTAGTATAGAGAAAGGCATAGGATTCTAAAAAAGACACCCAGTTCTCCAGTTCTTTTTTCAACGATCTGTCGAAAGCTTGCAGATTTTTAGATTTTTTTAAATAAGAAATAGACTTTAAAAAAGGAATAGTTCCCAGAATTTTTAACTCTGTTAACTTGGCTAAATCTTCTGAACTTTGCAGTTTGCTGTCTAAAGTCTCTAAAATAATTCCGATGGCAACTGCTGACACTAAGCCCGCAAGTAATGATAATAAAATGTTTCTTGCTAGTCGACTTTCGGGTTTTTCTGGCATCTTAATCTGGGAAACCAACTCCCAGGGACTAAAACTTTTGGCGGTTTCAATCTGTAATAACTGTCGAGCAGTTAATAGGGACGCTAAACTTTGATTCTCAATTTCCAGTTCTCCTGCCAATTCGGCATATCCCCCTGCACTACGAGCAAAGTTTTGTACCTGCTGGCGAACTTCCTGTTCATTGAGTGCGATCGCGGACTGACGGGCTTGCAATCGCTTAACTTGATTAATCGCAACCAGCAGTTGGGCTGTTAGATTTTGGCGAATACTATTTGGCTCCACCAATCCTTCAATAAATTGATCTCCTAATTGATTGGCATTAATCGGTAACTTTTTCAGCGCGATCTTGACCGCTTCCTTAATTAAGCTTAAAAGATTGTTTCGTTCAGCTCGCAATTGTTGAACAATGGGACTATCTTCTGTAAAACGGGTAGAGGCGTTAGCCAATTGAGCGTCTATTTGCTGGAGTTTGTCGAGTAAACTGCGATAGCGGGGAGATTCATTCAGGGCATTGAGGGCTACGGCTTCCTGTTGGGAAATACCAAGTTGTTGACCCAGATTTTGATAAAGGGCGATCGCATCTTTTAGCTCAGCCTTATTCGTTTGTTTAGCTTTATTTAGCTCCTTTAATCCGTCAGCGATTGAGGTGGCCCCAATAGGCTGAACAAAAATAGCGGGGAGTGAAGCTCTGAAGTTAACGGACTCCCTAACTAAAAACGTTCTCTCAAGTCAAATTCAAACTTTGACCGTAGACTTGCTCTGGCGTTTGATATTCTAAGGCTTGATGGAAACGTTCCTTATTATAGAAATTAAACCATTTCTTTACCTCTTCTGTCAAGTGTTTTCCATCCTCAAAGGAATAAATATAAATTAATTCGTATTTCAGAGAACGCCACAATCTTTCAATAAAAATATTGTCGTAGCAACGTCCTCTTCCATCCATACTAATTTTGATGTTTTCTTGCTTTAAACATCCTGTAAATTCCTTTGAAGTAAATTGGCTTCCTTGATCACTATTAAAGATGTCTGGTTTGCCATAAATTAATAATGCTTCCTCCAAAGCTGACTTACAAAAATAAACATCCATCGTGTTACTCATCCTCCATGATAAGACTTTACGGCTAAACCAATCCATAATGGCGACTAGATAAAAGTGTCCTTTTCCTATTGGCAAATAGGTGATGTCGGTACACCACACTTGATTGGCTTTTTCAATGCTTAACTCTCGTAATAAGTAAGGATAAATTTGATGCTCAGGGTTTCGTATTGTTGTTCGTTTCTTTGGGTAAATTGCTTGTATCCCCAATTGATTCATCAATCGTATCACTCTTTTTCGATTTACCTCATAACCCAACGTATTGAGGTATACTGTCATTTTTCTACTCCCATAAAATGGTGTTTTCATATATTGCTCATCCAACAGTCTCAATAGCGTTAATTCTTCGGAACTTATTTCCTTCGGTTCGTAATAATAACTCGAACGACTTATTCCTAATAATTCACATTGACGTTGGATACACAATTCAGGATGCTTGGGGTCTACCAAGGTTTTTCGGTCGGCAGCCCCAATTGTACCGACCTGTCTACTAAAAAATCTCGCTCGACTTTTAGCTTTCCTATTTGTCGATATAGTTCATCTATCTGGGTTTCAGCTTTTTCTTTTATTTCTTTTCCTTGTTTTTCTGTCTCAAAGATTTGACTAGCTTCTTCCAATATTTTTCTTTTCCATCCATTAATCATTGTTGGATGAATTTCATATTGACTGGCTAATTCAGATACCGTTTTTTCTCCTCGAATTGCTTCTAAGGCGACTTTGGCTTTGAACTGGGCACCGTACTGTTTTTTCTTGTTGCTCATAAATCTCCTGGGTTTCGATTTAGAGCTTACACTACTGTCCAGTTTTGGGGGGC
>CAWEDJ010000011.1:0-61629 GCA_963807635.1 uncultured cyanobacterium
TTATGATGTCGATTAAATTCTATTTCTTCTATTTTTTCTGTTGTATATTTTTCACATTCTTCACAAATAAATTGACGACGGGGTATCTTTAAATATACTCCATTACCACATATCGATAAGTCTCTCACCAACACTGAACGAGTCTGATGAATATTATCCGTATATTTTCCACAATTTGGACAATTTATTCCGTCCTTTATGCTTTCAAGGTGTAAGCATATGATATCTTCTATTTCTTGAACTTTAATAATTATCACATTGGGTAATTTTAGCGAGCGATTCAGATTCCAGTCCATTGCATTACCTCCAACTCCATACCTCTATTATACTTTTTTCCCCTCAACTCCAACAGATCCCTTGAAGTTTCGATAGTGGTGTTGATGGAACGCAATTAAGAGGGTCATTTTCTCACTCAAACAAAGTCCTTGAGAGCGTTTACGGGTTTTTAGTCCTGTTGCCAATAACTCAGATTGCCACTTTGGTTCAAATTGTTGGCAAAAATCATCTACGGCGCAGAACAATGCTTCTAAACTAGGCATAGTGGGAGATAGAGAGGGTTCGTTAACGTCTTTTCCAGTTTACCTGCCTACCTTTTTTTTGTACTTTTTCTCTTTAACGATGCCGTTTTGCTTATCCCGAACTCAGGTTATATATGTTTTGAATAATTCACAACTTAATTTCTTGAAAAATACTCATCTATTTGCTCTTTTTTCAACAAAAATCAAAGATGTTTATTATCCTAAATACGCTAGTCCAAAACTATGCACTTTCAGTGCAAGGCTTTAGCTGCTACACATTTTAAAGGAGAGTGTAAAATAAGGAAAGTGTATGGTAGAAAATCGTCACGGAAGTCATACAATTAGCCGTCTAACAGTTCACATAGTATGGGTAACGAAATACCGTTATAAGGTATTAAAAGGAGAAATTCAGAAGCGTTGTCGGGAACTGATTATACAAATTTGTAACGCGGAAGACGTGAGAATTATCAAAGGATCAGTGAGTAAAGACCATGTTCATATATTGATAGAGTATCCTCCTTCAAAATCAGTGAGTGAGCTAGTAAAAAGAATGAAAGGAAGAACATCAAGATTGTTACAGCAGGAATATCCAGAATTGAAAAAACAATATTGGGGAAAGCATTTTTGGGGAATAGGATATGGAGCCTGGAGTACGGGAAATATGAGTGAAAAAATGGTGGAAGAATATTTAGAACACCATCAAAACTCATCGAACACGGGGGGCGAAGACTTTATGTTGGAATAAAGGACTTTCAGTCCTCATTAAACCTCTGCACTTTCAGTGCAGAGTGGTTTAGTTTGTTGAACAATTTCATATAACCGCTTATAAGAAGTCTGACCCAACTCTATTTGTTGTCGTGCCACTTCTAACAAATGTGGTCTTAGGATGTCGGCAGATTCCCATAGTTGATAAATACTAGATACTAGTTTTTCAGCAAAGTCTTTATCACCTAATAAAATTACATCACAACCAACGCCAAACTGATCTGCTAATCCTTGAAATTTATCAATATAATATTGAGATTTCGCCAAACTCACAACGGGGATGCCTTGAGCAAGGGCAAAAACCCCTGCATGATAACTTCCTGTAATAACAATACGACAATGGCCCACTTGTTCAATGACTTTGAGCGGTGTGTCAAGATTATTTCCTTGATCAAAAATATTATCAAACCCTGCTAGAATTTGTTGAATTGTTGTTATGTCTGATTCGGCATTAGGATCGATATGATAACGCAAAATAGGGATGGGAATTAACGCTGAATCTTGCTTTTTGGCAATATCATGTAAAGTTGAACGAACTATGGCAAGAGACTCTTGACTAATACTGGAATAATTAGCAACACGAAGATTTATCCCGATACCATTGCCTAATTTCGGATTACGAGCTTTATATGCTAACTCGATCGCGTCATCACCTGTCGTTATGATACGGTTAGACAAAACCCCCATTGAATCAAGTAATGGTAAACTAGCTTTTTTTTCTCGAATAGAAATTAAGCTTAAGGAGGGTAAAACAAACTTTGCTTTCCGATAAAATCTTGCATTTTCTATTGGCCCTAAACCATGCCCAAGAATCGCGGTTGATTTACCCAGTTTCGTCGCAAAAGCTAAGGTATTGAGAACTTCATGCGGCCATTCTCCCCATAGATCAGTGATATATCCGCCACCAGAGGCGACGACTAAATCTGAAGTTGAAATGGCTTCTACAAAGGCTTCAATTTCTTTGATTTCTTTTGAATTTCTTCGTAATTTAATCTTAAGTAAAAAATTCGCTAAAAATGGAAAATAATAACAAAGTTTATCTTCTATTTCTAACAAAAAAATATGTTTTTTATAGAATGATTTTTTAGGATCTTTTGGGTATTTATCATCAGGACTAACTAGGGGTGAAAACCATTGTTGACGACCATTGGGCGATACAGGAAATGTGTTAGGACATAGTTCAGCAAGCTTGTCTGGTGCATTGGTAAGAATCACAATCACCGCATCAGACCAAAGACTTTGTAATCTTGATACTGTGACTTGTAACATCGCGACATCACCCACATTGCCGAAATCATAACTACCCGTTTCCACAAAAATTTTCATGAGAATATTTTAGGTTGATGGGCTGGCGATCGCATTTTTGTATTTCCGATTAACGATTTAATAAAAATTTCCAATTATCGGGTTCAAAGGATTCACCTTTAAGCATACGATTCCAATATAAATAGGGTAAAACATAACGTTTGACCATCCACATACTCCATCGTTCCTGGGTGGGATCAAAGGGAAAGCTCGATTTGGGTTTACCATCGTAGTCGAATTCCGCCATAATCGTTTTTCCGTAACCCGTGACCAAGGGACAGCAGGTATAGCCGCCGTATTGACTATCCAGCGATCGCGCTCCAATTAAAGCCAGGAGGTTATGGGCTAACACAGGAGCCTGTTTCCGAATAGCCGCCGCCGTCCGAGAAGTGGGTAAAGAAGACGCATCTCCGAGACTAAAAACATTGGGAAAAACATTATGTTGCAAGGTGAATTTATTGACATCCACCCAACCCTTACTCTGCCCTTCTTTACCTGCCAGGGAACTGGTTTTAATGAAATCAGGGGGACTCATGGGGGGAGCAACATGAATGAGGTCATAATTTACGCTAATTTCCTCAATTCCTGCCTCCGTTGTCACATCAAAAATGGCTTCTTTGCTATCAGCCTTAATTTCCTTAAGATTATGTTTGTATTGAACTAAAATCTCTTTTTTTGCCGCAACTTTTTCTAACGCTTCACAATAGCCAGGAACGCCAAAAATTTTTGCAACAGCAACTTCGTAGATAATTTTTGTTTGATTTCTAACGCCATTTTTACGGAAAGTTTCATCCGCTAAATACATGATTTTTTGTGGCGCACCTGCACATTTAATCGGGGTAGCAGGAAAGGTAAAAATCGCATTTCCGCCCCTAAAATTTTTAATTAATTCCCAGGTATAGGGCGCGTAACGCACATCATAATTACTGGTTACTCCATTTTTTCCTAGAGCTTCGGGTAAACCTTTGATGAGATGCCAATCAATTTGAATGCCAGGACAAACAATTAAATAATCGTAGGTAATAGAGCGACCATCTTGGGTAATGACGGTATTTTGTTCAGGATTGAGTTGAGCAATGGCCGCTTTAATCCAACTGGCTCCACTAGGAATACAATCCCGTTCTTCTTTGATTGTATCTTCTAATTTATAGGCTCCGCCTCCTACCAATGTCCAAGCGGGCTGGTAATAATGCTTATCGGAGGGTTCGACAATGGCGATATCAAGATTGCTTTCCTGCTTCAACAATTGAGCCGTGACGGTGATTCCTGCCGCTCCACCACCAATAACCACAATTTGATAATGATTTTTTGCCTGATTCGTCATAGGAGAGGAAAGTTTGATTTTTGATAATAACAATTGCTGTATTACGATAACGCAATTGTTTGTATTCTTGACTTTTAGTTTATAAAAATTTAAGATTACATCGATTAATTATTTGAAATTAGAAAATTTCTACTTTTGATTAGATTTTCAGGAAAAGTTTTTTGTCAAGAAAAGACTAATCAATCAAAAATCCTCCCCCCAAAAAATTTCGAGGAGAGAGGAAACACAAAGAAATTAACTCAAAAATGCCTTAAACTTGCACAAAGGAAGGATTTGGGATTAAAGCTTCGACTAAACTCCGTACCGCCGCCACCATTGCTACTTCATCGTTGAGTTGATTAATCGCAGAACCGACTCCAACCCCAGAAGCTCCCGCCGCGATCGCCATCGGAATCGTCACATTAGATAAACCCGATGCACAGAGAACAGGAACCGAGACAGCGCGAGAAATGGCATGGGCCGCCGCTAGGGTAGGGGATGCTTTTTCAATTAATCCCAAAATTCCCGCATGGCTAGGCTGAGAACTGGTTCCGCCTTCGGTTTGAATCAGGTCTGCCCCCGCTTCCACTAGAGCTTCAGCCAATTGTACTTGCTCATCCAACGCCAAAATATGGGGAACAGTGACGGATAAGGTCGTATGGGGCAGTAATTGACGGGTTGCTTGGGTTAGGTCTAAAACTTCAGGAGCTTCAAAACGACGACCTTGGGCATAAAAACTATCAAAATTACCAATTTCGACCAAATCTGCGCCTGCATCCACTGCATCCAGTAATAATTGGGGATCGACAGCCGACACACAGATCGGTAAATCAATCAGTTGTCGGACATGACGGATGAGGTCAACATCGGCGGCAATATCGACAAAAGTTGCACCGCCAGCCTGGGCCGCTTTCACGACAGCCGTTACATTCTTGGTATTGAAATTATTCAGTCCACTGATCACTTTCAGGGCGCGGCGTTGGCGAAGGGCTTGCTGTAAAGAAGAATTGATAGTCATAATTTTTTTCGATAATCCTGATTAGGCAATTATTATAACGGATTGCTGGATAAAAAATAGTAATTTACGTTGCCTAAATTTTTAATTATTAGACTTTTATTTAATAACACTCAACTATATTATTTTCATTATTCTCATTTTAATTTAGCAATCATTAGTGCTATTCTAGAAAAAATTTTGCTCACTTTTTCTAATGTCCCTGACTACTTCCTCCCCTTTATCAACCGATTCCATTCGCACTTGTCCTATTAATTTCAATCATTGGTATGTGCTGGCCCTAAGTAAGGAAGTGACCGATAAACCTCTCTCTGTAACCCTTTGGCATCAGTCGATTGTTCTTTTTCGCGATCGCAATGGAGCCATTCATGCCCTAGAAGACCGTTGCCCCCACCGCCATGTCAAACTCAGTGAGGGTAAAGTCATCGGCGATCGGATTGAGTGTGCCTATCACGGTTGGCAATTGGATCAAACGGGTCGATGTACCTCCATTCCCTACCTCACCGAAAAACAGAAATTACCTAATTGTAAAATTCGTTCCTATCCCATCACAGAATTAGATGGTTTTATTTGGGTTTTTCCAGGGGATTTAGACTATTTAGAACAAACTAAAATAGAGCCGATGGGCATCCCTGAGTGGGAACATTTGAATTATATTGGCTCGGTTGCAACCATTGATTGTCAGGGACACTTTTCTTTTTTAATTGAAAACCTAATGGATATGTATCATGGGCATTTACATGATAATTATCAAGCCTGGGCATCCGCAAAGTTAGAAAAATTATCTGCCGATCGCGATCGCGTTGATGCCTATTATGAAGCCGAAAGTTACTATAAAATTGATAAAATTTGGTCGATTTCCCAGCTTTTTTTTCCTGCCCTGAGACGCTTACACCCCGAACCCCTAACCGTTGGTTATCATTATCCCCATTGGCTCTCAACATTAGGAAATGATTTTAAAATTTATTGTTTATTTTGCCCTGTGAGCGAAACCCAAACCCGTGCCTATTTAATTCATTTTACGTCTCTGAATGCCTTTCCGAATTTACACAAATCTCCCGTTTGGGTACGTCGATTTTTTAAGGATAAATTATTTAACGCCGCCAAAAAACTATTAGAAGGATTAATTCGTCAGGATGTTTTAATGATCGAACAGGAACAACAATTTTATTTAACGAATCCCCAAGAACGGAGTTATGAAGTTAATCCGACTTTGGGTAAGGTTCAAGCCTTAATTCGTCAACAGGCCCATGAAAATTTAACTGATAATCATATCAAGCATCATGATAAACCTTAAGATTAATTGGTAGAATGGTTTTGAGTAGTTCGCGATCGCAACATTTTTATCTGTTAGTTTAAATCGGCTTCTTGATAAATAATTACTATTATGAAAATAGTATTAAAATTATTATAAAAGAGATTATTCCAGGGTTAAACCATGAATCAACGAGAAACTCCTTCAGGAATTTGCCCCCATATTATACAAAAGGGCTTGAATGAACCCATTGAGTTCTATCAAGGTAAATTGATTCTCAATAAAGATAATATTTCGTTTCAAGTTGACGGAAAAATCCAGCTTGTTTGGCTCCCCTTTGCAAGTCTAAGATTTGAATTAGAATGCACAGAAGAAATGCAATATAATAAATTCAATCAGCTACATTGTGGTGATAAAATTGACCTAATTATATTGGGACAAGAAAATAATATTTTAGAGGGACAAATAACTCATACATCTTTAGTCATAAGAGGAGAAATTGTTGATACGAAAATTGATGAAAATAAACAAAGTGAAAGACAAGCTTCCTATGCTAAGTTTTTTATCCCGAATTTTAGATATATTGTTGGTACGCCGATTCGTTATGAAGGACAGGACTCTAGATTTATTCGCCGTAAGAGATTGTCTCTGAGTGCAAAAGGTTGGAATATAACACTGGATTCATTATCAAATATTCAGCAATTAGAAAAAGAGCTAATTAATTCCTCTGGTTTTGCAATTACTCACTATGGCATTTTAGAAAAAAATGATGGTTCTTTATTTGATTATCAAGAATCAGAACAGATTATTGATGCGCTTAAATGGTATTTGTCCTTTGTCAGTGGTAGTTTCATAAGTCCATACGCATTAGTTGGTTTTAATGCTGATAATAATGAAGTTTGGAAAGGGTGGAAATCTAGCCCTATGTTTCCTTACCAACATAATATTTCATGGGTCAGTAAATCTGATCCACAAACCTTTGAGGAACCTTTTAAAGGATTTGCAGATCTATACTTTGATCCTGAGTGGTCTGATAGTTTACTACAGATCATTTATATCTATGTTGAAGCTAACCACATTGCTATTAATGTTGAAAGCGCAATTATTCGGTTACAAAGTGCCTTGGAGCTACTTGCTTATGAAATCCTTGTTGAAAAAAAACGGGTACTTACTCAAACAAAATTTGACAAATTGCATGGTTATGGACGTATAAAGCGTCTTTTCGATTGGCTAAAGATTCCTTTGGATATATCCGAGCATTTAGGAGTACTTCATGAGACAGCAAAAGACAAAGAATGGTTGACGACTGATGCAATAACACAAATACGAAACTGCATCGTTCATCCCACTAAAAAAAATCGTATGAAGTTAAATGATCATTCTCAAGAAGCTTTCGACGTACTACATCTTTGCAAATGGAGTCTTGAACTCTGTATATTGAAACTTTGTAACTACAATGGTAAATATACAAATAGACTAAAAAGAACTCAATATAGTGGAGATGTTGACCCAGTTCCTTGGAGTTCTGAAGAGTAATTTTAGAAAGATTTTCCGACTTTTTCTTTGGGAAATTAACAACGGATAATAATTCTTGCTGTAAAATTTTCGTTGATTACATCTGACACGATCTCGAAGGCCCTATCCTACCGTGACCCAGGATAATCTATCAACGAATTATTTACAGGTAGTAATAATTTATCGAATCTCTACCCAAAATTGGTAATAGTTTAGAAACCATATAAACTAGACAATTGTTGATATTCTTCAATGGTCATTTTACGTTTATTTTGCAAAATAGCTAAAATCGTTTCTTCTGTATCAAAAACGACAAGAAAATCCTGAATTTTTAGATCATAATCCTGCATTAATGCTTCTAAAAGTTCTGCATTTTCCAATTTTGGTATCGGTTCAAACTTTTGTTCATAATCATAAACAAGCATTCCTAATACTCTTAGATAGTCTCGATCCTTTTGGGTCAAATTCTTTTTATCTAAAATAGTATTAATACGTTGTTGTATATTTCTCCATTCAATCTCATTAGTAATAGGACGTGTTTGAAAGTTGTTTTTTAGCATTGTGCCATACCATAACAACAGACCTGTTTTGGCTTTTCTAAAACGATGACTTTTCTGAAGGCATTAGGATCTAGATTGATTCACTAAGCGATCGCTAACCTCGTTCAAACTCTAATTCCTCTTCCATTGTGCCAGCATGAACCGTTTTAACCCATTTCAGACGCTTGGGACGAATAGCCATACGAGCGGTAACACAGGGCATAATCAATAACCAGTGAACCATATAGAGAGTTCCCCGTAGAGATTGACCTAAATAGTTAAAAAATTGGGCAAGACTGAAATTTTCTGGAGCTTGCAGACGACGTAAGCCTTTATACATCCCAAAACCAGAGAGGGAAAGGGCAACACCTGTTAGGGGGGTCAACATGGGCAGATGATGACGGGCGATCGCCATGACAATATCGGGAATAGCCGCAGTGGGTAAAATATATTGCATCAACAGGAAGGAAACCAAATCCACTTTTTTATTCAAGCCCAGGGGTTCGGAAATAATAAACCGCCAATAATCGAGGTAACGCTGATAACCGCCCTCGGCCCAACGGTTGCGCTGATGCCAGAGCGCGATCACCGTTGTGACCCCTTCTTCTTCGACGGGAGTATTCACTAAAACGCCAATTTTCCAATTATCCAGGTGCAGACGAATGGTTAAATCCAAATCATCGGTAATCGTTTGTTCATTCCAACCGCCGCAACTATTCAGAGCTTGGCGAGAAACAAATTGACCATTCCCCCGTAATTCCCCTAAACCACCCGTAACAATCCGTTGTTGTTGAAAATAGGCATCTAGGGCCATTTCTACGGATTGGCCCTTTGTCCAGAAATTGACATCCGCATTGGCGATCGCCTTACGGACTTGGACAGCACCCATGCGTTCTTGCTGAAAGAGAGGAGCCACCCGCCGCAGTAAATCCTGGGGAATGAGGGCATCCGCATCAAAAACCCCGATAATATCGCCTTTTGTGAGCGGTAAAACCTCATTTAATGCCCCAGACTTGCCCCCACTCGCGCCACTAGGACGATGGATGACATTTAATTGCTCGTATTGCGTCGCTAATTTATCTAAGATCGCAGGAGTTTTATCGGTACTGGAATCATCAATAATCCAAATATCCAGCTTATCAACGGGATAATCGAGGGAACATAGCTGGGTTACTAAATTCTGAATCACGGGCCTGTTCATTTTTTGCCGCTACTAATAAAGAAACCGAGGGAGCATGACTCAATTCTGCTTCCGTCAACGCTTCGGGTTCAACTTCAGGTTTGGCAATAATTAAACGAATAGTCTGGAGTGCTAATAAAACAGAAAAGCCGATAATCGCCCAAATTCCCCAACTGACCAGATGAAGAAAGGCGACAACCGCCCAAATCGACATCAAAACAAAGGCGGCTTTTTTCTGCGCCCCTCAACGCCCCGAAAGAAATCACTTCTAAATTCCTCTTCTTCCGCTTCGGGATCAGTCCATTCCGACAGCAGAGAACCGAGGGGGTCTAAAATTGGCTCGTTATCCTGTTCTTTCCAAGACTCTTGGGGCATAGGTTCAGTTGGTATAATTAAATGGGATAGGTTGATGGGGATGAAAAATAATGTCTGGGGATCATCAACTATAGGTCATATTCTAACCAAAACTGTTAACTTTTTTAACATTTTTAATCAAAAGCTGAAAAATGCTCTTTGTCTTCCGACCGATGAAATCCGCCCTAGTTGTCATTTCTGATGCTTTCTTAGACAATGGGCGATAGTCTAGACTGAGCTATTTAATTTTTAAATTTAACCTTAATTAATTTTCAATAATTCTTAGATATGGTAAGTCATTTGATTTTGTGGTCGGCGATCGCGTTTTTGTCGGTGGTTTGGGTAGAGATTGTTCGAGATTGTTACCATGCCCTGGCCCATGTCTGGCAACCGTTGTATAAACTGCATGGCTGGCATCATCGGGTTTTTCGTCCTGATTTGTCGGTGACGAGTGAAGAAATTTATCGTAAGGCCCACTGGTATAACGATGTGCCAGAGGCGTTGGTGATGTTGATTTTTAGCTTTTTACCTGGACTGATTCTCTTCATTTGGGGTTTTGATTATGCCTGGGTCACGACTTTCGGCTCCCTGTATACCTCCAGTTTTTTAGTGACCGCGATCGCGAGGGGGACAGGTGTTCCCAATGCGGATGAAATCACCGATTTAACCCATCGTCCAGGTCAATTTACGGAAATTCCTGCTCATTGGCGAGTGAATCGCACCTATCATTGGCGGCATCATTTTGATGATCAAAAGGCGTATTATTGTGGAACTTTAACTTTGGTGGATAAAATTTTGGGAACAGCACTTTCTTTAAAGGGAAAAACTATTGCCGTGACGGGTGCATCAGGAACCTTCGGTCAGGCACTTTTAAAATATTTATATCTCAGTGATTCCAAGATGATCGCGTTAACGTCTCAAGGGAATCCTGTGAGTATTGAAGTTAAGGGAAAAATGATTCCGATTAAAACCTTAACCTGGCAAATTGGCGAAGAAGATGCGTTAAAAGAGTTATTAGAAACCGTTGATATTTTAGTGATTAATCATGGGGTCAATGTCCATAGTCAACGCTCAGAAGAAGCGATTAATACGGCCTATGAAGTGAATACTTTTTCGGGTTTTCGTTTAATGGAGTTATTCTTGAAAACGGTCAAAACCAATAAACAAATTGCTACTAAGGAAGTTTGGGTTAATACCTCAGAAGCAGAAGTTAATCCCGCTTTTAGTCCGTTGTATGAATTAAGTAAACGTGCTTTGGGTGATTTAATCACGCTCCGTCGATTGGATGCGCCCTGTGTGATTCGGAAAGTAATTCTTGGCCCGTTTAAAAGTAATCTGAATCCTGTGGGGATTATGTCGGCGGATTGGACAGCGAAACAAGTGGTTAAGGCGGCAAAAAGAGATAGTCGCAATATTATCGTGACGATTAATCCGATAACGTTTATTGCGTTCCCGATTAAAGAGTTTTTTGTCTCTTGGTATTTTCGGTTATTTACGAAAGCGAGTTGAGGTTTTTATGAAAGTCAAACGCTTAGAGTTAAAAGGTTTTCGAGGATTTGATGAAATTGTCTTAGATTTTGATACAACTCCTCAAAGACCAACGGTTTTTATTGGGAATAATGGTGTTGGTAAATCGAGTATTTTAGATGCGTTGGCTATTTTTTTGTCTTGGTTTATTAACAGAGTTAGATATGATTCAACGAGTGAGAAACCAATTAAAAGCTTACACCATATAATGCCTGAGAATCAGCTTGCAAATGGTCAATACTTTGATGAAAATGATATTAAAAAAGGCTTTAATCTAGTTTTTGGAACCATTACAATTGATCATAAATTTGGGGATTATACGGAAATCAAATGGTCGTTACCAGAATCTTTATATAATCCGAATTTTTTTTCGTTAGATTTATTAACTCAATTAAGTACTAAAATCCATGAGGCAAAAAAACAAAATTTTGATGAAAGTTTACCTATTATTACTTATTATTCAGGAAGTCGATCCGTAGATAAATTTCGATTAGAAAGTCAAGACATTTTTGTAACAGAGACAATAGATGCTTACAAGGATGCTCTTGCAGAAAGACCTATTAATTTCAAGTCTTTTTTTCAATGGTTTAGAAATATTGAAGACTTGGAGAATGAAAATATACGGGATGACCCTAATCATGAAGATAAACAATTGATAGCTGTTAGAAAAGCTATTCATGCTCTAATTCCTGAATTTGATAATTTGCGGGTAAGACGTAATCCGTTACGAATGACCGTTAATAAAACGATTGGTGATAAAGTCGAAGAATTAATCATTAATCAACTTTCTGATGGTGAAAAATGTCTATTGGCAATGGTCGGTGATATCGCTCGTCGGTTGGCGATCGCGAATCCCAGTTTAGACGATCCCCTACAAGGAGAAGGAATTGTATTAATTGATGAAATAGAACTCCATTTACATCCCCAATGGCAACACAAAATTATTCCCCGCTTAACCGAAACCTTTCCCAATTGCCAATTTATAGTAACAACCCATTCTCCCCAGGTTCTCAGTCACGTTCAACCTGAAAATATTTATATTTTACAATCCACACCTGATGGAATTATTGCCAGTCATCCCGAAAGTTCCTACGGCAGAGATAGCAATCAAATTCTAGAAAACGTAATGGGTGTTTCTGCCTATCCTGAAGACATTGAAAAAGATTTATCAGAACTTTTTCGACTAATTGATCGAAATGATTTAGTCGGAGCTAAACAACTACGGGAACAGCTTGCTTCGAGAATGCCAGGGCCATCTGATCCTCAATTAATAAAAGCTGGAGTAATCATTAAAGGTAAGGAGATTTTGGGTAAGTGAGATATATTAAAAAACAAGAAACTCCACCAGCATTTACAGATTAGAAAGCTCAAGCAAATGAAGATTGGCAACCTTATTGGAATAGTAAAACTACTAATTTTCAAAATCCAGAAAAACGGATCGTTCATGAATCTCTGTTAAAAGAACAAGGCTATATTTGTTGTTATTGCCAACGACAAATTGATCTCAATAATAGCCATATTGAACACTTTAAACCGAAAGATGAGAATTGTTATCCCGAACTATCCCTAGAATATTCTAATTTTTTAGCTTCTTGCCAAAAAGAAAAGGATGATAAAGCTCAAAATTAACAAGAAAATCCTGTTCATTGTGGCCACTTAAAAGGTAATTGGTACGATGAAAATTTGACCATTTCTCCTTTACAAGAAGACTGTAACGAATATTTTACTTACACTGCTTTTGGGGATATTTTACCTAGTGAAGATGATGAAAAAAAAGAATCTGCTAAAATCACTATTGAAAAATTAGGCTTAAATATTCCTAAGTTGAAAGGTGAAAGACGAGGAGCGATTGAAGGACTTCAAGAACTTTTACAACAAGTAGGAAATAGTAAAGAAACTCTTGAAATATTAATTAAAAATTATGATCAAGTAAACGAAGAAGGTTATTTTAATGAATTTTGTGAAGTATTAATCTATTTTTTGAAGCAGTACATTTAGCGATCGCTTTGCTCTTATCCCGTTGAAGTTAAATTAATAACATTAATTTTTAGACTCGATATTTTTCAATATCAACTGTTTGATTTGTTTTGGGAATTCGTAAATAAAAGTTATTGTTTCTTTCGTGAATATGAATATGCCAATAGATTTTGCCTTCTTTTTCTGTCGTGCAAAGATTGTCTTTTTCATTCTGAATGATTTTTAAAGGAACGGAAAAAGTATTGTCTTCACTTCCACAGCTATAAACAACATAAGATTCTTTAAAATAATTCAAAAAATTTTCTTGTTTAGGATGAAATACAAACCAATATTTCGTGCCTAATTTCTCTAAATATACTTTAGAAATGCAAAAAACGAATCCTTTCTGTTGATCAGGGGTTTGATAACCTATTCGACTTTTTTTTACTAAATTTATATTAAGACTTAATTCTATTTTTTGAAGGCATTTTTCATGAAAATTAACACGAGATGTTGCTGAAGTTTTTTCTATCTTTTTTTGATTTTCTTCATTTATTTGATGTTCTTGTTTATCATTTTCCTCAAATTCAGAATCGATTTCAGGATAGTCTATTGTTTCAGATTGAATATCTTGAGTTGTTTCAAAAACAATTTCGATCAGTTTATCTAAACGAGTAAATTCTAAAGGTCGTAAAATCTCACTAATTTGCTTAATCGTCTTTTCGTCGTCTAATTTTTCCTTTAATTGAACTAATTTCATTAAAGAATCTACACTAATTAATCGAAAATCCCAACCATAGCGACTTCCCCTAATTTGTGCTTCTAAGTCTCCCGTATCTTTTCTTCCAACAATAATTAAAATAGACGAAGTTTCAGAAATTCGCTTTTGTTCGACTAATTTACGTTTATAATTATAAATATGATTAAGATTAATTCGGTAAGCATCAGTTGTTTTGACTTCGACAATAATACTATTTTCCTGATTAAGATCCCAGATTCCATCATAACCAATTGTATTTTTGGAACCTTGATAAAGCCCATACTCAACTTTAAAATCTAAACGTTTACCCGCTTGATTAATAATATCCTGTAAAACTAAACCACTATTATCAAATTTATCATCTAGACATTCATTAGCATATTTAACCAGATATTCCGTTGGAATAACCGATAATAATTCGCGAAATTCTTGGCAAGTCTCATTATTATTCCTAAGTTTTCCATCTCCTGCAAAAGATAAAACTTGACGAATCGATTTATCTAAAATTAATTGCTTATTTTGCTTATATATTTCTAAGATAGATGACATTTTAGGCAGAAGTTAAAATTAATCAAAAAGACAGATTAAATGGGTTTATAGAGAGATTTTTTTAGTGAAAATGTTTCTCCATAAACCTCATCTATTGTTTAAATTGTATCAAAAGGAGAAGGTTGATCAATCACTTCATGCCAAGGTAAACCCAACGGGCCAAGTAATTCCATAAAGGGATCGGGATCAAACTCTTCCACATTAAAAACCCCTGATTTTTTCCATAAACCCTTAATCACCATCAAAGCCCCAATGACTGCTGGAACCCCCGTTGTATAGGAAATTCCCTGGGAACCGACTTCTTGATAACAAGCCGCATGATCGCAATTATTGTAAACATAATATTTACGCACCTTGCCATCCTTAATTCCTTCAATCCAACAACCAATGGAAGTTTGCCCTGTGTAATCTTCTGCTAGGGAAGAAGGTTCGGGTAAAACTGCTTTTAGGAATTGTAAAGGAACGATTTTTTGCCCTTGATATTCGACTTCATCAATACGAGTCATGCCCACCGCTTCCAATACTCGTAAATGATTAATATAAGCTTCCGAAAAAGTCATCCAGAATCGCGCTCGCTTTAAACCAGGAATATTTTTGACGAGAGATTCTAACTCTTCGTGATAAAGCAAATAGGATTCCTTTTCACCAATTTCAGGATAGGGAATGGGGTAATGAACAGAAAGCGGATCAATTTCTTTCCATTCGCCATTTTCGTAATAGCGGCCTCGTTGCGTGATTTCTCGAATATTAATTTCAGGATTAAAATTAGTCGCAAACGCCTTGCCGTGACTGCCCGCATTGCAATCGATAATATCTAGGGTGTGAATTTCGTCAAAGTAATGTTTGAGAGCATAGGCAGTAAAAACTCCCGTTACACCTGGGTCAAAACCACACCCAAGAATCGCCGTTAAACCTGCTTCTTTGAAACGATCCTGATAGGCCCACTGCCAACTATATTCAAATTTAGCCACATCGGGCGGTTCATAATTAGCAGTATCCAGATAATCTACCCCTGCTTCGAGACAAGCATCCATGAGAGCGAGATCCTGATAGGGAAGGGCTACGTTGATTAAAATATCGGGCTGAAAATCCTTGAGTAATTTGACGGTATTACTGGCAATATCCGCATCCAGGGCGGCAGTTTTCACCTTAGGAGAACCAATATGAGCCGCGATCGCCTCACATTTAGCAACGGTGCGACTAGCCAAAAGAATCTCAGAAAATTCTGCCTGAGCCGCACATTTATGGGCCACTACACTACCGACCCCGCCCGCACCAACAATCATGACTCGTGCCATAGTTTCTCCTCAATTTGTATTTATTTCTGATAAAAAGTAAGGACATAAACCGCGTCTAAATTGACCCCCGTAGTTTGGAAGATCGCCCCCTAAATCCCCCAATACTGGGGGACTTTGAACTCAGAAAGGTTGTAAACTCCCCCCAAAATTGGGGGGCTGGGGGGGCGAAAAAACTTTAGCTCTCAAACTAGACGGAATTTAGTATATTGTGTCCCTACGAAAATTTTTATTTCCTAGCCCAATACCCAATTGACGAGGGTACGCACAGGAAAACCCGTCGCGCCTGAATTATTGACCCCAGATTCCTTGTCTGCCCAGACTGGCCCTGCTACGTCTAAATGTACCCAGGGAGTTTTTTCGACAAATTGCTTGAGGAACAAAGCGGCGGTAATGGAACCTCCCGATCGCGGCCCAGTGTTTTTCATGTCGGCAATGGGAGATTTCAAACCTTCAAAATATTTTTCTTCCATCGGCATTTCCCAGAATTTTTCCCCTGCATTTTCCGAGGCGGTTTTAATCTGAGCAATCAGGGTTTCATCGGTTCCCCAGAGTCCCGCAATGTCATCCCCCAAGGCAACAATACAAGCTCCTGTTAACGTTGCCAAATCCACGATCGCATCTACTTCTAATTTTTCAGCAAAAACGAGGGCATCGGCTAACGTCAGACGACCTTCAGCATCGGTATTATTCACTTCAATGGTTTTGCCGTTGGATGCCTTTAAAATATCACCAGGACGCATGGCCCGACCACTAATCATATTTTCCGTTGCGGCACAGATAAAATGCACTTCGGCGGAGGGTTTTAATTGGGCGATCGCTTTTGCGGCTCCCAGGGTTGCGGCTCCTCCTCCCATATCCATCTTCATGGTTTCGATGCCACTACCGACTCCTTTAATATTTAAACCGCCCGAATCAAAGGTCAAACTTTTACCGACAATGGCCAGTTTGCGGCTGGGTGTTCCTTCAGGATGGTAAGTTAAATGAATAAATTTAGGCGGTAATTCAGAAGCCCTGGCAACGCCGAGAAAGGAACCCATACCGAGTTTTTCACAATCTTCCTGTTCCAGAATTTCGATACTTAAACCGTAATCTTTTGCGATCGCCTGAGCCGTTTCCGCCATCGTAATCGCCGTCACTTCATTGGCAGGAGCGGCCACGAGTTCCCTGGCTAAAATAACTCCTGAAACGACTTTTTTTGCCTGGGCGATCGCTTCATTCTGTTCACCGAGAGCAAGTAACTCGATGGTTTCCAATGTTAAAGTTTTATCTTCAGGGTCGGATTTAAAGCGATTATCTTGATGGAGAGCCAGTAAAATTCCTTCCGCGATCGCTTCTGCTGTCTTGCTTTCATTCTGTTCGACTAACGGCAGACTAATTCCCAAAGTTTTGACTTTTTCTTTTTTGGCAAGTCTCGCGATCGCGGCCGCCGCCGTTCCTAAATTGCCCCGCTTAAAACCTTCAATTTTTCCTAAACCAATCAAGATCACCTTACGAATGGGAGTATTAGACCCCACACGAGTCACACATTTTTGACCCGTTTTTCCTGTAAATTCGGTTTCAGCCATTAATTCCTGTAGCGTTCCGCCGAGTTTTTCATCCAGGTGGGCTAAATCTCCCGTAATCTCTACCGCATTTTCAAAGAAACCCAAGGCGATCGCGTCGCCTAACCAATGTAAGGGTGAGTGATCTGTACCGCGAATTTGCATCGATTTGACCATTTTTATGAGTACTGTTCGACTCCTATTGTAGCCCCTTCCCAGGTTTGACCGATTTCAAACTTGAGTTTTTTTTCTAGCGTGAACCACGATAAATCCGTTCAGCTTGGTCACTGGGAAGATGGGTATAGCCTGGTAAGGGAGAAGACGGGCTTGACTTCTCAGAGGAAGGGGCTTTTCCATTCCCATTCCCATTCTCAGTTTGTTTTGGTTTATTGCCTCCGACCGTTGGAACACACTGATTTAAAAGATTACAGCCAGGATAAAGATTGTATTCAGGTTCGGGAACCGACAAGGTACTTTGGGGGGGGACAAAATCGTGGAGAACCCCATCGTAGGCAAGCACTTCTCCTGTTTCAATTTGATAAATCCAACCGTACAACCTCAATTTTCCCTGACGTAAGCGAGAACGCACGATGGGATAGGTCTGAAGGTTTTCCAATTGATTAAGAACATTTTCGGCGGTGGTGATGGCCATCAGTTCTTCTCCTTCCAAGTCTTTGTAATTATCTTTAACGACTCGACGAGTGGCTTCTGCGTGTTTGAGCCAATCATAGACCAGGGGCATATTTTCTTGCAGGCTATTAAGTTTTAGCAAGCCCTTCATGGCTCCGCAGTTGGAATGACCACAAACAATAACTTCTTCGATATTCAACGCCGCGATCGCGTATTCCAGAGAAGCTCCTTCCCCTCCATTAGCGGCTCCGTAGGGAGGAATCATATTACCTGCATTCCGAATAATAAACAGTTCCCCCACCTCAGTCTGGGTAATCAAGTTGGGGTCAATACGAGAGTCGGAACAGGTGATAAAAAGAATACGGGGGTGCTGGCCGTGGGAAAGTTGCTCAAATAGATCCTTATGGGCGTTAAAGTAACCCGATTTGAACTTTTGTATCCCTTCAATCAGTTTTTTCATGGAGCGCGGCGCGGGTGAAATGTGGCTAATCTTACCATTGTACGGGAAAGCCAGATGATTGAGTAACAAACCAAGCGGGAGATGGGACTCGAACCCACGACATTCACCTTGGGAAGGTGACGTTCTACCACTGAACTACACCCGCATATCCCGATAATATCATAATAGTCAAACGGTCTTTAATCGGGAGGCGATTGCCCTCGTCTGTTAGCTGAAGCTAAACTTCGCCACTTACCCGAACTGCGTACAGCTAACCAAAATAGTAACATGGCAATTAATCCGCCATTGATAGGAGCGGTAAAGGCAAAAAGAATTAAAAGGACGCATAAAACGTCTTCTAGAAAAGCGGCCCAAAGCGGAATACCCCGTAGTTGAAAAAACCAGCCCATTTGAACAAGTTTTAGTAATAGGGCAAACAATCCTCCCAACACCGAAATTAACCAAAGGGGGTGGAGCTGAAGATTCGCCATTTTGATGACCGCGATCACAATAATGCCGCCGACAAAGGGGGTAAACAAAAGTTGAATAATCTGTAAAACCCGTTGACCTAATAATTGTTTTGAAGCAAAAAGTTCAAAAAGAGACCAACTCGTGAGAATAGCGACTAGAACCTGGGGATTAATGGTAGACAAAATCGGAACTTGATCCCAAAGATCTTGATGCAATAAACCAATAATTAATAGCGGTAACGCGATTCTCATACCCACTGCGGCGGAAGCGGATAATATCGCCAACAACTCAACAATCATTGTTATAAAAAATATTAAATAGGATTCAAAAAAAAAGCGATCACCGACTCATCGAGAAATGAGTGAAAAACGGAGGATTAGGTCGGAGAGGTCGGATTTTTCAGTAACGTTGTATCAGATGGCTCGATTTCCTCTGGATGGATATTTGCTCTCGGCATAAATTCGGGTAAAAAACTTTGCTCCGTTAGGGTTCCATCGGTCGGTGTTCAAAGACTTCTGCGATCGGAAAAGTTGCCAGGGAAGTATTTTCTTCGGTAATTTCTGTTGGATCACCAACGGGCAGCCAACCTAGTAAAAATAGGGGTAGGAGAGTAGAAAAATTGGTAATAGTGATTAATAGCCACATATTATCAAAATTAGTTTCACTGACACCCAGCCAATCGGTCAGGAGCGCACCGAATTCCGAAGAAACGAGTCCCGATAAATTCCAAATTGACATTAACAAGGCAAATAAAGTGGCTTCAATCCCTGGAGGACAGAGACGGGCAGAAAGCACTAAAACAGGCATAAAGGCGATTTGGCAGATCACCGTCAAAATCAAACTATCTCCCAAACTAAACCAATGGTCATCAATCCCGATCGCCCGATTAGCGTGGGTGACGAGGAGCAGGGTCGTTAATCCCAAAAGACAGGAAATGACCGTACTCCAACCCAGAATTTGCCGAAAAGGAATCGTTTTTAAAAATTTTTGGTAAATCCCAATACCGACCAACGCCGCAAAACTGCTCACCAAGCGGACTTGTCCTAAAAATTCGGGTTCAAAGCCAAGTTCATTAGTGGTAAAGAAAAAGAAAGCAGAATCGGCACTAGGAGTCGCTTGCCAAAGAAAGACAAAAATAGTCGGCAAAAGAATGGATTTTTGGCTCATTGCTTGCCAAACCTGTCGAACTTGATTTCCAATGGGAATCGCCGACGGACTTGATTTGTCCGTTGATTTTTCCTCGGCAATCAGCCCCGCGACGAGGATAACAATGAGGGGAAAAAAAGACGTAATCGTGAAAACCGTGCGAGTGCTGACGTGTTCTAACAGAAAACCACTAAAGTAAGCCGTAATTAGCCCCCCGATCGCCGAAATTCCCCAGGTCAAAGATTGGAGGGAACCCGCCCGTCCGAGAGATTCTTTTCTAGCCCGCTCTACCACGAGGGAATCAACGATCACATCACTCATAGCCACCGAGAGGGAACTAACCAATAACGTCAAGGTCGCGGCCACCATCGTATGAACCAGATTTGCCATACAGAGCCAGGAGAGCGTCCCCAACACTCCTGATAAAACTAAATAGGGACGGCGACGATACCCGAAAATCGGCAAACCATCGGATAAAAAACCAAATAAAGGCTTGAGAATCCAAGGAATAGCGGCAGCTTCCATCAAGGCCCCCATTTGGGCAGGGGTAAATCCAAGTTCATCTTTCAGAAAAAAACTGACAGCCAATCGTGCTAACCCCAAAACGCCCTGGACAAAATAGACGCTGAGTATGGCGAGTAATTCGGTGCTGGGTTCGTTGCCAAACAACAGATTTTTTTGAAGACCGACTTTTAGTTTTTCGCGGTGAGCGGCAGAAACAATCATAGGCGCGTTATTATAGTGCTGAAGATTTATTTAAAAAGCTTTAAGAATTTGTTACATTCATCTTAACGTTACTATAAATGAAACAATTGTTGGATTTTCTGGTCAACATCTATGCATATTCCCCTGCTAGGTAAAATGAAAAACCCTTTTCCCTTTGTGTTGACATTATTAGGAGTCGGGGTTCTAGTAGTCGGCGGCATGACCTATCGCTTGGTGATGAATCCCAAGACATCAATTGATCTAGAAAAATTAACCGTTCCCGCCGTCAGTGAAAATCTTAAGGTAGAAATTAAAGCAAGCGGAACTGTTCAACCTGTTCAGACTGTCAATATTAGCCCCAAAACCCCTGGTCGTCTTTTGCAGTTATTTGTAGAGCAGGGGGATGTGGTGGTTCGGGGGCAACGGTTGGCCGTGATGGATAATCGGGACATTTATGCAGAGGGAATGCAGGCCCAAGCACGTTTTGATGAAACGATCGCCCGCTATCGAGAGTTACAAGCGCAAATCCCGACCGAAATTAGACAATTAGAGTCAGAAGTTAATCAAGCCCAGAGCCGAATCGCCCAAGCCCGCTCCCAATTGGCGATCGCCCAAGACCGTCTCCGAGAAGCCCAAGCTCGTATTCCCCGAAACATTGATCAAGTCAGAGCGCAGTTAAAATCCGCCGAATCTAAGCTGAAACTGGCTGAAAATCGGGTAAAACGCAATCAGGATTTAATTGAAGAAGGCGTAATTTCCAGGATCGGTTTGATGAAGTTTCTAATGATTATCTCAATGCCAAGGCCAATTTGATTGAATCTCTCGGAAAACTGGATCAAACCCCAGGAAACCGCCTCCCCTGAAATTGGCACAAATTCAACAACAAATTGAACAACTCAAATCGGCGATCGAAGAATCCCAGCTTGCTCTAGAGGGCAAGGTTGCCAGCCTAAATCAACGTCAATTTACGGCTAAATCTTCCCTTAATTCCTTAAAAGCTGTGGCCGCCGCCGCCCAAGCTGAGTTAGAGAGGGTTAAAATTCAATACCAAGACACCATCATTACCGCTCCCTTTCCAGGCACCATCACCCAAAAATTCGCCACGCCAGGCTCTTTTGTGACACCCACCACTTCTGCTTCCAGTACCGCCTCTGCCACTTCGACCTCGAATCTTGTCCCTGGCTAGGGGCTTAGAAGTCGTAGCCAAAGTCCCTGAAGTAGATATTCCGACCCTTAAAATTGGCCAACCTGCCCAAATCATCGCCGATGCCTATCCTAATGCAAAATTTGCAGGGAAAGTGGTTCGTATTGCGCCAGAAGCCATCGTAGAAAATAATGTAACATCCTTTGAAGTTACAGTCGGTCTCGTCACAGGAAAAGATGAATTACGCTCAAAAATGAATGTTGATGTTACTTTTGTGGGTGAACAATTAACGGATGCCTTGACCGTACCGACGGTTTCCATTGTCAGTCTCGCGGGAAAAACGGGAGTTATGGTTCCTGGAGTGGATAATCAACCCAAATTTCAACCCGTGACTATTGGGGTAGTGGTGGATAATAAGACACAAATTCTCTCAGGACTGGAGCAGGGAAATAGGGTTTTTATTGATTTACCCGACGAACAAAATCCTAAAAATGATCAGGACAAAAAAGAATAATTGTCTAATTTTTAAAACTAACTCTTAAAATGTTAAACGGCGATCGCAATCATAAAAAAATCGGGATAATCCTTAAGAAAATTTCCTCAAGTAATTAATAATCCCGACCTAAATTATTTCAATCCAAAAAAACTATTTCTTTTTATCAGACTGGTAAGATTGTTCTTTCTGATAAGAAGACTTATCTTGTTCTCCGCTAGAGCTATTGTAATCAGTCTTTTTGTCCTCTTTTTCCTTATAGCTTTCTTGGTAGCTTGCTTGGGAATTTTGGTCATCCTGTTTATAGCTACTTTCCTGAGAATAACTTTGATTTCCCGCAGCAAATGCTACAGGAGAAGCAATCAAGAACATCCAAGCGACCATCGTAACCAGCATGATATTTAAGATTTTGCGTAGCATTTTGATTCTCTGACTTACTAAAAAATATACTTTGGACGGAATGATCATAAATTTTTTAAACAAAATTAAATGTACCTTGAGACACATTTAGCATTTTTTGATGAATTTACTTAGAAAATACGATTTAGGGCTAAATCCAACTATCAAGTCCATTTTGTCTGTGAAATTAATATAACTAATAAATAGCTCGTTTTAATTCAATCTAAAATACTTTAGAAGAAGTTTTTAAGGATTAGCAATCGGAATAAAATCATAGTTATACCCTGACCGTTTACCAGGTTTGACCATGACTAGCTGAATAGGCTGATTGCGATCGCCAGAGGGTAAGAATCTAATCGGGCCACTCGCTCCCTGGGCGACAAAGTTAGGATTCGCCAAAGCTGATTGAATGCCTTCGCGGGTTGCATTTTGCTTCATTGCTGTTGTAAAGGCGATCGCGGCATCGTAGGCCATCGCGGTACGCCAATTGACGTTGGTGGTTTTCCACAGTTTAGCCGCCTCTTTCACAAAAGGATTATCTTTATGGGCTAAAACGTGCCAGGGAATCGCCACCACCATTCCCGCCGCATTTTTATCGCCAACTTGCAAAATTTCGGGTTTATAGGCACTATCTCCCCCCAATAAGCCTAATTTTCCTTGATTTGCCTGTATCACTAATAACGCCTGATTCAAAGTTGCCGTATTCATGGCTAACATCAACGCTTCCGCTCCTAAAGACTGGGCTTGTTTAACCGCCTCGACTGCATTAAAATCAGGAGCCGAAAAATCAATTTCTGTCACAACTTCTCCTCCACTTCCCAATAAAGCGGTGGTAAAGACGGTTTTTAAGGATTTACTGTAACTACTTTGGGAGTTGTAAATAATGGCGGCCTTTTGTTTTTTCAGAGTCTTCAACATATAGTTTGCCAATGTCGTTCCTGCAAACAAATCACTAGGCACTGTCCGAAAAATATAGTTTCCTAACTCCGATAACTCTACAGAGGTACTGGTTGCAGAGATCATCGGCAAACCCTGGGGTTGATAGATATTTTTAGCCACATCCAAGGTCGTATTACTTCCAAAATGACCAATAACGCCTAATATTTCTGGTTTTTTGACAAACGCTTGCCCTAATTGAGACGCGATCGCCACATCGTCGTCATCATTGGCAATCAGAACTTTTAAAGGAACCCCATTAATCCCCCCTTTCTGATTAACCTCCGTTTGGGCTTGGGCAACTCCCCGCAATAACTCTTGGGACGCATTGACATCTTTACCGATGGGAACAGAAACCACAAAAGAAACCGCATTTTGCCCAATTTTAGCATTATTCAAGTAAATTAACGCTTCAGGATCGTTGGCATAGGTTTGGAGTGATTTTTGAAAATCCTGAACGGCTTCAACGTAATTTCCCATTTTAAAGGCAGAAATTCCCCGTTGCTTTTCAGGATTCATCACCGTTGGAATCAGACTTTTTTCCCCGTAACTCAATCGTTGATTTAGATCCCCATTGTTATTAATAGAAATCCCACCGCTCGGAGATTTTTGAGTTGTAGAAAACCACCAAACTCCTGTCCCCACAATACCTGCGGTAATTCCCAGAGCGAGTAAAAGAGCTAAAGTATCATTTTTTTGAGTCATGTTTTTTTAAATTGCCGAAAAATAGCAAAAAAGTGAGCTTTGACACTCACCTTAAGGTCAATTATTGAATTTTATTCCTCGTAATATTCCGTGATTCTTTCCTTCTTTTTCTCAGGAATATTAATTCTCGGTGGATTGTAGGGTTCGGGTTCGGCATCATCATCCCAAACATCTCCTTGATAATTATCTTCATAGGCTTCTTCATAGCTCGGCTCCCGACGAGGAGCTTCATAGCGGGGAGCGACTTCCCGTTTACTTTCTCCCCAATTATCTTCTTCTAGATCATCCTCTTCATAGCGAATCGTTTCTGCTTGACGGCGCAAAGGAGGAGGAGCAGGACGGGATTCTTCCCAATCATCTTCATTCCAACGTTCTTCCACCACAGGTTGACGGACTTGGAGAGGGGTTCTAATGGGAATGCCCGTTCCTAATTGATTTTCGGGACGAGCGGTGGGAGGATAGTACATTTCTTCTTCTTGTTTTTCCCAGGCAGGACGACCAATACCCAGCCGTTCTAAAACCCCAACGGTTATCTGGGTTAGACGCTCTTCCGCACCTTCAAAAACAATTAGCCGATTGGGGCCACTGCTAATCACTTCTTCCATTGATAGCTCGTAGGTACTAATCAGTTGATCGGGAATTTGGGGATAGCCGAGGGACGCAATAATGATAGAAGAAACTTTGCCGTCATCTAAATTGAACTGAAAATCCCGCACTCTTCCGAGGGGTTCTCCCGTTTCTGTGATCACTTCACTATTCACTAAAGGCGTATAGGCATCCAGATCGACGGTTTCAAAGACATTTTCATCTTCGACTAGAACCACATCTCCCGCTTGGCTGATGCTGTTGAGATACATATAGTCGGGCATTCCCGAAAGGGAGAGCATATTGTCCCGTAGTCCAAAGGCGACAATTTCTCGTTGGTCGATATCAACTAAAACTTCTTTGACGACTCCGAGCTTTTTGCCCGTATTGCGAGTAATAACTTGAGTGTTGATGAATTCGTTGCGTAGGCGTATATTATCGATAGTCATTGTATTTTATGATAAGAATTCTGGCTTAGGGGTAAAAGATACAATATTAGGTCAGGCTTGGGGGAGTGAGTTTTAGTTTATTGATAATAACTTATAGATCGTCATTTCATCCCTAAGACTCAAGTTTTTTTGTGTCAAAGGAGATTAAACGGGGGAAAACAGGGGATTAAATCCCTCAAATTTAAGAGTAAAGGGTTTTTTCTGGGATACTATCCTCTCTTAATTATTGTAGCAGTGTTTCTAATTTGCCCTGCTAAACTAACTCTCAAGGGGCGGTGAAGTGCCTTTTTTCTTTTTTCTTCTGACCCAAATAGGTTCAGTTTTAATGTCCGCATCTCATTGAGTTTCTCAGTCTTTTGTCTGTTTTGACGAATAAAATACAACCCTTTGTCCTTAAAATCCCTATGGAATCAGGGCAGATAAAGATTGGTACTATGATGAACATTTTTGCTGATTTATTGGGAAACTAAGGCATTCACCACTAAATCAATTAGGGAAGAATTGTAATAGGGTTGACAAATGGCTTGAATTTTTTCGGGGGAAATGGTGGCATCTTTCAAACTAATAATATTTCCATAAACGGATTGGTCAGAAAATAAGGGATCGGTTTCTAAATTACGCGATCGCAGATCAAAGTGTTTTTCCTGGGTACGGGGAGCAAAATCAATCATCAAACTGGAGCCGTAACCACAGTCTTTGAGAACCGAAAGACAGTTGAGAGTTTTAGCGAGAAAATCCTTTGACCAGCCTTTTTCACCCTGATTTTTATTCACTCCTCCTCCGTATTCAAACATAATAACTTTAGGTAATAAATGATGAGGAATAGAGGGTAATTGCTCAATAATATTAAATTCCCAACCTTCAATATCCAGTTTTAAGCAAGTGATTTGGCTGGGTTTGATGTCTTCTAATAAAGTTGCTAGGGAAATGGATTCTATCTCTTTTGTTTTGCCGGAAGAGCCAAACCAATCGGCAGAGAGAGAGCTAAAATTACGATTAAATAAGCCTGCAAAACTGCCCAAATACAGGAGTTGTTTCCCATCTAGATTAGATAGGCATTTTTCAATCAGCTTGATATTATGGCGTGTACTCATTTGCTTTAACTTTTTCACGGGCAGAGGTTCAACGGCCACCGTCGGATAACCTAATTTGGCAAAGACTTCACAATAAAAAGCAAAGGTTCCCACGCCCACATCAATACAGTGTCCTTCTTTTTTGGGGTCTATTTCAGGAAGAATTTCGGCTAATAATGATTGACAACAGGCTTCAACACGCATGATTTAAAATTTCCCTAAAATTCAAAAATTGTTCTTTAATAAAAACCGCATTAAAGTAACGGACATGACCATCTTTTCCTAATACTTGATCGAGATTGCCCGCATAAATATAACCCAAATGATCTAATTGGTGAAAAATTTCTCGAAATTGGGCCTGTCCTTCATAGAGTTGGTCTAGGGAAATTTCAACAATACAAGCGACACTTTTTTTAAAGGTTTCCATGCCTCCTTTGATGACTCTATTTTCGTAGCCCTGAACATCTAATTTAATGAGTATATTGTCCTCTAAGGTAGCCGAAAAATTGGCGATCGCCCTATCGAGGGTCGTTTGTTCAATTTGAATCGCTTCCTGTTTTTTGACCATCGGATAAACGGTTTCACAGAGTTGGGTTGTCTTCAAAATAGAAGAGGAGGGATTAAAGTATAGATGACTATAGATTTCAATCGGTTGAATACTATCTCCTAACGCCTGATTAAAGGCGGTTACTTTTTTGGGATGTTTATTCGCAAATTGAGCTAATTGTTGATAGGGAATCGCGAGGGGTTCAAAGGCATAAATATGGGCTTGGGGAAAAATTTTGGTGATGCGTCGAGCAAATTGACCTTCATTGGCTCCAATATCAATAATAGATTTAATCGGGAGTTGGTTTAATCCTAATAACCGTTTGTCCCATTCTTTGACCAACAATTTTCCCACTAGGTTAAATAGTTGGTTACTCATTCGATACAGTAATTTCTCGGAAAGCGATCGCGGCAATGGTGGCATCCTAAAACCTATCAATTAATCCGACAAGCGGGGGTGACCCCAAAGAAACAAGATACCAGATCCTATCCTAAAACGCCTAAATGAACAATCAAATCTCAAAATAAAAGCGATGATCCCCTCCCATTCGGACGGTTTAAAAAATCAATTCTCTATCCAAATTTTCTTCGCACCGCGACCCCGCTAAGGATAGAATAAAAAGTTACGACTTTCCTATGTAGATATTAACCAGAGACATGAAACCCTATCTTGCTGCCGCGATCCAGATGACCAGTCGGCCCGACCTAGCAAAGAATTTAGTCGAGGCAGAAGAATTAGTGGAATTAGCCGTGCGTCGGGGGGCTGAATTGATTGGTTTACCCGAAAATTTCGCTTTTTTGGGCAATGAAGAAAGTAAATTGCAACAGGCGGATGAAATTGCGGAAAAGGCTGAAAAATTTGTCCGAACCATTGCTCAACGTTTCCAAGTGACTGTCCTCGCGGGTGGTTTCCCTGTTCCCGTAGAAGGCGATCGCGGCAAGGCCTGACAACACCGCGACCCTGGTGGCTCCCAATGGGGAAGAGTTGACCCGTTACCACAAAGTCCACCTTTTTGATGTCAATGTCCCCGATGGTAATACCTATCGTGAATCCAGCACAGTCATGGCGGGTACGAGTTTTCCGACAGTTTATCATTCAGAGAAGTTGGGCTGCTTAGGGTTGTCGATTTGTTACGATGTGCGTTTTCCTGAGCTTTATCGTCATTTATCCCAACAGGGAGCCGATGTTCTCTTTATTCCTGCGGCTTTTACGGCTTTTACGGGGAAAGACCACTGGCAAGTTTTGTTACAAGCTAGAGCGATTGAAAATACCTGTTATGTGATTGCTCCTGCTCAAACGGGTTGTCATTATGAACGGCGTTATACCAACGGTCACGCGATGATCATTGATCCCTGGGGCGTGATTTTAGATGATGCAGGGGTGACTCCAGGGGTGGCGATCGCGGAAATTAATCCCATCAGACTCAAGCAAGTCCGTCAACAAATGCCTTCTTTGCAACATCGAGTTTTTCGGTAAATGTCAACATCCTCTTTTAACGTTTTAATGCCAGGGTTAAACCGTCTGTGATCGCCACAACACTCAGATTAATGCGGGAATCCTGATGGAGTTTTTGATTAAACTCTCGAATTGCCTGGGTTTGTTTATCCGTAATTGTTGGATCAACAACTTTTCCCGACCAAAGAACATTATCAATCAGAATTAAACCGCCAGGACGCAGGAGAATTAAAACCCGTTCATAGTAATTTTCATAATTTCGTTTATCGGCATCAATAAAAGCCAGATCAAAGCTTTCTGCTTCCCCTTCGGTAATCAGTTTTTCCAAAGTTTCTAAGGCTGGAGCAATTCGGAGATCGATTTTTTCCGAAACTCCCGCCCTTCCCCAAAAATTCTTCGCGATCGCCGTATATTCTTCGCTAATGTCACAGGCAATCATTTTGCCATCAACGGGTAAAGCTAGGGCAACCGCTAACGCACTATAACCCGTAAAAACACCAATTTCTAAGGTCTTTTTCGCCCCCATCAGTTGCACCAACAACGCCATTAATTGACCCTGTTCAGGAGAAATTTGCATCCGTGCCATCGACAATTTGGCTGTTTCTTCCCGTAATTGCTTTAAAATATCGGGTTCTCTCAAAGAAATTGATTGGATATAATCAGCAAGGGTTTCTGCCAAGCCCGTCGTTTGTTTGCTCATTTTTACTCAATTTATACCTTAGGATAAAGAATCTAGGAAATTGTATCGGGATCAATTCCCTGCGCTCTCAGTATGGCGGCTAATCGTTCTGCTCGTTGATATTCCGAATCTGCCCGTTGCTTTTCCCGTTGAGCCAATTCCGTTCCCCAGAGCAGTAATTCTCCCTCTTTTTTCCACCACCTCAACCAAGACTGATGATGATTTTCGCGATCGCCTTCCCACACACCTAAATAGAGGTCTAACACTTCAATCCAATATCGTCCTGATGCTTCGGGAAACTGGAGTTGATATTCTCCACTATTCCCCAATTGATAGACCTCTAAACGGGCAGATTCCAAATCAAAAATCACGTAGTAGGGAATTTTAAGGATTTTTTCATAAAAGAACCATTTTCCTGGCGGATAGGTCGGTTTACTCGAATATTCTGTTCCGTCGGTATCCGAGAGAAATTCCATCGCGATCGCGGGTATATCGCCTTGAAGTTGGGGAGTATAGCTCCGTTCGATCTCATTTCTGGGAACCGTTATCTGAGCAATATAAGACCAATCGGGAGCTTTTACCACGAATTTTCCATCTAATCTAGCACAAATTCCATAATTCGTGGTTGTTAGACTGTTTTCTGATAATTTTCCCGCATTAAATAAACTATCGGTCAAAGCGGCGGCGAGGGTGGGTTGATTAATATTGTCCACAGGATCATCAGGGAGAAGAAAATCATCGGGCAGTTTTTCCCAACTAATCGTGGAGGAAACCGCAGTAGGGGAAGGGGTTAAGGCTTGTACCATCGGGCTAAACTTCCATCAAGATACTATCAATAGTTTAAGAAATTTTTGATACAATTACAATTGAGATTTTTTTATTATCTAATTTTAGCTAAATCAATTATATTTGCCTCTTTTAAATAGTAAACATTTTAAGCAATAATAGGCAAAAAATCAACAATTGAAAAAACGACTAGGTTTGATTTTTTGAATTAATTCCAAATGCCATTCGCGATCGCCCAAAAATTCCATCCCACAAAAACTAAAACTAGGGTAAACACCATTGTCCATAAATAGGCGATCGCCATGAGTAACCCATCGGCCTCCAACATCGCAACAGCTAATAAAAGAATCCCTATGGCAGGAAAAGGATTTGTGAAGGGAATTGGCAACATCAACAGCAACGCCAACCAGGTCACTAAAAACCCATTAAATCGCCAAATATAGGGATCATTCGCCAGTTTTAAAAAGCGGGGACGAGTGTATCGTTCCAACATTCGGGTTAGTTTTTTGGCGGGCTTCAGTAATTTTTGGGCAATGTTAGCGGGAAAAATATAAGTAGCAACGTTCTGGGGTAACCAGGGACGATGGAAACCCAGCATCATTTGTATGGATAAAAGCAAAATCCCAATCCCCGCAATCCCCGTTAAACCAGGCGGAATGGGAAAAATAAAGGGCAGGGCCAACAGCGCGATCATAAAACAAAAGCTCCGTTCGGCGGTAATTATTAAAATATCCCGCAAAAGGAGGGGTTCCTTCGCCGCTTTTTCCAGCAAAGCTTCAATCTCTTGGGAGAATCTTAAATTCATCACGTTTTTGAGACTCAGCTTGAAAAAATAAACAATCCTTTCCCCATGATAATCGCGACTTCTAGCTTTCGGGAAAAAAGCAATTGATAGTAATCTCAAAAAACTGGACTATATTTTTATTTAATCGGAATTTCTGGTGCTTCTTCAACAAAATTTAACCAATCTTTCGGTTTATTCGATGATTTTCCAGAAAAATTTTGAAAGGAGTCATAATAAGGACAATTGTTAGAACTACAGTTATTCCGATGGGGGAGCGGTTTTTGTTGGAGATAATACAACTCTAACCATTGATCCAGTCGGTCTAATAAATAATTTAATTGTTGATGATTTTGTTTGTGTTGTTTACTGTCGTAGGCGATCGCTAAAGATTGGGGCTTTTTCGGTAATTTAACAAACCAATAGGTCATGGAAATCTGTTCGGGTAAATAATCGCTGGTTTCTGCTAAGACATATAAATAGAGCTTAGTTTGCCAATGTTGGATCAATTTTTGAGGATTTTGAGGTTGTAAATAGGTCTTCCAATCGAGGATTTGCGCCTTGTTTGAATCCGTCATCAACAGATCATAAATAACAGTCAATAAATAATGATTAATCTGTAAATTACGATAATGTTCTGCTTCTCTCCATTGCTCTACGGGAGGAGTCTTTAATTCGGGAACTGCTTCAATTAAGGCTGTTAAAGAATGGGATAAATCAGAATCATGCTCGACTAAGCTATCAACAGATAATCCAAGTTCTCGCTGTTGCATCAGTTGGTGAAAATGACTCCCCCAGGTCAATCTTTCCTGATGTTCAGGGGCGATCGCAGAACCCAATTGTTCTAGATATAATCGCTGAAACTGGGGGGGACAAATTTCCAGTAATTGTAATTGGGATTGGGATAAACGAATGGGGGTTTTAGTCATGGATTAGGCCTAAGAAACTATTCCCAGATCTGGCAACTTAAGTCTCCTGCTTTTTGGGAAAATTTGATATTTTCAGCGTAATCCACAGGGCAATCAATCACGGTGGGAACGGGTTGTTCTAGAGCCAGTTTCAGGGTCGGAATTAAATCGTCCGCCGATTGGACTCGATAGCCTTTCAAACCCATACTTTCCGCAAATTTAACAAAGTCAGGATTGCCAAATTTGATAAAAGACGATTCGCCGAATTGATTAATCTGTTTCCATTCAATTAAGCCGTAGCCATTATCATTAAAAATCAGGGTAACAAAGGGCGTTCCCACTCTTAGGGCGGTTTCTAGTTCCTGGCAATTCATCATAAAGCCACCATCTCCCGTTACGGCCACTACCTTGCGATCGGGATAGACCAATTTTGCAGCCAATCCTCCTGGAATTGCAATGCCCATCGCGGCAAATCCATTGGAAATTAAACAGGTATTCGGCGCATCACAGTGATAATGACGGGCCATCCACATTTTATGGGCCCCCACATCTGAAATAACAATATCCTCTGGCCCCATGACTTGGCGGAGATCATAAATAATTTTTTGGGGTTTGACAGGGAATCCCTGATCTAGGGCATAGTGTTCGTATTCTGCCCGAATTTCGGTTTTTAAACTAGCGGCATGGGGAGTGGGTTTTCCTTGACGATCTGACCGTTTTAAAATATCCAATAAAGAATCGGAAATATCACCGACCACTTCTACGAGGGGAATATAGCTACTATCAATTTCAGCCGAAGTCATCCCGATATGAATAATCGCCGTATTTCCATCAGGGTTCCATTTTTTGGGGGAATATTCAATCAAGTCATAACCAACGGCAATCACCAGATCGCTTTCTTCAAAGGCGCAGGTAATGACATCCCGTTGTTGGAGACCGATTGTCCAAAGTGCGAGGGGGTGGGTGTAGGGAATGGCTCCTTTGCCCATGAAGGTGTTGGCGACGGGAATATTGAGGGAAGTCGCAAATTCCGTTAAGGCTTCACTAGCTCCTGCTCGAATGGCTCCATTCCCTGCCAGGATGAGGGGATTTTTTGCCTTGGAAATGGCGATCGCGGCGGCATTGAGGGTTTTATAGGCCGCATAGACTTTTTCCTGGTTATCTTTGGAAAGGGGTTTGCCATCAACGGGCATGGCTGCGATATTTTCAGGCAGATCAATATGGGTCGCGCCAGGTTTTTCTGATTGGGCAACTTTAAAGGCTTTACGGATCACTTCTGGGGTGATGCTGGGTCGGACAATTTGTTTATTCCATTTGGTTACGGGCGCGAACATGGCCACTAAATCCAAATATTGATGGGATTCAATGTGCATACGATCTGTTCCAACTTGACCCGTAATTGCGACCAAAGGCGCACCGTCAAGATTAGCATCGGCGACTCCTGTCATTAAATTCGTTGCACCAGGCCCCAGGGTGGAAAGACAAACCCCTGCTTTTCCCGTTAATCGGCCATAGACATCGGCCATAAAAGCCGCACCCTGTTCATGGCGAGTGGTGATAAAGCGAATGGATGAATTTTTGAGAGCTTCGAGAATATGGAGGTTTTCTTCGCCAGGAAGCCCAAAAATGTACTCTACTCCCTCATTTTCTAAACATTGAACCAGCAAGTCTGCGGTATTTAACTGACCCATAACCTTTAGATTGAACCCTCGAATGTATAAAACTAAGCTAAAAGGGATGACCCCTCCTCTCGCTAAAATGATTCCCTCAAAAAAAGGAGCGATCGCGTAATCCCTCTTTCTAGCCTAGCGAATTCAGCCACTTTTTGCCGCTTAATTTAGGAAAACAATTTCTTCGCTCAGTAGAGTTGAGGTGAAGATATTGTTATATTGGTTGCGTAAACGGTGATCGCCTTTCCTCTATTTTTACGATCAGTGATGACCATTGAAAACGTGGCATAACTCTAAAACTTTCGTTTGCAAGCAAGATAGGGGTTCGGAGCCGCGTTTAAGTTGAAACTCCAAAGTCAAAAGCAGATGCAAACAGGCTAGTAATTGCTTTCCCGTAATAGATTGCAATTCCTTCCGCAAAAAATAGAGTCGTTTAGGATTGGCTAAATCTGCCGCCGAGGCGATCGCTTTTTCATCTTTTTCACCCGCTTCTAGACAAACCTTAATCGCTGTCCAAGTGCGAAATTGACCGACTAGGGTTGCCACAATTTTGAGGGCAGGTTCATTGCGGACTAATAATTCTGCCACTAAACGTAAGGCTTTTTCCCCATTGCCCTGACGAATTGCTTCAGCCAATTGCAGACTATTTTGGGTGCTGGCATTCACTAACAAATTAATAGTTTCCGTATCTAAGACTTGGGGATTGCCTTCAGTATAAAGTTTTAATTTTTTTAATTCATTCCAAATTTGTCGCGTATTATTTCCCAAGGATTCTGCTAGTAATTGCTGGGCATTGGGAGTTAATTTGAGGGAAAGATCCTGAGCAATTTGTTGAACTTGGATGACTAATTCTTCCGTTTTCCAAGGTGAAATGAGGGCAAATTCTTTAACTTGGGCAATGCTTTGTAATAGCTTTGTTGATTTGAGGCGACCATCTAGTTTTTTACTAGAGGTAAATAATAAATGACTATTGGTGGGTATGGCAGAACCGATTTCTTTTAATTTCGCCAATAACGGTTCGGGACATTGTTGACCCAAAGTTGATTCGACTACCCAAACCACGCGATCGCCAAAACCAAAGGGCGGTGTCATGGCTTGATTTAGGGCTTGTTGAGTCGCATCGGATTGATCCCCTGAAATCTTTTCAAAATTAAAGGAAACCCAGGCGGGATCTAAAACGCGATCGCGTAGATGATTAACTGCTTGATTGAGGGTAAAGTCATCTTCTCCCCAATAAAAATAAATTGGCATAGTCCATCAACATTTAATAGAATTTTTGACCCAAAAGTTACCAAATAGGGGTTAAATCTAAAATAAAATCTACTAAAATCGATTCCCCTGATAAAGACATCGGTGATGCCAACATTTCTACGGCTTGCTGGGGTCGATAGATCTGTACTTGACGACTTTTTGGAATAATTAACCATCCTAAACCTAACCCATTATCTAAATATTCCTGCATCTTTGCTTCAAGTTCTTTAAGATCATCGGATTCAGATACCAATTCTACAACAAAATCAGGACAAATTGGTAAAAATTTACGGCGTTGGGTAGGAGTTAAAGCATTCCATTTTTCGAGGGTAATCCAACTCAAATCAGGCGATCGCTTGGCTCCATTGGGTAACTGAAAACCCGTTGAAGAATCAAAGGCTTTCCCTAACCCTTTTTGTCGATTCCATAACCAAAATTGGCCACCTAATTCAAAGTTACGATTACCTGTCTCACCGCCCGTTGGTGACATAATTAATAATTCTCCTGTTGCAGTCAATTCAAATTTACTATCTCGATTGGCAAGATCAGGTCTTCAAATTGATCATCACTTAATTTGAGATTTTTAGGAAGATTGATCGCAATAGTTTCCATGATTAACTTTCCTTTGATTGGGCGTAAGCCTTACACCCCTACGGGATTTTCTTGAAAATATCTACAATGTTTTTAGTTTAAATTTAGTTTTATTTTGATTAAGTCAAAAGTTTAAAATCAAACAGAGTCAAGTAATCCAATGCTTAACTCTGTTTAATATTGATATTGGTTTAACCTTACATCAACTTGAGATTGGGATAGGCCGCTAAAATATCATCTGTGGTGAGGGTATCTCCTTCCGCTTGGGGTGTCCACAGCACTTCAATAGCTAATAGGCGATCGCTACCGATCGCACCGACTTGTTGTAATACCTGACGCATTTCAACGGAATCATTGACGGCGGATAATTCAGAGCGACCGAGAGACGCAATCACTAGGGTAACTAGAATATAATCCCCTGAAGAGCTTAGGGTATTCGCTAATTCCCCAGCTTTACCCGTAATTAAGTCCGTAGAAGCGGCCTGACGAAGTTGGTTATTAACATTACTGAGGGTTTCTGAGGTAAATTTACTGCGTTCGCCGAGAGTTAATTGATTGAATTTAGCTTCTGCCAGTGAAAGAGGCGCGACTTGGGATTCCGTTGAACCATAGACCCAGTATTCAGGATGGCGTAAGAGAGATAGGGTCACTTCCTGTAGGAGCATGGCACGACCTTCGGGGGTTCCCGTATCGGCGGATAGTCCTAATTCATTCAATTCTCGTTGCAATTCACGGGCTGTTGCCAGTAACCCGACTTGAATTTTACCCACGCTCACAGGAGGGTTATCGGATTCGAGTTCCCCTTGACCGCCGCCACCGCCAGCATTTCGGACAGCACTCATCACAAAATTGGCGATCGCGAACACAATCAAAATACTAAAAAGACTACCAAATCCGCCCCCAAACCCTAAAAAGGGAATAATAAAGGGAAATCCCATGCCGCCACCCATTCCACCGCTAAGACCACCCCCTGAACGACTAGGCGCACTTAAACCCCGACTAGGAGCGCGAAACGATCCGCCTCCCATGCGTCCACCACTCCGAGCGGCTAAGGCATCATGAATATTGCTCAATAGCAAAATTCCAATCAATCCTGTAAGGAGAACAGGCTTTAAAAGAAATTGAATTTTGGGTAAAAAGTGTTTCAACATAAAAATTCTACTCTAGAAGTCTTTATTTCTTAATTTAACGAGTTTGCGGTCAATGATCAGATTTAACCCAAGATTCTTCTCTGATGACTAGATCAATAGAATCTTGAGAAAATCTTGCTAGTCTCAGCCTAACGCATCTCTTGTTTCAACTGTTAGGCAGGGTTTCACGACTTTTTCCTATTAACCGTTGCCCATAGGAGTGACAATTTGTCGGCGATCGCATTTTTTATTAGAACTGAAGATGTTATGAATCGAGACAAACCTCTCTGAAGCATCGCTAGAGAAACCTACTATACCGTTATCCCTTGTCATCCTTAGAGGATTAATTGCTATCCTTGGATGTAATGGGGCGTTAACCACAAGAGGAGCCGCCCAGGGAATCAGCAAATCAATCAGGATCGCAGTAATGACTGGTCTATTGACGATTTTTCCTGTTCAGTTGTTTTGAGGGATAAATTATTGCTTAAATTGTTCTAAAAATTCCCCTTAATGTCGTACTTATTCAACTTTAAAATTATGAGTCAACCTAAAACGTCATTTTCCCAGGAAATCAAAAAACAAATCACTATTTTAGGTAGTTTTGTCGCAATTTTTTGGATTCTAGAAATCCTAGATCAGTTTGTTGTTCACCATACGTTAGATAGCTACGGTATTCGTCCCCACTCCTTGATTGGACTTAGGGGAATTTTATTTGCTCCTTTTTTGCACGGTGGTTTTGGTCATTTAATTGCAAATACCATTCCTTTTTTAATTTTAGGCTGGTTAGTTATGATTCAGGAAACCAGTGATTTCTGGATTGTCACCATAATCACAATGATCGTTGGTGGTATCGGAACTTGGATGTTGGGTGCGCCCAATAGTGTTCATATTGGTGCAAGTAGTCTGATTTTTGGCTATTTAGGTTTTTTATTATTGCGGGGATATTTTCAGCGAAATATTGCTTCTATTTTACTTTCTTTAGTCGTCGGTTTTCTCTACGGTGGCTTGATTTGGGGAGTATTGCCAACGCAACCAGGGGTTTCTTGGCAGGGACATTTATTTGGCTTTTTGGGTGGGGTTTTATCAGCAAAATTAATTGCGAAAGAAAAACATTTTTATTCATGAATTATGTTCAATATCTCCGCGATCGCGTTCTGCCCTTAAAAGTTGTCCAACTGTTTATTCAGACTGCGATCAAATGGCAAAAAGATGAATGCTTAGAAATGGGGGCAGCCTTAGCTTATTATGCCCTATTTTCTTTGTTTCCAATTTGTTTAGTCGTTTTAAGTATATTGGGCTTTTTATTAGGGCCAAATACGAATATTTATGCCCAATTATTAACCGTTGCTAAAAATATATTGCCTACCGAACCGTACAATATAGTGAAAGAAACCTTGCTAAACTTAAATCAAAGCAGTTTCGGAGCGGGCTTAGTCGGTTTTTTCTTATTATTTTTAACAGCGAGTAAAATTTTTGAAGCACTCAATCGCTCTGTCGATAAAATTTGGGGAATCCATAGCAACATCGAAACCAAAAAGAAACTTAAATATAAGGCTTTGGATTTTTTAAAAGATAAAATACTAGCATTTTTTCTGGTTTTAGGGACAGTTTTAGTATTGTTAATCTCAATGCTTTCCAATGTTGCTATTAAAGTTATTCTTGAAGTCGTAAATCAATTTAAAAATCTTGTTATAGGGATTGAAATTGATGATTTATTACTGATTAAAAGTCTCCAATTAGGAATTTCTTTTTTGTTGATTTTATCCGTCATTATGGGACTGTTTAAAATACTTCCTTCTCGTCGAGTTTATTGGCAAGATATTAGTGTAGGAGCTTTTTTGACGGTTAGTTTGTTGATGTTGTTGCAAAGCTTAGTGAGTAATGGATTTATTCAAATTGGAGAGCAATTTCGTGCCTACGGGGTGATTGGCAATGTTATGGTTTTGTTGTTATGGATTTATTTAGTGTTTCAAATCTTTTTTCTGGGGTGTGAATTTAGTGTCGTCTATAGTCAACTTTTGGGTAGCGATCGCAAAAAATAGGTTATAAAGTTCCAATCCCGAATCCGATGTTGGCTCTTTCGACAGAAGCCGCCCAATCGTTATGAGGTAAAACATTTAAGCGATCGCCTTTATTCAGATAATCTTAAGTTTATCAACGTTGACTATCCCTAATATAGCCAGCCTAAATGGGATGTGAACAGGCAAAAGATAAAATCTTTTAATTTCCCAACGCTCAATTAGCTTCTCTTCATGACTTCCGTTAGAAATAAGGAATAAGTAAAAAGAGCTTGAAGTTTTCACGATTCATTGAGGTTCGCTATACATAGTGTTAGTTGTTAACATTGTTACTTTTGGGCGCAAGCCTTGCGCCCCTACAAAAACCTTAAAAATAGTACTTAGGGGCGAATTGCGTTCGCCCTCTAACAGATAGATTTAACGTAGTAATTGAAATTCTTAGAGAGTCTTAAGATTTCATTTTTTTGCGGTTTCAATCCATTCTTTTAAAGTATTAACTACCTCATCAAGATTAATCATTTGAGCTTCTTTAGTTGCTCTTGTAACCAGTTCAACCTTGCCTTCCTTTAAAGATTTTCCTGTCACAATGCGATAGGGAATGCCGATTAAATCCGCGTCTTTAAATTTAACGCCTGCCCGTTCATTGCGGTCATCTAAAAGAGCCTCAATACCAGCATTATTGAAGTCTTGATAAAGTTTTTCAGCCGCTTTAACCTGTTCTTCGTCACTAATATTAGGAATCACAATAATGACTTCGTAGGGCGCGATCGCAACGGGCCAAATAATGCCATCTTTATCGTAGCTCTGCTCTACGGCGGATTGGGCTAAACGAGAAACCCCGACTCCATAACAGCCCATTACTAGCGGTTTTTCTTTGCCCTGTTCATCGGTGAAAGTGGCCCCCATTGCCTGGGAATATTTCGTGCCGAGTTGGAAAATATGACCGGCTTCAATGCCTCTGGCTGTTTGTAAAGTCTGGCTGGGATCATGGACAGCGCGATCTCCAATTTTGGCTTTGCGAATATCAACCACTAATTTAGGCGCAGGAAATTCTTTACCCCAATTTGCTCCCACAAAATGATAATTAACTTCATTGGCTCCTGTAATAAAGTTAGTGATTTCAGAAGCAGTTTTATCAATTAATCTTACAAATTTAGAATTAATATTATTACCTTTAGAAATATAATCATCTTCTAAATCAGGTGCTATATAACCTAAAGGCAACGGTTTAGCCGCCCACTGTTTTTGAGCTAATTCATCGGGAACTTTGAGAGAAAGTAAAGTTTTAGCTTGATAATCAGTCGCAATTTTGACTAATTCATTATTTAATTTAACTTCATTGACTTCTTGATCTCCACGAATACTAACCAACACTAAAACCGTTTTGCTATTGTCATAAACTGCTTCATAGAGTACGTTTTTAACAATATTAGTCGGTGAACATTGTAAAAATTTAGCTAAACTCTCGATGGTATTGCAATTCGGAGTTTCACGTTTTTCGTAACTGTTAAAAGGAGACGCGATCGCATCGGGAGGCAAGGAAACCGCTTTTTCCACATTAGCCGCGTATTTACTATCTTCTGTATAGAGAACTTCATCTTCCCCCGCATCGGCCAAAACCATAAATTCCTGGGAACCTGATCCCCCGATCGCACCCGAATCTGCTTCAACGGCTCGAAACGCTAATCCACAACGGCGCAACATATTCCGATAAGCCTGATCCATCGCTCGATAAGTTTGCTTAAGACTTTCCTCATCGGCATGAAAAGAATAGGCATCCTTCATAATGAATTCCCGACCGCGCATTAAACCAAAACGGGGGCGAATCTCATCCCGAAATTTCGTTTGAATTTGGTATAAATTGACGGGTAATTGCCGATAGGAGCGAATCATTTCCTTCGCGATCGTGGTAATCACTTCTTCATGGGTGGGGCCAAGTCCCAGTTCCCTGTCTTGGCGATCGGTTAGGGCAAACATGATCCCCTCCGCTTTGGTGTAGGTATCCCAACGCCCCGATTCTTTCCAGAGTTCCGACGGTTGCAATTGGGGAAGTAAACATTCCTGCGCTCCCGTTGCGTTCATTTCTTCGCGGACAATTTGGGAAACTTTCTGCAAAACCCGCCACATTAGCGGTAAATAGCTATAAATACCACTCCCAATCCGACGAATAAAGCCCGCCCGCACTAATAATTTATGACTGGGGATTTCCGCATCGGCGGGATCGTCTCGTAGGGTGACGAAGAGCATTTGAGAGAGTCGCATAGCCTATTTTCCTTGCATTTATTGACTTTTTATTATCGCACTTTCAGGGAATGGTGTAGAAGATAGTTGATTTTTTTCAAACGGAAGCACTGCTTATAACAAGACAATGTTTAGGATTGCGAATGATATCTTGACATTAAATATCAAGTTTTGGATTATTGAAAAATTACTGCAATGAAACAATGGAGATCAAGAAAGTAGCCTATTCTCATTACTGTAGCTCCTCTTTTTATGATGTTAATAATCCTAAAAACTCATCAGGGCGCGACCAATAGGTGACAGTTGATAATTTATTTAGCATATTGAAGTTATTTTTATTCCAGACATCTAATCTATCATCAACCAAGCAGATAAAACGATAACCAAATAAATCTTGATTTTCGGACACATCTAACAAGGAAGCCGCAACAACATCCATTCTACGATTAGCTGATAGGCGATTTTGAACACTTAAAATATAAATAAGACTATTTTGCTTAGCATCAATAGTCAGAAAATCTATTAAACGTTTTCTACCAGATTGGCCAATTATAGGAAATCGTTGATTATAGGCAATTTTGTTCGTTTTTAAAAAATATGCAACCTCATCTTTCATTGATTCCAGACAATCACTACGTTCTAAAAGCCATAAATCCGCAACTCTTATACAAGCTTGCGCCAGTTGAGAAATGTCATCCATTAACCTCTGAGAACTTGATCGAATTGTTAGCATTCCTCTATACATTTCTGTTCCATGTGTTTGACAAATATTTTCAATTAAAAGATTCTGTTTTTCACTTCTTTTTTGTGATATTGATTGCATTCTCAACCATTGAGTGGTCTCCCCTAGATCTGTGAGGATAATTTCACCTGATTCCTGTACTTTATAAAACAGATCGATAATATCTCTATCAGGATACATAAAAGGCGTTTCGATGCGTACATAACCATGAGCGGCTACTGTACAAGTGAATAAGCTACCAATATTTTTTGTGATGTCTTGATATATATTTTTCATACAAGAAATGGATCTCCTTTTCCTAAAGGAGGATTTTGCATAACTCCATTATGACGAATAGACGCTTCTTTGCAAAATTGTCCCCATACTTCTATAGGATTTGTAACTGGGGCAGTAATGTCTAGGGGGCGATAGGCCCATTTATCTTGATATTCTGCTGTCCAACGATGCTTATGTATTCTGCCAACGCGGGTACGATCTGGATTTGGATGTTCTTTCCCCATATCTAAACCATAGATTCTGCCAGCTTTAAGATGAATAATTGCGTAAGTTAGCGCAAGTTTTAGCGGATTATAAAATCCTTGAACAAAAACAGGATAATTTTGTGTTGATTGTAATCTAACTCGAAATTCGACTGAAGGTGAATGATCTTCGTCTTCCTGCCATTCAATATCTCCATCGATTATCTTGTTTGAATCCTCAATAAAATCCTTAAATTCGCTATCAGTTAGCATATTAATGGCTAAAATTTCAGTTTAGCCAAGTATAGGTCAAAAGAAGAAATACTAGAAGCCAATCACCTCTGTCTAGCGATCGCGGATGGGCAGAGTATGGCGATCGCGGCTCTGAATTTTTTCCAGATTACTATTCCTTTATTTATTTCAAGACTGAGTATTTCCCTGATTTATGACCATTTCAAGGGTTCGGGTATGATAAAATAGCTTGGTTTTCAACCCTTTTGTGATCTAAACATTGATTATGCCAAAATATGTTTTGTGGGGAAGTTATTGCGAAGATGTCGTTGAAAAACGCGCCCCCTATCGCCAAGCCCACCTAGACGGATTAGCCATTCAAAAAGCTAAAGGAATTTTATTGACCATCGGCCCGACCCAGGATTTAACCCAAGTATTTGGCATCTATGAAGCTGATGATGAAAATACCGTCCGCCAATTGATCGAAACTGATCCCTATTGGCAAAACGGTATCTGGACAGACTATGAAGTAAAAGAATGGATTCAAGCGATCGCCTAAAAGCTACTAGTCATGATCAGCGATGAGTTGAAAAAGTTCATGGATCACGGCGCATCGTTTCTTCGTATAAAACATCCCTTCCCCAACGTTGCAATTGACGACCGAGGAGTTGTTCCGTCTTTTGATCACCCAGGGAAGAAACTTGTTGGATGCGATAGGACTGCGCACTCCCTCCTGCTTCCATTCTCATACAGCCCATTGTGCTAGAGCAGAGGACTAAGCCACAATTCGCGTCAGGATTAGTTGAACCGAGCTTAATACTCACTAAATCGCCTAAAACTTCACCAAAATCCGCTAGGGGTAATCCGGCTAACTCAGCTTCAATGGGACGTTGATCGGCGGATAAAAAGCTGACTCGACGAATATCGTAATCCCCTGGCTCGTGGGAATAACCGACGGGCCGCCATTTCAGACGACTCGCGACCCACCCCAAATACATTAGGGCTTGGGCATGGTTTCCTTTTTCGTAATCCAGCACAATCTGGTCGATTTCTCGGACGGCAGCGCGACGCTCAGGCAGATCAAAGTTTTCGGCGGTCAGTTCTTGCCAGGGCCAGACGACTCCAGTTTAAATCCGCGATCGCCAATCCCCTTTGTATAACTAAGCCAATTTGGGAAAGGTCAGTTTCGGGGTCACTGAAGGTACTGGAATCCACGATGATAGTATTCGCCTGGGACGCTAACCGTTGAAAAAGTCCGTAGTCTATTTCGGGACTGGCTTTCCACCAAATAAACTTTGGTAATTCAGGGATCATCAATTCTGCAATGATTCCTCCTACCCGTTCCAAGGCACTAGCGGTTCCTCGGAGTGTGATGTATTCACAACAAATGAGCGAATTTTGGTTACGTTTTTGAATAGGACAGTAGGCCGAAACCTGGGCTTGAACGCCTTCATCTTCTTCTGTGGTGGGACAGAGGGTAATAATCCGACAGGGATTGGCAGACGCGATCGCATCAGCAATACCGCTTCCTTCTAAATCGGGAGAATAGGGTTGGGCCAAACGTTCAGCCGCACTCGTTAAAGTCCCTGCTTCCTTCGATTGTTTGAATTTCTCTTTAATCAGTTGGACAAATTGAGGATTGGATGTCCCTGTGACAGGCAAACCATAGGCTTTTTGGGCAGATTTGATAGCGGCTACCGTGCGGGGGCCAGCAACACCATCAACGGGGCCTGTATAGAAACCCAGGGCAGCCATTAGAGCTTGAATCGCATCAGGTTCATAGACCAAGAAACTAAAGGTTGTGGCCCGTGCGGCGGCGATTCCCTCATCGTTTTGGCCGTAGGTATTCCAAATTTGGGCTAATTCCGCTTCAATGGTCTCTATCGACACATCTTTTGGGGCTTGGAGCGAAACGAGGGGCGGAGATTGGGTCGTACTCATGGGCTTTATCCTTGCTCAGAATGGATGGGGAAATTTCATCTGCCTTTTATCTTAGTACCTACAATCAGATTGCTCAGAATTTAGCCAAAAAAATTCTTTCTGTAAATTTTGGGTTGATTATGTCTAATGATTCCCTGGGCGATAACTCTAGCAATTTTTGATTTATTCTGCTATGATTCTAGCAATTTTAATAAACTCAAAATAAATCAATCACAAAACAGAGGATTTTGATTATTTGTCAGATTTTCCTTTGTTTTTTTCCTTTAAAAAGAGCAAAAATGACGAACAAGAGGTGTTTTTTATGATAAATTCTGAACGGCAAGTAATCGCCCTTATTTCTGACTATGCTGATCCAGCAGAAGAAATTGATATGGAAGAAGCGGGCGGCCAAAATATTTATGTCCGAGAAATGGGAGAAAGCCTAGCAGCGTTAGGTTGGCAAGTTGATATTTTTACCCGCAAGAGTCATCCGAATGATCCCGCCATTGTGCAACACAGTCCCCATTGCCGCACGATTCGTCTGCAAGCTGGCCCTGCGACCTTTATTCCCCGTGATCAATTGTTTGAATATATGCCTGAGTTTTTAGACTCTTTTCAGGCTTTTCAGGCAAAGAATGCAGTTCGTTACCCTTTGATTCATACGAACTATTGGTTGTCGGGTTGGGTGGGGCTACAACTCCAAGAGCAGAATAATGTCCAATTAATTCATACTTACCATTCCCTTGGTGCGGTGAAATATGACACCATGGCCAGGTAAACCCGCGATCGCCGAAACCCGGTTAGCCCTAGAATCGGAAATTTTGTCTAAGGCGGATTGTATTTTGGCCACCAGTCCCCAGGAAAAGAAACGCTCTGTGATCTGCTTTCCGAGACAGGGCGAATAGAAGTCATTCCCTGTGGAACAACGGCTAATTTTCATAGTTTTCCTAAAAGTGAAGCGCGAGAAAAACTAGGATCGGGCCGAGCAGGACAAAATTTTGTTATACGTTGGACGATTTGCTCCCCGCAAAGGAATTGAAACCTTGGTTAAAAGTTGTGCCGAGCTTAAACAACGGAAGGTGGAAAACCTAAAGCTGGTAATTGTCGGGGGGAGTAGTCTAGACCGTCTGGATGGGCCTGAAAGAAATCGCATTGAGCAGCTAGTAGAAGCCTTAGAACTCCAAGACCAGACCCATTTTGCAGGACGGATTGACCATGATTGGTTGCCCTGGTATTACAGTGCGGCGGATGTTTGTGTGATTCCGAGTTATTATGAACCCTTTGGTCTCGTGGCGATTGAAGCGATCGCCTGTGGAACGCCTGTGGTGGCTTCTAAGGTGGGCGGTTTACGGTTTACGATTCAACCTGAAGAAACGGGATTACTGGTTCCACCCAAGGACGAAATTGCTTTAGCGGATGCCATTGAACAGGTATTAGGGGATGAAGCTTGGGTGACAAAACTGAAAAAACAAGCATCCAGTGGCATGAATCAAGGCTTTAGCTGGCAAAATGCGGCTCTGGAGGTGAGTGATCTGTACCGTTATATTTTGGCTCGTTCTATTATGCACGACCAACCCTGGAATCCCAAAGTATCTCGTTTGCGGACTATTTCAGAAATGACCTTAACGGATATTGCGGTGGTTTAAGTCTCGTTTTTAGACTTCTTTTAAGGAATAACTGATGTTTTCTGGAAAGAGGTCTCATTGATCTAAGAATATGGCGATCATCTCATGGCGATCGCCTTTTTGCTGAATGGGGAAGATGCAACCGATTTTTGAGTAATAATGAGAAAAGTATGAAAACCATTTTTCACCATTTCCATGACAAGCCTTCATTCCGCCCCAATTGAATCAGTGGTTTCACCCCAAACCATCCCATCGATGAAAACCCTAGAAACCGTGAGCAACAATCCCCCTAATCACTTTCGGTCAATCTTCGCCTCAACCTTTTTGACCATATTTTTCGCAGAGATGGGAGATAAAACCCAACTCAGCACCCTGCTGATCAGTGCCGAATCCCGATCGCCCTGGGTCGTCTTTTTGGGATCAGCCCTAGCCCTCATCGCCACCAGCCTACTCGGAGTTTCCATTGGTTATTGGATTGCTAGAAGATTATCACCCAAAACCCTCGATTTAGCCGTTGCCATTTTATTACTATTTATTACAGGCTTACTCTTAGGAGATGTGATTAATAGTTAATTTTGCAAATATTACGCCCATTTAGGTTAGATTTTATAGAGGAAAATAGAGATGGATTGGCAACTCTTTGGTTTAAGTTTTATTACGGTATTTTTGGCAGAAATTGGCGATAAAAGTCAATTAGCCGCGATCGCCCTGGGGGGAAGTTCCGAATCTCCCCGTGCGGTTTTCTTAGGTTCCATTGTCGCCCTGATTTTAGCAAGCTTTCTCGGAGTCATTGCAGGCGGCAGTATGGCCCAATTTTTACCCACCAAAATTCTCAAAGCGATCGCCGCGATCGGATTTGCGGTCATGGCATTAAAATTACTTTGGCCAGAAACCGAAGCCTGATTTGCCCATGTCATTAATAGAAATGGAATAAGGGGAAACCAAGCGTTGTCACTGCTGAAAATTATTAAGAAAAGGCTACAATAGAGGTTATCCGTTTATGTCTTTGTATTTTTAAAATCTTATTTAGCCCTAAAAAAGTCAACCGAGAAAGTTCTATTTTTTAAAATTTTTGTTGAGACCATGACTAACTTTAATTCCCAAGACCGTGAACCAACCCCGAAAGTTGAAGTCAACCCTGACCTGAATTTTGCAACCGATGCTCTACCTCTGGACGAAAAAGTTTCCCAATGGTTACAAGTTTTTAAACAATGGTATGGAAAATTACCAGGAGCCGCAAAAATTGCAGTGGCGATCGGAGTTATTTTTTTCAGTCTATCCCTTTTGACCAAGGTGTTACATTTGGTCGCTTCTATCATCAGCGTCACCATTCTCGCCATCATTCTCTATGGACTCTATCGCGTTTTCCTAAAGTCCAATTCTTCTCAAGAAAGCTGAATAAGTCTCGATAATGAACTGATAATTAATTTTTGACGATTTATAAAAATGTCCCGTCTTCCCAAATTAAAATATGACCGAGGGACATTACTCTTGCATCCGCCGCCGAAGGGCAAAGTCTGGATGGAGTTTGCTACCTGGGATGACCGAGTGGAAAAATTTCGTATTCCTGCCTGTCAATATCGATCTTTGGTAGAAAATCTTCGGGCGGCAGGGATTGAATTTCTTGATGAAGCGAGGGCGTTTTCTCCCTTGGAATTGGTGACCCATAGCCAACGGGAACCTTTTTTGCATCAAACGGAGGCTCTAACGGCTTGGAAAAAAGCGGCTCGTCAGGGGGTGGTCGTTCTACCGACGGCGGCGGGAAAAACCTATTTGGCTCAGTTGGCGATGCAGTCAACTCCTCGTACTACTTTGATTCTGGTTCCGACTCTGGATCTGATGCACCAATGGTATGCCCAGCTTACTGCCGCTTTTCCCAAGGTAGAAGTGGGTTTACTCGGTGGGGGTTCTCGCGATCGCACTCCGATTTTAATTGCGACCTATCACAGTGCGGCGATCCATGCAGAAACGTTGGGCAATCAATACGCCCTATTGGTTTTTGATGAATGTCATCATTTACCGACGGATTTTTTTCGAGTGATTGCTGAATATGCGATCGCGCCCTATCGTTTGGGTTTAACGGCAACCCCCGATCGCAGTGATGGTAGTCATGCCGATTTAGATCATCTCATTGGCCCTGTGGTCTATCACAAAACCGTTGAAGACCTTTCGGGTAATACCCTAGCCGAACATCAAGTGATTCAAATTAAGGTTAAATTATCCGAGGATGAACGCGATCGTTACGATAAGGCGATCCAAACTCGCAATAGTTTTTTAAATCAATCAAATATTGCTCTAGGAAGTCTCAATGGTTGGCAATTATTTATTCAAGCCAGTGCCAAAAGTGCGGCGGGTCGCAGAGCGATGTTAGCCCACCGAACAGCCAAGGAAATTTCCCTCGGAACGGAAAGTAAATTGCGGGTTTTAGCCGAATTAATGGCGGAACACTCTCCTGACCCGATTCTGATTTTTACCAACGATAACGCTACTGTTTATCGCATTTCCCAGGAATTTCTCATTCCCGCCATTACCCATCAAACCCCCGTGAAAGAACGTCACGAAATTTTAACCAGTTTTCGTCAGGGGGACTATAGAACTCTGGTGACTTCCCATGTTTTGAATGAAGGGGTAGATGTTCCCAGTGTCAAAATTGCGATTATTCTTTCTGGAACGGGTTCAACCAGGGAATATGTGCAGAGATTAGGGAGAATTCTGCGTAAAAGTAAGGAAAATACTAAATTAGCGATTCTTTATGAAGTGATTGCCGAAGATACCAGTGAAGAAAGCACTTCCCAACGTCGGAAGGGAGCCGTGAAAAAATTGCCCGACCAGCCTCGCCAATTGGAGTTATTGCCGAATAGGACAAAACCAATTCCCTTAAAGGTGGCAGAATCTCCGCAAGATTATCAAGTTGACCCAGAGGATACTTAACGAGAAGAACGGCGATCGCCTTGATAGGGTGAACAATCTCAAGCAAATTGCTCCAATACTAATTTCTTAACGGTGAAAAATTCTTTTGCCAATAGGATACAAGTTCAGTCCAGGCTGTCATTAACTGTGCATCGCGATCAGGCGATCGACTATCAATAGAAACTTCTAACAAAAGACAACGTTTATCCTTTAGTAACGCTTTACCCATCAACCAATTTAATAAAGGCATATGGCTACTAGAAGTAGATATATAAAGAGAACGTATAAATTGCCGTGATGTAACAGTCGTTTTACCTTGAGAATTTACACAAGCCGTTAAACTAGATTGTTGACCATTTATAAAATAAAGAGAGGAGCCATCTTTTCCTTGTTTTTTAATATAATTTTCAATCGGCAACAATTCCTGAAATTTTTTATAATAATCTTTAACTTCCCCCGATGTGTTGACGATATAGTGAGCTTTAACCTTGAGTAAATCATTATTATTTTTGTAATGGTAAATCTGGTTTGCGATAACTCTCCCTAAATCCTCAATTTCAGAATTTTCTTCTTGTTGATTAGCAGAAACTTTAGGGGTTAAATTTTTGACTGTCAAACTAGATGGAGAACTATCTGTTAGTTGCCAATTGGCTAAGGAAATTTGATCAGGAAATTTGTAGGGAGCGATTGTATTGATTCCCGCTATCGGAGAAAAAAACAAACTAAAACTCGAAAAAAATAATACCGAGAATAACAGAAACGGTAAGTAAAAAAGGATGGGGACGGGTACGAAAATTAACGGAGGGGAGATCAAAAGACAAAGAGTTAGGTAATTTTAAAAAAATAATTCCCCAGAAAAGTATCATACCACCAAAAGTAAAATAATCTGAACCATCGCCTTCGTGCCAATAATAAAAAGCGGTATCATTCTTGACAACTAAAGCCATAATTATTAAACGAATAATAGATAAAGTAAAGCTAATCAAGAATGAAAGTAAAAACGGTAAAAAAGTATTTTTCAAAAAAGAACGAAAAAGAAATAATACACAAAAGGAAAGCTGAGATAATAGAAAAAATAAATCCCAACCAGTACAGCCCATGTACACATCAATTGCACCACCATTAACATGAATAATAGAGCCTTCATTTATCGGATTAAAGCCCAAATACCAAAGAAAAAATGTAGTGATTTGGGCTGAGATAACAGTTATAATACTATGGTCTGATTGACCTGTTAAAATTCCATACGACAAGTTTCTTATCGAGCGAATTGCAACAGAAGCTACGCAGAGAAATATTAGCTCTTGTTGAAATTGTTTTAGTCCTTTAAAGCCAGTAATTAAAATGACGTAACCGACGATACTAATAAGACAAGAAGAAAAAGAAATGTATGGTAAAACGAGAACATAACCCTCTTCCGCAAGAAGAGCAAGCAACAATTTAGCTCTAAATAAAGGGAGGAAAATTAATATTAATCCTGTTAATCGGCTCCAAAAAGAACTGGAGAAACTAATTTCATTTTGTTTTTGATAAAACTTAAAAAAGAAACAGGCATAAATTACTGCCAGTACAAAAACTTCATTAATATCTTGTTTATTGAATCTCCAATAAACCGTTAAATAAATAGCAAAAATCAAGCCTAATATGACGAGAAATAAAAAATTCTGATCTTTGAAAGAAGAGTTTTTTTGTGAAGTAGGGACAGGATTATTAGATTTTATTAACATTTTTTTAGGGAGAGTCAATATTAGTACTAGAAGAAAAACAACCCATGACCTCGGCAATTGAGTTGTTAAGAAATAAATTGAAAATCGTTAATACTTAAAAGATTTTTCTGCACTATTTTCAATAGTCGAGCATGACAAGCGTTATAATTATTTTACTCTTCAATGTCATATTTTGTCATGTCTAATTTACCAAGACGGCCAAATTTAGACCAAATAAAGATAAAAGTAAACGCTAACAAGATTTGAGAGAACATCATTCTGATACTGTTTTGCCAAAGTTTCTGTAACTGATTCCGACGTGCGATCGCCGCCTCTTTTTCGATTCGAGCTTTGACGGTGGATAATTGTTGTTGAATACTAGCAGGTAATTGGTCATTTGAAAGACGGGCAATATCGTCTTTATTAATATTGAGAGATTGGGCTAAAGCACGAAGTTGATCGGGGTTTGTAATGCGACTGCTTTGAGTTTGTATTTGATCAATTTGGCTTGTTTTAGCGTTCCGTTCTTGAGCTACTTGCTGTCTAATTTGAGTGGTCAGTCTAAAGGAATTGAGGACAACAAGAGGAGCTAAGAATAAGTAAAGGATTGCTAGAATCAAAAAGAACCAGCGTAGAAATTTAAGCAGAAGAAATTCGATGAGGCGAGTATCCTGCTGGTTTTCTGTAAAATAGCGAGAACAAATAAATCCCATTCCGATTAACAATGCCCAGCTTTGGTCAATGAGGGAACCAATGGTTTGTAGTTCCCAAGCTGGGTTGAAGAGTTGTAGGGGAAATAAAACGTGAAGAAAGTCGGCCAAGGACGCAAACAAGATTCCGTAACCAATAACGGGCATTATGCCTATGATATTGCTGATCCTAATACTGCGGAATGCTATATCTCCACTCAATTTTCCCAGATAAAAAGAAGATAAATCATCAACGGGGGAAAGTAACTTTTTTAGAAATCCTTTTTTCATTTGTTTTTGTTATATGACTAAAGTAGAATAAGAACTTAATTTTCTTTAGGGATAAGTGTCCTATATATTATAGTGACTAATCTGTTTTGATGTCTGAATTAGTGACAACTTTCAGTCTCATTGATCACCGTGTTCTAGAGAATTTATCTTTTACTGAAAATCAGAGATTCTAAAAATTTTATAACTCGCGCGATCGCAAATCATGGAAATTGAAATACACTTGAGCTTATGAGAATGGAATAATACCAACCATTAGCAACGATGGACTGATCATCCAATTTTACTTGGAAAGATCGACTTTGGGTTTGCGCTTATTCCAAACACCAAAACCAAACAGAGTGGTGACACCAATTACGCTAAGAGCATCGGTTTCCCAAGGAACTTGCTGGATGCCGTTGGTAACAGAACTGATCCGGTGAACATCAGGTCCATCGATGAGAACCGATGGATTCTTGATGTATAGTTCAGATAGTCCCGCAACAGGTGTGGAGGAGTTAAGACCAGTACTAATCAACGGCGAACTAGCAATCTCTGTTCCACCAACGCCATTACTCCAGACAGTCGTGGTGGTAGTATTATTTGCCCGCTGCCCAGATCACTAATGGTGATGTTTGAAGCTCTCCAATCACTTTGATTAGAAAAGGTATCAAGGGTAAACGTTTTGTCACCAACAACGACATCTCCAGCATTTTGCTAATCGGAGAAAGTGCCAGAAAAATTTATAGCTTGGGCGGGGGAAACAAATGCTCCTCCCATCACCCCAAGGGCAGTAGCAGCACCAAAAAGGGCCATTTTTTGATTGATCATGATTATGTTTTTCAGACAAAAGTTAAGTAAAAATTTCAGAATATATTTTCCTTCAGATAGATGAAGGAACATTATTCAGGAAAGATTTTAACATGAAGTTTTTGTTTAGTCAATATTTCACTTCGTAGTGTTCAAAATCAACCTTGAAATAATCTTTGTATTCAATTAGCAATCAGTGAAAATAGTAAAAATAGTGAAAAGTTTATGGATATTGTTGAGTAGCTATTATACTGATCACAGTTCTCCTCTACACAGGGTGTCTGGAGACTCTTAGGGCTACAAGGCTTATGCAAAAAAAGTAAATTTAATCACTGAAACCATTAATCCAAAGGTGGATTTGATATTATCTTTTTTTGTCTAATTTTCGTTTTATATCATAGAACAACCTTTTTAATCTTAAGTCCAAAGAAAATCCCCGTTTTGCTCGAATAATTGCCGTTCCTGCTACACGATCATGAAAAGCTTGATTAAAGCCCTCATCTCCGATCGCGAGACCACAGTTAAAGATTAAAGGGGCAATTAACAGAATCATCGAAATTGCATTCATAAAATTGATATTTAAACCCCACATCGCCAACAGTGAAGCCGCCCCTAAAATTCCTTCTCGCTTGGATAGCTCTATAATGCCAGGCACCCGCCTCAAACGCAGATCAATTACCTTCATGTCAAAGGCCCAACTACCCAAACTTTGTCCCTGATTTTTCTCGACCAGCACAACCCGCAGTCCAAACCAACAAATCGAGAAAATAATTGCCTGCCAAAAACCTGCGCTAAAGGAACTTAAAATCCAAATCACCACAAAATCTAATAAAAATGCGTAGGCCCGTCAATCTAACGGGACTTTGGGAAAACGTCTTTCGGGAGATGGCTCAGAATACATTGGGGAATGGGTTGGATTGTTCTTGAATTTTCTAATTCTGTCAATTTCGTGATAAAAAGTCAGTGCCGTTATTCTATCAAATCTTTTGATTAGTTTCAGATTGTAGGTCTGAATTAATGTCTTCCTCTTCTAATTGAATACTGCTGAAAGTAAAGGCACTTAATTTTTGTAAAATAACATCGGGTTGTAGCGGTTTTATTAAAAAATCATCAATTCCGCTTTTTCTAAAATTTTCCCATTGAACAGAAGAAATTCCTTCACTCAGTAAAACAACCTTTAGGGATTTTATTTTACGAGAATTTTTCAAGGTTCTACCAAGATAACGAAAATCATCAAAATCTTGATCTACTAAAACAATTCCTGGTTGCAAAAGCTCAATTTGTTTAATGGCCGTTGAACTATCAATTAACCAAATAACCTGATATCCTGCCGCCGTTAATAATTCACAAATTAGGGTGGCAATTTCTTCATTTCGTTCTAAGACCACAATCCCCGCATTTAATAGGAGTTGTGATTCCTGGGAAGTAGAAGAGGGGTAATTTTTTTGTTGATCGGGATTTTGAATAGGAATAAAAATCGTAAACGCAGAGCCTTTTCCTTTGATGGATTCAACTTGAATTCTACCACTGTGTAACTCGACTAATTGTTTGGTTAAAGCCAATCCTAAACCACTTCCTTCGTAGGTACGTTGACGAGTATTTTCCACCTGTTTAAAAGCTTCAAAAAGAAAAGGAAACTGATCCTTAGCGATACCAACGCCTGTATCTTCTACTTGAAAAACAATTTGATTATTTTCTTCCCAAATGCGAAGAATAACAGTTCCTTTTTCTGGGATGAATTTAATCCCGTTTCCTAATAAATGAAATAAAATTTGCTGGATGCGATCGCGGTCGGCATACAGTTTATTCTTATTTGAATTAATCTGAAAATCAAGCTTTAAATCAACGTCTTTTTTGTTGGCGATCGGCTCCAATTCTCGTAGAACATTTTGAGCAAGATTGAGAACAGAAAAAACTTGAAAATTTAAGGCAGATTTACCAGATTCTAATTGGGATAATTCAATAATGCCATTAATGAGTTCCATTAATTTCTTACCACTCTCTTGAATCATCTTCAAGTAGAGTTGTTGTTTTTCAATCGGTAAAGACTTTTCTTGCTTAAACCAATGCAAAAGGGTTCCTGATAGACCAATGACACAGGTAAGAGGAGTGCGGAGTTCGTGGCTAATATTATCGATAAATTCACTCCTTAAACGGCTAGCAGATTGGGAGGCAAGCAAGGTGTCTCCTAATTCTTGGGTACGTTCAATGACTCTTTTTTCAAAGGTATCTTTTTGGTGTTGGACTTCAGCATAGAGTTGGGCTTGGTAAATTGCAACCGCTAAATGTTCTCCAATTTGTCTTAAAAAATTGACTTCATTTTCTTGCCACTGACGCGGACGAAAACATTGATGGGCAATTAATAACCCCCAAACTTTACCCTGAACTAAAATCGGTGCAATTAGTTTTGCCGCAATTTGATATTTCTGTAAGAAATTAATTAAACAATAGGATGAAGAATAGGCTTTTTCGACTTCATTAATGGCAATGACTTGACCGTTCAAATACTTTTCTAGATATTGGGGAATATCCGTAAAACAATCATTTTCAGTCGTTAGCTCTAGTACAGTAGGAATATTATCAGAAATCCTAGATTCGTAGGTGATTTGACCGTAGTTATTTCTTCCTTTGGGGGGATTAATAGTAACAAAAGATGTATCGATAAATTGATAAATAACTAATCGGTCAACCTGCAAAAATTGTCTAACTTCGGTGACGGTCGTTTCTAAAATAACGGGCAATTCGAGACTCTGCCGAATTTGGGCAATGACCTGACTCAGCAAGCGTTCTTGGCAGATTTGTTGTTGGAGGGCTGCTTCAAGGGGTATGGTAGAGGGAGTTAGAGTCATTAGCTTGGTAAGACAAAAAAAATACGAGTACTCTCCTCTCTATGATGAACAATCTTTGCCCGTTTTTGATAAATCCTAATCATTTCTAAAGAAAAGGAGTTTCGATGCATCGATTGGCAGCAACTCCAGGCGGCTGGAACACCCGACAGTGATGGGGTGATTTTTATAGAACAAAGTTTAAGCGCGATCGCTGTTTTGACCGCAGCCGATACAGATATCCAATGTTTAGCGGCGGCAGTGGCCGATCTTCCTGAGAATTTTCCCGCGATTCGTGCTGTTCACCTATTGAATTTACAGCAACCTCTGACAATTGACGATTATGCCGAGAAGGTATTGTCCCAGACAAAGGTGATTATTTTGCGATTGCTGGGTCGCCGTGCCTATTGGTCGTATGGATTAGAAATTCTCAAAGAATTAGCCGAAAACCAATCAATAACTCTGTTTGTTTTGCCAGGAGATGATCGCCCCGATCCTGAACTGATGAGTCATTCTAACGTTGCACTTTCTACGGTTCATCAAGTTTGGCAGTATTTCACCGAAGGTGGCGTTGGGAATTGGATTAATGGTTTGCAGTATATTACTAATTCTTGTCTGAAAACTGATTATCAACTTTTGCCTCCTCAAACTGTTCCTAAAGTTGGAGTTTATTCATTTTTTAACGTTGCTGAATCAAAAGAGAAATCGTTTTTTGATAAGCCTGATTTTGTGATGCCCCCTAAATCCCCCAATGCTGGGGGACTTTCAACAATTTCGCTAAATACGACGGCTAATCAAAATAAACAATCTAAAGTTGGTATTTTATTCTATCGCTCCCATTATTTAGCAGGAAATACTTTGCCGATTGATGCTCTCTGTCAAGCTTTGACGACCAGAAATTTAACACCTGTTCCTATTTTTGTTTCTTCTGTGCGTGACTTGGAAGTTCAAGAAGCTTTATTAACTTATTTTCAACCTGACAATGATTCTCCTATTCAATTATTATTAAATACTACTAGCTTCTCTTTAGCAAAAATTCAAATAGAAGGAGAGAATGAAGAAGAATTAAAATTATGGAAGACCTTAGATATTCCTGTTTTTCAAGTTATTTTAAGTGGCGGAACCGTAGAACAATGGGAAAATAGTTTTGCAGGATTAAGTCCCCGTGATGTGGCCATGAATGTGGCTCTCCCTGAAGTGGATGGCAGAATTATCACCAGAGCTATTTCTTTTAAGGCGATCGCCACTTGGAATGAAAAAATTGAAACCGATGTTGTTACCTATCAACCCCAACAGGATCGGATTGAATTCGTGGCAGATTTAGCGGCTAATTATGTTCAGCTTGCTAATACTGAAATTCGCGATCGTAAAATAGCCATTATTCTAGCAAATTATCCTAATAAAGATGGGCGGTTAGCCAATGGAGTGGGGTTAGATACGCCCGCTAGTTGTATTAAAATTTTAGAAGCCCTAGAAGCTGAAGGTTATTATCTCGAAAATTATCCGAAAACGGGAGAAGAATTAATTGAGCGATTAACTCAAGGAGTTACTAATGATCTAGAAAGTAAAGATTTTCGTCAAATTAATCAGGTTTTATCTTTAGAAGATTATCAAGATTATTTTGCAAGTTTACCTATAAAAACTCAATCTGCCATTAATGATCGCTGGCAGGAGTATTTTGAAACTCAGAATATAAAAAATATTACTATTTCGGGCATACAGTGTGGAAATGTTTTTATCGGGATTCAACCTTCGCGGGGTTACGATTTTGATCCCAGTTTTAATTATCATGCTCCTGATTTAGAGCCAACGAATGAATATTTAGCATTTTATTATTGGTTACGGAAAAAATTTAATACTTCAGCAATTATTCATTTAGGAAAACACGGAAATCTGGAATGGTTGCCAGGAAAAAGTTTAGCTTTATCTAAAGAATGTTATCCCGAAATTGCCCTTAATGCGATTCCTAATTTTTATCCCTTTATTGTCAATGATCCAGGGGAAGGTTCCCAAGCTAAACGTCGTTCCCATACGGTTATTTTAGACCACTTAACCCCACCCCTCACCCGTGCAGGACTCTATGGGGATTTACACCAATTAGAAAACTTGATTGATGAATATTATGAAGTCCAATCCCTAGATCCGACTCGTTTAAAAATAATCGGCGATCGCCTGACGGAATTAATCACCGAAACCCAACTTCATCAAGACTTAGGCATTAATCCCTCCGATAAAGATAGTATTGCTCAATTTCTGAATGTAGCTGATGGTTATCTATGTGAATTAAAGGAAGCACAAATTCGAGATGGATTACATATTTTTGGAGAATGTCCTCAAGATACTTTATTAAATAACTTGATTCTCGCGATCGCCCGTTCTCCGAGTTTTAATCGCTTAGGATTCACCCAGGCATTAGCCCAGGATTTAAACCTAGAGATTAATCCTTTAATGACACCGTTGAATGAACTTTTTAATTATTTTGATAGGATCAACTTTTTAGATTTCCCCCAATCTTTTAGTGATAAATTAAAAAATATTCGCATTATTGGAGATGTTATTGAAATCCTAGGAGACTATGGCTTATTATTAATAGAAAATTTAATTAATCAATCTGAATTTCCTGATAACTTACCCGAAACGACAAAAATTCTACACTGGATACAAACTCATCTTTTGCCGTCCCTTGAGCAAACTTCCCAGGAAATCACGAACTTACTCAAAGGTCTTAACGGTCAATATATTCCCAGTGGGCCATCAGGCGCACCCACCAGAGGACGACCAGAAGTTTTACCGACGGGACGCAATTTTTATTCCGTTGATATTCGTGCAATTCCCACCGAAACCGCCTGGGATGTGGGAAGAAAGGCGGCAGAGGTCTTGGTAGAACGCTATACCCAGGATCACGGCGAATATCCTAAAACTTTGGCGATTTCCATTTGGGGAACTTCCACCATGCGGACAGGCGGCGATGATCTGGCGCAAGTTTTAGCGTTATTAGGGGTTCGACCTGTTTGGGATGGGGCTTCTCGGCGAGTGGTGGATTTCGAGATTTTATCGCTGGGAGCTTTGGGCAGACCCAGAATCGATGTTACGGTTAGGATCTCAGGATTTTTTCGAGATAGTTTTCCCAATTTAATCCAGTTATTAAATAGTGCCATTAAAGCCGTTTCTCTGTTAGAAGAATCCGCAGACATGAATCCTCTAGCGGCTAAAGTTCAATCCGAAAGTATGTTTTTACAAGAACAAGGTTTATCGTTAGAGCAAGCTGAAATACAATCTACTTATCGAATTTTTGGATCAAAACCAGGAGCCTATGGAGCAGGTTTGCAGGGATTAATTGAATCTCAAAATTGGCAAACAGATCAAGCTCTAGCGACTGCTTATATTAATTGGAGTTGCTATGCCTACGATCAAAACGGAGTTGGACACGGTGCTCCAGAGGCGTTCAAAGAAAGATTAAAACAATTAGATGTCGTCTTACATAATCAAGATAACCGCGAACATGATCTCTTAGATTCCGATGATTATTATCAATTTCAGGGAGGATTAAGTGTGGCAGTACGGGATTTGACAGGTAAAAATCCCGAACTCTATTTTGGGGATAATGCGGTTCCTGAAAATCCAAAAGTTAAGTTATTAACAGAAGAAATTAACAAAGTTTATCGATCACGGGTGATTAATCCCAAGTGGATCGAAGGGGTCATGAGACATGGTTATAAAGGAGCCTTTGAAATGGCCGCAACCATTGATTATTTATTTGCCTACGATGCAACCGCTAATTGTGTGGAAGATTTTATCTATGAAGGAGTCACCAAAGCCTATTTATTAGATGAAAAAGTTCAAAATTTTATTCAGTCAAAAAATCCCTGGGCATTACGAGATATGGCAGAGCGATTATTAGAAGCTAATCAACGGGGACTATGGCGATCGCCGACTCCTGAAACTCTCGATCAATTAAGGGCGATCGCTCATCAAGCAGAAGGTGTGATTGAAAATATCCCGTAGGAACATTGTGAAGAAGCGAGGTTCTGTCACGAAAATAGAAAGTCGTAACGTCCTTACCGACGGCTAACCAAGATCACCCTAATCTTCATGATCATCAAAGGGATCATCCAAACTCGCTGAAGGCGGGCCAAAAGACGTATAAATGGCGAATCCAGTGATTCCGATGAGGATCGACGCAAAGGTAATGCCAACAACTGCTGCAGGTTCCATAAAAGTTATCTTGATTGTGATGCCTATTTTCCTATATTATTACAGAATATTGCAAAATTTAATTTACACATATTGCGGGTAATCTATGGCACAGCGTACTCGGTTGGAGATATCCTCAGACCTTTGAATTCGGAATACGGTAAAGTTGTCCCTGGTTGGGGAACTACACCTGTTATGGGCGTATTTATGTTACTGTTTTTCGTGTTTTTGCTGATCATTCTGCAAATCTATAACTCTTCCCTCGTTTTAGAAGGGTTTACGGTGGGCTGGAAAGGTTAATTCTTTAATTTTTTCCATTTCCAGATTGGCCGTCTATTATTAGCATGGCAATCCAGATCCTGGTTTTGCTGGGATCTTTTCTTTTTTTATTCCGCAAGAAGGAGATATTATGAACGTTTTTGGCATTGGTTTACCTGAAATGGGTTTAATTGTGATCATTGCGCTTTTGGTCTTTGGCCGAAAAAATTACCTGAAATTGGTCGTAGTTTAGGAAAAACCCTCAAGGGATTTCAGGAAGCCTCTAAGGAATTTGAGTCTGAATTTAAACGAGAAGCTCAGAGCATTGAAGAGACGGTCAAAATGCAGGCCCAACTAGAACCAGAAGAAACAGTCTCGGCAACCAAGGTAGAAACCGAATAGTCCTGTTTAGGAAGAAGCAAGCCGTTGATCTGCCCAAAAGCGAAAAAAATGCTTAAAATACGATTGGTTTATGGTAGGAAAAGACAATAATGGTTAATGGCATGAATTTGGCATTTATTGGACTTTTAGCCCAGTTGTGGGGAGGAAATGCCCAGACGCTAGAACCTTTACCAGTAGTGTCCTGGGAGCAGGCGAAAATTTTCGATGTACCAACCCAAACTGATCCTGTGGTGACGGAGATTTTTCAGGACTATCTCAAAACCCTAGCGGCTAAGGGTTACGATCGCGATCGCCAGGGAATCTGGATGCAGTCGGAGTGGGCCTATTTAGTCGAAAATAATCAGGATACGCCCGTTTCGGCGGCTTCTTTGACGAAAGTTGCCACAACCCTGGCTTCGATTGACAAATGGGATCTGAATCACCGTTTTGAAACTCGGATTTATGCGATCGGGACAGTGACCAATGGCGTTCTGCAAGGAAATTTATTGATAGAGGGCGGAGGCGATCCGTTGTTTGTTTGGGAAGAGGCGATCGCGTTGGGGAATGCCTTAAATCAATTAGGAATTAAGCAAGTTACGGGGGATTTAATTCTCACGGATAATTTTGCCATGAATTTTAAAAATAAACCTGAGATAAGTGGTGCTTTATTTAAACAAGCGGTTAATTCTCCCAAATGGTCTGGTTTAATTAAAAAAGCCTACGCAGAATTACCAAAAGAAACACCTCTTCCCACTGTGGAAATTGAAGGCTCTATCCAGTCCCAAAACCTGATTCCGACCGATGCCCAATTATTATTACGTCATCAATCTTTGCCCCTCAGTTCGCTGTTAAAGCAGATGAATATTTATAGTAATAATGACATGGCGGAAATGTTGGCTGAAGAAATTGGCGGCGCGGCGGTGGTTGTCGAGAGGGTTTCCCAATTAGCCAAGATTCCCCCAGGAGAAATTCAGTTAAAAAATGGATCGGGATTAGCGGTAGAAAATCGCATTTCTCCCCGTGCGGTGACGTTGATGTTTATGGCATTACAAGAAAAGTTAAAATCCACAACCTTGAATCTTTCCGATCTGTTTCCTGTGATGGGACGCGATCGCGATGGAACTCTAAAGTGGCGCAATATGCCCCCAGGCTTGACGGTGAAAACGGGAACCCTCAATCAAGTCAGTGCTTTAGCAGGCGGAAGCCTGTATGCCCGCGCCGGGCCGCCAGGCGTGAGGATCGGAAATCCACACCGGGACCCAATCGGGATGGATCTTCACGCGCACTTCTTTCAAGTCCGGTCCCACCTTTCTTCATGTCGCGCAGCAAATCTTTGGAGCGCCGGTCGAGTTGCTCCAGGCGGCCGTCGATGTCACTGATGGAGACGCGCAGCTTGTCCGCCAGGGTGTAATACATCCGGGCCGTGTCATTATCGGCGCCGGTCGCCCATCTGGATGTCGCGCTGGATATTGCGCTCCCGCGTCGTGGCGTTGGGTTTCCAGCAGTAAAACCTGCTGCTGCACGGCCAGACACCTCTTCCGGCTCAGGATCGTAATTCTGAAAGCGGTGGCAGCCCATGCAGCCGCGATACTGAAAGAGTTCTTTCCCGTAACTCAGCACCGGGGCGTGATCCACCACCATGTCCATGGCGTGGCATTGCTGGCAACCGGCCTGGACATTTTCCACGGGGGTGGAGCGGCCACAGCCAGTGTTCGTAATTGCCGTGCGCCTTCTCCACGCTTTCCACCTCCATGCCGTTGCCGCCGTGGCAGGGGGAACAGCCGAACTTCTCCGGATCGTGGAGCCGCAGCAATTCGGGGTCGGGGTGGCTCGCGAATACTTCTTTCCCACCCATATCTTTGGGGGTAATCACCACCGGTTCGCGAATTCCGGCGTGGCAGGACTCGCAACGATCGACGACGCCGGCATCCGGATCGTTGATTTGCCGGATCTCCACCGCGGATCCTTGCGACTTTTTCACCAACCCGCGCAATTGCTCGG
>CAWEDJ010000012.1:0-24649 GCA_963807635.1 uncultured cyanobacterium
TAACTTCGCACTGATTTGTGGGATCGATAAAATCATTTTTGAGACGGAATTTTTCTAATTTTTTTTGTAATAGTAAAATACGCTGCTTAATAATAGGAATTTGTTCGTCTAGGAAAAAAAGTTTTTGCTTTGATTGGCGAGTTTTTTCTTGAATTGTGTATTTCAAATAAGCAGATGCCAACCGACTTAAAACAAATTTCACTTCCTCCGGAGAATCGGCTTGATAACTAATTTCGACAACTTGAGTGTCCTTTCCTCTACTGATCTTCAACTGCCGAAGAAAGTCCTCTATTTTAAAATTTTGTCTTTGCTCCTCGTCCTTGAAAAATTGTTTCTGTTGCTGAAGCTTCTCTACAACTGGAGTCAGCAATTTATTACTGACTAATAAGTCGAGTTGAGTGGCATAGTAGGATTCATCGGCCCTCTCCCCACTCAGGCTAGCAATCTGTCCTAGCAAGGGATTCGACAATGAATCAGCATTAGGGGGCGGAATCAATAGCTGAAAAGACTCTTTATAAACTGGTGGTTGTTTGAACAAATACCAGCCAACCAGTCCGCTAACGACACTGCCAACGGCTAACATCCACCACCCGCGACGACGAACAATCTGAGTAATTTCCTTAAGATCTATCTCTTCTTCTTCCTCCTGCTCCTCCTTAAATTGGGGAGGTTGCTGAAGCAGTAGATGCTGTACTAGGGGTTTTTGATTGGGATTGATGCCGTTGGAGGAAGTTTCTATCATAATTTTTTGATAAATGAACTCTTAAAGTGATCGCACTAAAATTTTTATTAAGACAATGTATCTCATACTTTTATCTTTCGGAGAGTTAGGGGTGAATCTACCCTACACTAATTTTCTCTATCGTCAAGTTGCCATCTTGCTATAGTAATATATTGTCTATTATAAAAATTTATCGTCAATAAAGACTGAAGAGTCTATATTTTGAGAATTTTTTATGGCTGTCTAATTACTAGAAAATTGCTTTTGATTTGCCATTGGGTGTTGTTGAATAGGTGGTCATGTGATCGCTTATTTTCTCGGTTTTACACTGAAAATAAGACAAGGGACGACGATTATCCCGTATTTTAAATTTTATTTATAATATTCTTATTTGCATAGGTTACTATTACAGTATTTTTGTGAAATTTTTGTGAATGCAAACAACAACATAATCTTTTTTGTGAACATAGACTACTGATACAACATTTCTGTGAATTTTTTGTGAATAAACTTAAGATGATGTGTCCGATAAATTAAAATCATCAGAGCTAAAAAGGTTAGATATGGAAAAATACCCAAGCTGAAGTCGATTGATAGAGAAAAATCGTCTTAGAAGTTGGGTTATCCCTATAAAAACTTGTTATGTGTAGTATCCAATTAAACAAAAATGCAAATGCACACAATTTTAAGATTAATTGGTTTGAGGGGGCGGAATGACGGGAATCGGTTGACTAGGATTGTCATTACTATTTTCGACGGGGGGAGAATCATTCGCACTGGCGGCAGAATCATCGTTAGCCATTTGATTGCTTTCGTGCTGAGGATAGCTCAACTCAGGACTCGTAGAATTAGGAGACGAGTTTTCCGGGCTGGATGTCCCAGGCTCAGTAGAAGGGATAATAGATTTATCAGTACTTTCTGGATCTGGTTTTAAAATCTTAGTCGCCTTGCTGTCTGGATCGGCTTCAGTCCTCGTGTTGTCTGGAGTGGGGGAAGTGATGGTCTGGGAGCTAGATTTTTCTAAGGAGCCTTGTTTTATCGATTCTGGCTTATCATTCAAGACTTCTGAGAGAGGTTTGGTAAAATCTGAATAATTAGCAGGATTTTTGGGTGATTTTTTCAAGTTTTCCACCGATGGTTGACAAGCCTCCGAAGATAGACCGAACTTACATCTCAACTCTTCTCGTGCGAGAGAGACAAAGATCCCTGTCGTTGAAACCATCAACGCGATAACAGTGACAAAATTTCTCATATCCAACCAGTGATCTCCTCTGAATTATGCCAGGTTTTATTCTAGAGTGGAGTTTACCCCAATGCCCATAGACTAATTTTTGGGACTAGATGTTTCGTTTGGCGACTGACTTTCCCCAAGTCCAAGCCAGACCGTTAATCTAAGTTGTTCGTTAATTCGACCTATGCGGATTAATTCTTTGTCAATTCTTTCTGAGAAAGGTTAACATAAGTTAACAAGCACTAATGGATTTTCCCGATCCTGTCAAATTTTTACAATAACGATCCTATCTTTATCAACCCTCGGAGATGTACCGCGTGAACAAAAATAATAAAAAATGGCGTAATGCTGGCCTTTATGCGCTCCTCTTAATTGTCGTTTTAGCCCTAGCGTCCGCTTTTTTAGATAGACAACCCCAGAGCAGAGAAGTTTTGACCTACAGTGATTTCATTCATCAAGTCGAAGGCAACAAAATTGATCGGGTTAATCTCAGTGCGGATCGTACCCAGGCCCAGGTTCCTAACCCATCAGGAGGACAGCCTTTTCTGGTCAATCTTCCCAATGATCCAGATTTAATTAATATTTTGACAAAAAATGGCGTAGATATCGCCGTTCAGCCCCAAACCGATGATAGTTTCTGGTTACGGGTTGCCAGCAGCCTTTTCTTACCAATTTTGTTATTGGTTGGATTATTTTTGTTATTACGTCGCGCTCAGAGTGGGCCAGGCTCCCAGGCAATGAATTTTGGGAAATCTAAGGCCAGGGTACAGATGGAACCCCAGACCCAAGTGACCTTTGGTGATGTGGCGGGTATTGAACAGGCGAAGTTAGAACTGACTGAAGTGGTAGACTTCCTGAAAAATGCAGACCGATTCACGGCGATCGGAGCCAAGATTCCTAAAGGGGTTTTGTTAGTCGGCCCTCCTGGAACAGGTAAAACCCTCTTAGCTAAAGCGGTTGCAGGTGAAGCGGGTGTTCCTTTCTTCAGCATTTCAGGTTCGGAATTTGTGGAAATGTTCGTTGGGGTCGGTGCATCCCGCGTTCGTGACCTGTTTGAACAAGCCAAAGCTAGTGCGCCTTGCATCGTCTTTATTGATGAGATTGATGCGGTTGGTCGTCAACGGGGTGCGGGTTTAGGGGGTGGTAATGATGAGCGGGAACAAACTTTAAACCAACTCTTAACAGAAATGGATGGTTTTGAAGGAAATACGGGAATCATCATTATTGCGGCAACGAACCGTCCTGATGTTTTGGATTCTGCCTTGATGCGTCCAGGTCGTTTTGATCGTCAAGTCGTGGTCGATCGCCCTGATTATGCGGGACGTAAGGAAATTCTCAATGTCCATGCGCGTGGCAAGACCTTATCGAAAGATGTGGATCTCGATAAAATTGCTCGTCGGACTCCTGGTTTTACGGGGGCAGATTTATCGAATCTCCTTAATGAATCAGCTATTTTGGCGGCCCGTCGCAATTTGACCGAAATTTCAATGGATGAAGTGAATGATGCGATCGATCGCGTCCTAGCGGGCCAGAGAAAAAGAATCGGGTGATGAGCGAAAAACGCAAAACCTTGGTGGCTTACCATGAAGCGGGTCATGCTCTTGTGGGTGCGTTGATGCCCGATTATGATCCTGTCCAAAAAATCAGTATTATTCCCCGTGGCCGTGCGGGTGGTTTGACTTGGTTTACGCCTAGTGAAGACCGTATGGAATCGGGTTTATATTCGCGTTCCTATCTACAAAATCAAATGGCGGTTGCCCTCGGTGGTCGGATTGCTGAAGAAATTATCTTTGGTGAGGAAGAAGTCACCACTGGAGCTTCTAATGATCTTCAACAGGTTGCGCGGGTTGCTCGTCAGATGATTACTCGGTTTGGTATGAGCGATCGCCTGGGGCCTGTGGCGTTGGGTCGTCAAGGCGGCGGTGTTTTCATGGGACGAGATATTGCGTCTGACCGTGATTTTTCCGATGATACGGCGGCAACGATTGATGAAGAGGTTCGTCAGTTGGTGGATCAGGCTTATCAACGGGCAAAGGAAGTTCTACTCAACAACCGCATTATTCTGGATAAGTTAGCGGAAATGTTAGTGGAAAAGGAAACGGTTGATTCTGATGAGTTGCAAGAAATTCTTACCAGTAATGAAGTCAGAATGGCGGCTTTAGCTTAATTTTTTAGCTAATTAATATTTAATAAGGGTGGTTTTTATAAGCCACTCTTTTTTTGTGGATTTTTTACAGGATGCGATCACGTTATTGATTAACCTATTGCTTTCTCATCAATGATAAATTACAATGGCATAAAGTTTGGCGAAAAAAAATTATGCTCAAAATCATCGAAGATTTTTTTCAAGACGAAAAAAATTAACTTACTGAACTCCCGCAAAATATCAGCGATCACTTTTCCGTGTTGGTTAGTTTTCTAGATACTGCTGGGATCGCTCCTATCACAAAAGAATCATTGTAAGGTTATTTTATGGGAATTATTCGAGGGCCAAGGAAAACTAATAAAATGGCAAGATGATAAAGGTTATGGATTTATTCGGCCAAATGATGGAAATCAAGAAATTTTCTTGCATATCAGCTCGTTAAAAAATGCAAGTCGCCGCCCCAAAGTCGGAGATACGATTATATATGAGTTAGTTACTGAGAAAAACGGAAAGTCACGTGCGGCTCAAGCATCAATTCAAGGTGTTAATCCTCGAACAGTTTCTTTTCAACAGAAATCAATAAAAAGTAAACCAATTAAAACAATATTTAAAAATGTATTCGGCATTGTCGCCCTGATTGGATTGGCTGCAAGTGCCTTTTGGGGAAGCGAATGGAGTCGTAGTCGTTCTCGTTCTCTTATTCCATCTATCATAAAACCAAACTGTAATGTTAAAGGTAACATATCCCAGAATACAGGAAGGAAACTTTACCACATCCCAGGTATGGAAGATTATGAGTCAACAGTGATTGATCCACAAAGTGGAGAAAAATGGTTTTGTACAGAATCAGAAGCCATCAATAATGGTTGGCAGAAAGCACCAAATTAATTAAAAATGATATAAAATTTTGCAAAAAAATCGTGATAAAAAGTATTGAAGAAATTTATCAAGACGGACAACCTCAACCGACTGAACTTCCTCAACGGGTGATTAATGCCTGGTCTTGGGGGGCGCAGGATCAACTCATTGCGAATGCGACGGTAATGGGCGATCGCCTATTGGTTTTTAGTTGTGCGATGGAAAAATTAGAGATTGCTTTTTCTGATTTGCCTTGTTTAAAATTAATTCCCATTGACGAGCGGGGTGATTTTACTATTTCTGAAGAAGGAAGTTATTTACACTGGCCGAAAACAGGATATTCATTTGGATTTGGATGCCTTACGTTGTGCGATCAATCCCAATGTTAAGAATAAATTTGATGCCTATAAGCTGACCCATGATCGGTCATTCGGTCAGGCGATCGCGACTTTACGGAAACAATCTAAGCTGAAACAATCTGATATTATTGGTTTATCAGAAAGACAGGTAAGCCGTATTGAAAAAGGGGAAGGAACGAAGATAGAAACGTTAGATTTATTTGCCCAAGCTCATCAAATGGAGTTGAACGATTATCTGGAGGCTGTTGCTAATTTAATGATGGATGTTTCAGAGACAATTTTTGCTAACGTAAACGATGCTGATACAGAAGAATCACTAGAAAATCAAGATCCACGTCAAATAATGGGTTTTGAAAGGGTTGAAGTGGTTGCAAAAAAAATGAACTCTGATTGTCATCCATAATAATTAGGAGAGTAAAATTGATGAAAATTTTAGTCGATGCAGATCATATTTTAGAATATATTCTAAATCGTTCTTATCCTGATAATGATTTATCTGAGAAAGATAATAATTTATCTGAGAAAACTAAGAGTTTATCTGAGAAAGTTGAGAGTTTATGGACGCTGATAAACAAAAATAAAGACATAATAGAAGCTTCTCTTACGATACAAGGTTTTAATAAAATCAACGATATTTTAAGTATATTTTCTCAAGAAAACGCTGAAAAAGTAGCTACTCGACTAAAATTCCTTTTTAAAATCTGTGACAATCGTAATTCAGGTTGCGTTTTTTCTCCTATTCGTCAGCATAATGACATTGAAAAAGCAATCGAGTTAATATCTTTCTATGAACATGGTTTTGATGCTCTTGTCACAGAACAATCTTCAAGATATAAAGAACTGATTTTACCTTCCAGCTATGTACAGATTTTACCTAAAAAATATAATGAGAAACACGGTGAAAAGTTTCCATTTATTTGAAGTATAGAAAGCTTAATAAATAGGTGTGATTTAGAAAAAAAAGGCATATTAAGAATAAATTCTTGCATACAATTATCTTTATTCTCCAATATTGAGGAAAATTCTCTGTTTAAATATCGGATAAGAAATAGGGTTGAACCAGTACTTGCCGCTTTTAATCGCTTAAAAAATAAAGGATATAACGGCATGGCAAAACAAGATTTTATTTCTGGGTTTAAAGGATCTTAATGTAACAGCAGAAAGTATTCTCTGGGATCTACAACATCTTGGGATGATAGACACTTATAACAACAGAATTACAGTTGGAAAACATCTTCTAGATACAGGAAATGGTGAAATTTCACAATATTTAAATTCGGTTCTCAAAGAACATCCATTAGTTCAATCTGTTCATGAACATTTAAACTCTGGCAAGCTTTTGAATCAATGGGGACTTGATGAAATTATTGAAAATATATATTCCGATAAGAAATTGAAACCTAAAACATTAGGAGATTATAGAAGTAGAGTTATATCTTGGCTTATCTTTGCTAAACTAATCGAAAAAAAGAGCTACGATAAACATAACACAATATTTACCCTACCCAGTGTCAATAAACAGAGAGAAGGTACAATACAGTTACAACAGCTAGAGCTAGGGCTTGAGTTAGAAACCACATCGAGCTATAGATCAACATCTGCGTAGCATTTACGAGTCAACTTTTCTCAATTATCTATTTTTATTCAGCAAATTTGCATAAGAATCTCATCTCGTTATAAACTCAAAGGATTTTATTGATATTAGAATACTTATAATATCTTTTGACTTAATCGCAAAATCAAGATTAAACTGACTCTGCGGGAAAAGCGATCACATTCTTGAAAAGTATATTTTTTGCAATTATGTGTGTTTTAAGCTTTAGGCTAATTACGATCGCGTTTTTTAAAGAAAGAAGAAAAATAGCTGAAGTTTCTATATGATAGAAAAAACAACCGTTCAAATTAAACAAGCAAAATCCATGCTGACTGTTAATCAAGCTGAATCTCTGATTTTAGATATTATTTCTCCCCTCAATCAAACGGAAATTTGCTCATTGGAAAACGTTTTTAATCGAATTTTAGCCGAATCGGTTAGCAGTCATTTAGATTTTCCCTATTGGGATAATTCAGCAATGGATGGTTATGCAGTGAAATTTGAAGATGTAAAGGGAGCAACACCCAATCAACCCGTTGTTTTAAATGTGATTGAAGAAATTCCCGCAGGTCGTAAACCCCAATTGACCTTGCGATCGCAACAAGCGGCTCGAATTTTCACAGGGGCAATGTTGCCAACAGGAGCCGATACAATTGTGATGCAGGAAAACACCACAAGCCAAGGCGATCGCGTTTCAATTTTAATTGCTCCCTCAAATCACCAAATGTTTGTCCGTAAAAAAGGAGAATATGCCGAAGCGGGAAAGATTCTACTCGCCAAGGGAACGATGATTAAAGAGCCTGAAATGGCTATTTTGGCCACTGCTCAAAAAAACGAGGTTACAGTTTATCGTCGTCCCCTGGTTGCCATTTTTTCGACGGGAGATGAATTGATTTCCCCCGATAAAACCCTAAACCTGGGCAAATTATTGATTCTAACCAGTTTGCTTTAACGTCATTCCTCCAAGGACAAGGCGCAACTTCCCTTAATTTGGGGATTGTTACCGATGATCGCGATCGCCTACGGGAAACCATGAGCCAGGCAATTAACAAAGCCGACTTGGTACTTTCAACGGGAGGCGTTTCCGTTGGTGATTATGATTATGTTGAAGAATTATTGAAGGAATTGGGCGAGAGATCCTGATTCAAAATGTGGCCATTAAACCAGGCAAACCCTTGACGGTGGCGAAGTTTGCCAATGGCTGTATTTATTTCGGCATTCCTGGTAATCCCGTTTCCGCGTTAGTGAGTTGTTGGCGTTTTGTGCAACCTGCTTTGAAAAAATTATCGGGTTTAGCCCATCCCTGGCGACCTAATTTTATTAAAGCACGAACGAAAAATCCTCTAAAACCTGATAGCAAAAGAGAAACCTATTTGTGGGGAAAAGTACACTGGGATGACCAGGGAAATGCTCAATTTCAAGGGGCTTCTGGGAGTCATAGTTCGGGTAATTTAATCAACTTAGCTCAAACAAATTGCCTAGCTTGTTTACCCCAAGGCGAACAAATTATTGAAATAGATCAACCTATTTTAGTGATGCTAGTCAGATAATATTTTGATTGATTTAACCCGGCAACCGTTTAATCCAATTCAGTTTATTACCATAGGGAGGATAACGGACATTCAACTCAAAACGAAAGGATTTTTTCAGGACACTTTTATAGTGAGAAAAGCTATCAAAACTGGCTTTTCCGTGATAGGCTCCCATGCCACTCGGCCCCACGCCGCCAAAGGGTAAATCAATAACTCCTACCTGAAAAATAGTATCATTAATACAAACCCCCCCTGAAGAAGTCGCTTCTAGTATTTGTTCTTGTTTAGATTTGTTATTAGAAAATAAATATAATGCCAAAGGCTTAGGGCGTTGATTGATAAAAGCGATCGCGTCTTCTAAGTTAGAGTAATCTAAAATGGGTAAAATCGGCCAAAAATTTCTTCTTGCATTAATTCCGATTCTAGGGAAACGTTCGTCATCAGGGTCGGCGCGATATATTTTTCGGCGAGATCCGTTTGACCACCGACTAAAATATCACCCTCTTTGAGTAAGGCTTTTAAGCGATTAAACTGACGCTTATTCACAATCCGACAATAATCAGGACTGGTTTGGGGATTTTCTCCATAAAAATTGACAATACACGATTGAAGTTTAGTTATTAAAGCTTCTTTAATCGATTTTTCCACTAACAAATAATCGGGCGCAATACAGGTTTGTCCTGCATTGAAAAATTTCCCCCAAGCAATCCGTTTAGCCGTTTCTTCTAGGTCAATTTCTGTATCCACAATGCAGGGACTTTTTCCACCTAATTCTAAAGTAACAGGGGTTAAATTTTTGGCCGCCGCTTCCATCACTAATTGACCAATTTTAGTACCGCCTGTAAAGAAAATATGATCAAATTTTTCTGCTAATAACTGTTGGCTAACGGTGGCATCTCCTTCAATTACGGTAATTTCGGTATTTGAAAAAGTTTGCTGAATAAGGGTTGCAATCAGTTGGGAAACGGTAGGGGTACTTTCTGAGGGTTTAATCACCGCACAATTTCCTGCCGCGATCGCGCCGATAAGAGGAGAGATCGCCAAGGCAAAAGGATAATTCCAAGGACTAATAATCAGTACCACTCCCAGGGGGTCGGGATAGATTTGAGCGACAGACGGAAAGGCTTCTGGATTCGTTTTGACTCGTCGGGGTTTAGCCCATTTTTTGAGATGTTTGAGGGCATAATTAATCTCTTGGATGCTGACTCGAATTTCCGTGAGATAGCTATCTAATTCGGGTTTTCTGAGATCCTGATGAAGGGCTTTAACAATAGAACTTTCTTGCTCAAGAATGGCTTGTTTTAATCGGTTTAATTGCTCTAATCGGTAATCTAGAGATTTAGTTTTTCCTGTAGCAAAATGTTTTCTTTGTTCTTCAATTAGTTGCTTAAACATTGTTTTTGATGGTTATTTTATAATAATGAAATCCTATTTTGATCAACCTAAACTATCATCCTACTAAACCCGATCGCAAGGCATGAACCGCCGCCTGGGTACGATCCTCCGCACTGAGTTTAGTTAAAATATTGCGGACATGGGTTTTTACCGTTCCGACGGTAATATACAGCTTTTCGGCAATATCGGCATTACTGTTACCATTAACAATTAATTGAAGGACTTCTAATTCGCGATCAGTTAAAGAACTGGAAACTTTTTCCGTTGGATTTTTGGTATCTGGTTTTTCGGCCCGTTTGGCATAGGCTAAAACAATTCTTGCGATCGCAGGATCAATCCAAGCTTGCCCCGCCTGGGTTGCCCTAATTGCCTCTAGGAGTAAATCGGGTCGGATATTTTTCATACAATAGGAATTCGCCCCTGCCTGAAAGGCTTCTAAAACCGACGTTTCTTCATTTTGCAGGGTAAGAATAAGAATTTTAGTGGTTTGAAGGTTCGGTGAAGCTTTGATGCGTTTTGTTAGCTCAATACCATCCACATCAGGCAAACCAATATCCATAATGGCCACATCGGGGTGGGTCGTCTCTAATAACTGAAAACCCTCCTCTCCCGTGTTAGCTTCCCCTAACCAATCAATATCTGGTAGGTTTTCTAAAGCATTTTTTAAACCAATACAGACCAAATCGTCATCCTCTATCAGGACAACGCGAATCTTAGTCATTGTGCTTGCGCCTTCCCGCGTTGAAGAAAATAGTCAATTTCAGAAATAAATTTTAGATTCAAAAAGCTCTCTGGCCATCACCCGACTGGGTAATTCTTTAATTGTTCCTAAATAAAAATCTAAAAATAGCTTTTCCTTTATCAGAGCAACTGTATAGAGTGTCATTTTACCGATCTTACAGGAAAAAAGATTCTCTATGCAAACAAAATCTTAATTAGCTTGATATTTCAATCTTTTAATCGCTCTCTAGACGATTTACTCTAAAATCCATTCTGAAGCTCGCTCTCCCAAATCTAGGGGAATACTGACCGCTTTGCCGAGTCGGGGATGGTCACGGGTTTTTTCTAGATAATTTTTGACCTGGGACACGCCTCCCCAGGCTTGTAGATAATCGGCGATCGCGTTGAGATGGGCAAGGTATTCCGATTCAGAGAGAGGAAAGGAAGCCTGTTCCAAATATTTCCACATAACTTGAACAAATATTTGTCCTTTGATACGCCGTAACTGGATATCATAGGAGCGTCCCCACTTGTCTAATAGAAGTTGCCGTAGTTCTTGTCCAGTCATGATCGGGCGATCCAGCGAGGGAAAAAAGTGTAAATTAAGAGTTGCTTTTTAATAATAGGCAATTTTTGGCGTTTGATCATAAACCTTACTAACCGATTTTTTGATGCGAGTTTTTATCATGAAAGACAGCCTCATTCACTTGCAAAATATTAATAAATTTTATCTCCAACCCAATGGACAAACGATCTCTATTTTGGAATCAATTAATTTAGAGTTGCAAATCGGAGAAATTATCGCCTTGTTGGGGCCATCAGGCTCAGGAAAATCCACTCTAATGCGGATAATCGCAGGATTAATTTCTCCCAGTACGGGGCAAGTTTTTTATCATAATCGCCCCCTTGTGGGATTAAATCCTGGGGTAGCCATTATTTTTCAAAATTTCGCCCTTTATCCCTGGCTAACGGTTTTTGAGAATGTAGAACTAGGGTTAAAAGCCAAGGGAGAACCATTTGCTTCTCGGCAAGAAAAGGCCCTCCACATGATCGATGTCATCGGTTTAGATGGGTTTGAAAATGCCTATCCCAAGGAGTTATCAGGGGGAATGCGGCAACGAGTCGGATTTGCCAGGGCTTTAGCCGTTGAACCTGAACTTCTCTGTATGGATGAACCTTTTTCTGCCTTGGATGTATTAACTGCCGAAAACCTGCGGATTGAATTATTAGATTTATGGCTAGAAAAACGGATTCCGACTAAAACGATTTTGATTGTCACTCATGGTATTGAAGAAGCGGTTATGTTAGCCGATCGCATTATTATTTTAGGTCGCAATCCTGGTCGTATTCGAGCGGATTTACCGGTGAAACTGCCCCATTATCGAGAACGAAAAAGTCCTGAATTTGAAGCCCTAGTGGATCAGGTTTATCGCATTATTACTAACCCTGATCAAGCGGATTTCTCTCCTCCGCCCACGCCTTTTTTGCCGAAATTCCTACTAAAGAAAAATCCCAATCTTTTCCTGCGGTTAGAATTGGGGCGATCGCAGGTTTTTTAGAACTCCTCGAAGACCGACAGGGAGATTTATATCGATTAGCCCAGGAATTATTGCTGGAATTAGATGATATATTTCCCATTGTTGAAGCCGCTAAAATGATGAAACTCGTTGACCTCCAGGAAGGGGATGTTTACCTAACCGCGATCGGTAAAGTTTTTATTGAAGGTAGTATTGATGAAAAAAAAGCAATTATTGGTCAGCAAATGTTAGAAAATATTCGCCTTATTCAACAAATTAATCGTCTTTTATCGGCTAATCCTGCCCAACGAATTTCTCAAGATTTAGTCCTAGAAATTTTAGAAGTAAGCTTTGCTCCTGAAGCCGCGAAACAACAACTTAAAACGGCGATCGATTGGGGACGTTATGCCGAAATCTATGGCTATGACGAACCCGCAGGCGTTATTTATTTAGAAAATAGCCCCATTCCTGTGACAGCAAATTATTAAATCTTCTCTTTTTACGAAAAAATGCCCCGTCCCCTCACTCCCGACAATCAAGTTCCCCACCGTCCCCGATTTAATTGGCAAGATGGGTTAATGATTTTAATGACCTTTTCGATGATGTTACTAATCGTTAAAACGGCTTCCCAATTTAATACAAACTATGACCCCAAATTAATCATTAGAACCGATTTATACGCCTTACCAGGATATACCTTACAAACCCTCGTTAGAATGGCGATCGCCTACTTTTTTTCCCTCATATTCGCCTTAATTTATGCCTATGTCGCCTATCGTTCCGAGCTTGCCGCTAAATTTTTAATTCCCTTGCTTGACATTCTGCAATCCATTCCTGTTTTATCTTTTTTACCAGGCGTTGTTTTAGCTCTGATTTCTATTTTTCCTGGACAACGAATTGGGATTGAAATTGCTTCCATATTACTGATTTTTACAGGAATGGTCTGGAACATGGTTTTTAGTTTTTACCAATCTTTGTGTAGTATTCCCATTGAATTAAAAGAAGCAACCCAGGTTTTTCGGCTGAATGCTTGGCAACGTTTTTGGACATTAGAATTGCCAGCAGGCGCGATCGGTTTAGTTTGGAATAGTGTGATGTCAGTTGCGGGGGGCTGGTTCTTTTTAATTGCCATCGAATCCTTTAATTTAGGGGGAGAAAATTTTAGGTTGCCAGGATTAGGTTCCTATTTATCGGTAGCGGCAAGTCAAGGAAATTGGTCGGCAATTTGCGCAGGTTTAGCCGTTTTGATTATCGTGATTATTTTGATTGACTTTTTTGTTTGGCAACCCTTGATTGCCTGGGCGGAAAAATTCAAATATCAAACCGTCGAAGCAAGCAATATTCCCCAATCCTTTGTTCTAAATTTTTTACAAAATTCTCCCACCCTTCGGGCCCTAAGCTCCCAAGTACAAGAAATTCAAGAAGTATTAGATCACGCGATCGCCAGTCGTTTTACTCCTATTTATTTTCCCTCGGGTGCTAGAGGACAATTTAAACTCACTCGTTGGCTTAACTGGCTCTTGTTGAGTGGCTTTGCTTTAGTGATTTTTTGGGGGATTTGGGAAGGCATTTTACTCTTAAAATTAGTTAATTTTCAAGAGTGGAAACTGCTCATCAAAGGAGCTATTTTTACTGCGATTCGAGTGATTGTTGCCCTGATTTTATCTCTACTCTGGACAGTTCCCGTCGGGGTTGCGATCGGACGAAATCCTCGCGTTGCCCAATTTTTACAGCCTTTAGTTCAAATTGCGGCTTCAGTTCCTGCAACAGCTTTATTTCCTGTTTTATTATTAGGATTAGTGCGTTTAGGAGGCGGTTTACAAGTCGGATCAGTGGCCTTAATGATGTTGGGAACGATGTGGTATTTACTATTTAATGTTATTGCAGGAGCCCAGGCTATTCCCTCTGAATTATTTGAAGCGGCAAAAGTTTATAAATTGACATTGATTCAGCGTTGGCAAACTTTGATTTTACCTGGGATTTTTCCCTATCTAATGACAGGAATTATCACGGCAGTTGGCGGGGCTTGGAATGCAAGTATTGTCAGTGAATATGTAGAGTTTAAGGGACAGGTATTAGTCACCGTCGGTTTGGGAGAAACCATTTCCCAGGCCACGGCAAACTCGAATTATCCTCTGTTATTAGCCGCAACAGCCATTATGTCTTTTTTAGTTGTGTTAACCAATCGATTGATCTGGCATCCTCTTTGCCGATTAGCCCAGGAAAAATACCAATTAATGATTTAAAAATAATGAACTTTATAGAATTTTTGACCTATCAACTTAATCTGCGATCGCATTTTTTTATCAGAAAGAGGCGATCGCTAGTGTTTTTTTAGCGAAAAGTCATGAAAACAGGATTGAAATCCTCGGACTTTACATTAATTAATTAACTTTTAGGAAAATTAGTCAGAATAACGGAGGCACAGAGTAAGCAAGTTTGGTAGAGTGAAATGTAGTTTGGTTCAGATGCAGAGGTATTTGGACTGAATAGGATATTCATCATCTTGCTAAGTCAGTTCCAAGGCTCGGCAAAAGGCGGCGGTCATGGTTGAACAAAGTGTTGTTTCTGAAACGATTAAGCTAAATAACGATTCCCATCCCCCGATTGACTGGCAGCAAATCTGTCGGATTATGTTGGAAAAATCTTTGCCCTTGGATTCGGTGAACACTCAACCAGAGGAAACACTACAAACGACCCAGAATGCCCCTTTATTTCTTAAAATCTTTTCTACTCAACAGGAAAATTTTCGACTTTCAGGGCCCCATCCCCAGTTCAAGGATCATCACAGTGACGAAGCGTTGCGGCCCTATTCCCCAGGAGAATTACTCTACAAATTATTAGAATTAGACCTCTGTAGTCATCAGGGAAAACGTTTAGCGATTATCGGAGAAGGCGGAACGGGAAAAACCTTATTTTTACGGCAAATTGCCCATTTGTTAATGGAAGGAAATCCCCTGGAATCGCCCCACAATGCGTTAAACCACCCCGAAGAATTTCCTCTCCTAAGTAAGACAGAATCTCTAGAAATAGAAGCAATGTCCCAGGGGTCTCTGCTCGATCTCCTTAATTTCGAGGATGAGGCGGAATATTTTCCCGTTTGGGTTTCTCCCTTCCAATTAAAAACGCTTTCTCTCAAGGATTATTTATTGGGCCCTTGGCTACAACAAGCCATCCAGGAAAAAGAACCTGATCTTGAAATTTATCGAAAATCTTTTGAGCAACTGCTCAATACGGGAAAGGTTTGGATCTTAGCCGATGGTATCGATACTTTAGCCATAGAATCAGAAACTCCGATTAAGGTTGGTTCCCTTTCTGCTTTTGGGCGATCGCTTCAGGATTTTACGGAACCGATTAATGTGGTGTTGACCTGTCGCACCGAAACTTGGCAAGTTGATCCCAAGGGATTATCGGGATTTGACCGCTATCAAACGAAGGAACTTTCCTACCCGACGGAAGTAGAGGCGACCATTAAACACTGGTTTGCCACCAATCAAAGAAACATCGGAAAAATTTCCCACCCGCATGACCCTAAGGAGGAGAATCCAGAGGATTTGGGAAAAGAACTCTGTGAACTTCTCGCCAAACCCGAACAAGAATCCCTGCGGCACTGGTTAACTAATCCCCTGGCTTTGGTGTTGTGTTGTCGTTTTTGGCAAGGACGGCCCCATTTTTTCCCGAAAAATAGTGCGGAATTGTATGAACAATTGGTTGCTCAATTTTATCAGTGGAAGGCGGAACAATTTTCGACTTCGATCCAACAACAGCAAGAATTGAATCAACAATTGGGTGAACTAGCGAAAAAGATTTTATTGAAAAATCAGGGTTATACTCAACCGATCGCCCACGCCGAGATCCAAGCTTGCTGGGGAGAAGAGGCCCTTTTTCTACGGTTGTTTTTGAGATTAGGCTGGATAATTCCGAGGGGTTTGCTCCTAGTACAGGCAACTTCTCCGTCAAACCCGCCCGTTATGGCCAATAAGCATTATGGTTTTTGCGATCGCGTCTTTCGAGACTATTTTGCGGCCTTGGCGATCGCCGATTGGCAGTTTTTCCTAGATATCCCAGAGCGCAACTATCGTTTATTTGAACCCCAATGGCAAAATGTTCTTTTCTTCTGGTTTGGTCGTCCTGATATTCATTCATCCCAAAAAGATGCTTTTATTAAGGCATTAATGACCTTTGAAGACAATTTTTGTGAACATAATTTCTATGGAAAACGAGCCTATCTTTTGGCCGTCCAACTCCTGACAGAATTTCAAGAATGTATTTATCGAGAGATTTTATTAAATCAATTAAAAGATTGGGCCGAAGGGAAAGAAAATCATTCAGCAACCTTTAAACAAAGTGCTAGGGCCGATCCTAAGCCAAACCTATCGTCCCTTTGTCGTAGATTTATATTTACAGGAATTGAAGAGAGCTAGCACCCAGGCAGATTATCAGCGAGTTGGTACGGCTCTCCTTCAATTTGCCAAGGGGAATCTCATCGCCATTGCCAGCATAGAAAACCAATTAACCCATTTTCCCCATTCTCCTCGGCGGTATGCCCTCGCCGAAACCCTCGGTCTAATTGATCCTGGCAATCAGAGAGCGATCGCCACTTTTATTGAAATTTTAGACGACCCCCAAAATTCAGAAAATTGTCAAATTGCTTTGGCGGCACTGAATAAAATTGCCGTTGGAGATGACCAAGCCATTGCGGCTCGTCGTGGAATTTCTCTCCTCTGAACTGAGTTCGAGTCAACAACGCCAGGCCCTAAGCTGTTTAGAAACCATTGGTCAGGGTCATTCCCTGGCGATCGCCTACCTATTGCAACGATTTCGGGTTTATCGAGGAGGTTCGCTCCGTTGTCAGACCGCCGAAAGTTTAGAAAAAATCGATCCAGGAAATCCCACGGCCATTTCGGTATTACTCCATCTTCTGCAACCGAGCCAAACGACAGAAATCCGTAAGCAAGCGATTTATAGTTTAGGAGAAACCTCCGCTAGTTATCCCCAGGCTATTACGGCTCTGATCGATCTCTTACAGAGCGATGATGATATTTTTATTCGCTGGTTGGCTATCAGTAGTTTGACCAAAATTGGCGAGGGAAATCCTACGGTCATTAAAGCTTTTGAAAACCTGATTGAAGAATCTCAAGATAATCTACAGTTAAAAGAAACAGGCTGGTTAATCAAAGAGGTGATGGAAGCCTTGGCGAAAATTGATCCGACTAATCCTGTTTTATTAAATTTTTTAGTTGATTTAATTCAGTCTGATATCAACTCAGAGGGAAATCAGGAAATTGCCGAAAGTCTGGGGAAACTTGACCCTGGGAATCCCACCGCGATCGCCATGTTAGGACAGTTACTCAAGCCAAAAGAAGATGAATTTACCCAACGACAGGCCGCGGCCAGCTTAGGCAAAATCGACTCTGGCAACCTCGAAGCCTTGATGATGTTGATTCATCTTTTACAGCAAAGCCTCAATCCTGATATTCGTCGTTTATCTGCCCAAAGTTTGGGTGACATTACTCCCCACAATGCCGCAGCGATCGCGGCCCTCATTCGGACAGCCTTAATTACCCCTGACAAAGAAACCCGTCGAGCATCGATCAAGAGTTTAGGGAAAATTGGACTAGGCAATCGAGAAGTTTGTCAAACATTGATTGATCTCTTGCGGGTGCAATCTCATCAAAATCTACACTCAGAAATTGCCGAAAATCTGATTAAAATTTTGTCCCGTCCCCTCATGCCCTTTGTCATTCATCCCCTCAAGGAATCTTTACTGAATACGGTTTATCAACAAGATCTTGCCCTCTATGATATTTTTTGGCATTGCGTCCAATCCCTCACCTACGAAACGTTTTATCAGGCCTGGTACCAACTTCCCCTAGATGCAACCCCCGCTCCATCCCAGGATTCTCTCGCTGCAATCGCTCCGTCCCCCTCTGCGGCCGAATCCGCAAAAGACAAATTAAATTTACGAGAGGATTTGGTTCGCGAAATCCAGAATCATTCTCCCTTAGCGTCTTTGATTCAAGTCATTTGGATTGATTGCAGTCAGTTTTTAGTGCCTGATGAGCCGCTCATTGATATTTATGATCAAATGCTGGCCCAAAATTGTCCCGAATTTGAAAATGGGGTTCCCGATAATCTGGCTAAATTACGACTTTATTGGCGATTAATCCAGCGAAATCGCTCGGATTGCGCCTATATTTGGTTATTCGATCATTCTTCTCCGAATTGTTCTCCTTTTTCCTCGGAATTTTTAGAAAAACTCAAAACTTTTCAGGGAAATATTGCCCTCATTAGTGACCAACCCAATAATTCCCTCGTCAATTTTTCTCCCCATTCTCCCGAATTAATTGCAACAATCATTGAATGGATCAAAGTTCAAATTAACAAATTCTAATATTTATTGCCCATGCCGATTGTCTCTTCTCCTGCATTGACGAACGATCATTTTCATATTGGTTTTGCCCCCCTTTCCCTCGATGAGGTCTATCAACTCGCCGATGACCCCCGTAATGGTGCGATCGCCTTAATGAGTGGAACTGTTCGGCAACAAACCGATGGTAAAGCTGTGCGGTATTTAGAATATCAGGCCTATGAACCCATGGCCATCCATATATTCCGCCAAATTTCAGACCAAATTCGGAAACAATGGCCCGATACGAACCGCATCGTCATTCACCATCGAGTGGGTAGCCTAGAAATTGGAGAAATTAGTGTATTGATTGCGGTTGGCTGTCCCCATCGGGGTGAAGCGTTTGCCGCCTGTCGCTATGCTATTGATACTCTTAAACATCAAGCCCCCATTTGGAAAAAAGAACATTGCCTGGATGGTTCGAGTACCTGGGTAAGTATTGGAGCCTGTGAGGACAATCATGTGACAGAAATGCCGCTCAATCTTTAAATTCAAAAATGCGATGGAGCAGACACACTCAAATTGTCTTGATAAGCCCAGGTTTCTGGAGAAGTTTATGATTTTTTTCTGATTATTTTAGGATGACGGATTCTGCATTGGGCGATCGCAGTTTTCTTCTGATATAAAAGAGTGAATTGATTGCTTTTTATTTTTTGAGAAAGGCGATCGCGCTACAAAAATTGAAGGTTCATTAAAATATAACTTTAGCCAATAATCGCTATTTTGGTTTTCGATAAGTCAAAAAGAATTGGGTTCAAGTTGAAATCCCAAGCCGACTTGGGTAAAATGAGCATCTTCTGTCAAGATTCGATAGATATCAAATTCTTGCATAATTAGGGCTTGCTGAAAAAGTCAAAAAACAGGAAGAGGGGATTAATTTATGAATTTAAGGCGAGTAAAACATAAGGGTTAAATGAATTGTCAACACAAAGCATAAGCTGGGCTAATAAGAGGGCAGAAAAATAAGCTCTTCTTCCGAAAAAGACAAAAAAAACGTAAAACCTGCCGAAGCAGGGCAAAAAGATTGATGACTAAAAAGGTGATAGCAATAGCGGTTTCAGAGGTATCAGGAAGTTTTGTCATAACTCGATTGAGGCTAAATCGTCTCTTTGCTTGACCAAATTTGCCTTCAATAGCATTACGGTCTCTTTCATCTTGAAGAGCTTCTTTCTTTTTTTCTGGACTAATATTTGTGGGTCGTCTTCCCAAGGGTGGGCCACTCAATCGAATTCCCTTCTCCTTACAAAAAGCGCGATTTTCCCTTGTGCGATAGATTGCATCAGCATGAACAGACTGGGGATAGTAGCCTGTCTCACGTTTAAACTCTTCTATTTGTCCTTTGAAGTCGCCTGATTCATTATAATTATCCCAACTTAATCGGTATAAATAAAGATATCCATTCACATAACTTGCTGATAGTTTTGCACCAAACTCTACTGGCGTTCCCGCTTTTCCTCTAACAATGGGACGAACATGAGGTTGAGTCAAACTCACAATTCTATTTTCTACCTTATTTTCTTTATTTTCATACATTCCTACTTGTTGCTCATAGGCTTTTTGTATTATCGACAGTATCTTTTCGTCTTTTTTACTTAATTTTGCGACCTCTTTATCTTCTCTTAATTTTTCTATATGGGAAAGGTTTCTTTTGATATATTGGATTTGTTTTTTTATGCCCTTTCTCCTTTCTTTTCTCGACGGACGGCGTTTTTTTGACAATTTTAAGTAATCTTTTCTGGCTCTTATTCTATAGGTTCTTGGTTTTTTTCCTTTTTTTTTAGTTTTTTTATACAAGTTGTCTATTATTTTTTCGGTTTTTTCTCTTGCCTCATTCAAGATTCCTATATCTGTTGGATATTTGATGTCTGCTGGTGCACAGGTTGCATCTATTAATAGCTTTCCTCTATTCTGATTTTCCCCTTCACTTTTTTCTTTTACTTCTGATAATATTTCTTCTTCTTTTTTTACCATTGCTTTATTTATTTGATTCACCAAGTCCATTCCTATTCTTTGACGGAAATGTACTAACAGTGACGCATCAAATGCCTCCTCATTTTCATATACTTCTAGTCCTATAAAATATTGTAAGTAAGGGTTTTCTTTTATTTGTTCTACTGTTTCTCGGTCACTTATTCTCAATATTTCTTTTATTATTAATGACCCTAATGCCATCCTAAATGGTTTGGCTGTCGCTCCTTTATTTTCTGAAAATTGTTTTGCATATTCTTCTTCAAATTCCTCCCACGGAATTATTTTTGACATGATTACCCAACGATTTTCTTCTTTTGGCTTCCACTCACTTGGTATTTTGAAGTTTTCAACAGTCGATTTTTCGGATTCTTTTTTGGGGTACATCGTTCAATGCTCTGGAAGGGGAGGGGTGCAAGCCTTTTCACTCATTTTAGACCTTTTTTTTGCACTTTTTTTGCTCTCTAAATCCCCTCATCTCTTTTCTTATAAGGCTTTCAGCTTTTTTCAGCAAGCTCTAAGTAAAACTCAAACTGACCGTGTAATGTTTTTATACAGATTTTTCTCGTACCATTACACCACAAGTTTAGTTTTTTTTACTTTTTCCGTGAACTCGTTTTGTGCCTGCGCCAGTAAGGCTGCCTCTATTTCAGGCAATACTTTCTGTTTCATCTGTTCTACACCTCCTTCTATGTCATGTAAGCTTTGGGTTCCTATTTCCATTGCAAATGGGCTGTTTTGGCTGAGAATATTTCCCATTTCGTTACGAATCACGAATTCTACCGTCACTTTCATCCTTTTTACTCCTTTTTTTAAGACAATCTGTTTTTTTGTTTTCTCTTCATTTTACCTAATCATCAACTAATTATTTACAGGTAGAAAAAAAGTGAGCGCAGGTCAGGTAGTGAAAGCAATGATTATCAACTGTATGGGATTTTTGACGGCTCCCTTGTACTTATTTAGGGCTTGCTGAAAAAGTCAAAAAACAGGGAGAGGGCATTAATTTATGAATCTAAGGAGAGTAAAACATAAGTATTGAATATTTTATCAACACAAAACATAAGCTGAATTAATAAAAAGACGGAGAAATAATCTCTTCTTCCGAAAAAGACAAAAAAAACGTAAAACCTGCCGAAGCAGGGCAAAAAGATTGATGACTAAAAAGGTGATAGCAATAGCGGTTTCAGAGGTATCAGGAAGTTTTGTCATAACTCGATTGAGGCTAAATCGTCTCTTTGCTTGACCAAATTTGCCTTCAATAGCATTACGGTCTCTTTCATCTTGAAGAGCTTCTTTCTTTTTTTCTGGACTAATATTTGTGGGTCGTCTTCCCAAGGGTGGGCCACTCAATCGAATTCCCTTCTCCTTACAAAAAGCGCGACTTTCCCTTGTGCGATAGATTGCATCAGCATGAACAGACTGGGGATAGTAGCCTGTCTCACGTTTAAACTCTTCTATTTGTCCTTTGAAGTCGCCTGATTCATTATAATTATCCCAACTTAATCGGTATAAATAAAGATATCCATTCACATAACTTGCTGATAGTTTTGCACCAAACTCTACTGGCGTTCCCGCTTTTCCTCTAACAATGGGACGAACATGAGGTTGAGTCAAACTCACAATTCTATTTTCTACCTTATTTTCTTTATTTTCATACATTTCTACTTGTTGCTCATAGGCTTTTTCTATTATCGACAGTATCTTTTCGTCTTTTTTACTTAATTTCGCGACCTCTTTATCTTCTCTTAATTTTTCTATATGGGAAAGGTTTCTTTTGATATATTGGATTTGTTTTTTTATGCCCTTTCTCCTTTCTTTTCTCGACGGACGGCGTTTTTTTGACAATTTTAAGTAATCTTTTCTGGCTCTTATTCTATAGGTTCTTGGTTTTTTTCCTTTTTTTTAGTTTTTTTATACAAGTTGTCTATTATTTTTTCGGTTTTTTCTCTTGCTTCATTCAAGATTCCTATATCTGTTGGATATTTGATGTCTGCTGGTGCACAGGTTGCATCTATTAATAGCTTTCCTCTATTCTGATTTTCCCCTTCACTTTTTTCTTTTACTTCTGATGATATTTCTTCTTCTTTTTTTACCATTGCTTTATTTATTTGATTCACCAAGTCCATTCCTATTCTTTGACGGAAATGTACTAACAGTGACGCATCAAATGCCTCCTCATTTTCATATACTTCTAGTCCTATAAAATATTGTAAGTAAGGGTTTTCTTTTATTTGTTCTACTGTTTCTCTGTCACTTATTCTCAATATTTCTTTTATTATTAATGACCCTAATGCCATCCTAAATGGTTTGGCTATCGCTCCTTTATTTTCTGAAAATTGTTTTGCATATTCTTCTTCAAATTCCTCCCACGGAATGATTTTTGACATGATTACCCAACGATTTTCTTCTTTTGGCTTCCACTCACTTGGTATTTTGAAGTTTTCAACAGTCGATTTTTCGGATTCTTTTTTGGGGTACATCGTTCAATGCTCTGGAAGGGGAGGGGTGCAAGCCTTTTCACTCATTTTAGACCTTTTTTTTGCACTTTTTTTGCTCTCTAAATCCCCTCATCTCTTTTCTTATAAGGCTTTCAGCTTTTTTCAGCAAGCTCTAATTAACATTGAAGTTAAATCTGTGAAAGATATTTGAGGTTTGTCAGGATATTTTAATCGCAACATTTGAGTTTGGGCAAAGCGAAATTCATCTATTTGGATTAGTTTAAATTGCTCTGTAAAAAATGCTTCAGATAGTTGAAGCATTGCTTGTTTGGCTTGGAATGAGTTGAGTCGTTTAAAAAATAATGTAAATGTTTCATCTAGAACGAATGTGCTGGTATAGGATGGGGGTTCTTTCCGCAATTAAGGTTTGATAAAGATTCGCAACTTCTTTATGCCTGCGTTCTCCCGAATCATTTAGGGTAAGCCAGCCCCAGGTATCGATGAATATAGCGTTAATCATAGAGATCTTGGTCAATTTGTTGGCAAGAACACCGTAATTGCTTGCTCCAATAAAGTTTGTTAGGGGATCGTATGGGGCAGAAGTTGGGTTAGAGTTCCTTTTCGGTTGCAATGTTTGGATAAATTGCAAAACTATCTGGATCTGCTGTTGGCTGAGTTCGCCGATCGCGTCTAGGATTTGTTGGTTTTGGTTTGTGGAATACATGGTAAGTCAATATATTTATTTTTTTTCAGTGTAGCAAATTTTGAATACAGTGCGATCGCCTAAATTCTTAAGGTCTAAATGCGATCGCTGTTATCAATCTACTCATTTCCTAAGATGGAATCATTCTCTATAAACTGCTATAAACTGTTCGATCGCTTTTAGCATTCCCTCTGAATATGGCTCTAAGATGGTGGTACAAACGTGAAGTTCGGCTAGGGCGTTACAGAATTCATCAGAGTTTGGATTGGCTATTTCGAGAATATTAATCGCTTCAATGGCGTGTTTTAATTGAGGTTGATATTCTGCCATGTGACGCTTGAGGCGATCGCTGGGTTGTTTATAGATAGTATTCATCTTTTGAGTCTCTTTTGTAATTTTGCGATTGGGTTATGTGCGAATCTTTCTACACTTTACCAATAGCATCTTGGATCTCGTCTAGGCTTACGTCTGCTTGATTTGATTTTGCATAAATGAGTAGAAGTAATACTAATTCGGGTGAGACAATTTGATAAATGACTCTATAGCCTCCACTCTTGCCTGTTGGGATATCACTATTTTTTACTCGTACTTTAAAAATGGTGAAGTTTCTATCAACAATTTAATCGCCAATAAAGTTTCCAAGTTGTAATTCTTCGATAATGGGCTGTATGTCGTTTTGAATCTTGCGATACGTTTGGTTAGTCCTTTTAAACGACGAATGAATGGTAGGGTAAAACGAACTTCGGTCATATTAACTAAAAGCCTCTTCCCAAAGTGAGATATGGGGAATGTTTGCCCTGCGATTCCGTGTTGAATTGATTCTTGCAGTTCGGCTAATATTTGCTCTTTGGGTTCTAATTCGTCAATGGAAGATAAACCACTAAGGCTATCAATGTTTATGGAGTTAATGATTTGTTGCCACAATTCAATGGGGACAATGACATCAATTGTTTTGCCTTCGGTGTTGGTAACGTAACGAATACGGTTATCTGTTGGGGTAATTGCCATAATCCTAAACCTCTTGTGGTGGTTATATTTTATATTGCTTATTACGAAAT
>CAWEDJ010000013.1:0-8270 GCA_963807635.1 uncultured cyanobacterium
ATTAAGTTGTGGGGGAATGTTTCAGGAAAGCTACCAAATTGCTGATTTTTGGTTTAGGCTGAAATTAACTATATTTTTTGATTTTGGGTGGTTAATCTTCCCGTTAGGACAGTCTGGTAAACCGTCTGCATGGGATTCTCAGCTAGAACAAAGTTTGGTTTTTCCAAATTTGGTAGTTCTTTCAGACATTCCCAGAAAAACTTGGTTAGGTTCTCCATTCGATTTCCTCTTTAAACAGATTGAATAGTGCTGACTTGGCGGTAAAGCAGAGCATTTCGCCCCATTGTGTTGCTCTCAAACTCAAGCCGTGCTAAAAGCGGCCCCTTGATTACGTGATCAAGGACAATATTTCGCTGTTTTCAGCAGAAATCGGTAAAATCTATGAATAAACTCTCCATTTCCTAACCTGTGATGCCTAAGAGCGGTTAAGAATGGAAATTTAAGCTAAAAAAAGAATTTTAGAGAGAAAAAGCTAAATTTTCGGTTTTTTGTAGGGTGAATACCGAAGAAAAAAAAGCAAAAAAAAGTTGCCTATACCGCAATTATCGTCTATGATAAGACTAATAGCGGTGAAGAAATTCCTGCGGCAGCATCTATTGTTTAAGATGCAAACCCCATACAAAAAATCTTATACTCTAGTTTTATCGCCCTAGTTAGTAACCTCCCTTGATTCGAGTGTCCCAAAAGCACAGAAGAATCTTGACAATTGATAGTCGTCCTTAAGCTTGGTGGCAGGGGACGGCTTTCTAGTTTCACGGTTCTTTTTGTCTGTTTCGGTTGGGGTTGACATATTTAGCATAGGACTTGGTACAGTCCAGAATAGTTCTAAGTGTAGCTTGAAAAACCTCCAAAGGAAAGAGAAGCTAAACAATAGAAAGGGTAAACTTAACTTAGTCCTAGACTCCTGACAGGCGAAAGACTCCAAGATTGGCTGAAAAACAAGCTATAATCGACGAAAACTTTTATCTAGTGAATTTTCTAAATCTTTAGGTGCTATTTTTCTGATACGGTGTATATTGCTAGAAATAGTTGAAAGATCCGAACAAATGCTTTATGCCCAGTAAAATCCTTAGAATTAAAAAAAATAGTCTGTCGGAAGAGTCTGTGATTACCGAGTCAATCCCTACAGACTCAAGCATTACCGAATCCTTTTTAGATAAAAATCAGAAAAAGACAAAAACGCAATCCAAGAAAAAAGGGACAAAATCAGTAAAATTATCTCCCATTGAGGAAGAAATACTCGCTATTCAGCAAGAAATAAGTCTCAATCGAGAGATTCTATCTGAAACTCAGGATGTCGGTAAGAAAAAAACGAAAACTCAGACAGAGGAAAAAGCAACAGAATTGGGAGAAATTCCTTCTTTGGTTGAGGAAATCAAACCTATTCAGGAAGAAGTTAATCTCACTCAGGAAATTCCCTCTGAAATTGAAGTTAAGGATTTAGGAAAAAAGACAAAGAAAACTCAGACGAAGAAAAAAGAGACAAAATCGGTAGAATTGCTTCCTATTGTTCAACAAATAGCAACTATTCAGGAAATCTCACCTGAAACTGTCATACCTGAAACCGTTTTCGTCATAGAATCTCAACCTGCTCAGGGCAAGAAGAAAAAGACCAAGAAAGCCAAAGTCTCCCCAGAAAATCCCGTCCCTGAAAATCCATCAGAAACTCAGGATAAGGCGGAACCTGAACCAAAATCCCATATTTTCCAAGCTTTTGGTTTTGTGAAGGGAAAAATACTAGAACAGGGGTCTTCTTATGTTCTTCAAATAGAAGACAAGACCTATCCTTTGTTTGGCCCCAGAGGACGCATAAAAAGCTTTGTGGGAAGCGAAGAAGAGGTATATCTAAGGGTTTATCCGAATTGGCAGCCTAACGTCCAAAAAGAAGAGGTTCTGCGAAATCTCAGTTTTACAGTGGTAGCGGTTTTAGCTCAATGTCCTAAGAACTATCAAGTCAACCATTTCAAAGTACGGGGAATATGGCAAAGAGTGCCATTCTTAGCCGAGCCTGTGATAACGGTATATCGCAACCAAAGCCGAGGAGCGCATGATGACTGTAAAGCTCTCCATTTCCCCTTGGTGTGGGAGGATGCCCCAGTCGAACCCTTTGAGTATGATCCCAGCCTGAAAGAGAAGCAAGACTATTCTAAACGCTATTTTTGTCAGGTAAAGGTGATATTTTCCCCTGAAACTCAAGAATTTACGGTTAGTAATCTGTTAGAAGAACCAACCACCACGATTCCCCCCTATATCAAACCGAAAAAGTTTCAAAAGCCCCCGAAAGTAGAAACCTCCAGTCAGCCGAAACCGCCGATTATTTTCAAAAAAAAGGCTGAAGAAAGCCTTGAAACGGACTAATCCAATTGATTGAGCTAGCCTGAATTATTCACGAAGAAAATAGAAAAAGCTGAAAACCCATACGGTGAGGTGAATTGAGGGATAGTTCCTACCAATAGTCTGTCGAACAAACCTCTGTCATGCTTGAATTGGAGTAAATGAAGTAAAAAATCAATTTTTTAGGAGAAAAAAGACATCAAATAATTACTATTATAGACAATAGTAACTACGGAATTTTATGAACTCAAAATGATAAATAATTTCTCTGATATTTTGCTAAATTTTTGTAAAAAAATAGGCTCTCCTGAATAAAAAGTGATAATCAAAACTTATCATGAAAAGCAAGCTAAAAAGCGACTTCGCATATTATCAAAGTTAACAAATCCATAAGCTTGACGCTTAATTAGTTTCAGACGATTATTAATTCCTTCCATAACACCACTTGTCGTTCGACTTATAAAGTAGTTACAAATGGAATCCAAATGTTTGTGAATTGTTCCAATTACATCAGTATAAATTTCTTTGGCTTTATTTAACCATTCTGTGAATTTTAACCGCCCCTCTTCCTTGTCATTTACTTTTTCGTATATCTCTCGAAATGATTCTTTATACTCATGAGCTTTCCGCAAACGTTCAGATTGTTTTAACACCAATTCTAATTTCTGTAGTTCTTCCTCTTTCAGGTCTTTCTTATTTTTTAATAATAACCACTTTGCTCCCTTAATTTTCAGATTAAATTTAATCTGTTTACGAATTTTATTTAATTCTTCATTCACCGCTTTGATTACATGAAATCTATCGGTCATAATTACTGCATTGGGAAACACTTTTTCTATTACCTTTGGAAATCCTCCCCACATATCTACACTCACTTCTTCTACCCCTTCTCTTACCTCTAATGGTTGCTCCATCAGTACTTCAATTATTTCATCTTGTTGATGACTATCAATTACTTCCATTAATTCTCCTTTCTCTAAATCTCCTACTACTGTTGCAAAATTTTGATGACCTTTTCGTTTAGATATTTCATCTATTCCTAGACATTTCACTCCTTGCCAATCTTTTTTTTACTTTTACATTGACGTTGATAAATTCCATGAACTTGATCCCAAGATAGACACTCCTCTCTTTTTACTTGTTCTACACTGCTCACATTCACTCTCTCATAAATATATTCTTCATACCGTACTGTATATTTTCTACGGGCTTCCATAAATTCCAGATTTTCTGTAAAGTATCTTTGACATTGTTTACAATAAAATTTACGACGAGGTACTTTCAGGTATACTGTTTGACCAGATATCGGTAAATCTCTTACTAGTATGTTGTTTGTTTGATGTAATTCATCGGTTAACCTTCCACAGTAGTTACATTTGACTTCTTCCTCTTGACAACTCAGTATTAAGAAAACTTCTGTTCCTTCTTGAACAACATTTCTTACGCTTACCTTTGGTAATTTCAGGAGATTTTCTAAAAAAAATAACATTTATGTCATCCTCATATAATGTATTTTATTATACAGTTTTTACTGTGGATCCAGAAGAGCCTAGAGTAATACATTTGTACTATACCGTTACTAGTAATCCGAATCAGTGAACTACACCGCTCGTGGAGTGTACAAATGATCTGCAACACTACTAATAGTACCTGCGGAATGTGGGATAGATTATTCATAAAATGTATTTGACTAATGATTACACAATGAGTAAGCTAACTAAGGGATTTTGAATAAAAAGAATAGACAAAGTTTAGATAGTGTCGAAATTTACGCTATGCAAATAGCTCAAATCTTTGTCTCTATGCTATCCACCATTCAAAAATGACAAGCAACACCCTAAATTCCTATTCTTTTTTTCATATTTGCTATACCAATGTCAAAAGTTGTTTCCATTCACTCCTATTTATGGCGGTAGAGATAAAATGCCTAAAGTTGTTTCCATTCACTCCTATCGTGGCGGTACGGGTAAATCTAATTTCACCGCTAATCTATCAACCACTGTAGCCTCGCTGGGCAATCGAGTGGGCGTAGTAGATACAGATGTGCCTTCTCCAGGTATTCATAATCTATTTTGTTTAGAACCAGAGCAGATTGGAAAAACGTTGAATAATTATCTCTGGGGAGAAATTCCTATTGAGGAAGCGGCCTATGATGTGAGTGCGAATGTGGGTGTAGAAGGTGCAGGAAAACTGTTTTTGATTCCCTCTAGTGTTAAAGCCGATGATATTGCCAAAATTTTGAAGGATGGTTATGACGTTAAGCTCCTTAATGATGGATTTCGTAGCTTTGTAAAGTCTCTCAAACTGGATTATTTATTTATTGATACCCATCCTGGGTCGTCGAAAGAGACGTTTCTCTCGATCGCGATTTCCCATGTATTGATCTTGATTTTGCGACCCGACAAACAAGATTATCAAGGTACAGCGATTACGGTGGATGTGGCACGACAACTCAATGTTCGCAAAATGCTTTTAGCCATTAATAAAGCCCACAGCAAACTAAATTTGGATGCCCTGAAGCAAAAAGTCGAAGAAACCTATAGCGAAACTGTTGCAGGTGTTTTTCCCCTTTCAGAAGATATGGTACAGCTTGCCAGTGAAGGGGTGTTTTGTGCGAAATATCCCGAACATCTCGTGAGTCAAGAATTCCGTAAAGTTGCACAACAAATTATAGAGGGTTAAACAGAATGTCAAGTTTAGGAGATTTGCAATCCCTGGCTAATTCCATTTCGACCGTTACATCACCTTTTCGGAACTATTTAAGCGATCTGTACGAAAAATATCGATCACTGAATGAGGGTAAGGTGGCTGACTATATTCCTGAATTAGCTCTCGCAAAGCCAGAGTGGTTTGGTATTTGTATTGTCACACCTGATGGACAAGTGTTTGAGGTGGGAGACTGTCAGCAATTATTCACGATTCAGTCTATTTCTAAGGCTTTTGTTTTTGGCTTGGCTTTGGAAGATCATGGGCGCGAGTATGTGAATAGTAAAGTGAGTGTGGAGCCTACGGGAGAAGCTTTCAACTCGATTGTTTTAGATGAAGAAACTAACCGCCCCTATAACCCAATGGTGAATGCGGGGGCGATCGCAACGGCGGATTTAATCAAGGGCAAAAATAGTACGGAACGTTTGAAACGACTATTAGAAATGTTCAAACGCTATACGGGAAGGGAGCATGAGATTAATGTGCCTGTTTTTTTGTCGGAAAAAGAAACAGGATACCGCAATAAAGCGATGGCTTACCTCATGTTGAACTTTGGCATGATCAGCGAAAAGATTGACGAAACCCTAGATTTGTATTTTCAGCAATGCTCAATTTTAGTTAACGCCAAAGATTTAGCAATGCTCTCAGCAACTTTGGCGAATGGCGGTATTAATCCTATTACCAAAGAACGGGCGATCGATGAACATTATGTGCAGGATGTGATCAGTGTGATGCTGACCTGTGGGATGTACGATGCGTCGGGCGAGTGGGCCTATCGAGTGGGGATACCCGCCAAAAGTGGTGTCGGCGGCGGCATTACAGCAGTCGTTCCTGGTAAATTAGGCATCGGGACATTCTCCCCTCCCTTAGATGCCAAAGGAAACAGTGTTCGTGGGATCAAAGTCTGTGAAGACCTTTCTCAAGATTTTGGCTTGCATTTATTTAATTTTGCTAAACCAGAGCGAGATTTGCAGGAATGGATTACTGGAGGAGATAACATTAATGATTGGTAAGATCGTTAACAAATCACCCCGTAAATTCCGACTTCGTACTACCCTGGTTGTCCCCTTTGTTTTGCAAGTTATTGCTGCCATTGGATTGGTTAGCTATCTATCTTTTCACAATGGGCAACTAGCCATTAATGAATTAGTTAATCGGCTTCTTAATGAAGAACGCGATCGCATTATTGCTTATCTTAATACTTACTTCTCAACACCGAAACAGGTTAATCGCATTAATATCAAAGCACATCAGTTAGGGCTAATTGACTTTAATAACTTTGACATCTTGAGGCAATACTTTTATGAACAAATGAAAACTTTTCCGAGCATGAGCTATATCAACTTTGGCAGCACAACAGGAGAGTTTATCGGCGTTTGGCGTAAAAATAAGCAAGAGTTTTCCTATAATTTTATAAAACCGCCACAACTAGATTTATATAGAGACTTTACTTTAGATGCAGCAGGAAATCCTCAGCAGGAGAATCCTGCACGAAAGGCAAAATTTGATAAAGAGGGATGGTACGCAGATACCGTCAAAGCAGGTAAGCCTATCTGGAGTTCAATTTATCATTGGAATCATGATCCATCAATAATGTCTATTTCTTCTAGCTACCCCGTTTATCGAAAAAATAAACTCATTGGCGTACTAGGTATTGATTTGGTACTAACCCAGATTAATGATTTTCTTAATCAGCTAGGGGTCAGTCCCCAGGCAAAGATTTTTATCTTAGAACGAAACGGAAAGCTGGTTGCTCGCTCAGGGAATGAACCACTTTATCGAATAATCAACGGTCATCCTGAACGATTTAAGGGGATTAAAAGTCCAAATCCTATCGTTAGAGGAACAACCCACTATCTAATTCAAAAATTTAATAATTTGCAAGCAATCCAAAAGAGTGAGCTATTAAGTTTTCAACTTGATGGAGAACGACGGTGGGTACAGATTATTCCATGGAAAGACGATATGGGATTGGATTTACTGGTAGCAGTAGTCGTTCCAGAATCGGATTTCATGGACAGAATTAATTCCAATACCCGTAATACCATTCTGTTGTGTCTAGCGGCATTAGCGATCGCAATTGCAATGGGTATTTATACTTTGCGTTGGGTATCCCATCCCATTTTAAGGGTTTCCCAAGCTTTAATGAACTAACTAAAGGCAAACTCGATTACATATTGAACCCAGCCCTATTATTGAAATTGATACGTTGGCAGAGTCTTTTAATGATATGGCGGGACAACTCAAGAAATCCTTCGCCAGTTTAGAAGCCAAAAATGAAGAATTACGGATTGCCGAAGAAAATTATCGCAGTTTTTTTGAAAATGCCCTAGAAGGGATATTCCAGTCATCCCCAGAAGGGCAATACCTAAAAGTTAATCCCGCCTTAGCAAAAATTTATGGTTATGACTCAGTGACGGAAATGCTCGAGACTATCACCAATATTGGTGAACAGATTTACGTTGATCCAGAGATACGGGTTACCTTTCAAAAACTCCTAGAAACCCAGGGTACCGCAAAGGATTTTGAGTATCGTTCCTATTGTAAAGATAGGAGTATTATTTGGACACAAATTGATGCTCGTGTGGTCAAAGATAATCAAGGGAATGTTTTGTACTACGAAGGAATTGTCCAAGATGTCAGCGATCGCAAACATCGTGAAGATGATTTGAGAAAACAATTAGAAGAATTAAAGATTGAAATTGATCACACAAAACGCGAAAAAGAAGTGGCAATGCTAACCGAAAGTAGCTTTTTTCAAGAAGTGAAGAAAGAAATGGCAGAAGTCGATCTAGATGAATTTTGGAGTTAGCTATTTTAAGTTAAAACACATTGAAATTGGCACTGGTTCAGCCTGATTAAAAGCAGAAAGGATTACTGGGCAAAGTTGAGAGAAACAAAGAAGCAAATATAAGCTTGGAAGTAATGGTTATAACTTTACAGGGGTATTAAAGGTAAGAATACTATAAATAAATCGGTAAAAAAAGGAGAGAGAGTATGTCAGTCCAAACTATAAATCTAATCGAAGAGTTTAACGACTCTATGTTTTCCAATGGGAAAGAAAAAAAATTATTTAGAGCTTGCTGAAAAAAGCTGAAAGCCTTATAAGAAAAGAGATGAGGGGATTTAGAGAGCAAAAAAAGTGCAAAAAAAAGATCTAAAATGAGTGAAAAGGCTTGCACCCCTCCCCTTCCAGAGCATTGAACGATGTACCCCAAAAAAGAATCCTA
>CAWEDJ010000014.1:0-17729 GCA_963807635.1 uncultured cyanobacterium
TAAGTAATCGTTTCAACACAAATTCAGATGGTTTATTTCTTAAGAATTCGACAGAAGAAGTGATCGCGTGTTTAGATTTTAGCAATATAAAAATTGCCCCCCTTCCATCAGAAAAATCTGTATCAGAAGAGAGGCGAAATCTAAAATTAATCTTTTATTGATTGGATGATCTTAGTCAAGACGCAAGTTTTATTCACTCAAATCGGTCTCAGGTGCAGGTTCATTGTAAGCCTGTTCCAAAAAGTTGAGATAAACATAACCCGCCGCAATCGCTCCCGCAATAGGAGCCAACCAGAATAACCAAACCTGACCCAGAAGGGCTGCATTACCGTTGATTGCCACAATTAAAGCAGGGCCAGTACTGCGAGCAGGGTTAACCGAAGTATTGGTGATGGGAATACTGATTAAGTGAATCAACGTTAAACATAAACCGATGGCTCCTCCCGCAAATCCAGCAGGCGCACGGCGATCGGTTGTTCCTAGAATGACAATTAAAAAGATGAAAGTTAGCACAAATTCAGCCACCAAAGCCGAAAAGAAACCATAGCCTAAAGGAGAATGATCCCCGAATCCATTGGTTGCGAAAGGATTGCTACCTGAAACATCAATAGAGCCTTTGATAATCCACAAAACAATAGAAGCACGATCGCGCCTGCGACTTGAGAGCCAATATAGGGGGCTAAATCCGAACTAGAAAAACGCTTGCCTGCCCACAGTCCAAAGGAAACAGCAGGGTTGAAGTGACCCCCAGAAATATGACCGAAAGCGTAGGCTCCTGTAAAAACAGTTAATCCGAAGGCGAGGGAAACGCCCAAAAATCCAATCCCCAATTGATTATCCGTCCCAGAAGGAACGGCAGCCGCAAAGACGGCACTACCACACCCGCCAAAGGTTAACCAAAACGTACCGAGAAATTCAGCAATGTATTTTTTCATGTTTTTCCGTTACTCCTAACGTCCACAAAATTGTCCTGGTAGCTTACCTCAAAAATCAGGAAAAGCAAAATTATTTAACAATTCTCATTGAACAATTAAAGGATTTGTTAATCATTAATAGAATCTTGATTTGAGATTTACGTCTTTTCTCTTTGGTTTTCTTGCTGTTTTAAGCTTAGTTTGTCAATCAAAAAGCAGAGGTTAAGATTTTGTGAGCCAATAATTAAAGATAGCTTAACCCTGCTAACTACGGTTATTATTGGTTGAAGCTAAAACCGCTTGGGTTAGTTTTTCAGGGACTTCCTGTAAATGATCATAGTGCCAAGTAAAGGTTCCCACTCCCAAGGTCAGCGATCGCAATTCAACGATAAAATTCTGCATTTCTGCCTGGGGAAGCAAGACATTAATTTGATCCCAGCCCTTCCAGTCAGACCGACCTTCATAACCAAGAATTTGTCCCCGATGACTGCTAACCAACTGTAACGCTCTGGACGTAAATTCAGAAGGAACGGAAACCCAGACGGCAACAATCGGTTCTAAGAGCAGAGGTTGGCATTTCGGCATTCCCTCTGTCATAGCAATACGAGCCGCTTGCTTAAAGGGCCTGTTCCGAACTATCCACATTATGATAGGAGCCATCGGTCAGGGTAACATCAATATCCACAACGGGAAAACCCAGGGGGCCTTGAGCTAAATATTCCCGAACGCCCATTTCTACGCCAGGAATATATTGCTTAGGAATCGCTCCACCGACAATTTTTTCATTAAATTGAAAACCATTCCCTCGCTCTAAAGGTTGAATTTCTAAATGCACATCCCCAAAGGCTCCATGACCGCCTGTTTGGTGTTTATAGCGACCGTGAATTTTGGTACTTTGACGAATGGTTTCCTTGTAGGGAATCTGGGGTAAACGGGTCGTCATGGGTAAATTATATTTGCGGCGCAGTCGGTCTAATGCTACCTGGAGATGGATTTCTCCTTCGCCCACAGCAAAATTTCCTGGGTATCCGCATTTTGTTCCCAGCTTAAGGACGGGTCTTCTTCTTGTAATTTTCCCATTGCTGAACTGAGTTTGACCTCATCTTTACGGTTTTCCGCCGCGATCGCCAAACAATAGACAGGTTCTAAAAGATCGGCCTTGGGCAAAGGATTGAGTGATTTTCGGTTAGTTACCGTATCTCCCGTTTGAATTCCTTCTAACCGACCCACTGCCACAATTTCGCCAACCGATGCGCTTTGTAACGGCTTTTGTTGTTGACCCAACATTCGATACAAGCCGCCAATCCTGACTCCATTAAGCGTATCTCCATCCTTTAAGCTTCCCTGCCAAATCCGTATTAAAGAAAGTCGTCCTCCCTGTTGGGTGAAATAGGTTTTCAGTACTTGAACAACGGTTTCGGTTTGATTTTTGGGTTCAAAATCCCGTCGCGCTGCCGTGACACTGGGAGTAGGAGATTCCTTGAGTAAACTATCCATCAAAGGACGCACACCATAATCCTGTTCAGCCACCCCAAAAAAGACGGGAACAATCAAATCCGCACTTAACTCTTGCTTCAAATCCTCAAGAATTTCCGCCTGGGGCGGTTCGATCTCCTCCATTAATTCTTCTAGGAGATGATCATCAAAATTAGCGAGGGTTTCTAACATTTCCTGACGGGCGGCGTGTTCTTCGTCTCGGAGATCGCCAGGGAAAGGAATGTGATCGGCGGGGCTATGGAGATGATATTGATAGGCTTGTTCCGTGACGAGATCAATATAGCCAATCAATTCCTGATCTTGGTAAATGGGATACTGTTGGGGAACTAGAGGACGAGTGGAAACACTTTTGAGAGCGTTCAGCACATCTGTAAATTCACTTTTTGCCCGTTCCATTTTATTAATAAAGACGACATGGGGAATTTCCCAATCATCCAGAAATTTGAATAACGGAGCCAGGGTTAAAACCTTAGCGGTATCGGCTTCACAAACCACAACGGCGGAACCGCAACCAACCATTGCGTTATAGGCTTCCTGGGCAAATTCGATAGAACCAGGACAATCGAGGAAGGTAAACTGAATGTCTTGATAAACCGCACTGGCGGCACTGACTTCGACACTCATTTGTCGTTCTTTGGCTTCGGGGGAATAATCACTCACCGTATTGCCGTCTTTGATGGTTCCTTTGCGAGTTGTGGTTCCTGTGACGAATAATAAGCTTTCTAGTAGGCTGGTTTTACCGCTACCATAGGGGCCTGCGATCGCGACGTTACGAATATTTTCTAATATATCTGGGTTCATCATAAAATTATTCTTTTTTTTCTTTTAACTCCGAGCTTACCGCGTTTTGAGTAGGCAATCACTAACTTTGCAATCTCTTGTAAACTAAACTTTAATTAACATTAAAAAGTGTGAATAAATATGAAGATTGATTTGTATGAATTGTGTATAACTTAATGGGAAATTGACTTAGAAAATTCCTGTTTGTTTGAGAATAGAAGGGGAGGGAGACAGCAATTCTCAGTATGAGAATAATTCTCATAGATTCATAGTTTTGTAATACCTGAAACCTTTATTGTGTCGTTGACTTATCAACTGTTTTGGTAGCTCTGAGAGCTTTTTTATAGTACAAATGTTTTAAAATGAGAATTGCTGGGAGGGAGAAGCTATCGGCTAGAGGAAAAGGTTTTTTATCTTAAGAATCTCCCAAATAAATTCCCAACGAACGTGCCGTTTTCACCATGAAACCCTGCGGGTCAACAGGGAAAGCACAACGTTTTTCAGCATGACATTGTTTAATAATTTTGATAATTGGTTTCAACGGTAAACTCGTTACTTGACCCTCACGCCAAACCACAACCTGATCATATTTTTCTTCCTCAATTAATTCCACCGCCTTAATCCCATAGACTGTTGCTAATAATCTATCTAAAGAAAGGGGCGTTCCACTCCGTTGTAAATGTCCTAAAGTCGTTGCCCGAATATCCAAAGATGTTAGGCCACAAAGAACAGGATCATTAATATCGCATAAATAACTAACCTGTTTTAAAATGCGCTCTTCTAAATAATCCGCAATATATTTTTCTGATTCGTGATTTTCACCCTTTACTCCCTCTGAAATGACAATCAAGGCAAAATGACGACCTGAAGTGCGTAACTTCATTAATTGATGACAGCAACCATTGACTACCTCAGATGTTAAAAAAGGCGTAATTTCTGGAATTAAAATAATATCCGCTCCACCAGCAATTCCCGAATTTAATGCCAAATGTCCCGCATCCCTTCCCATTACCTGCACAATCATAATGCGTTCATGACTCGCCGCCGTAAAGGTCAAATCATAGAGAGCCTGGGTAACAATATCCACTGCTGTTGTAAAACCCACTGCCCATTCCGTAAAAGGTACATCATTGTCAATAGTTTTCGGTACGGCGACAATATTCCAATTTCCCTTTTGTGCCAGATCATAAATAATATCTAAACTACCATCGCCACCAACAATAATTAAGGCTTCTAAATCGAGCATTTCATAGCCTTTTAGAATTGCTTCAGTTATCTTTGGATCTCCTGGATGTCCTTTGCTCAAAGATCCTAATACACTACCACTCAGAAATTGCAGAACATCTAATCCCTTGAGCATTCCAGGTAAGGCGTAACCATGTTTCGTGAGGATTAAATCATCCGCTTGATATTTACCATTAGCAATCCCTATAAAACCGTCCGTTCCGTAGGGAATGCCATAGACATCCCAATTTTTTAGCGTGGAAGATTTGACCACTGCTCGAATGACTGCATTCAGTCCAGGACAATCTCCTCCGCTAGTTAAAATGCCAATTCGTTTGTTGCTCATAAATACACTTCCTGATTTTTTTATTGATGGGGAATGGGATAATTGCGATCGCGGATTTAATCAATTAACTAACGGATTCATAATGATCTACTCCCTTCCAAATGGGGGCATAGGTCTGTAGCGCTTTCATATAATTCACCCGTTCAAAGGCAGAGGGATCGGGGGAATGTAACTGGCTCATACTCCCTTGCATTTGTTGAACTGACTCGTATTCATGTTCCTCCATCCAACGCAACATATTAGCTTCCAAAACAGAAATATGTCCAATTCCATGACGTAATAAACTACTCACTAATTGAGTAATTTTTGCCCCTGCCATCAGCATTTTCAAGACATCTGTTGCATGGAGAATGCCACTGGTTGCTGCAAAATCAACATCGACTCGACCATACAAAATTGCAATCCAACGCATTGGTAAACGGATTGCTTGGGGAGTACTTAATAAAACATTAGGATAAACTTCTAAATCCTCTAAATTAATATCAGGCTGATAGAAACGATTAAAAAGAACCAGACTATTTGCGCCATGTTCAGCAAAACGTTTTGCCATATTGGCCATGTTGCTAAAATGCGGGCCAATTTTAACAGCTAAGGGAATTTTAATTTCTGACTTAACGGTTTTTAAAATATCTAGATAATTTTGTTCAACTTCTGCGCCAGGAATATCCAAATCCGTTGGAATATAATAAATATTGAGTTCTAGGGCATCGGCTCCCGCTTGTTCAATTTGTTGAGCGTAATCTAGCCAACCGCCTAAAGTTGAACCATTTAAACTCCCGATAATGGGAATGTTTAAACTTTCTTTCGCTTGACGAATATGGTTTAAATATTCATCCGATCCCACATGAAAAATTTGGGGTTCAGGAAAATAAGTTAATGCCTCCGCAAAACTTTCTGTCCCGTAGGTTAAATGATGATGAAGTTCTAATCTTTCTTGTCGTAATTGCTCCTCAAAAAAGGAATGGAGAACGATCGCCCCTGCCCCTGAATCTTCCATGCGTTTAAGATTATCAATATCTTCGGTTAGAGGAGCGCAGGAACCGACAACGAGGGGAGATTTGAGATTTAAACCTAAATAGGTAGTGCTAAGATCCATGATGCGTTCTCCAAGGTTAAGGATGAATTGATTTAGTTTAAAAATGATAGACGAGAAAGTTAATCATCTAATCCCATTTGTCCTCGAAAGCCAGTAATAATGCGACTTCCATCTTTGAGGATATGAATTTCCATTTGATCGCTGGCCCAATTGAGTTGATCATTGAAAGCAGGATTAAAGATATGAACCCGTTGATTTTTAGAAGACACTAAAGAGTTGGAATCATTAATCGCTAATTGTTCTAAATAGGGGCCATCAATTAAGAGATCTAGTTCTGCGAGTAACTCCTGGGCATGGGGAGGAGCTTTAGCAGAGTTTAATTCTTCTAAAGTAAAACCCGTAAAGGACATAACATTTAAGCCTTTTGCTTTTAGAATTTTGGCTAATTGGGCTAAAGATTCAGCTTGCCAAAAAGGTTCACCACCTGAAAAGGTTACGCCTTGATTTTTAGGATTACTGAGAATTTTTTTCGCTAATTCTTCAACTGAAATTAATTGATTTTCGTCAAAAGACCAGGAAGCAGGATTAAAGCAACCAGGACATTCTCGCAAACAACCTTGTACCCAAACAACGGCACGAACCCCTTGCCCATTGACTTCTGATTCGTCAACATAACCCATAATATTGAGAGTTCCTGAGAGGGTTTTAAGAGGTGTTTCAATAATGGTTTTCATAATATTTATTCCTTTGTGAATTAGGTTTAAATCTTAGTTAATCTTCGGGTAAATAATCGAGATTTAAAATGTCTTCTTTTTTAAACAGTAGATCAACAGGAAAAGTTTTAATATCTAGTCCCGTTTCTTCCGATGCAAATTTTCTGGCTGTCTGATAACAGTCTTCTAATACATCATCAAAGTAGCGTTTCAAACTAGGACTATCTCGAAAGTCTTTTTTCAATCTGTTACGATGTTCAATAATTGTATAACGCCAGCTATTACTGCGTTTATTTTTCTGATATTGCCATTTTAAAAGATGCATTAAAATTTTCTCTAGATTACTTTCTAAAGCGTGTTTATCCCTTTTTCCCATAGATTCAATTTCTTCAATTAAGTTGTCATAATCTAACTGATCGAGTTGACGATTTTTAAGTAAATTTACCGTCTCTTCTAACCACAGATTAAAATCCTGTTCGTAAAGCGTTTGTGTGTTGATTTGTGTGACCACGATCGCCTCTTTTTTTCTTAAAAAGTAATCCAAGTGTGTAGATATTATCCCCCCTAGCCCCCTTTGAAAGGGGGAAATAAGAGAAAGAGAGGATTAGTTGACGGTTTCAGGTTGTTGCGTTACAGGTGTTTCGGAACCATGACCATTGCTGGTTTCTAGATGACGACTCGCCAGGTATTGGTACATTGCCCAACGGGTATTGATATCGCCTTGAGCCAGTTTTAAGAGTTTTTTCGCTTCTTCGGGATTGCTACGAGATAACATTTTAAAGCGATTTTCTTTGTACATGGTTTGCTCGGCGGTCAGTTTTGGCGATCGCATATCGAGTTGTAGAGGATTTTTGGTTTGTTCCGTCAGACGGGGATCGTAACGGTAGAGCAACCAACGTCCGCTATCGACGATTTCTTTTTGATAGTTCATAGCGGTACTCATATTAATCCCGTGAGCAATACAGTGAGAATAGGCAATAATCAAAGACACGCCTGGATAAGATTCAGCTTCAAGGAAAGCACGGGTAGATTGCTCATTTTTGGCTCCCATTGCAATACTTGCCACATAAACATTGCCGTAGGTCATGGCCATTAAACCCAAATCTTTCTTGGGTGAGGGTTTACCACCTGCTGCGAATTTTGCCACCGCCGCACGGGGAGTTGCCTTGGAAGCTTGCCCGCCCGTATTGGAATAGACCTCCGTATCCATCACCAGAATATTGACATTGCGACCACTGGAAAGAACGTGATCTAAGCCGCCGTAACCGATGTCATAGGCCCAGCCGTCACCGCCAATAATCCAGACGCTCTTTTTCACCAGATAATCAGCAACGGATTGGAACATGGCGATTTTTGCCCGTTGGCTTTCGTCCTGACCGTGAGCCAATTCTCCTAAGCGTTGTTTAAGGGCTGTGACGCGATCGCGTTGTTCAAAAATATCGGCTTCGGTGGTTTGGTGATTGTTGATGATTTCTGTAACGAGATTTTCACCAATCTCAGAAGCAAAGGATTTGAGCAATTCTACCGCAAATTCCGTTTGTTTATCAATGGAAACCCGAAAACCAAGGCCAAATTCCGCATTATCTTCAAATAAGGAATTAGACCAAGCAGGGCCGCGACCTTCTGCATTCGTTGACCAGGGCGTAGTCGGTAAATTCCCTCCATAAATCGAGGAACAACCCGTTGCATTCGCCACAATCATGCGATCGCCGAATAATTGACTTACCAGTTTCAAATAGGGCGTTTCTCCACAACCTGCACAGGCTCCCGAAAACTCAAACAGGGGTTCCTGCATCTGTTGATGACTGATTTTATTCAGATTTAATTCATTGCGATCGGGGTTCGGTAATTTCAGGAAAAAGTCCCAATTTTCCCGTTCCTGCTCCCGTAGCGGTAACTGGGGCTGCATATTAATCGCCCGTAAACGCGGTTGGGATTTATTCTTGGCGGGACACACATCGACGCAAAGAGCGCACCCTGTACAATCTTCGGCGGCCACCTGAATGGTAAATTTCGAGCCTTGCCAATCGTGATCCCGTGCGGCAGTACTCTTAAAAGTTGCAGGCGCGTTGGCTAATTCTGCCTCATCGTAAACTTTAGCGCGAATAACGGCGTGGGGGCAAACCATCACACATTTTCCGCACTGTACGCACACATCCGCATCCCAAACTGGGATTTCCTGACCAACATTGCGTTTTTCCCATTTAGCCGTTCCCGTTGGATAGGTTCCATCACAGGGCAAGGCACTGACTGGAATTTGATCTCCAGTGCGATCCATCATTTTCCCTAAAACATCGCGAATAAAGGCAGGAGCCGTATCAGGAATAACGGGTTTCAAATCGAACGCATTTTCGTCAATATGGGCAGGAATCGTAACTTGGTAAAGATGATCCAAGCTGGCATCGACTGCTTTCATATTCATCTGGACGATTTCTTCACCCTTTTTGCCGTAAGTCTTGCGAATAGATTTTTTAATTTGCGCGATCGCGTCTTCACGGGGTAAAACGCCCGATAAAGCAAAGAAACAAACCTGCATTACCGTATTAATCCGACCGCCCATGCCCGCTTCCCGTGCCACTTGGAAGGCATTAATGGTATAAACTTTTAGACCCTTGGCAATAATTTGTTCCTGTAATGGTCGCGGTAAATGTGACCATAATTCATCAGCATTATAGGGACTATTTAAAAGTAACGTTGCGCCTGGGATCGCGGGAGTCATCAGGTCAAATTTTTCGATAAATTCCCATTGATGACAGGCGACAAAATTAGCTTTCGTAATCAGATAACTAGAATGAATGGGATCGGGGCCAAACCGTAGATGGGAAACCGTTACCGAACCCGATTTTTTCGAGTCATAGACAAAGTAGCCCTGGGCGTAATTATCGGTATCTTCCCCAATAATTTTGATGGAATTTTTGTTCGCGCCCACCGTACCATCGGAACCTAGCCCAAAGAAAATCGCCCGTACCACATTACTGGGTTCTGTCGAAAAATCGTCATCGTAGGGCAAACTGGTCAGACTCAGATCGTCAAAGATACCGATAGTAAAATGATTTTTGGGACTTTCTAGAGTCAAATTATCAAAAACACCCTTAACCATGCCAGGCGTAAACTCTTTGGAAGATAATCCGTAACGTCCACCCACTAAGGCTTTCAGGTTTTGGATTTTGGCTTTTAAAGTTGCATCACTACCAAACAGCGTTTCCTGTACTGCGGTGACAACATCGGTATAAAGCGGTTCCCCTGCTGACCCTGGTTCTTTACAACGGTCTAAAACGGCAATTTTCTGCACAGAATCGGGTAAAGCCGCAATTAAGGCGATCGCATCAAAGGGACGATACAAACGCACCTTTAGTAAACCCACTTTTTGACCTTGAGCATTAAGGGCATCAACGGTTTCTTGAACAGTTTCCGCGCCCGATCCCATGATGATAATCACTCGATCTGCTTGGGGATCACCATAATAATCAAAGAGATGATAAGCCCGACTCGTTAAAGTCGCAAATTCATCCATAATCCGTTGCAGAATACGGGGATAGGCTTCATAAAAAGGATTGACGGTTTCTCTTGCCTGAAAATAAACATCGGGATTTTGGGCAGTTCCTCGCAAAACAGGATGATCTGGGGTCAAAGCGCGATCGCGGTGGGCAATAACATATTCATCTTTAATTAAGACCCGTAAATCTTCATCACTGAGCAATTCCACTTTTTGGACTTCGTGGGAAGTGCGGAATCCATCAAAAAAGTGCATACAGGGAATACGAGATTCCAAACTAGCCGCCGTCGAAATGAGGGCAAAGTCCTGAGCTTCTTGCACCGAAGCCGAACCTAACAGCGCGAAACCCGTTCCCCTTGCCGCCATGACATCGGAGTGATCTCCAAAAATCGATAAACCCTGGGCCGCTAAAGACCGAGCCGCCACATGGATCACTGCCGCCGTCAATTCCCCTGCAATTTTGTAGAGATTGGGGATCATCAACAGTAAACCCTGGGAAGCGGTAAAAGTCGTCGTCAGCGATCCCGTCTGTAGTGCGCCATGAATTGTTCCTGCGGCTCCGCCCTCGCTCTGCATTTCCACAATCGAGGGAATCGTTCCCCACAAGTTGGGTTTCCCTTCCGATTCCCAAGCATCGGCCCATTCTCCCATTGGCGAAGAGGGGGTAATCGGATATAGGGCAATTACTTCACTCAGTCGGTAGGCAACACGGGCGACCGCTTCATTGCCATCGATGGTTGCATAGGTTTTGGTTCTCATTGTCTCCTCTTAGGTCTGTAACTGGCTGGCTGATGATCTCGATCTGATTGACCGAAATCAAGAATGATCAAATTCAATTCTTTTTTGTTCTGAGTTAAACAACTCAATGGTTGCTTTTGTCTAATGTGTTAAAGTTCTATTTATATTTGCTGAAAGTGGCTTTCTGTCTTCACTTAGCAAGTTTTTCCCCTTAGCGTTGTGGATTAAAATCCCTACTTTGATCATTAACTAAAATTACCACTCTGAACCAATTTCTTATTGTTTGTTAATACCTTTAATTGCAAACTTTCGTTAAGCTATCGTTACGGTAGATCTATCTGATTTTTTTTGTTGCGAAGGGGTAAGCGGATGGAAAAAGAGGTGCGATCGCGCTTTCCTAAAAATTTTTCTATCATGTAAAATAAAATCAACCCATTCTTAAAAAAACTATGACTGTTTTAGAAATTGCGATGCAAAAAATGCAAGATTTACCTCAGCAAAAACAGCAAGAGGTTTTAGATTTTATTGAGTTTCTAGCCCTGAAATCAGGTTCAGAATTTCCCGATGCGATTTCCGACAATACAGAAAAAGAAAATGTTTCCTGTTATGATCTCACTAAACAATGGATTGGCATCGGTGATGATTTACCCAGTGATCTGTCTGTTAACAAAAGCTATTTGCAAGATTACGGAAAATGAGACGGAAAATTATTATTGATACCAGTGCTTTAGTTGCTTTGATTAATCCCAATGATCCCCATCACCGATGGGCTGTTGGACAGTGGTCAAAAATTTACCCCCCCGTTTTGACTTGTGAAGCTGTCATTTCTGAAACTTGTTTTTTATTGCGTCGAATACATTTGATCGAAGCCGTTTTTAGTATGATTGAAACTCAGGCGATCGCCATTGATTTTAATCTTCAAAGGGAGACCTTCAATATAAGGCAATTGATGAAGCGTTATGAATCCGTTCCGATGTCTTTTGCTGATGCTTGTTTAGTCAGAATGTCAGAGAAATGGGTTAACAGTGCGGTTTTTACTTTAGACAGTGATTTTTCAATTTATCGCCGCGATCGCAATAATTTAATCCCTTTAATTGCTCCATTTTATTCTTAATACTTTTCTGGTTTATTAAACAAAAATATGCAGACTATCGTTGATATTAGCACTCTAGTCACACAAACCCAGGGTATTTGTGGAGGTCGTCCGCGTATAGCTGGAACTCGAACGGCGGTACAGACGATTGCGGTAGATTTTAATGCAGGTATGAGTCCAGAGGAAATTATTTTGCAACGACCACACCTCAAAACTGAACAGGTTTATGCGGCTCTTGCTTATTATTATGCGAATAAGGAGTTAATGGATTTGGAGATAGCGAATTACTATCAAGATTTTGCACATTTGGAAGTTGAAAATGAAATCCGATGAGTCAAATTAAATTATATTTTGATGAAGACGCGCTTCAAAGTGCATTGGTTATTGCTCTCAAAAATGCCAATGTTGATGTAGTCACGGTTGGTGATGTTAATAGATTTGGTTTTTCTGATGAGGAGCAATTAATCTGGGCCGCAGAACAACAAAGAGTGATCTACAGTTTCAATATGGGAGATTTTCATCAACTTCATTCTCTTTTTTTGGCAGAGGCTAGAGTTCATAGCGGTATCATTCTCGTGCCACAACAGCATTATTCAATTGGGGAACAACGTCGAGGTTTGTTAAGGCTTATTAATCAAAGATCGGCAAAAAGTCTGGTAAGTCAATTAATTTTCCTAAGTGCTTACATTAACTAGGTAAAAAGTCTCAAAGTTGAGAGAGAGGAGTCGTTTCTCCTGTCATTGCTTCGTGCCAAACTTGACGAAAATTAGCTAAAATTTCTGCTTTAGAGAGTTCATTATTATTCTCGTTTTCGGGAATTAGAGAGATTATTTGAATGTCAACATGATTATTTTAAAATATTAGTAAAAACTCATCTGAAGTCATGTTACTCCGCCATTAATATTTTTCAGAATATTCTTTATCTACCAAGATTTTTTCTCATAAATCGAACTCCATTTCCTGATAACTCCATCTTTGTCTGCTGAATAGAAGAATGAATATTTTCAGATGTATTTAATAAATTTTGATAAACATCTAAAGCATTGATAGGTTCAGCCACTCTTGTATTTTTTTCAGAATCTTGATCATCAAGTTCCAGTTGCTCAAATCCAATCAACTTTAAAAGATTAACTCCTAAACGAGTTGGTAAGAGTTCATTATTTTGATCAACTCCCACAAGTCCTAATGAAATAAGATTGTCTTCATAGTGACTAATAAAAATTTGTTTATCTTTGTCATTAATTTCAGAAGATTTATTATTTTCTTGATCTTCTTTAAGGTTAAATATATCACAATGATTACTTATAAAGTCTTGATACGCAGATGTATTATCCCTCAAAGAATAAGATCGAAGCAAGATGATTTCAATATCATTAATTCTTTCTAATATTTCCAAAAGTCTTTTTTTCTGTAAATGATCAAGCTTTTCGGAATCTATTTTATTTTTTAAAACGGAAGCTAAATATTTCAGGCGAATATCACTTGTCGCTCTGACAGATTGACGCAAAACATCTTCAAAAATATCAATAAAATCTATTGAATTAAATTTCTCTTGCAACTCTTCCTCACTAATATTAAATGTTTTTTGAGAAAGGATATTTAACAATTTTTCAATTCTTTCCTGACGTTGATTAGGAATGGTGACATTTAAAAGTTCAACAGCAAAAGACCCAATACCAGGAATTTGACTTATTGAGCCTCTCGCAATAGCCCCTGCATACTTTTTAATTTTTTCTTGCAGATTAGTATTCATTGGAGAGTGGATAAAGTTTAAATATTTCCGATTCTAACAAAAAGAGTCAATAACGATCACAATCTCATGTATTAAAATATTTTTAGAAAATCAGCGATCGCCCTCTAGTAAAAAATCAAGCAAGTCATGATGGCTGAATAATAATAAGTCTGCGATCGCCACCAGCTAAAACCGATTTTCCTGCCCTCCTCGTTTTCCAACTGAATAAAAAAATGAGCAAACGGGATGTTTCGCGCTATATTCATAAAGAATCTTTACGGAATATCACCCTGATTGAGCGATCGCCGATTAAGAACTATGCCAGAAGAAACTAAACCCACCCCCGAAAAGCCCCCTGCGGCCAAAAAAGTCAAAGAACCCGCGATCGAAGATAAACCCTTCGCCGAGTTTATGGAGCAACACTTTACACCTTCCCTGAAAACGGCTCTTGCCACAGCAGGAATCCCAGAAATAGCGGTAACTTTCCAAAAACAGTCTTTACCAATTTTGGGAGCCGATCCCAGCGAACAGTGTTGGCAAGTTGTTGGCACTTGGCAAAAAGGTCAACGTCAATTTAATCTCTATTTTTGGGATGAAACGATTGGCGGTAACAAAGGATTTTCCTATTCAACGGGAGGAAGTCGCCCCAGTACCATTGAATCTTTCATGATTGACGAACGGAAGGTCAGCTTGGATTTGATGGTGCGTTATGTTCTCCAACGGCTTAACGGTCAGAAATGGTTGATTTTAAACTAATTTCGGACTTTCGTTATGATTTTTTTCTGCTTACTCCCCCTTTAATTCAGACGCAAATTCCGCTATTCTCGTAGTATTGTCGTCCTGGTAAATTCCCTAGTGATCACTGGATCTATGCGTGTTTATATACTGCTATTCAATGCCCGTACCGAAAATGAAGGAATTCATACCATTCAAATGGGCGGGCGCAATAAAATTTTGATGTTTGAGTCAGAGGATGACGCAACCCGTTTCGCTCTGCTATTAGAGGCGCAGGATTTTCCCGTTCCGACAGTAGAGGCGATGGATTCGGGCGATATTGAAGCGTTTTGCCGTGAAGCGGACTATGAGTATGAAATTGTCGGGGATGGAATGTTAGCAATTCCCCCTGAAAACAATGTCCCTGAACCCGATTGGGATACGGCAAATCCTAAACCAATGGAAGCCGAGGAACCCGAATCAGATATTCCCCAGAGTGAACTAGATAGTATCCGTCGTCGTTTAGAAGGACTGCTTTAGTTTTACAGTAGAAAAAAAGCCATTGAGAAACTAATGAATTCACTCGAACAACGGGGTCATCTGTTAACCGAACAAGTTAATCCCAATAGTCAAAATCTTGATCAACTCTCCTCTCTCCAATTAGTCGAACTGTTTAACCAAGAAGATGCCCTGACTCTGGCCGCGATCGCTCAGGCAAAACAGGAATTAGCCCAGGCAATTGATCTTACGACCGCATCCTTGCGTCAAGGCGGCAGATTATTTTACGTGGGAGCAGGAACCAGTTGGCCGTTTAGGGGTATTAGATGCGGCAGAATGTCCTCCCACCTTTTGCACGCCCCCTGAGATGGTACAGGGCATTATTGCGGGGGGAGCAGGGGCCTTAGTTCGTAGTTCTGAAGATTTAGAAGACCGAGCCGAAGATGGATCAGACGCGATCGCCCAACGTCACATTGGCCAAAAAGATGTGGTCGTAGGAATTGCTGCAGGAGGAACCACTCCGTTTGTGCATGGAGCCTTAAAAGCCGCTAAACAACGGGGAGCAACGACGATCGCCATTACCTGTGTTCCGAAAGACCAGGTGAAAATAGAAGCAGATGTGGATATTCGCCTCTTGACTGGCCCCGAAATTGTCGCAGGTTCCACTCGTCTCAAAGCAGGAACCGTGACTAAAATGGCCTTGAATATTCTTTCTACCAGCGTGATGGTGGGATTAGGCAAAGTCTATGGCAATCGCATGATCGATGTAGCAGTAACAAACCGTAAATTGCATGACCGCGCTCTGAAGATGTTAGAAGATTTGACCGATCTCAGCCGCGAAGACTGTGGATTTTTGTTAGAACGGAGTGGAAGACGGGTTAAACTGGCCTTACTCATGCACTGGACGGGGCTAGATGTCGAGGCGGGTCAATCTCTGTTGGATAACTCCCAAGGCAATCTCCGAGCGGCGGTAGAACATCATCAAACGTCACGTTAAACTATGGTTAATGCTTCTGAAACGGCTGAAAATGCGACAAATGCGATCGCGGCAGGAACTCCTTTGGTCATTATTTTAATTCTCATTCTGGCCGCAGGAATTTTGGTTTGGGGATTTAATCGCGCGAAACCCTTCGGTAAATTGGGCATCTTAGCCTGGTTACAGTCCCTCGTTTTAATGTCTCCCTGGCTCATTTTCTTTAGTCTTGTGGCCGCAGGAATTTATCTCAATATTATTGGTATTCTTTTACTGCTAGTCGTTTCAGTGGGGGTTTATATCTATCTAGGTAAACAACTCCGCAACCTGGGTCAGGATGTGATGTTAAAAGAAAAAGCCGCCCAACGTCTCAAAGCCTTAAGCCAATTAGAATCTCCTAGTTCTGCTGATGTGGCTTCAGGTTCAACCCCTGAAAATACCGCCATTATTCCCGAAGTTCTACCCATTCCCGAAGAAGATCTGGCCCTGCTGAAAGGCATTTTTAGTATCGACACTTTTTTTGCAACTGAAACGATTTCCTATCAAGAAGGGGCAATTTTTAAGGGCAATCTTCGGGGTGATCCTGATACGGTGTATCCCAAACTTTCTGAAAAATTAACCGCAATTTTCGGCGAAAAATATCGACTCTTTTTAGTAGAAGGAACGGAAGAGCGGCCCATTGTGATCATCCTTCCCAGTACAAATGATCCTCAACCTACAACCCTAGTTCAAAAAAATCTAGCTTTGGTTCTCCTGCTGGCAACTCTCGCAACCAGTCTAGAGGCGATCGGGCTTTTATTTGGGTTTGATTTATCTGCTGAGTGGCGGCGTTATCCCGAAGCTTTGCCCCTAGCGGCTGGACTCTGGGGAATTTTAGCGGCCCACGAAATCGGTCATTATCTGATGGCAAAACGTCGTCAAGTTCGTCTGAGTATCCCTTTTTTCCTCCCCAATTGGCAGATCGGCTCATTCGGTGCCATTACCCGTTTTGAATCTCTTTTACGCGATCGCTCTACCCTCTTTGATATTTCCTTTGCTGGCCCTGCACTTGGGGTTTTAGTGTCCCTGGTTATCTTGTTTATTGGGCTAGTAATTTCCCATCCAGGCAGTCTTTTTCAATTACCAACCCAATTTTTCCAAGGTTCCATTCTCATCGGTTCTTTAGCACGAGTTGTTTTAGGGGAAGAATTGCAAAAATCGATTGTGGATATTAGTCCTCTGGTTGCCTTGGGATGGTTGGGTTTAGTGATTAATGCGCTGAATTTATTACCCGCAGGTCAATTGGATGGGGGACGCATTGTTCAAGCGATCTATGGCCGCAAGATTGCACGACGCACCACGATCGCGACTTTGGTGGTTTTAGGCATTGTTTCTTTTATTAATCCTGTCAATCCTATTCCCCTCTATTGGGCGGTTGTCATTCTGTTTTTACAACGAGATTTGGAACGTCCAAGTTTGAATGAATTAACTGAACCCGATGATGCTCGTGCGGCTTGGGGTTTGTTGGCTTTATTTTTGATGTTGGCGACGTTGATTCCCCTCAGTCCAGGGTTAGCAGGGCGTTTGGGAATTGGGTGATAATTGATGGGCAAATGAACTTTAAGATAAGGTTTAATGTGGTTATAACTTCTTCCCATTAAGAGGACGTTTGAAAAGGGTTAGTTGTAACGAGAGAATAGGGTTTTCGACATCTTCCTTTAACGAAAGAATGAGGGTTTCAGAGATCGTGAGAGACTTCTCAAACGTCCTCTAAAGGAAACTGAGTTAACTGTTTAAGTTTCTGGTTAAAAAGTTGAAATAGTTTCTCTCCTGCGGTTACATTAACCGTCAAAAAGTAGTCTGCAATTTTGTTTAAATCTCGACTGGCAGTAGGAGCAATAATAAATTTTTTCATTACTATTTTTGCTGGGTTAGGGCAAATTTAGCAAGTAAATCATTGATGACTGTTTCACCGTCTAAGCCTTCACCATTATCT
>CAWEDJ010000015.1:0-9442 GCA_963807635.1 uncultured cyanobacterium
GCAATGCTAAACCCCAGATCTTAAATTGCCAGGTTTCCAAATCTATCTCTGGAGTAGGCCATAGGTCAGGACAGGAAAACCTTCCGTGAGATGTTGCCCAGGAGGAACGCGATCGCCGAGGGAAGGGTCTGGTTTCTTAAAAAATTTCCCTAACATTTACCAAAAATTGCCAAGTAAAGAGAAAATGGTTTAATAAATGAGAGGACAAGAGGACAGCAACCTGCCCTGAGTCCGTCCCCTTGCGTTATTCTGCGTCTTCGTCTTCGGGTTGGGGATAGACGAAACTGTTAGAGCGTCCCGTTAAAATGGATTTGCCCAAGGAGAGAGCTTTTTGAGCTTCTACAGCCGCGAGGTTTCTCCAGTTGGCACGGCGTTTATCACGCTTTGATTTTGAAGTTTTCTTTTTAGGACAAGCCATCGGTTTAAAATTCGCAAAATTGACAATCCCTCTATTCTAAGCGTTTCTGTTAGACATTGCACAATGGAAAATTATCGATTTATCACCATTGGTATTTGCCATTATCGCTTTTTACCGCATTTAGATGGGGCAGAGGCTACTTTTTGGTCATTACAGCGATTTTTACGCCATGATCTGGGATTGTCTGAAAAACAGGCTCTTTTATTTACAGACAATTCGACATTCGGGCAGGGAAGGGGAATTTATCCCAATCGACATAATCTCCTAAAAAGTATCAGCCAAGTTCCTAATATCGTTTATTTTCAGGGTTATGGCACTCAAACTAATGGTCAAAGTTATTTGCTCCCCATTGATGCCGATCCCCAGAATTTGGAACAGACAGCTATTAATCTGCGATCGCTGTTAGAAAAGTTTGAAGTCTCAAAAAATTCTCCTGCGCTGTTAATTTTAGACCTGATTTCTAGCGAGGGCAGTAATCCCGTCAGTGGTCAAACCCTATTAGAATCTAGGCAACGGGGAATTAGTCTGATTGTTCGTTTTAATCAATTTCAGGAAAATTTAGGAGAACTCGCGTCGGCGTTGGGGGATGCGTTCCATTATTATCAAGATGCTTTAAATTTAGATTTACTGGAATTCTTTTTACGCGATCGCCTAGATCATAGAGACGAAAATTCCCTCATTATCCTCAGTCCTAATATTAGCTCTCGTCAACAAGCCCTTCTTCCCAGGAAATTAAACGCCCCAACGCCTTCCCTTCGTGTCCCACAACCCAGACCCGTCACCCTGCGAACGAAGCCTATTGAATTACAATCCCGTCCCCAACCGTTGGGCAAACCTATTAATTTTTCTTTCCCAAATCTACCGCGATCGCTCAAATTAGGAGCAGTTTTCTTAATCATTCCCTTATTTCTTTTGGGAATAATCCTGTTTACCTTGCGGAATTCACGCAAACTCGCCCAGCCTCCGTCATCCCCTAAACCCGATCAAACCATTTTTGAAGAAGCCAAAATTCATCTCAAACGCCATCAAGCCTCAGATTTTATCAGGGCGATCGGCGAATTAAGAAAAATTTCTCCCCAGTCTCCTGTTTATCCCGAAGCTCAAACCCGAATCACTTTTTGGAGTCAGACCATTCTGGAAATTGCCCAAGGTCGTGCCGAAGTCGGAAATTGGCAAGACGCGATCGCTGCGGCTAACCTAGTCCCCCGTGATCAATCTTCTATTTATGCGATCGCCCAACAAGGTATCCGTGATTGGCAAAAAAAACTGACCCAACTGCCTGATTTGTAATTCCTGACGAATAAAAAAGTAAATTCGATAAAAACAACAGTACATCACTGATGACAATATTGACAAAAAAGCTTACATCTAGACAACTCAAAATTGGTAGTATGAGATACCACTCAATAGTTATTATTGTCAAAAATATAAGCTTTAATATTTTGCTATATACGAGATAATACTGTTATTTTAGAAATCTTATCCTGATCTAAACCCTCCAAATCCTCTGGCAAAAGCCATCCTTCCTTCATAAGATCGGAAAAAACAAAAATTAGGACAGCATATCTAAAATCATATTTCCCATCTATTTGATGTCGTTTCGCGCTTAAATAATCATGCAGATTCCAAAGTGAATCAATTTCCTTAATTTCTTCTATTTTTTCGTAAATATGCTGAATTAGCGCAGCCGTTTCACGCTCATAGGCTTTTTTAAATGCTGATTCAGCTATTTTTTGTTCCGTTGTTGACCAGGTGTTTTCGCTCACTTTTTTTAAGTTTTACTATTTTCTTTTAATTTTAACATAAACATAACAAATAATATTAATAATATTTTCTGTCGTGGTGCTATGTAGGCAAGAAAAAACGTATCTTAATCCTTAATTAATTATAGGTAAGATACGTTTAGAATTAAAATATATATAAAATTTTAATTTTCTTAAAAATTAGCGTCGAGCTAAATTCAAGAGTTCCTTAGGAGAAGCTAACAAATCGATCGCAACAAAGAAAATTTTATTATCAGGATTCAGTAAGAAACGCCAAGCCATATTCATACCGACTCCCGCACCAAACCAAGGCGTTTGAACTTTTCCTGTCACCTTAATTTGGGTATAACCATCGGCGGCGGGTTCAATTACCCCGCGTTCTGGGATTAATTTAAGATTCTGGCATTCTTCTTTAAAGAATTTCAAGACAGATTCTTTTCCGACGATGGGGCGTTGGAAAGGAGGTTGCAAAGCACCATCGGGAGTAAATAATTCAATTAATACGTCAAAATCATTGGCATTCAAATTATCCATATAATTTAAAACCGTTGGATTCGTAACCCCTTCAATCGCAACCTTAGTACGTTTTGCTTCCTCTGTAGGAGCAACCACAGGTTCTGAAATTGTTTTATAACCACCCAATTGATTCGGATCAAAACCCAAATCAACCACCGCATTCCGTAAAACCGTTATTTGTTGACCCGATTCTAGCCCTCGAATAGCTTGTAATACTGCATTAGCATTAGCAGAAAGTTGGTAACCTTCGGGAATTGGTGCGACACTTCCATCAGCCATCCAGTCTCCCAATTGATACCAAAAACCTAATTTGATATTGGCAGACCAAACCGCATAGGTTCGACAGATAGGCGTATCTGCATTATTCGCCAAATCACACATCACTTGGGTTTGCTCACGGGGAGACATTTTCCGAATCGCGTTGAGGGTCGGTTCGGCTAGAACCATGCTGGCGGCCCCAGGAGCGGCGATGGTAATAGACTTACCCATTTCTAGATAGGCAAACCAAATTAGAGCTAATTTATCTTCCGTATTGAGTTGTTTAAATCGCGCAATAGTGGCGGGAACCGCATCAGCCGAGAGAGTCTCAGGGAAGATGCTACGAGCAGAATCAATTGTAAATGGCATATGTCAACCTGTGATTACTTTTTTGCAATATTTCTTTACAAAACACCCTAACATATCTTAACGACAAAGTATCAAGGTGTTTTCCTTTATACATTTTACCGTAGCTAGTCATCAGTCTCCATTCCAAATTTCGTTTGAGAATCATCCAAGGTCGGTGGGAACTTTTTAATGCTTGCAATTGTCGGCTTTTAGCCCTAAAGTACATACAGTTAAAGCGAAGACTTCGGTTAAGTTAACTTTCTTTCTCGCAAAATCGGCTTGGCATGGTTCTATCTGAACTCTATCTGAATCAGATTGCCTAGAGAGATGCTAGAGATTCGGCAACCGCATCGCTAAATCAGCCCAGAAACGGAATGTTAACTCGATTCGATACTCATTAGCTATCATAAAGAATCAAATTTGGTCAAATCCAGAAGTAGTTTTGAATTATGCTGTCGTTACTCTCCTCATTCATGGTCGCTCAAGTTGTTACGGCTCCTTTGCCCTTACCAGATCCACAGTTTTTAACCCAACCCCAAGAAATTCGCAGTTTATCAGGTCAACTCAATGACGTTCCTGTTTTTAACAGCAATAGTCCAGAAATTGTCCAGATGGAAGGGATTTTACTCTCTACGTTCCCAACCTCTGGGAAATATGACCCCTCAGCCCATTTAAATAAAACCTTAAACGGTCGTTTTGATCTCTTTGCCCATCATATTGCCCGTCCCGTTGACGATAATAGGACGCTCTATCAGGGGGTGATTGTGGAAAATCCTAGTAATCGCTTTATTACGGTTAAAGTTTTACAAGCCGCGAGTTATCTAACCTCTCCCGATGCTCCTTTTATTGATTTACCCCGACAAGTAGAAGACCCTTCTGGGCAAGTGTTTTCGGGGCCAGGTTCCCGTTTGATGAGCGATATGCTTAGGGGATTTACTCAACCCAATTTTCCCCGACAAATCCCGATCGCTCCCCAGAGCAGTGCGATGCTGTTCATTCTGCCCATTAATACCAGTAACGCCCGTTCTACCTATATGCGCCTAGAGAGTCAGTGGGCCTGTTTATATGGCTAATCTGGCGATGTTTGCTATCCCAGAGATATTACCAGGAGATGAAGTTGCCAGTACTGCTAAGCCAACCATTCAATATCGGCAACCCACCTTAGCGGAATGGCGAGCAATGTTAATGGGGGGTCGCTTAGCTTCTCCAAGGGATAAGGCTCCTACGCCGATCGCGAAAATCAATCCCAATGGCCCCGATCGAACAATTTATGGCAGGGTTGCGGGGATTTCTGTCGGCACAGAATGGGTGGCAAAATTAGTGGATAAAAAGGGAGGCAGTTATTTGAGTATTCCCCAAAAGGGAAGAGCCTTTTCCTATCCTCTGAGTACGGTCAATGTGGGGACTCAAGGAACCAAGCAAATTCAAAGCGCGCCGATGTTGGCTCGTTATCCTGATACGGCCTATTTAGCTCACGGGAACTATGGTGTTCATTACCAATTGACTCTTCCTCTTCGTAACAAAACCTCTGATCGACAGAGTGTGAGCATCACCATCCAGACCCCAATTAAGCAGGATCAGTACGGTGATCGCCTCTTTTTCGTTCCCCGTCCCACTGGGCAGGTCTTTTTCCGAGGAACGGTGAGAATGAGTTATATCGATGATCGCGGGCAGGCCCAAAATCGATATTTTCACCTGACCCAACGCCAAGGACAAATGGGCGATCCTCTATTGACCCTTAATCTATCCCCTGGGGAACAACGACAAGTCACCCTAGATTTGCTCTATCCTCCCGATGCCACGCCGCCCAGGTGGTGACGGTAAAAACGGAAGAATTATTTTACGGAAATAGTTTGAGAAGAAATTGATTTCAACAATGCTTCCGAGCCATTGGAGCAAGAGGAGGAAGAACATTTTTAGCGACCAAAGCCCTATGGAATCTAGGTTTTAGCTGAATCCTAGAGGTTCCGCGTGCGGGAGTCTTTGTGACAATTATGAAGTTATATTACAAAAATGCTGTCATAGAGGCTTGCTGTCTTGACAGAATAAAGTATCTCTAGTTATGCTGTGTCAATACCCGATGGGTACATTAATCAAGACTGATATGCAAGACAAGCAAAAGGTCACACTTTATTTACCGCCAGGTATTCATCGCCAACTGCGAATTCGTTCCGCCATTGATGTTGAGTCCATGTCGGCGATCGTCGAAAAGGCTATCGACTTTTATTTGAAACACCCCGATAAGGTCGAAGCGGTCAATGCGGCCACCTTTGGGAAAACCCACCAAGTTCATATTTGTCCCGAATGTGATGCCGCTCTGGTCATGCGTGAAGGGCAAATGCGTTCTCTAAAGGATCAACCCAGTGTTCTGACAGAAGATTTCCCCCTAGAGGTCATCGAAGCTGTTCCTGCTCAAACTGAAAAGCAAACCAAAGAGGCTCTTGTTCCTTGTTAAAGGATCAAACTCTAGGAGAAATCCGTCCATTCAACCACCCAGGTCGATACCATGAAAGAAGAGCTAAGTATTCTAGTTCAAGCTCAATATCCTCTCATCTACCTTGTAACGTCCGAAGAAGAACGGGCAGAGCAAGCGATCGCAAAAGTTGCCCAACTCAAGACGCAACATCATCGGGTTTTTGTCTGGACGGTGACTCACGGATTTACAGAATACGGCCAACCGCAGGAAAAGCCTCAACATAATACGGTTTCACCCCAGGCGGCCATTGAATGGGTTGTACGCCATCGGGAATCAGGAATCTTTATTTTCAAAGATCTCCATCCTTTTATTACTTCTCCTGAAGTCACTCGTTGGTTGCGGGATGCGATCGCGAGCTTTAAAGGGACAGATAAATTGATTCTGCTGATGTCGCCCTATCAAGAAATTCCTCTGGAACTGGAAAAGGATGTCGTTGTTCTCGACTTTGCCCTGCCCGATCTGAGTGAACTGAATCAAGTCCTATCGGAGCAACTGGAAAAAACTCGGACTCATCGTACAACAACGGAAGTTCGAGAAAAGTTACTCAAAGCGACCCTCGGTTTAACCAAGGACGAAGCGGAAAAAGTTTATCGCAAAGCCTACGTCAAAGCAGGACAACTCACGGAATCCGAAGTTGACATTATTCTTTCTGAGAAAAAGCAACTCATTCGTCGCAACGGAATACTGGAATACATCGAAGAAGATGAAACCATTGCTTCCGTCGGCGGATTAGATGAACTCAAAAGATGGTTGACCCACCGTTCCGATGCCTTTACCGAAAGGGCGAGAGAATACGGACTACCCCAGCCCAAAGGGATGCTAATTTTAGGCGTTCCAGGTTGCGGAAAATCCCTCATTGCCAAAACCACTGCTCGGCTATGGGGATTACCCCTACTAAGGCTGGACATGGGACGGGTTTATGACGGATCAATGGTCGGTCGCTCCGAAGCCAATTTGAGAAACGCACTGAAAACGGCAGAGTCGATTTCCCCAGTCATCCTCTTTATTGATGAATTAGATAAAGCTTTTGCGGGCAATTCTGGATCGGCAGATTCCGATGGTGGAACCTCTAGTCGTATCTTTGGTTCATTCCTGACCTGGATGCAGGAAAAAACATCTCCTGTCTTCGTGATGGCGACTGCAAACCGAGTAGAACGCTTACCAGGCGAATTTCTCCGAAAAGGACGCTTTGATGAAATCTTTTTTGTGGACTTACCCACCAGGAAGAACGCCAAAATATTTTTACGATTCACCTCAGCAAACGGCGGTCTGACATTAATCGCTTCGATCTAGACCAACTAGCTAAGGTATCGGATGGTTTTTCGGGAGCAGAGATCGAACAAGGCATTATCGCCGCGATGTATGAAGCGTTTGCTCAAGATCGGGAATTTACCCAACTTGACATTATTGCTGCCATTAAATCGACTCTTCCTCTTTCCCGAACAATGACGGAACAGGTAACTTCTCTACGTGATTGGGCCAGACAACGCGCCCGACCTGCTTCTGCCTCCGTTGCTGAATATCAGCGATTGGAGTTCTAACAAGCTTTCTCCTGATCCCAACAGGAGCAAAGGCTAGTCCTTAAATATTTCTAAGGCTGGCAGTTCCCAAAACAGGCCGTGTGCATTACGCACAACTTTAAAACGGCACTTTCTGACTCTCAAATTGTTGTTGTTGACTTCTGTTTTCTTTGGAGGAAATCCACCATGTCTCACTTTAGCACTCTGCGTACTAAAATCACTGATGCCGAAATTCTCAAAACTTCTTTACGTGACTTAGGTATTAGTATCAAGTCTGAAGCAGATGTACGCGGCTACAATGGCCAGCGCGTTCGTGCCGACCTCGTAGCGGTTTTAGATGGCGAATATGATCTCGGTTGGTCTCGTAATAGTGATGGGTCTTTTGACTTGATCGCTGACCTCTGGGGTGTTGCTAAAAAGCACAATCAAACTGAATTGATCAATTCTATCAATCAGAAGTACGCCGTCAACAAGACTCTGACTGATGTGAAACAGCGTGGTCTTCAAAACGCTAATGTGAAGTTAGTTGTTCAGAGCTAGTTTTTCAAGTGCGTTCCCAAGTCTATGGGTTAACCTATCAGAGGTTGCCCATTTTTTATGTCTAGAATTTTTCTTAAACCGTTGGCAAACAAAATCGAAATTCACTCCCTTTGCCGACTTCACTACTCACTTCGAGCTTTCCGCCCTGCAATTCCACTAATCGACGGGCGATCGCCAAACCGATTCCTGTTCCTCCTGAATAACGCGACCGCGACTTATCAGCCCGCCAAAACCGTTCAAAAATAAAGGGTAAATCCTCCGCACTAATACCGATTCCCGTATCAATAACTGCAATCCAGACTTCTTGTTTAGTCCGCCATACTTTGACAATAATTTCTCCTTTTTCTGTATAACGAATCGCATTTCCCAATAAATTCACCAAAATTTGTTCTGTACGGTCTAAATCTGCCATTACCTGGGGTATATCATCGGGGCAATCCAATTTTAAAATGGGGCCATCTTCTAATAATTGATCCGTAAATTTTTCAACCAACGTTGTTAATAAGTCTATTAAATTAATGGGACGAAGATTAATAGAGAGATAACCCGCTTCTGCTTTGGATAATTCCTGTAAATCTCTCGTTAAACGTTCTAATCGTCTAGTTTCTGTGACTAGTCGTAAATAAAGTTCTGGTGTTGGCTGAATGCTACCGTCTGCTAATTCTTCTAAATATCCCCTCACTACGGTTAACGGCGTGCGGAGTTCATGGGTGAGGTCACTGATCAATTCCTGCCGTCGTTGTTCTACTCCTTCCAGGCTGCTGGCCATCCGATTAAAACTATTACCCAATTGATTTAATTCGGGAATAACGCTTTCGGGCATTCTTTCTTCGAGATCTCCTGCGGCAAACTTTTGGGTAATAGCTTTCATTTGGTTTAGGGGTTTCATAATGCGCTCGGCGGCGACATAGCTCAATCCCCCTGCTGCACTGGCCCCAAAAATAATAGACCAAATCGCGCTCCCATTCCAAGCGGTTTCAAAGCCTTTTACTAAATACGTCCGAGCAGACCGCACGGTGATAAATCCTTGATGCTCTAGTTGCTCTAGGCGTAGAACAAACATTTTCGGGGAAGACAGTTTAGCCAGCACCACAAAACTAACGAGTCCCACTAACATCACGACAAAGTGAGACAAAAATAGTCGGGTTCCCAGGCTGAGTTTCGCCATGATGAAATTATCTGAAAAACTCGCTCTCTCAAAAGCGAGAACAAATTAGTGGTTTATTTTAAATTGTAATGGGCGGCGAGAGACTCGAACTCTCACGACCGAAGTCGCCACATTTTGAGTGTGGTGCGTCTACCATTCCGCCAGCCACCCTAGACTGAACTTTCTAGATTATACTCTGTTCGGTCATCGGATCACAAGTTTTTTTTCGGAGTCACCAGTCATTTTTAGGATGGAATTTTCGGATAAATTGATTGAGCATGGTCGCCATCATGATTGCCAAAAGCTTCACTCTTCTGTTGTAAGAACATTTCATGGTTCTGTCTCGTGGTCAAAATGAGAATTGCTGGCATGGTTGATGCTTCTCAATTTTTTGACTTATTGTGTTGAGAAAATTCGCGAATCGCCGTTTGACGATATTAAAAAAATTCGCATTAT
>CAWEDJ010000016.1:0-85198 GCA_963807635.1 uncultured cyanobacterium
GAGCTTGCTGAAAAAAGCTGAAAGCCTTATAAGAAAAGAGATGAGGGGATTTAGAGAGCAAAAAAAGTGCAAAAAAAAGGTCTAAAATGAGTGAAAAGGCTTGCACCCCTCCCCTTCCAGAGCATTGAACGATGTACCCCAAAAAAGAATCCGAAAAATCGACTGTTGAAAACTTCAAAATACCAAGTGAGTGGAAGCCAAAAGAAGAAAATCGTTGGGTAATCATGTCAAAAATAATTCCGTGGGAGGAATTTGAAGAAGAATATGCAAAACAATTTTCAGAAAATAAAGGAGCGACAGCCAAACCATTTAGGATGGCATTAGGGTCATTAATAATAAAAGAAATATTGAGAATAAGTGACCGAGAAACAGTAGAACAAATAAAAGAAAACCCTTACTTACAATATTTTATAGGACTAGAAGTATATGAAAATGAGGAGGCATTTGATGCGTCACTGTTAGTACATTTCCGTCAAAGAATAGGAATGGACTTGGTGAATCAAATAAATAAAGCAATGGTAAAAAAAGAAGAAGAAATATTATCAGAAGTAAAAGAAAAAAGTGAAGGGGAAAATCAGAATAGAGGAAAGCTATTAATAGATGCAACCTGTGCACCAGCAGCATCAAATATCCAACAGATATAGGAATCTTGAATGAGGCAAGAGAAAAAACCGAAAAAATAATAGACAACTTGTATAAAAAAACTAAAAAAAAAGGAAAAAAACCAAGAACCTATAGAATAAGAGCCAGAAAAGATTACTTAAAATTGTCAAAAAAACGCCGTCCGTCGAGAAAAGAAAGGAGAAAGGGCATAAAAAAACAAATCCAATATATCAAAAGAAACCTTTCCCATATAGAAAAATTAAGAGAAGATAAAGAGGTCGCAAAATTAAGTAAAAAAGACGAAAAGATACTGTCGATAATACAAAAAGCCTATGAGCAACAAGTAGGAATGTATGAAAATAAAGAAAATAAGGTAGAAAATAGAATTGTGAGTTTGACTCAACCTCATGTTCGTCCCATTGTTAGAGGAAAAGCGGGAACGCCAGTAGAGTTTGGTGCAAAACTATCAGCAAGTTATGTGAATGGATATCTTTATTTATACCGATTAAGTTGGGATAATTATAATGAATCAGGCGACTTCAAAGGACAAATAGAAGAGTTTAAACGTGAGACAGGCTACTATCCCCAGTCTGTTCATGCTGATGCAATCTATCGCACAAGGGAAAATCGCGCTTTTTGTAAGGAGAAGGGAATTCGATTGAGTGGCCCACCCTTGGGAAGACGACCCACAAATATTAGTCCAGAAAAAAAGAAAGAAGCTCTTCAAGATGAAAGAGACCGTAATGCTATTGAAGGCAAATTTGGTCAAGCAAAGAGACGATTTAGCCTCAATCGAGTTATGACAAAACTTCCTGATACCTCTGAAACCGCTATTGCTATCACCTTTTTAGTCATCAATCTTTTTGCCCTGCTTCGGCAGGTTTTACGTTTTTTTTGTCTTTTTCGGAAGAAGAGCTTATTTTTCTGCCCTCTTATTAGCCCAGCTTATGCTTTGTGTTGACAATTCATTTAACCCTTATGTTTTACTCGCCTTAAATTCATAAATTAATCCCCTCTTCCTGTTTTTTGACTTTTTCAGCAAGCCCTAAATATTCATTGACTTTAGATTCAAGAAATATAATAATACTACTGAATTCTAAAAGAGAAAGTTCGTCTTGTTTTGTTTGATGAATAATATTCGCATTTAATTGAAACAAACATCGATTATTAATAATATTAAAATTCCATTCTTTTTTTGCGTGATCTATAATTTTTTGGGAATATAATTTACAACTTCCTCTATAGTCTGTTTTGATGCTTGTTTAAGCTCTTCTTCAATTTTTCTAAAAATCAAATCCGACAATTCATTCTTAAAAACTAAATTGGATAAGACTTCAGGAGTCATCTCTGGTTGATAAGTAATCTCCATGTCTGAATCTAAATTCTCAGTAAATTGAGATATTCTAAAACAATTAATCCCTAATTCTTCTTTGTCAAATTTAATTTTTAGAGATGAATTTTTCTGGGTTTTAATTGCAATTGAAAAAGATTTATTGGAAGTAAATATTTTAGAGAATAATTGATCTCCCGATGTAAATTTAACATTTGGCCCATTAATCAATAAAGTCCCAGGATCTATAGACTGCTTCTAAAGTTTGTTTCATTAACAATAAAGGCTGCATAATACTAGATTTACCCGAACTATTCGCCCCTGCTAAAATCGTTAACGGACGAATTTCAATGCGACTTTCTTCATACAAAGACTTAAAACCCTGCACTGAAATTTCAGTAATTCCTTGATCTATCGGTAAAGTTTCTTGAGTATTCATAACGAACCAACTCCAACGAAAAACATAACTAAAGTCAAAAGGTGATCGCTGATTTTCTTTCTTAGATTAGCGAAAAACATTAACAATCTAACGTATTTTGGGTTTCCCATACCGTAATGCGATCGCAGCAATTGTGCCATTCCTGATATTTTAGCTTGAGATAGAAAGCCACAAATTTTTCCCTATAATTTAAAAATGATAAAAAAGCCTGCGGGGTGGCAAGTTAGACTAATTTTGGCGATCGGGGTTTTAATGACTTCGACTTCTGCTATTTTTATTCGTCTGTCCTTTGCGATCGCGGGTCATTCGGGAATTTCCTTTAGTATCTTTCTCGCGGCGGCTCGTTTGATCGTCACTGCCATCTTATTAATTCCTAGTTGGCGCAATTTTAGACCAAAAGCCCATTCTCCCAAAACCTATTATTACGCGATCGCAGCAGGAATTTGTCTAGCCTTTCATTTTGTCACTTGGATTAGTTCCCTGTCCTTTACCTCGATCGCGGCGGCAACGACCTTAGTGACCATCAATCCCATCTGGGTTTCCCTCCTCTGCTGGCTCTGGTGGGGAGAAAAACCCCATCGTTGGGTCATCGTAGGAATTATCATTGCCCTATTGGGAGGCGTATTGATTGCCTTTGGTGACTCTAATGCTAGTCAAAATCATAGTAATCCGCTATTAGGAGATGCTCTAGCTCTTTTGGGTTCCTTATTGGCTAGTTTATACCTATTTTTCGGACGAGAAGCCCAAAAACAAGGATTGGGAATCGGTCAATATATCCTCATTGCTTACACCACCGCCGCCCTTTGCCTGTTGCCTCTGCCCCTATTTTCTCCCCAGGGTTATTGGGATTACCCGCCGTTGGTTTATCTTTATATTGTTTTAATGGCCATATTTCCCCAAATGATTGGTCATACGAGTATTAATTGGTCTATTAATTGGATTTCTCCTACCATTGTCACCCTGGCAATTTTATTTGAACCCCTGGGGTCGAGTTTCTTGGGTTGGCTTATTTTTCAAGAAATTCCCCCGTTAACGGTTTTGGGCGGAGGATTAATTTTATTATTGGGAGTAGCGATCGCCGCAATCGGTGACAACAAGCATCAAAAAACGGGTTCAACTTGAGATGAAAAAATTATTAATAACAGGTGTAAGCGGATTTTTAGGTTGGAATTTAAGCCAATTAGCCAGACAAGATTGGCAGGTTTATGGAACCTATTTTAGCCACGCTTTGGAAATTGCTGGAATTAATTTATACAAAGTTGATTTGACGGATTTACTCGCTGTAAAAAAATTATTTTTAGAAATAAAACCCGATGCCGTTATTCATTTAGCTGCCCAATCCCAACCTAATTTTTGTCAAAAAAATCCAGAATTATCCTACAAAATTAATGTCACCAGTACGATCAATCTGGCCAAATTATCCGCCGAATTTCAGATTCCCTTTTTATTCACCTCTACTGATCTGGTCTTTGATGGAACTAATCCGCCCTACAAGGAAAGCGATCGCGTTTCCCCGATTAATCTCTATGGAGAACAAAAAGCCGAGGCAGAACAGGAAATTTTAAACGTTTATCCCGAAAGTATCATTTGTCGAATGCCATTAATGTTTGGGATTCCTTCTCCCTGTTCCCCAAGTTTTATTCAACCCTTTATTCAAACCCTCAAAGCAGGTAAACCCTTAAGTTTATTTAAAGATGAAATGCGATCGCCTGTCAGTGGAAAAACCGCCTCCGAAGGAATTTTATTGGCCCTAGAAAACTGTCGAGGAGAAATCCTCCATTTAGGCGGCAAGGAATCCATTTCTCGTTATCAATTTGGGTTATTAATGGCTGAAAAATTGGGACTACCGACTGATAAAATTACTGCCTGTTTACAAGCCGATGTTCCCATGGCCGCCCCCCGTCCCAAAGACGTTTCTCTTAATAGCACCAAAGCCTATGGTTTAGGTTACAATCCGCCCAGTTTAGGGGAAGAATTTGATTATTTGAAACCATATTTAGTTTAATGGCCATTTAAACTGAAAACGTCGCCGATATTTTTAAGAAAATCCTGTAGGGGCGTAAGGCTTACGCCCAATAAAATAGTCTAACTGCCCTCAACTCCATTTACTTTAGGTTGATTTTGGCGTTAAAGCTCAGATTTTAAGGAACAAGGATTTAATTAAGTTGTGTATTCAAGATTCCGATTTCTGTAGGGACATAATACCATTATGTCTATAATCTCAACGGTCAACAGACAATGTATTGCTTGATAGACGAATAAAAGGACTTAACAGTGTTAAGCCCCTACAAAAAAAAGAATGATTTTAGGGATAGGAAGCTACAATCTTAAGAATTAAGAACAAAAATATTTTTAAGGTCTTTTGGCAACAGAAAAAGCACAGGTTATTTATTTTTCATTCCTAAACATTCCCAAAGGTTTCTTGTAAAATTTCATCATTATCATCGGCAATGGTCGCGACAAGAGTAATGGCCCGCGAAATTTCTCCAGGAGACAAATCCGCAACCGCCCTTTGTAAAACCACCACCACTGCGTCATTCATGATGGCAAAACGGGTTTCTAAGGTTTCTGACCAATTCATGGTTAATAACTTTCGGGTTAAGCCCGCTTCATCTCTGACGGGAAACGTTAGCACAGTGGCCCAAGCGGTGAAAAGATCTTCGTCTGTTTCTCCCGTTAATTGCACAAAAACTTCGACACTGCCGTACTGAAACTTCCAGAGATAGCCCTGCTCGTTTTCGTGAACCATTGCGCTTTCATTTTGAGCCATGCTACCAATAACCGTTTCGATCACCGACTGATGGCTCTGGGGAATTAGGTTCTGGATGGTTGTTTCGACGGTTTCGGGGGTTTGGGTTTCGGCTGTCATAGTAAAAAAAGAGATTTAATGATTAAGATAATCTTCGTATTATCCCATCAGTTTCACTTAGCGAAAGCAGAAATTTTTCTGATATTTTTCAAGACTACTTCTAAAGCATCGTGAAACATTATATGAAGAAAATCTGAAATTTGTTGGATAAATAAGGCAGAATAACGGTAAGTGAATTAGAGCAATGAGTTTTCGCCATGCAAGAATTGCAATCGAAATTTTTTTCTGACCGTTCAAGTCAGGCTACAACGGAAGAATCGACTCGTACTCGAATTTTACAGTCGGCTTTGCGGCTTTTTGCGACCCAGGGTTTTGAAGGAACAACGACGAAGGACTTGGCCAGGCGGCTAATGTGTCAGAAGGAACTTTATTTCGCTATTTTACCAATAAAAAAGCTATTCTAGTCGAAGTTGCCACAACAGGTTGGATTGAGATTTTAACGGATTTATTGACAGAGTTGAGCGAAATGGGTAGTTATAAGGCGATCGCCCAGGTGATGCGCCATCGAATGTTACGGATGCAGGAAAATAAGCATTTATTACAGGTTTGTTTTGTGGAAGCTCAATTTCATCCCGAACTCCGCGATCGCATTCAATTAGAAATTATCGCCAAAATGACGGATGTGGCCGAAGCTTTTTTTGAAACGGCCATGAAGAAGGGCATTTATCGTCAAATGAATCCTAAAATTGTTGCCCAGGTCTTTTTGGGAATGTTCGCTGTAGCGGGTTTTTCAGAACAAACCATCGATCCCCATGCCTCTCCGAAAGCGTTACAGGAAATGGCGGAAGGATTGGCCGATATTTTTTTAAATGGGGTTTTGCTAAAAGACTAAAAAATGAAAAATAAATCAGATCGGCAGAGGATCAAAGAAGCGCGACCAAATCGCCTTAAATTAAAGAGAGACTTGTTTTTGATCAAAGCCCATGAATCCCGTTGCCAAACTATCCAACCCCAACCCATCAGTTAGCAAAAATGCTGCGGTCAAAGATTGGTCATGGCCCTTTTGGTATCTGGTTCCGATTTATCCCTACAACCAAAAACGAACCATCAGAGTTGAAGTCGTCAAAGATTGGATCTGGACATTTGAACAGGTTCAGGGCATTTTTTATGTCGTTGTTCCCATCCGCATGACCGTCATTCGGCTAGAAAAAGGAGGATTATTGGTATATGCGCCCGTTGCCCCGACTCCTGAATGTATCCGTTTGATGCAGGAATTGGTGGCCCAATATGGAGAAGTCAAATATATCATTCTGCCCACCATTTCAGGCTTAGAACATAAGGTTTCCGTTGGCCCTTTTTGCCCGCCATTTCCCGATCACCCAGATTTTTGTTGCGCCCAATCAATGGAGTTTTCCCATCAATTTGCCCCTCAGTTGGCTCGGTTTCCCGAAGGAGCGTACCCAAATTTTACCCTTTGAGAGTTCTAAAACGCCCTTTTTTGGGGAATTTGATTATGCTATTTTGGGGCCGATTGATCTCAGGCTGGGACTGTTTGGAGAAGTTGCTTTTTTCCATCGGCGATCGCAGACTTTATTGGTCACAGATTTAGTCATCTCTCTACCTGAAAAACCTCCCGATGTTTTGGAACTCGATCCCTATCCCCTTTTGTTTCACGCTAAAGACAAAGCCTCTGATTCCATTCAGGATAATGAAAGCGATCGCATTAAAGGTTGGCAACGGATTTGTTTATTCGCCCTCTATTTCCAAGCTAGTAGCCTAGAAGTTCCCGATTGGTTAGCTGTTTGGCAGGACTCCAGAGAGGCGGCAGATCATTCTTTAAAGGCTTATTTCGGATTATTTCCGTTTAAATGGAAAAAAGATTGGCGACAAACCTTTGATACCCTGCGCGGTGGGGGTCGATTATTGGTGGCTCCCATTCTTCAGGAATTAATTCTCAATCGACAACCCCAGGAAACCCTAAATTGGGCCAATAAAATTGCTACCTGGGATTTTTCGCGTCTGATTTCCTGTCATTTTGATGCGCCTGTTGCGGTTAAACCCGAAGAATTTCGTCAAGCATTTTCTTTTTTAGAAAAATCTTGTCCAGAGACTCAGCGTTTACCCGTTAAGGATTTAGCAACCTTGCAAAAAATTGATCAGTTTCTTTACCGTTGGAAAATAACACCGCCTCCTAAACATTAGCGATCGCATCTCAAAAAAATTAATTTTTTATTGAATTAGTTTTTAATTATTGAATTTAGTTGTAATAATCATTATTTTTAACAGCCCCAATGGATTCTTCATCTTGATTAATACAATCAGGGTTTTTAGCAAAATTACAAACCCTGGCCCACAGTTTTGCTCTTGTTCCCGATGGCCCCACAGAAAACACAACTTTTGCTCCGTTCTCAATGGTTACGCCGCAGACTGGACAGACTTCACTGGTGAATTCAGACATGAGTATTTATTCTTATTGGCAGATCGTTTGAGAAACGATAACGGATGATGCCAAAATAAAACCGCTACTTTTGTTACCGTTTTATAAATTAGACATCTCCAAAAATTGAGTAGGGGTCATTCATGAATTGCCCCTACTAAGAATTTCAATATTACCAAGCTGAATAGCGATCGCGTCCCCATTGAGATTGGGAAGGAGATGAGGTGTTATTGAGGTACAAAGGAGCCTGGACAGTGAGGGTTAAATCTTGACTCGGATTAATCGTCATCACTTCCTTGGTTCCGCCGCCAATAATTCCTGCCCTGGGTAAACCCCATCCTGCCAAAGCTCCAACAGCCGCGCCTCCTAAGACTTCTAGGGCATTAATATGGCGATCGCCCGTGACCCCTGCAATCAGAGTGGCAGCACCCGCCCCCGCGAGGGTTCCTGTGACGATATCAGCAGTGGAAGCTCCCTCATTAACGGTTTGAAAATCCACTAATTCGCGGGAAGTCGCATTGAAATTCAGGCGTTGACCATTCTTGAGCGTAATTTGTTGAGCAAAAAATTGGACTCCATCCCTGGAAGGGCGTAGTTCTCCCAACACTTCACTCCCCGCAGGAATGAGGATATTACCATTGGATTGACGAACATTGGATGCCGTATAGAGGGTGAGGGTACGAGACTCATTGGGGCTGATTTCAATCGTTTCAGATTCATTGAAGGTCATAGGAATCGTTGTCCCAACGGGAATAGTTCCCTGATTAGGATTAGAGAAAGTTTGACTTTGGTTGCGGTTAAAGGTGGGGACGCTCTGATTGCGGTTAAAAGTAGATGAGGGAGAAGGTGAACGCAACAGATTGTAGCTGGTGTTGGTTTGACGACGCACAGGTTTGGCAGAAACAGGAACAAAGGAACCTAATAGCGTTGTACCTACCAATAAAACCGCGATCGCTGCTTTTCCCGATTGTTTATGAATAAAGTTCAACATTGAAAATTCCTCTCCTGAAGTTGGGCGGTGGTCGGTTTAATCTCTACCGATATCTCTACGTTAGGTCTTTAGACTGGGGATGTCAGTCCCATCGCAGATGGAATATATGGGTTTTGTAGAAGATTTATCGCTTTTTTTAGTAGAAAAAAGTAGAAAGAAAAACTGTCCCAGGACAGCAGACAAAATAGGGAGAATTATGTTAGCATCGAAAAAATTTCCAACCAATTTAGTCCGACTTCCAGTTTCATGAGTAAGGTTCTGGTGCTAAATGCCTCCTATGAACCGCTTAACATCACCAGTTGGCGGAGAGCGGTAGTTCTGTTGCTTAAGGGAAAAGCCGAGCAACTGGAACATAACGGCCATTTTATTTATACAGATTTTCCCTTTCCTACGGTTATTCGTCTTCGTCATTTCGTTAAAGTCCCCTATAAGGAAATTCCCCTCACTCGGCGGAATCTCTTGGAACGCGATCGCCATACCTGCCAGTATTGCAACTATCGGGGGGAACAACTGACCCTGGATCATGTGATTCCTCGTTCTAGGGGAGGCGGAGATACCTGGGATAACTTAGTTGCCGCCTGTGTCAGATGTAATGTCAACAAAGGTAACCGTACCCCAAAGGAAGCAGGGATGCCCCTTACGATTCAACCCCGTCGCCCCTACAGTAGCCTCCATTTTGAATTGGTCAAACATACTAGGGGTGAACATAATCAGGAATGGCGCAAGTATGTGATTGGGATTGATTAATGCCGATTTTTAAGCCGATAACGCGATCGCGGCATTTTGTCCTCCAAAACCAAAGCTGAGACAAAGGGCGTGATTTATCAAGGTAGATTGGGCATTTTTGACTAGATTTAAATCAAAATCTGAATCATTTAAACCCACACAGGGCGGTAATATCTGGGAATGTAACGCCATTAAACTAAAGGCAATGCCCAAGGCTCCCGAAGCTCCCAAAGTATGGCCCGTTGCGCCCTTACTGGAACTCACCGCGACTTGTTTGGGAAAAATAGCCTGAATCAAAGCAGCTTCTCGGCGATCGTTTAATTGGGTTCCTGTGCCGTGAGCGTGGATAAATTGAATGTCATTCGGGGTTAAATCACTTCGTTCCAAACAGTGTTTAATCGCCAAAGTTGCACTGTGATTATTTTCGGCGGGTGCGCTGACATGACTCGCATCACAGGTAAAGCCCCAACCTTTGATAGTTCCGTAAATTTTCGCGCCTCGTTTTTGGGCTAATTCTAAAGATTCCAACACAAAAACTGCTCCTCCTTCCCCTAAAACTAATCCCTCTCTCTGTTGATCAAAGGGATAACAACCCCTTTTAGCTAAGGCTCCCATTTGTTGAAATCCTGCTAGGGTTAAAGGCGTGATCGGCACTTCTACGGCCCCTGCGATGACTCTTGCACAGTGTCCTTGTTGAATTAATTCACAGCCCTGGCTGAGGGCTAAAATTCCTGTGGCACAGGCTGCCATGGGAGCTAAAACCATTGCTTGAGTGCCAATCTGACGAGCGGTTAGGATCGCGCCTTGGTGGGGGAGAGTTTCGAGCCAATCGGCAGTAACTTCCTGGGGAGAACTGGCGAACTGTTCCCACAAACCCTGGCAACCCCGACTAGAGCCGATCGCGACTCCACAGTTTTCGAGGGGAATAACTAATTGGGCATCCTCTAGAGCATCTTGGACAGTTATTTGCACAATTTGTCCCAAGCTGAGGGGAGAGTTACCGATCATGGCTAAGGGAATGGGCGGAAAAGTGGGAAAAGGTTGCTTAATTTGGATGCCAGACTTTCCCTCAATTAAATTCTGCCAACTTTCGCTTAAATTTCCTAAAACTGACCGTAAACCAATACCTGTAATCGCAATATCCAAGGTGATGCTCTTAAACGGTTTCGATAATTTCTCCAGTGGCGCGATCGCGTAAAGGAACGTGACGTAATTGCTCTAAATTGGCGGCATTACTACAAAAAGCGGCAATTTTTAGGGTATCAATGAGGTTAGAAAATTGCTCCTGGGCCACATCCAAATTAACCGTCGCCGCTTCCAAAATCGGGGCCGCACTGCCGACTAAGGTTGCTCCGATCGCGATCGCCTTAGCCGCATCCAGACCATTGCGAATCCCCCCACTGGCAAAAATCGGCAAATCAGGAACGGCTTGAAGAACTTCTTTTAAACAAACTGCCGTAGGAATGCCCCAACCAGCAAAATTATGGGCAATTAATTGATAACGGTGGTCATTTTGTCGGTAGGCTTCCACTTCGCTCCAACTGGTTCCGCCCGCTCCTGCCACATCGATCGCGGCTACCCCGCAGTTTTTTAAACGTTTGGCGACCGAGGCACTGATCCCGTTGCCGACTTCTTTAATAATTACGGGAACTGACAATTTACCGACTAAAGTTTCAATTTTTTGCTCTAATCCCGACCACAGGCGATCGCCCCCTGGTTGAACGGCTTCTTGGAGAGGATTGAGGTGCAAAATCAAGGCATCGGCTTCAATCATGTCAACGGCCCGTTGAGCTTCCTCTAGTCCATAGCCGTAATTCAGTTGAATCGCTCCTAAATTGGCAAAAAGAAGAATATCGGGTGCTACTGACCGCACTTGATAGGTGGAAACCAAACTGGGATCTTCGATAGCCGCCCGTTGGGAACCGATGCCCATTGCGACTCCCAGGGATTGGGCCACTTCGGCTAAATGTTTATTAATGGTCGCTGCGGCCTGGTTCCTCCCGTCATGCTACTGATGAGTAAGGGAGCCTGTAACTTTTTTTGCCAGAGGGTTAAACCGAGATCAACCTCGTCCAAATTCAGGTCAGGCAGAGCGCAGTGGTCTAAAAAAAAACGCTCAAAGCCCGTTGTTACTCCCTTGGCTTTAACATTTTCTTCGAGAACAATCTTGATGTGATCCGCCTTGCGAGTTTCCGTTGATGCTTCTGGTTGTAACATGAGTTTTATGTCAAATTTAACACATCTCTCATATGTTGGTCTCCTCCCGCGATCGCCATCACTTCTGCAATCAGATCGGGAGCAACACCTAATTCCTGAAGTGTAGCTTCTAGGTTTTCTAACACAGCCCGAAAATGTCCTTCATTTAATCCCCGATTCATTACTAATCCCCTGTGAGCTTCTCTCATAGAACGCCCTTGATATTCATTCGTTCCGCCAAAAGCATAGGTTAAAAAGGCTCGTTGATGTCTCCTTTGTTTGTCCATGTCGATATTGTCAAAAAAATGTTGAATACGGACATCGGCCAACACTTTGTCATAAAATTTATCCACAGAAAGATCAACGGCGGCTTGACCACCAATTTTTTCATAGAGAGTCTGCATAGGAACCTAGAAATGGAGTTGGGGAGATTGGAGCTACAAGGGTAAAAATCGTTGATCCAGGGTGCAGGAGTTGAACCTGCCTTGCACGAATTATGAGTTCGTTGCCTCAACCGCTCGGCCAACCCTGGGAAAGAAACACTTTTCCGATTATAGCCTGTTTGTTGAGGGAATTTGTGGGGATTTGTTACGGTTATCTGAGGGCAAATTTTTGGAGAAAGTCCTCAAAATTGAAATGATCTTTCATTAATTGTTGGATGCAATCGACTTTAATGGATTCCTGAAGTCGAACGGTTCCAAAGGCTTGATCGACAATTTCTACCGTTTTTAATGTATCTAGATTGACAGTCAAAATGGGAATTTCTAGATCCTCAGCGCGACTGACAATTAACGCTTGGGGCGCAACATTCCCCGTCAAAATCAGGCAACTGGTGGAAGTTTCCAAGGCCGCTAACTGTAAATCCGTGCGATCGCCCCCTGTCACAACGGCTTTGTTTTCACCTTGACGGAAATATTCCAAGGCTGAGTTAACATTCATCGCGCCAATGGTCAGGGAATCTACCATCAAATCCAAGCGATCGGGACGACAGAGGATTTTTGCTTTCAGTTGATGGGCCAGTTCTCGCACACTCACACTGCGGAGTAAATCGTTCTGGGGTAGCATTCCTAAAACAGGAATTCCTTGTTTTTCTAAAAAAGGTTTGATCAAGTCCTCGGTTTCTGCGATCGCGGAAGGAGGAATATCGTTAATGACAATGCCCAGTAAATGTTCGCCCAATTCCTTTTTGGCTTTCAAAAGACCATCGACCACCAGGGGGGAATGGTAACGAGCGACCAAAATAATTTTCGCCAGATTGGTTGAAGCACCATTGTCCGTTAGAGAAGCAATCAAATCTTCAAACGAAAGATTAAATAAACTGCCTTCTCCCAAATTCCCAGGCCCTTCCAATAAGACCACATCCGCTTCAATGTTTCCCAGGGCAGATTGGAGTTTGTCTAAATAATTGGTACTATCCGTTCCCTCCAGACGTTTTTGAATGGTTTCTGGGGTCAAAAACAGTAAGGGAAGGCAAATTTGATTGTCTTTTAATCCCAGGGCTTCCTGAACAAACTGGACATCGGCATCTTGATTTTCCTGAATATCTTCACTGAGATCCGTTCCGATGGGTTTGCCATAGGCGATCGCAAAACCTGCCTCCTGCAATTGACGACCCAGCCCTAAAATCGTGCCAGACTTACCGCTATAGGATTCAATGGAACCCATTAATAAAAATTTGCACAAATTTGCCACAAGACTACTCCTCTATAAATTTTTTAGTCCAAGTTAAAACCAGGTTTCAATGCTACGACGATAGAGTTGCTGTCGGCGATGAATCGTCTATTTTAAGCAATTTTCTATAAAAACCCTGGGGAAAATCTACAACCTTAGTTTCTTTTTTAATATTAATCACCTCAATCAGATAATCGATGAATTCTGCATTGAGAATGGTCATTTCATAGCTCAACTCAGCTTGTCCGTCAAATTGGATACGACAACGGGTTAATTCGGAAGGAAGCTTAGACACATACCAGGAAGCGGCAAAGGTAATCCCGTTTGATCCTTCAATACGGCGTTCTCCTTCTAGTCGTCCTTGTTGATACAAACTAATGGATAATGGTAAGATCTTGTGCTTATCTTTGTGGTAATAGGGTTGATAAATCATCACATCACCCTTACTTGCAGGTTCTAATTGATCGATTGAGGTCATGGCAATCCTCTTAAAATCCTTGTTAAGTGACAGGAGAATAGTTCCATCAATTATTATCCCCCCTATCTTCCCATTAGTGGAAAATAGCCATAGGTTTTTCTAAAAATAACCCCCTCAGATTAATTTTCCTGGGGATAACGATCCCATAAATCCGTTATTTGGCGCAGACTTTGATGCTCCCCATTACCGAGAATTAAATGATCTAAAACGGGAATTTGTAAATATTGTGCGCCCTGGAGCAATAATTCCGTTAACTTAATATCCTCTGGGCTGGGTTCCAAACTCCCTGAAGGATGATTGTGGGCTACAATGAGCCGCGTCGCTCCCTGTTTAATGACTTCTCGAAAAATTTCACGGGGATGGATCAGGGTTTCCGTTGCTGTCCCGACTGTAATGACCTTCGTTCCCAGTAATCGATTTTTTACATCCAACATTGCGATCGCGAAATGCTCCTGGGACTGCCACATCAACTCATGACCCAAAGCCGCCGCCGCCGAAGCAGGACTATCCACGATCACCCGTTCCAATGGGCGTAATTGAAAAACCCGTTTTCCCAATTCTACTGCCGCCAAAATCGTCGTCGCCTTAGCAGGGCCAATGCCTGGAAAATTCATCAATTCCTGGGGATGAATCTCTCGCAACACATCCAGGGGATCTCGTTGATGTTGTCCTAATTGTTGGAGAATATGTTGCCCCAAGCCAACCGCAGAAAGTTTGCCCTTACCCTGACCCGTTGCCAAGAGAATCGCTAACAATTCAGCCGTCGAGAGGTGTTTTGAACCCAAGGATAATAAACGTTCCCTCGGTCGCTCGGTGGTCGGCAAATCGGCAATTCTGAGACTATAGGTCATGATTGTGGTTTAGGGTTGAATAGAATAGCTTTTTTATAGAATATCCTAAACTAGTTTTTAAATCATGAAATATTTAAGCCGATGTTCAAGTGATAATTCAGAAGATGGGGATATAGCGGTGTGCAGTCGGACGGGATATAGGCAAGGGGCTTAAGCCCCTTGTTAATTAAGTTTTGACCATACCTCACTTGTATGAATACCGCTATACTTCGGGAAGGATTTTTAATTCAGCTTTAATTGATTTTTGACGTACATTAATAGTCCTTGGCAACTATCAATTAGTAAATCAATGACGTTTTCAAATCCCTTTTGACCGCCATAGTAGGGATCGGGAACTTCTCTTGTTGCGTAGTTTTGGGCAAAATCGCACATCAATTTCACCTTGTCGCCATAGATTTGTTGGCGGTCTAGGGAGAGGATATTATGATAATTTTCCTTGTCCATTGCCAAAATTAAGTCAAATTCTTCAAAGTCTGAATATTCAAATTGTCGGGCCTCACCATTTACCACAAAGCCTCTGTTGATTAAGGCACTGGTCATGCGTCGGTCAGGTGGAGAACCCACATGATAACTAGAGGTTCCTGCCGAATCACAGATAATTTGCCAGTTTAAGCCTGCTTCTTCGATTAAGTGATTCATGATATTTTCCGCAGAGGGCGATCGGCAAATATTACCGAGACAGACAAAGAGGATTTTATAGGCCATGGTGATCTAAGTCCTATTGTGCAAGGATTCAAAGTAGCTATTTTAAAACAAAATGCTTAACCTGGTGGCGAACCTAAAGCGCGATCGCCGAGTAAATGGCAATGTAAATGATCTACTGTTTGGCCGCCGTCTTGTCCGTTATTAATAACGAGTCGATAACCATTTTTTAAACCCACTTGTTCAGCGATTTGTTTGGCAGTTAGTAGTAAATGACCGAGTAAATTTTGATCTTCTGCTGTAGCGGCGGAGAGTTGGGGAATATTTTTCTTGGGAATAATTAGGATATGAATGGGAGCTTGGGGATGAACATCTTTAAAAGCCAAGCAAAGATCATCTTCATAGACAATATCGGCGGGAATTTCTCGGCGGATGATTTTACCAAAAATGGTGTCATTGCTCATATTAATCACGTTTTGATTAAAAATATCAGGTTAATTATACCGCTTCAATAGTCATTATCGGCCACGCAAATTCCCTTACATTTAAGCCCATTACTCGCAGTACGGAGACAGTGGGGACAGAGAATTGGATCTGCTTTTTTTTCAAAAGACCAGGCTTGATGCCAGCGAAAACGGCTGATTTCTGTTGCTGTTGAAAAACCTGCTTGAGTCGATAGTTCTTTGATGGTAGAAACGGTTTCAGGAAAATCATGATTGCGGATGTGTTCATAGATCGATTCTTTTCCCCCAGGCGCGATCGCCGTCCAATCAGATTCCATCCAGGCTGAATAATGCTGAAAATATTGGTTACGGTCTTCTGTTTCGTCGCGCATTACGTCGATTAAGAGTAATATTCCTTGGGAATTGAGTTTCTCGGAAGCAAGGGTAAAAAATTGGCTTTTTTCAGCTAAAGAGAGATGATGCAGGGCAAAACTAGAAAAAATCAGATCAAAACTTTCAGGGGTTTCTTGTAATCCCGCTAATAAATCTCCCTGACATAGTTCAACAACTTCCTGAATCGGAGCTAAATTTTCACGGGCTTTGGCGATCGCGACTTCCGAAAGGTCATAGCCTCTATAATTCTCAATGGTTTGTTTCCTGAGAACGGGGGCAAGATGACGCGCACTACCACAACCGAGATCCAATATTTTTAAAGGGCGATCGGCGTAATGCTGATTTAGTAAACTTTTGACGCTTTGATATAACTCATCATGGAACATATAATTGCAATCCAATACTTGATCATAGAGCGACCAGGCATCAAAAAATTCTCGGACAATAGTTTGTTTCATCGGAAATATTAATCGTTTTTAGCAAAAATCCGTAATCAATTCTATGATAAACAATCCAACCAGCCTTGAAAACGCATTTTAGTACAAATGTTCTCAAAAAATGAGTTTTTGTCCTAACATAGAAAAAAAATTGATTGTTCAATCCCAGACAATTTCCGATGGAATCCCTTACCCCAGTTCAGCAAGAACTCTATGATTGGTTGGTGCAATATATCGAAACCACTCACCACGCTCCCTCTATTCGCCAAATGATGCGGGCGATGAATCTGCGATCGTCTGCTCCTGTTCAAAGCCGTCTGGAATATTTACGCAAAAAGGGTTATTTAGAATGGACAGAGGGTCAAGCCAGAACGATCCGTATTTTGCACCATAAACCCAAAGGAATGGCGATTTTAGGTGAAATTTTAGCGGGGGGATTGGTAGAAACCTATACCGATGAAAAGGAAAAATTAGATCTTTCTCAGATGTTTCAAGAAACAGATTGTTATGCTCTCCGAGTGGTGGGAGATGGAATGATAGAAGATCATATTAGGGCGGGAGATATGGTGATATTACGACCTCTTATGGCAGTGGACGTTCCTCCCAATGGGGAGATTGTTGTCGCCAAGGTAGAAAAATATGGCACAACGTTAAAACGATTTTATCAAGCAGAAGACCGCGTTTTACTAAAGCCGACTAATGCCAACTCTGAATCCATTGAAGTCATGGATTATCAAGTGGAAATTAAGGGAATATTAGTAGGAATTTGGCGCAGTTACCTTTAGAATTTATTTTCAATTTTTATCTAGAACTAACTTCGTCCATTTCAGCTAATTTTAAATATTTTGCAACGGGAATCAGGGTTAATCCTTGCAAAAAAATCGATACTAAAACGATAAAGAAAACGACATTAAAAATAGCCTTTCCTTGGTATAAATTAACGGTTAAGGGCATTGTTGCTAAAATAATGGGAACCGATCCCCGCAATCCCACCCAGGAAACAAATAATTTTTCCTGCCATTTCATGGGGTTAAAGCCTAACGAAATAAAGACACTGACGGGACGGGCGACAAAGATTAAAAATAGGGCGATCGCGATCGCAACCCCAGCCGTTTTGGGTAATTCGGACGGATTGACGAGTAATCCAAAGGTTAAAAACATGGTGATCTGCATTAACCAAGTTAAACCGTCATGAAAACTGACAATGCTTTCTTTATACACAAATGGGCGATTTCCCATGATAATTCCCGCTAAATAAACTGCGAGAACGGCACTGCCATTGAGTAGGGTGGTGGTTCCCGAAATGAGGAAAATGCTCCCCAATGTCGCCACAGGATAGAGTCCCTGGGAAGGTAAGTTTAAATGATTCATCATCCAGACCATACCCAAGCCCGAACCATAACCGATTAAAATCGCGATCGCCAGTTGTAGAAACAGTTCCCACAAAAAAGTAACCACAGAAAAATGAGAACGGGTTAGGGTGGCGAGAATATTAATGGTTAAAAGCACTGCGATCGGATCATTACTGCCTGATTCCAACTCCAATAATCCCTGGAGTTTTTCGGGTAATTTAAAAGAACTAGACCGAAACACCGAAAACACTGCCGCCGCATCCGTTGAAGAAATAATGGCTCCCAACAAAAGAGCTTGTCCCCAGGAAATACCTTGCGTCCCAATTTCAAAACTTGAAAAAGACCCTAAGATAAACCAACTAAAGGTTGCGACCAATAAAACGGTTAAAACAACACCAACGGAGGCTAACGTTAACCCAGGCAATAAAACAGGACGAATTTTTGACCATTCCGTATCTAATCCCCCCGTAAATAAAATAATGGTCAGGGCAAAGTCTCCAATGAATTTGGCGATCGCGGGATCATCGAATTGAATTTGTCCAATGCCATCGGAACCCGCCAACATCCCAACGGTGAGGAACAAAAGCAACGCAGGAACCCCAAGACGGCCAGAGGCTTTACTGGCTAATACACTAGCCAATAATAAAACGGCAATAATAATAAATATTTGCTCGGTTGGTAACATTTAATGGAGAAATTCGTCAGAAATCTGCAAAACAGAAAAAATTAATATAACTCATATTTGAGCAGGGTGCAGGGAAGGGGGCCGTTATAGATAGGAATACGACGAGAGGCTTTGAGTCCAATTTTCTTACCCAATTCCTTATTTCCCGTTAAAACGTAGGCTGTCCAGCCTTTGAAACGTTGTTTGAAAACATCTCCCAATAATTTATAAAGCGCACCTAGTTCCTGCTCTTCACCAACACGGATACCGTAGGGAGGATTGCAAATAATAATACCGTGATCGGCGGGGGCTTCAACTTCGGCTAAGGCTTTGTGTTGGAAGTATAAATGTTCTTCCAGTCCACTGGCTTTGGCATTATCTCTCGCTTGGCTGACAATGTTTGCATCGGCATCACTCCCCCAAATAATCGAAGGTAGTTCGCTCAAGGTTTCGTTTTGAGCTTCTGTTTGCAATTTTTCCCAGAGGGTTTTATCAAAATCTGGCCAATTCTCGAAGGCAAAGGAGTTATAAAGCCCTGGCGCAACTTTGAGGGCAATTAACGCCGCTTCAATCGGTAAAGTTCCCGAACCACAGAGCGGGTCTAAAAACGGCAAATCGGGTGTCCATTTCGCGATCGCGAGTAAAGCCGAGGGCGCAGGTTTCCTTGAGGGGAGCTAGACCCATTGCAGGCCGATAACCACGACGATGGAGACTAAAACCCGAACTATCAAGACTAATGACACAATTATCGCGATATATATGGGCATTAATAATAATATCGGGATATTCGGTATCAATATCAGAACGTTTACCCGTTTTTGTGCGTTGTTGATCAACGATCGCATTTTTGACCTGTAGCGCGGTGAAATGACTATGATTAAGGTTGCGATTACTGCCCGTGCAATTCACCAAAAATGCTTGATTCGTTTGGATATAATCTAGCCAATTAATACTCTGGACACCCTGATATAGTTGCTCTGCATCCCGACTCTTGACCTCTGCAATGGGAACCAATACCCGAAAAATCACCCTAGACCACAAATTGATGCGATAAAGCGTTTCCTGATTACCCTGAAAAGAAACTCCCGTGAATTCGGGCGTGGCATTAATCGCCCCCAAACGGGTTAATTCCTGAGCCGCAATTTCTTCTAAACCTCTGGCAACCGTCGCAAAATAATTTTGGGTAGAACTCATGGGTGGATTCAATGCCGATTAATACTATATAAAAATCATAGATTATTTGAGGTCATTTATTTTTTATCAGGTAAGTTTCTCGGTGGAATTGGATTGCCTTGATAAAACTTCTTCTCTAATTGATTTAAACTAAACCAAAGCATTACACTAATCAATAAAATACTACTCAAGCTAATACCGACTAATTGATTCTGTCCAACAATAAAAAATAAAATAGGGGTTAATATTAAGGCGATCGCGCTTAAAATCATCGATCCTAATTTCAGTCGTTGAATATTAGCCAAAGCCGCTCGACAACTGGCACAATTTTTCGTGTGGGAATGGTAACGGTCTAATAAAATTTCTGAGGATAAAATAGGCGATAAAGACTTACCCCAAAACGGCTCTGCTTGGTATTGATTCACCCATTTTCGTAATTCAGAGACAAAGAGATCGGCTTTAGTCGGTAAATAAAATGCCTGGGCAAACTTTTCACTTCCTCCTTTTTTTTCTAGATAACGCTCCTGAGCATGGAGAAAAATTTGATCATCTTCTAGGACTCGATTTTGTCCTAAATGGGAATACCAAGTTGGGGTTAATTTAATGGCTAAACGAGGAATTTTGGCAGAAAATTTAAAGGGAAAACGGGCAAATAAACGACATTCTCCCTTACGAATGGGCGTTGCATATACCACTGTCAAAGTCCGACCAAATTGTTTAGAGGTTAAATCATGCCACATCAAATTAGGCGCAACAAAAAAGGTGGTTTGTCTGCCCAGGGTTCCTTTTCGTCGGCCCCTCTTCCCAAATACCTTGAAATCCTTGCCGATCCGCCTGAATTACTTCCAAATTAACAGGACTGACATTAGCGCGATCGCCAACGGTGCGGTGATGGGTGTAGGGAACATGGCTGGCATCCAGGACATTTTCCAGTAAAGTCAAGGCATCGTAGGGCAAATCTCGAAAAATATTTAAACAGACCCATTCATCAGAAGGATCATCCAACACATCAACGGTGGGAACGGGGGTTTGCTCAGCATGGTCAGGATTACCCGCAAAAACGAATAATAAACCCTGACGAACGGTTGTGGGGAATGCTCGGACACAGGCCCGTTGGGATGACTGCGCTTGTCCTTCTGCTTCTTGTTGGGGAATGGTTTCACAGTTACCCTTGCCTGAAAATGTCCAACCATGATAGGGACATTCCAATTGCCCTGATTCGTTAATTCTGCCTTCTGAGAGGGGCGCGAGGCGATGGGGACATTGATCACTAAAAGCCCGCCAAGTTAGATCAGTTTTATCCCACCAAATGACAATATCCTGCTCTAAAAGGGTAAATTTGCTGAGTTTGGTTTTATCCAGATCCTCGGTGTAATAAACGGGATACCAGGCTTGTTTCCAGTCAAAAGAGGAAGGATCAATTCCTCCTGCGGGTAAAACGTTTTGGGAAGCATTTAGACTGGTTGCGGTGGTCATAGGGAATGTTTAAAAAGTGTTCTGTTACGAATTGTAACGAATTTTGAGCGGGGATTCCTAGCAGATAAACAAGAAAATAAGCCCCTCATAGCGGTTTAATCGCTAAATTAATAATCCCGTCTCCCTGATTCACCAAGGGATTTTGAGTATGTCCAATGACAATTCCTGCTTGGGGCGATCGCACTTTAACATTGGTATCCCCAAAGGTATCCGTAATAAAACCCAATAATCCTCGTTTTTCTACTGGGTGTCCGAGCTTAACCTGTAAATGAAAAATCCCACTAATCGGTGCCCGAACCCATTTGGTTTCTCGGACTTCGATGGAGTTTGTTTGGGAAGAAAAGAAAGGGTTTTCATACATTTCTAGGGTCGCCATCACTCGAAAAATTCCCTCTACACCGATGCGAATAGACTCCGTATCAAATCTCAACGCTTCCCCCGCTTCGTAGAGCAAAACGGGAATACCTTTTTTACTGGCAGATTGACGCAGAGAACCGTCTCTAGTGTTGGCATGGAGGAGCAGGGGCGCACTAAAGGCTTTCGCACAACGATAGGTTTCGGGATCATCTAAATTGGCGCGAATTTGCGGCAAATTAGTGCGGGGCTGTCCTGCTGTGTGTAGATCGATGCCATGAGTGCTGTGATTGACGATTTCTGTCATGAATAAATGGGCTAACCGTGAGGCCAGTGATCCCTGCGGTGAGCCAGGAAAGCAACGGTTGAGGTCGCGGCGATCGGGTAAATAACGGGATTGTTCAATAAAACCAAAGACATTCACCACAGGAACGGCTAACAGGGTTCCCTTAAGTTTTTTCGGTTTAATGATGCCCAATACTTGACGAATAATGTCAACGCCGTTAATTTCATCGCCATGAATGGCCGCACTCAGCCACAATCTTGGGCAGGTTCTGAACCATGTATAACAACAACGGGTAAGGAAATGAGGGTTTGGGTCGGTAAACGGGAGACGGGAATTTCGATTCGCCTTCTTTGTCCTGGCGCGATCGCTTCTCCGCCAATGGTGATCCATTTTCCTGTTACCATTTTTTTTGAATAAATTAATATTGAATGCGATCGCAACTGGCCCCTGCGTCGGCGTGTTTAGTGACAAAATCAATAATCTTACCCGCCACATTCACCCCCGTTGCCGTTTCAATCCCTTCCAAACCAGGGGAAGAATTCACTTCCATAATGACAGGGCCATGATTAGAACGAAGCAAATCAACTCCCGCTACACTTAATCCCATTGCTTTAGCCGCTCTCAGGGCTGTACTGCGTTCTTCTGGCGTAATTTTAATTTTTTCGATGCTTCCCCCCCGATGGAGATTAGACCGAAAATCTCCTTTTCCTTGACGCTTCATCGAGGCGATCACCTTTCCCCCGACCACAAAACAACGGATATCCATTCCCGCCGCTTCTGCAATAAATTCCTGTACCAAAATATTGGCTTCCAATTGACGAAAAGCTTCAATTACCGAACGAGCCGCTTGATGGGTTTCGGCTAAAACCACTCCAATTCCCTGGGTTCCTTCTAAAAGTTTAATGACGACGGGCGCACCACCGACGGTTTCGATTAATCCATCAATGTCTTGGGTGGCATGGGCAAACCCTGTAACGGGCAGACCTACCCCTTCTTTGGCCAAAATTTGTAAACAACGCAGTTTATCCCGCGATCGCGAAATAGCTTGGGATTCATTGGCACTAAAAACCCCCATGACCTCAAATTGTCGGACAACGGCTGTACCGTAAAAGGTTCTAGAAGCTCCAATTCGGGGAATAATGGCATCAAAATTTTCTAAAGCTTGTCCATTATAAAAAATCTTCGGTTTATGGGAGGTGATATTCATATAACAGCGCAAATAATTAACGACCCTGACTTCGTGGCCCGCCGCTTCCCCCGCTTCCTTGAGGCGTTTTGTCGAATAAAGTGAGGGACTTTGGGACAAAATTGCAATTTTCATGGTTATTGTGAATTTTTAAAAATGATTCGGGCATTTTATCTCGTTCAATATTAACAACAACCATCGGAAATCGTTGATTAAAAAAGAAGTTGTAATAAGCTGTTGCACATTAAAATAGGTTGCATAGTGATTTGTCTGAAAGCCCTGTAACAAGAGGCTTAAGCCCCTTGCCCGTATCCGTTTTAGAGATTAAAGGGGAATTAATTCAGGAAAATTGAGTAACACTTGCTCATTGGTCAACTCATCGCCTAGTTGGGCGGGGGAAAAATGGACTTGAATCGCTTCGAGCTTGTGTTGATAGTGCAAATTAATCAGAGCCTTGAGACTGTATTCCAAGGCTTCGCGATCCGCTAAATTCGCTTCTAAATCAGGGTTGTCCCCTGTAAAAGCAACGGTGAGCATAATCACAATATTGGAAGTGGTCGGTAAAGTTAGGGGAATTTCGGAATCAGGTAAGACTTCTCCACCCGTTTCTGCTAGATAACGCTGGGCCGAATCGGTGAACAATTCATTCACAAAATCCCCTGCTTCTCCTTCATCCCAGAAAATATCCCCTTCATTGGATGCCGATTCCCAATAAACATTCATTTGCAGTAAATTTTGGCAGATTTGGACTAAACCTTCCCCTGTGACTTCTAAATCACCCTCGGATTCAATGCTATCTCTTCCTGCTTGATTGAGAACTCCCAAAATCGGGGCAATTTCTTGACCGCGCAAATGAATAAAAATCCGAGAGACAACATAACGAGTTCGACCCGTCATTTGATTAAAGCGATCGCGTAATCCCATATTTAGCTCCTATTATCAATAAAAACATCTAAGTAGATGGGTTTTAAGACTTAATGGGATCCCCCCTGCCCCCCTTGATAAGGGGGGTGTCCGTAGGACGGGGGGATCAAGCGCAAAATTTATATTAGTTGAATTGTAACCAACTGCTTATTCTGAGACTAATTCACTATTAAATTCATTAAAAGTACGTTGTTTTAATTCAACGGATTCAGAACGGGGTAATAACTTAAATTCCTTTCTTAAAACATCATCAACTTCCTCAAATTTGACGACCCCTTTGCCATTAAAAAGAACTTTTTTATTGGCACTTAACACAACGGTCTGGGGAATAACCCCTTGATAATAATAACCAGGCTCATCGGGACGGTAGGAAGATTTTTGGGGAATAGAATCCACAATGATGGGAATAATGCTGGCGGCGCGGCCATAGAATTCTTGATAACGGGAAACAATAAAAGCGTATTCCTTGCAATCCCGACTATCATCCAGAAAATAGACGATAACGGCGGGAAGTTTGCGCTCAAAGGTTTCAGCGATGGTTAAACGGGGCGGAACCAAGGAACCATTCCCTGCATAAACCACAAAAATATTGCCGTCTAAGCGGTCATCATCTACCCCCGCCTGGGCAGGTGTTGCGCTTAATAGCCAGAAACCCAGGCAAATCGCCACTAAAAAGGTGATAAAAGCTTTAAAAGAGAATAATCGAGCAAAATTTAGGCGATTCAAATTCATTGTCAACTTCTGTAGGAATTTCGTTAAAATAATCAAAATTAAGGACGACTTAAGCACAAGGTTAATAAAAATTGGGTGACTCAAGAAAACGCAAACCAACAGTCAAAGACGCGATCAATTCCAACCCAAAGCCGATTGATCCATAGTCATTATGCTATTTTAGGGCTTCATCCGTCCGCTTCGGTCATCGAAATTCGACGGGCCTATCGGGAATTGAGCAAAACCTATCACCCCGATACCACTACTTTACCTTCTGAGGTAGCGACTCGGAAGTTTCAGCGATTAAATGAAGCCTATGGCATTATTAGTAATCCCGAACGGCGATCGCTGTATGATCTGCAAATTGGTTATTCACGCTGGAATGTGATCCAGATTCCGACGGATTTACAGCAGTCCAATCAAAAAATTAATCAAGAAAACGAAAACTGGTCAAAATCAGCCTATTTAGATCCGAATGATCGCCCTCTGTCGGCAGGAGAGATTTTTTCCCTCTGTCTTTTGGCCCTGACCTTACTGGGTTGTTTAGGATTAGCCTTTTTAATCGCGTGGCTTAGAGGAGATTCAATGGCGATCGCCCCTAGTTTGGGTTTCTTGAAGATTGTGTTAATGCCCCAAATAGCTTAAAATAACTTTCAAATAACCCTGCCTAGAGTTTTCGATTAGATGCTATGGATTTTCCCCCTGATAATACTCCCCTCTACAATCACCCCCTTTCAAGCATTGAAAACTGGCTTTTGGCGTTGGGCTGTCAACAGGATTTGCAAAATCGGCATTGTTGGTCGATTAAATACCCTGATTGGCAAGCAGAACTCAGTTTTGATATTGAAGAGTTGACGGTTCATTATTTACCGACGGAATCGGGGGAAAATGAGGTCAAGCGGACTTTTAAGTATTCCCTAAGTCGTCGGGATTTAGAAGATGCCATTTTTGCTGGCCCCTAAGAGTTTTTTGGCATTATGAAGTTGAAATAAACTAAGTCCATCCTGTTAAGTTTATTAATGCTAGTTTAATCTCAGAATTCGTTGAGTTATATTAGACCTAGCCCTATGCGGTTAGGTTTTGTTTTAGTAAAAACTTTTGATGATTTATATAGAATAAATCAAACAATTCAAACATTTATAGCAAATTATGTTGTGATGTTTGAATGAATTTTGCTGGATTTAGCAACTTATATCTTTAGAAGTTTGATCCCCCTGCCTACGGCATCCCCCTTAAAAAGGGAGACTATTTTACTGATAGGAATTTAGTCTCCCTTATCAAGGGGGGTTGGGGGGATCAAAACTTAAACACTTAGACAGAAGAACTTGTGTGTACACGTATTGTCAGTTCAATAGTAACCAGTTACTTAATAAATCCTTAGTTAATAATATTTTAATAAAACTATGACAGAAATAATTGAATTTGAAGGCCGAAAATTTCTCTCTCTAGATTTCCTTCCCACTAGTACCTGGTTATGTCCCATTAATAATCAACATCCTATTCCTACTCTGACCTTAAAGAATGATGATATTTTCTTTATCACAGATACTCTAGGGAATATAGAACACACAGACTGTTCTGATAATAGTGTGATGAAAAGTATGGGCTTATTTTGTCGAGATACCCGCTATCTTAATCATTTAACCTTACTGATTGATAAACAAGCGCCTGTTTTACTGAGTAGTACAGCCCAAAAAGGCTTTTTTCTGTCTATCCTAGCGACGAATCCTAATTTAATAAATCTTGAATCAGGGGAAAAAATTGCGACGGAAACCATTAGTATTCAGCGTGAAATTGCCATTAAGGGAGGTTTATTTGAAGAAATAACGCTTCATAATTACAATAGTTTTCCTGTGAGTTTCACCTTAAGTGTCAGCTTTGGAGCGGACTTTTTAGATATTTTTGATGTGCGGGGATTTGGCAGGGAAAGTCGAGGAAATCTTTTACAATTTTCGGGTTACTATATTAATGAATTAATTCACACTGAAAACCATCCCGAAATTATTCTTGCCTATCAGGGAAAAGATGGCATTATTTTAGAGTCTAGAATCCAGTTTCATTCCCTATTACCCGATGCCATTGAAGATTATACAGCCATTTGGAATGTTCAGATAGAAGCCCGACAACAAGTGACTTTAGGCTATAAAATTCAGTTTTATAATAATAATAAGCCTGCTTCTGTGGATAATATTCCGATTACGCTAATGCAGGCGAAAGGGGCGGAAATCCTAGAATCTGAAGATTGGATCGATAAAATTACCAAAATAGAAACTGATAATAAAGCGATTAATCAGGTTATTCATCAGGCTGAACAGGATATTTATTTACTCCGACAAACGATTGATGGTCGTAAGGTGATCGCGGCGGGGGTGCCTTGGTTTTCAACGTTATTTGGACGAGATTCCTTGATTGCATCTTCCCAAACCTTGTTATTAGACCCTTCTATTGCGCGGGATACTCTCTATGTCCTTGCCCACTATCAAGGAAAAAACGATAATGATTGGCGAGAGGAAGAGCCAGGCAAAATCATGCACGAAATTCGCTTTGGTGAAATGGCCCGTTGTCAGGAAATTCCCCATACGCCCTATTACGGAACGGTTGATGCTACGCCCCTTTGGTTGATGCTTTATGCAGAGTATTATGCCTGGACAGGGGATGAAGATACCCTTAATGAGCTTTGGGATCATGCGTTGGCGGCGATGGACTGGTGCGATCGCAACCTCCAGGAAACAGGGTATTTGCGCTATTTTTCCCGTTCCTATCGGGGGCTAGGGAATCAGGGCTGGAAGGATTCAAGCAATTGTATTGTTAATGCCAAAGGTCAAATTGCGGAAGGGGCGATCGCCTTAGTCGAGGTTCAGGGTTATGTCTATGCGGCCAAAATTCGGTTAGCAGAAATCGCTAATCACAAAAAATTGTATGAACTCGCCGCCATCTGGCAACAATCCGCCAGGGACTTAAAGGCCCGCTTTAATCGTGATTTTTGGTTAGCTGATCATGGATTTTGCGCCCTCGCCTTAGATGGTCAGGGAAAACCCGTTGATAGTATTACCTCAAATCCAGGCCATTGTCTCAGTTTGGGCATTTTAGACATCGAAAAAGCCTATAGTGTCGGCGATCGCCTCAAAGCTCCTGATATGTTTAGCGGTTGGGGAATTCGTACCCTCAGCAGTGATAATCCCGCCTATAATCCGATGGGTTATCATATCGGTTCGGTTTCGCCCCACGACAACGGCATGATTGCCCAGGGTTTACGCAGTCTCGGTTTTGTCGATCAACCCCTAGAAATCGCCCAGGGTTTATTTGATATGACCATGACCCAACCCTATCAGCGTCCTCCCGAATTATTCTGTGGTCACGAACGAATTGGCGATAATTTACCCATTCAATATCCCGTTGCCTGTTCTCCCCAGGCCTGGGCTAGTGGGACAATTTTTCAATTGTTAACCATGATGCTGAATCTTGTTCCCGATGCCCAGGGAAATTACTTACGGGTGATTGATCCCGCTTTGTTACCATCAATTAATCAGTTGTCTATTCAAAATTTACGGATTGGTAAAACCTATCTCAATCTAGAATTTGAACGTTCCAATGGAACAGTGGCTTGTCGAGTCACCAAAAAGCGCGGTAATTTACGGGTGGTAATCGAGGCTTAACGCTTGTGATATAAGCCTTAAAACTATTCGCGATCGCATGGAAAAATAGACAATAAAAAACAAACCTTATTCAGGAAACTTTTTTAAGCTAAAATAGCTGTAGGTATTATCCAATGTCGCTAAATCTCACTTGAAACTTCAACTATATTCGTCAATGAATCAAGAGAATCCCAAGAAAATTCAGATTCCTCGTAAAATTCTTTATGTAATTTTATTGATGATTTTTAGTTCTAGTAGCGTGGGATTAGTCGCCGACTTGGATAGTCTTTTTATTGTTGAATTTTCCACATTGATGCTGATTTTAGGCGGTGGATCTACCTTGATTTACCTTAGTTTTCATCGCCAGCGGCCTTGAATTAGATAATATTGAAAAATATCTAACTCAAGTATCTAGATATTTAGAAAAAACCTAAACATCATCAATAGAAGAAAAAGCAACTTTAAAAAATAACCATAAATCACTCAGAAAGCTGCCCGATGATTTAGACTTTTTCACTGAGTTTTCCGACTCAGAAATGCTCGGTTCACCCGCGACAGGATTAACAAGAACAGAGTCGGTCATAGTAGAACTGGGTAATGAATTTAGATTAAACATTATTTTTATCTTTCCTCAAATCGTAAATTTAATTAATCAAATAGTAAAAAATGAGTTTGTCTTGAACTTTTCTTTTAATACTGCCATTTTCTCCAAGATACTCAACTTTTTCCTCCGTCAAAACACTGAATTAGACGGGTTCCAACAAAAACTTTTTACCGTAAAAACACTTAAGTATCGTCTGCCATCCCAGTATAACAATCTACGGATAGATCTACTGGCTTTAAAAGGAACAAAGTACAAAAAGCATACAGAGTGAAAAATAGACGAATGAACAGAAATCTTAGCTAATTCGTTGATTTACCCCAATAATTAGTCTAATTACCAATAACAAGATCGCGATCGCATTTCAGAATTTCAAGCCACAAACAGCGATCGCGCTATTTTAAAGCTGCAATTAGTAAATCAGCGACAGCCCCACCAGATGCTGGATTCTGCCCAGTAATAAGTCTCTGATCTTCAACAGCAAAAGCAGCCCAAGGCTCATCTGCTTTTTTGTAAATCGCCCCTCGTGCTACTAATTCGGTTTCTGTCAGGAAAGGAACAAATTGATCTAGTTCCGCTAGTTTCTCTTCCTCATTGGAAAAACCAGTAACTTCTTTATCTTTAACAAGCAACGATCCATTGGACAACTTGATATTCAACAAGCCTGCGGCACCATGACAGACCGAAGAGACAAAACCACCCTTTTCATAAATTTTTTGACTGATGGATTGTAGTGTCTCATTTTCAGGAAAATCCCAGATCACCCCATGACCGCCAGTGTAATAGATCGCAACGTAGTCATCTGGATTCACTTCACTTGGTTTGAGTGTTGCACCAAGACGATTCATAAATTCTTTCTTCTGATACCATTCCCAATCAGTGGGATCTGCCATTTCAAGACTATGTGGATCAATGGGGGTATATCCACCTTCAGGGCTGACGTAATCAAGTTCATAACCAGCTTCTTCGACTTTCTTGACAAAGTGAACAGCCTCTCCAAGCCACAGACCAGTTGCTCGCTTCAGGTTTGGATACTTTTCAACACTGGTTAGAACGACAAGTATTTTCTTATTCATGATGTCTTTTTCCTGCTTCACTTAGGCTTTATTAAGGTACTTAGATAGACAATAGCTCCAATATTTACCCAAGTAAAGTAGCTACCGTTTGGTAACTTGATGTCTATCAGGAAGCTACATTGATTGATGAGAGAGCTTGAATCTAGTCCCCTGGAAAAACTCCTATATCAAATCCCATAACAGTGGACGCTCTATATTTAACAAAGTATCTACGAGAGCAGCGATCGCACTCAATCATAAATCACAGGAAAGCGATCGCATTATTCAAAAACGATAAGACAGTGATCACAATTATCAATCACAAATAACAAAACATCGCATTTTCAAAAAAAACAAGATCGCGAGCGCACTCAGGGAGACTAGACGGCTTGTGAATGGCTTGGTATGAGCTATTTAGGGATTGTTTTTATCCGAGGTGGTAATGCGTCATTTTTCATCCATTCGCCATATTCTTCTTCTGACAATCCCATCCAATGTCTGATACTTACTCCCATCCCATCTAGACCCTGTTGATAAGCAAGGAAAAAAGCACCTCTTGCCTCATCATCATTTTTAAAATGTCCGTTATTATACCAGTACCGTACTGGACTGACTTGGCCTATGTTTGAGCCTGTGTTAATTGATCGTTTTATTTCTGCTTGAGTAGCTTTCATATTTCCCTCACAAAGTTGATTTGATTATAAAGCTTACCACATTCATCGATTGATTCTTTATAAGTCAAGCCGTATCATAGCAATTCTCAGTATGGCATTTGAGATACGCTTTATTAAGAAATTATGCAATCACGATCCCTGAAACTACTGAAGCTTCTTTGACAGATTTTATTATTTCTAGGGTTATTGGTCAAAATGAGAATGGCTGGTAAGAGAAGCCAATTTTGTGAGTTAGGCTAACACATGATACCCCTAAGATAATTTTAATACACTCATCTGCGAGATTCTTATTGGGGTCAGGAGTTGATCGCCCGTGTAGGGACTGAAGAGATGATCGCGAACAAATAGCTAACTCTCCTGATTACCTCTAATTAAATAGCGAACTTCCTCAAGCAAAATATTAAACCTCTGATCATTTTCCGCCTGACGTTGTCTTACCAATTCTATCTCTTCGTCAAAATGATCCATTCGGTTTTGGTTTTGAGCGGCAACCTGTAATAAAGCTTGAGCCGTTAACCTTAAACCATCCACACTATCTTTAATCTCAGTTACACTTGAAGCTAACTCATCAAGCATCTCGTCCGTCCAACGTTGTACTGTCATAATTCTTCACCTATCACTCTAAACACTCCTTCCTTATTTTAAACCGTAAGCCTGCTAAATAGAGAAAAATGACAAGAGGCGCAATCATCCTTGACAGGTTTTGGTAAAAAATACTATAATTAAAATGATCCTCGGAGAGAGGACATCAACCATCCAGGGAGTCTGTGATGAAAAAATATCAATTCGGGATCTATATCGGTAGATTCCAGCCCTTGCATTTAGGGCATTTGCAAACTATCAAATTTGCCCTAGAACAAACCGAACAACTGATTTTAATCTTAGGAAGCGATCGCATTGCGCCCGATATTAAGAATCCTTGGAGTTCCCAAGAACGCATCAAAATGATTCAGTCTTGTCTGAGTGCAGATGAATTAAAACGGATTCATTTTTTACCCATCCGTGATTGGCTCTACAGCGATAATCTTTGGCTGGCGGCAGTCCAACAAAAAGTTTTTGAAATTACCCAGGGCAACCCCAAAATTGCCGTTCTCGGCCATCGAAAAGATACTTCTTCCTATTATTTAGATCTGTTTCCCCAATGGGATTATCTGGAAACAGGACTCTATCAAGCCTTAAATTCAACGGATATTCGACGCATCTATTTTGAAGGAAAAGATCCTAGTTATCGTCAGTTTCTTCCCCTCGGTGTGGCCCAATTTCTCGACACCTTTCAAAAAAGCGATCACTACTCGACCTTGTGTAAAGAATATCAATTTGTGCAAGCCTACCAAAAAGCCTGGGCAACGGCTCCCTATCCGCCTGTTTTTGTGACAACGGATGCGGTGGTGGTGCAATCGGGTCATGTTTTAGTCGTTCGGCGTAAAGCCATGCCTGGATTGGGATTGATTGCCTTACCAGGGGGTTTTGTGAGACAGGATGAAACTCTGATTGAGGGAATGTTGCGGGAATTAAAGGAAGAAACCCGTCTCAAAGTTCCCTTACCTGTTTTACGCGGTTCCATTGTGGAAAATCATGTTTTTGATAATCCAGGGCGATCGCTCAGGGGACGCACTATTACCCATGCCTATTTTCTGCAACTAAAAGCGGGAGAATTACCCGTCGTCAAAGGTAGTGATGATGCCGAAAAAGCTTGGTGGATGTCTTTAGCGGATTTATACGCCCACGAAGATCAGATCTATGAAGATCATTTTCAGATTATTCAGCATTTTGTCAGCAAAGTTTAGCTTTTTCGGAGATTTCTCACCATGCGTTACAACCCAATTCTCGATGTCGATTCCTATAAAGCCAGCCATTGGTTGCAATATCCCCCGAATACCACCGCGATGTATTCCTACCTAGAGAGCCGAGGCGGAAAGTATCCCGCAACCGTCTTTTTTGGACTGCAATATATTTTAAAAGAATATCTAACCCGTCCCATTGAATCTTGGATGGTCGACGAAGCTGTTTCCTTCTTTGCCGCACATGGAGTTCCCTTTAATGAAGCAGGTTGGCGTTATATTGCAGAGGATCTCAACGGTCGTTTATCCATTCGCATTTCTGCTGTCCCCGAAGGAACCGTTGTCCCTGTTCATAACGTATTAATGACCATTGAATCCACTGATCCTCAGACTTTTTGGCTGGTTTCCTGGTTAGAAACCTTATTACTCAGGGTTTGGTATCCCACCACCGTCGCAACCCAAAGCTGGTATCTGAAAAAATTGATTTATCAATCCTTAGTCAAAACTGCCGATGATCCCGATGGAGAAATTTCCTTTAAACTCCACGATTTTGGAGCGAGAGGCGTATCAAGTTGCGAATCTTCGGGCATTGGCGGTATGGCCCATTTGGTTAATTTCAGTGGATCGGATACGGTGCAGGGCGTAGTTTATGCCAATCATTACTACAATCACCCGATGGCGGCTTTTTCCATTCCTGCGGCGGAACATTCCACTATTACGGCTTGGGGAAAGGAAGGGGAAGCATTAGCCTATCAAAATATGCTGGATCAATTTGCCAAACCTGACAGTTTAGTGGCGGTTGTTTCCGATTCCTATGACCTCTGGAATGCGGTGGATCATCTCTGGGGCGATCGCCTCCGTCAAGCCGTGATTGATTCGGGCGCAACGATTATTATCCGTCCCGATTCGGGGAATCCTACGGAAATAGTCGGTAAACTTTTGCAACGATTGGATCATCATTTTGGTAGTGTGATTAATCAAAAAGGATATAAAGTGCTGAACCATGTGCGAGTAATTCAGGGAGATGGAGTCAACGAAGCGAGTATGTCCGAAATTTTGGCGAATATTGAAAATTTGGGCTTTAGTGCGTCTAATCTAGCCTTTGGGATGGGGGCGCGTTATTACAAAAATTGAATCGTGATACCCAAAAATTTGCCATCAAATGTAGTGAAGTTACGGTCAATGGTAAGGCGATCGCGGTTTATAAAGATCCCATCACTGACCCAGGTAAAACCAGTAAAAAAGGACGGTTAGCCCTGATCAAAACAGAAGTAGGTTACGAAACGGTTGCTTCTTCTGGGGATGATCAACTGGTCTGTGTCTATGAAAATGGACATATTTTGCAAGAGCAATCCTTTGAGGAAATTCGCCAACGAGCCTGGTCGTTTGCAGTGTGATCCCCAAATAAGCGAAACTACTCTATAGAGTCCATTTGGTATCTTTCTCACAACCTTGGCCCAGTATGGATTAGAGAGAATTAGCCAAAATGCCTGTAATTCTTATCAGCTAAGCGTTACAAGAGAGATACCAAATAGGTTCTATAGAGATTCATCAATGGTCTCAAACTCACTTACATTAATAACATTTATGAAAAGAGGTTTCTAAGCTATGGCTTTTAAAGATGATGATGGACGGTTAAATAATTTTGCCAGGGAACCGAAAGTCTATCAGACCCAACCCCTGACTGAAAAGGAAAAACGTAATTATATTATTCTGGCGTTGATTACTGTCTTCTTAGTAGGCGGATTGATTACCGTTGCCATTTTTGCTTCCAGTGTGACGACGGTGAGCTAGAGATTGCAAACTCTGATCCTCTGCTGAACTAAACAATAAGACCGATTCAATTTACCCGTGCGATCGCGACGACTCAAAATTCCCACGCACCTTGAATTATCTCAATGCGTGGGTTTAAGCTTAAAGTTGACCGCAATCTGCAATCACCACTTTTGCTTTGGGTTTTCCTGAATCGCTTCCCAGCTTTTCTATAGTTGTGACAAGCTCTAATCCCTTGGTTACTTTTCCAAAAACAACGTGCTTGCCGTCTAGCCAACCACAGGGAACCGTACAGATAAAGAACTGAGAACCATTGGTATTTGGCCCTGCATTAGCCATTGAAAGAACCCCAGGCCCCGTATGCTTGAGTTTAAAGTTTTCATCCGCAAACTTATTTCCGTAGATAGATTTACCACCTGTGCCATTATGATTGGTAAAATCTCCCCCCTGTAGCATAAATTGGGGGATAATACGGTGAAAACCACTATTTTTGTAGCCAAAACCTGCCTCTCCCGTACATAATTGACGAAAATTTTCGGCGGTATCAGGGACAACATCAGCAAAAAGTTCAAACTCGATACGACCACTCTCTTTACCATCAATGGTGATATCAAAAAATACGGTCGGATTTGCCATCTCGAAAACTCCATTCGGTGAAATTAGGAATCTAAACATTGGGTTCTGAGATAATTAAACCCTGATTAATGATCTTACCATTACCGCCGCAGTGGGATATTAGAGCTTCTATCTACGTCAACGTTTTCTAGCTTAAACCGTGAATCTAAAATAATTCCGACAAATCATGACAAGCAAATATTTAATTATTAATGGGGATGATTTTGGGTTCTCCTCTAGCGTCAATCAGGCCATTATTGAGTCCCATGAGCAGGGCATTTTAACGAGTACCAGCCTCATGGTCTCAGGACAAGCCTGTACAGAAGCGGTTAATTTAGCGAAAAATCATCCTGATTTGGGAGTGGGTTTGCATTTGGTTTTGGTTTGTGGCCAATTAGTCCTACCCCCTGAAGAAATTCCCCATTTAGTCGATCACGACGGAAATTTTTTAGATGATCCCGTCAAAGCAGGGTTAACTTACCAGTTTAATCGTGAGGCTAGGAAAGAGTTAGCCCTGGAAATTCGCGCCCAATTAGAAAAATTTCAGGAAACAGGGTTGCCGATGTCTCACCTAGATGGACACTTACATCTTCATGCCCATCCTGTTGTTTTGGGGATTATTAAAGATTTAGCGGCAGAATTTGACCTAAAAGTGCTTCGGCTCCCCTCTGAGGAATTAAATTTTACCCTCGCGATTGACCGCTCTGATTTTTGGACAAAATTTGTCTGGTTCCAGGTTTTTGGGCAACTGCGTCGGCATGGTGAGCGTTTATTTGAAAATACAGGGATGATCATTCCCGATAAAGTCTATGGATTACTCGCAACGGGTAAAATAAGTGAGGATTATTTACTGCAACTAATTCCCAAAATTCAGACGGAAATCGCTGAAATCTATGCCCACCCCGATTGTTCTTCTCTCAGCAATCCCTCTGCCCGATGGAATTACAGACTCTTTTAAATCATCAAGTTCGTGATCGCATTCAAGGTTGCGGTTTTGAATTAATTAATTTTCATACATTTAAAAAACTTACAGTCAACGATTAAATTGTGAAAAATTTCTTCCTACTAGCTCTTTTAATTAGCACGCAAGTTTTAGGCGACATTGGGCTAAGTCGGGGAATGAAAGGTTTTGGTGCGGTCAATCCCTTAGACTTTGATAGTTTCTTGCCCCTAGGCTTGTACTTAATCACCAATATCTGGATTTGGATCGGGCTGAGTTTTTTGGTTGTTTCTTTAGTATTATATCTAACCGCAATTTCTCGCCTAGACCTCAGTTTCGTTTTACCCATTCATTCTTTTAGTTATGTTGTTAATGCGATTTTTGCAAGATTTTTATTAGGTGAACATGTATCAGGAATGCGCTGGTTAAGTACCTTTATTATTTGTTTTGGAGTGCTATTTATTGGTCTTAGTCAACAATTTTCAGATAAATCACTTGAGGAAACAAAAACTGTCACAAAAATTAAATCCAGAAATATTCCTTTATTTCTTCTCCCATTGGGTCTCTCTCTTTCTAAAACCTGGTTAGCTGTCATTATTCTTTCTCTCGCGGATTCGGCGGGTGATTTATTACTGGCATCAGGAATGAAAAAAATTGGTAAAATAGAAAGAATGAGTATCAAAGAGTCTTTAAAACTAACCTATAAAATTATCACTAATTCATCTATTTTAAGTGGAATAGCTTGTCAAGGAATTGCTTTTTTTATGTTTATCGCAGTCTTGAGTTGGGCTGATATTAGCTTTGTTCGTCCTGCCACTGCCTTGACCTATTTATTTAGTATGATAGGCGCGCGATTGATACTCAGAGAAACTTTTACTAAGGAAAAATTAATGGGTATTACTTTAATTGGCATGGGGATTGTACTGCATCAGTAAATGATTAATAATTTCAAAAATTTGTGTATTTATCACGACTTACAATGGAAAAAATAAACATCATAAATTTTTTAATTCTCATATTTTCTATTCTCAGCATAGGGTCTATTGTTTATTATCTTTATTCTTTGTATGCTACGGTTGTTTTTTTTAAGCAAAAGCAGGAAATTGATCCAGACTTTTCTGCTCCTCTCACAATTCTAAAACCTCTTTGTGGATTAGATTGGGAAAGTTACACGGCTCTAACTTCCTTTTGTCAGCAGGATTATCCCCTATATCAAATTATCTTTTCAGTTCAAGATTCCCAAGATCCCAGTATTGACATTGTCCAAAAAATACAACAGGATTTTCGTGATTTAGACATAGAACTAGTTATTCGCGATCGCGAAACGGCACTGGGCGATCGCGTCCTGGGCATTAATCCTAAAATTAATAACCTTGCCAATGGAGCGACAAAAGCAAAATATCCGATTCTAGTGCTTTCTGATAGTGATATTCAAGTCGAAAAAGACTATTTAAAAACGATTATTCAACCTTTTGCTGACCCTTTAGTAGGGGTTGTTACTTGCTTATATAATTCCCTCACGGAAGGATTTTTGGCAGGTTTTGAAGCTCTTGATATTGCCTCTCAATTTTGTCCCAAGGTATTAACTGCTCGCCAATTGGAAGGCGTTAAATTTGCCTTTGGTTCAACCATTGCTATCCGTCAAGAAACCCTAGATAAAATCGGGGGATTTGCCAGCATTGGAGACTATTTAGCCGATGATTATCAATTGGGTTATTTACCGAGTCAAAATGGATATAAAGTTATTTTATCGCCCTATTTAGTAGAACATCGATTAGCAAATGTGACCTTCAATACATTTATCTATCGTCAAATTCGTTGGTTCAAATGTATCAGAATAGAGAGATTTTGGGGTTATGTCGGACTTATTTTTACCTATGGAATCATTAATAGTTTTGTATTATTATTACTGACTCAAGGTTCTCTTTTTGGATGGAGTATTTTTGGTTTAGTTTGGAATATTCGTTTTTTGACAGCTTATTTAATTACGATTAAATATTTGAAGGATTCTAACGCGAAGGAATTCTTTTTGTTAATTCCCCTACGAGATTTTGTTAGTTTTGGGATTTGGTGTTATAGTTTTATCGGAAATCAAGTCATCTGGCGAGACAAAACTTATCAATTATTACCGAATGGTCAACTCAGTCAATTATAATTACTGATATTAACGACATTCTTTAGCCTTAATGAAGGAGTTATTGAAAATGGTTCAAGTCTTACAAGCGAAAGAAGTCACCCTAAGAGATTTAATTAATCGCTTTGAACTACAATTTGTTGAAAGTGAGCAATTTTTCAGAGAATGGCAAGAAGATTTGGGGACAATTTCTAATCAAGAACAAGAATTATTAGATAAAATAAAAATGGGTTATTTTAACTTATTAAATTATCCTCCTTTTTTAGAAACATCGGTGAGGATGACGGTTTTAGATCCGTTATTATTTATTGGTAATTTCTATCTATCTCCTTTTCACATTAAAGCGGAAGAGTCGGTCGAAATTATTACGAACGATCAAGATTTGATCCTTAAAGGAAGGTTAGACACTTTAATTTTAAAAGATCAATTATGGGTAATGATTATTGAATCAAAACGAGTTATTTATTCCGTTGAAGCAGGGTTACCCCAATTATTAACTTATTTAATGGCTAATCCCCGTCAAAACCGAGCTAACTACGGAATGGTGACCAATGGCTCTGATTTTTTATTTGTTAAATTATTATGGGAAAGTAAGCCTTTATACGGAACATCTCGTTTATTTTCGATGAGAAATCCAGGAGATTTATATGAAGTTCTCAAAATCCTTAAACATCTCTGTCAACTAATTTAACTATGAAGATAGCAATATCTAGTATTAAGACTGTCCATCGTTCTGTCTGAAGTGTTAAGTTTCTATTTCTTTTTATGTTATAGTTTGCTCTGATAAGGATCGCATCAATTATTAACCCTATGGCGACAACAACTCCGACAAAACGACGTTCAATTTGGCAATTAGCCTGGGAAAGTTTACAAACAGGCGGCCCTTCCATGTGTCAATTTGCGATTACCAGTGCTTGCAATGCCCGTTGCGGTTTTTGTAATTTTGCAGTGGATAAAATGCCGAAGGAACAACAACGATTTGTTACCCTAGAGGAAGCGAAATCCGCCGCCGAAAATCTCTATCGCAATGGCATTTATTTTATGATTTATGTCGGGGGAGAACCGTTATTGCATCCTGATCTCAATGAAATGATTGCCCATGCGTCTAGTATCGGTATGGCTCCCATGATTGTCACTAATGCGGGGCTTTTGACTCCCGATCGCATTAAACAATTAGCCGAAGCAGGTTTGGTCAGTGTGATTATTTCTATTGACGCGTCAGAGGTCGGTAAACATGAAGAAAATCGTGGTTTAAGGGGAGTCTGCGATCGCATTAAAATTGCCAATCAAGAATTTAAGAAATATAAAATCGGGACGACCGCTTCTGTCACCATGAGCCGATTAATTGATGACTATCAAGCGTTACCACCTTTTTTAACAGAATTGGGTTTTGATAGTGTGACATTTTCCTACCCTTTAACAACTCTGGCTTCTTCCTATTTAGGATACGCTGAGTCCAATTTAGTTGACTATACACCCGAAGAATTGAACGAAAGATTTGAAGCAATTAAAGCCTTAAAACAGGAATTTCATGTCGTCAATCCAACTTCTTCCATTGAAGATATGCAACGACATTTGAGAAAAGAACCTGAACAATTTGGCTGTTTAGGCGGCTGGAAATTTTTCTATTTAGATTGGGAATTAAATTTATTTCGTTGTCATAATTGGGCAAAACCCCTATGTCATGTCAGTGAATTTGATGGTTCCCAACGAGTGCGAGATGGTTGTACGGCTTGCATGATGGATTGTTATCGGGATTCAAGTGTTATGCAACATATTGCGGTATCGGTCAGTGATGGTTTAAAATCCCTAGCCGCAGGAAATATTAATCAAGCTTTTCAAGATTGGTTTAATCAAAAAAATTGGCTTTCTTTAAAGTCAGTGATCGAAGAAGCCAAGTGGTTGCCTCGTTTATAATGAATATCGAAGCAATGATTAATGCAGACCTGAATTTAAACTGCCAAGAATTTTTGAATGACCTCCTGACTCAATTCACGGGTCGGGCCAGAAGCCACAATTCCTCCTTTTTGCATTGCGTAATATTTATCCGCTTGACGAACAAAATGTAAATGTTGCTCAACTAATAAAACCGAAATTCCTGTTGCTTGAATAATTCGTTTGACTGCGGCTTCAATTTCTAAAATAATGGAGGGTTGAATGCCTTCTGTGGGTTCATCTAAGAGCAAAAGCTTGGGTTTTCCCATCAAGGCACGGGCGATCGCCAATTGTTGTTGTTGACCGCCGCTCAAATCCCCACCCATACGGGATAACATGGTTTTAAGAACAGGAAATAGTTCAAAAATTTCATCGGGAATTGTGGCATTTTTTGGTCTGCCTGTAGGTCTGGCTTCTAATCCTAATAGTAGATTTTCCTTAACGGTTAATCGGGGGATTACATCTCGTCCTTGGGGAACATAACCAATGCCTAATCTTGCTCGCTTATCTGTTGTCGTTGCGTTAATATTTTCCGCGCCGTAAACAATATTACCTGTGCGGGATTTGAGCAGTCCCATAATCGTTTTTAATAGGGTTGTTTTTCCTACTCCATTACGACCAATTAAACAGACCATTTCCCCTTCAGGAATAGTCATATCCACATTGCGCAGGATGTGGCTTTCTCCGTAATAGACATTGAGATTTGATAGTTGCAACATATTTTTATTCAGGAATTTTTAGAATGATTGGGATTGCTTAAATTCAAAAAAGTTTGTTAATCAACTTCGTTTTGAATCGTTTCGACAGTTTCAGGAGGCAATTCTAATAATTGAATTAAACGTTCATAGGTACTTAATTTCGTTGAAGTTTCTGAAGAGATATCCTTTTTAAAAATAGCTTGATAACTTACTTTTAAAATTAGTTTACGGTCTTCTAAATTATCAATTTCCGCGATCGCCGTTTGGAGATCAAGCTCTACTTCCTGTAGAAGATAATCCTTCAATTCCTGTTCTAATTTTGATCGATCTTCTGTCTTTTCGGCAAAAATTAGGCTTAATTGGTGAGCAATACTATCCATTTCTTCGGGTGATAATTCACCGTCTTCCAAGGCGATCGCTTGAATAATGCGTAAAATTTTCAACTGATGACCCGAAAGCGAACTTTCCTGCCCCAGATAAACCTCAATCACGCGGGGATCGCTCTGTACTTCATCCATTGTTCCTTCACAGAGAACGGAACCCTGGTGTAATACGGTGACTTTTCGCGCAATTTGCCTAACAAATTCCATATCATGTTCAATCACGATAATCGAGTGACTTTCCGCCAAAGCCAGCAGTAATGCGCCCACATTTTCTGTTTCTTCATCGGTTAAACCCGCGACAGGTTCATCTACCAACAGCAAATCAGGTGATTGGGCGACTAACATCCCGATTTCTAGGCGTTGTTTTTCGCCATGAGAGAGGAGAGCGGCGGGAAAATTGGCTTTGGCAGTTAGACCAACGGTTTCTAATAATCCTGCGACGCTACGATTTTCAGCAGAGGATGCTTTACCAAAGAGGGTTGACCAGACATTTTTCTTGCCATTAACGGCCAAATCTAAGTTTTCACTAACACTTAAGTTGAGATAAACACGGGGCGTTTGAAATTTTCGACCGATACCCAGACAAGAAATTTTATATTCAGGAATATTGCGGAGATTTTTGCCTTTAAATAGGACTCTTCCCTCGGTGGGCTGGACTTTTCCTGTAATAATATCCAGAAAGGTGGTTTTTCCCGCACCGTTAGGGCCAATAATGACCCGCAATTCCCCCGCATCCATACTAAAGTTCAGTTGATTTAGGGCTTTGAAGCCATCAAAACTGACGGTTAGATTTTCTATCTCTAGGATTTTTCCAGTCATTAGTTTTTTGTTAAGGCGGTTTTATTGAAAGAAAATATTTGTTTAATCTTACTGTATCTAGATTTATCGAATCGTTAATTCGGCTACAGAAGCTCTTTCTTGGAGGGGTAAACTGAAATTCTGCATTTCTATGACGCGATCACAATTTTTTCTGAGGTAAAGACAATAGAATCTTATAGCAAAAATCTGTACAATCAATTTTGAGAAATAAAATTAATCATTCCATCTTCGGAAATTACAACTATTAATAACTCATGTTTTCCTTTCATAGATTCAGAATAACGAATTGCAGAGTTATATCTAGATCCTCTCGAACTATCGCCTCCTTTTGCGGCTTGACCGTCTAAAATAACGCCAATAGCATGGCAATTGCCATCTGATGATAATAATAACGAACCATCAATACTAGTTAATTCTTTGATGAGTTCAGCATTTAATTTTTTAGGAGTAATCTTAAAACATTGTCCTCCTAATCTATCTGCTTCGTCCTTGGCAGTATTAGTATCCAATATAACCAACATTGTTCCATGTTTCTGTTCGATAGCTTGTTCTAGAACTTCCCACAAATCATCCATATCTGATTGCTGAATATTGGTAAAAATATCTTCACAATAATTCTTAAATTCTAGTTTATCAATTCGTTTTTGTGGTAGTGAGGGTTGACCATTTTTAACTACTATGATGGGTTTAGTATTTTTACATGGGTCAGAAGTCTTAATAGAATATCCAAGTTCCCACAGAAAATGTCCTTGAAAATTAATAACACACCAATTCTCTTGGGAAGATAAATTATCTTCTTCGGAACATGAATTAGAATCTTTTAATTTTCCAATTCCAATTCCATAAATATCAGAATCATCAGGTTTATTTTTTAAAGGCAGATCTTGTAAAACCAAAAAATTATTTTTATTTGATAAATTCAAGAGTTTTCTTATTTTTCTATGTTCCGACAAAATTACTGGTGTCTCGAAATTAATAATCATTTCAATATTTTCATTCCCCTGTTTTTTGGAAACATATACTATTTGACCAAAACATTCTTCACCTTCATGTGGCAATGTAGAAATAATATTAAAATCATCAAATAAACTACGTGGTATTGCTGTTTTACGCCAAATAATCTCTCTGGCTGTAGAGACAAGTGTTTCCTCAACGGGGAATAAAGATTTAATGCCTTCATTACTGAAATCATTGTTGAGATAAGATAAAAAATATAAACTACTAATTCTTAAAAATCTACTAATTAATTCAGTTAAAAAATATTCATTATTGTCCAATTTATCATCTTCGGCAAATTTCACAAAAATATAAAAAGAACAATTTTTTACATGAAGTGAAAATTTTTGAGTTGATGAGTATATTCTAAAATTAAATTCAGGGAATTCATTTAGAAACTCTTGAGTCAGATTATTTTTTTTCTGCTTAAATACCGTCTCTATCTTCTCATTATTAGTAGAAGATTTAGTAACATTTTCAAAAATAAAATGTCCTTGTTCAATATCATATATAAAAACTTGAGGATTTAATACTGGAATTAATTTTTTATCTATTTTTTCAAACAATTCTTCTAAATAACATTGAATTTCATCACAAAACGTTTTTAAATTTAATTGATCTATATTCATATATATTTTTTATACTTAAGTAGTTGAGAATGATTTATTTTGTTGAATTAGCTACAGATAAATTTTAGAGATGCTGATCTGAGAAAAAGAATTGATTTTTCTCTATCGTAAGTGGCAAGTTCTAAGATTTATCTCAATGATTATGAGCTTTTAGATTTTCTTTCAAAATTGTAGTCGATCTGAATCCATATTTTATTAAGTAGCCTTGTTAGAGATAGAACACGATCGCCGTTTTGCATTACTGAGAGATCAAACGCGATCTATTCCTGATGGAGAGAAAACAAAAATTACCGCATTGGCCCTAAATACTTGCGTAAATAAGGAGAAAAAACCTCATAAATCAGCGTTAAAGGTTTGCGGTCATGCCAAAAAAGATAATGCCTGCCCCAAAAAGGCCCTTTTTCCTGAAAAGCCGTTTCTAATGCCGCAGAATGACCATAATAAAGTCCCTGAATATCCCGATAAAGTTCCGTATGCAGATGGGAAAGACTATCCCAAATCGGTAAATTACGATTTTCTAGATATTCATCCACATGATTCGCATCCCACCAGGAAACCGCATAGGCTAATCGTTGCCCTGAGCTTGTCCGTAACCAAACCTGTCGTCGCAACCAGGGCTGGGGAACGGCGGCAATCTGTAAGGGCGCACCATCATCCACTGTGCCGATTAAAGACATATCAATCACATCAACACAGGTTTTTTCACTGGTTAAGAGTTGCAAATGGCGAGTCGGGGAACCATCTCCTAGTATTAATATTTGCCAAGCGGGAGCAAGTTGAGAGTGGGGCAATCCTTGTTTGACGGCGATTTCGTCTCCTTGCCAAAGAAGATCGAGGGAATACCAGGGTTGAACGATAGGAGGAGAAAGTTGCAAATGAGTTAGAAAAGAAGATTTACAAAACTTAATCTATTATCGCTTATGATCAGGGATCTTCGTTATCTAGGGAGAAATTTATCTTTTAAAAAAGTGGGAATCTTCAAAACAAGCTAAAATCCTGTAGGTATTTCCATCGATAAAAAAATATGGGTTAAAAATTGGTAAAATTAATCAAAACTAACCATAATTTAGATCTTGACACCTTAGCTCCAATATTTGACGAATAATATTCAATTTTAGATAAAAATGTAGTATGCTAACCATCACCAAAACAACCTCTATTCCCCTCAACGAAATTGAAATGAGTGCCGTTCGTTCCCAGGGAACAGGGGGACAAAACGTTAACAAAGTCGCCACCGCCATTCACTTACGGTTTGATATTGCAGCATCCTCCCTCCCCGAAACCTATAAAACCAGACTCTACAAACTCAACGATCAGCGCATTACCAAAGACGGAGTAGTTATCATCAAAGCCCAATCCCATCGGACTCAGGAACAAAATCGAGAAGAAGCTCTCCAACGACTCCAACAATTGCTATTGAGTGTGGCAAGCTTACCCCGAAAGCGGAAACCGACCAAACCGACCCGTAGTTCCCAACGAAAACGCCTCGATCGCAAAACAAAACATAGCGCACTCAAATCTTCTCGAAAAAGTATTACGGATTAATTCTAATTAAACTCAAGAGATTGATTAGTTGATGAGTAAATTTATTTGCGATCGCTTGTTGTAAAAACACTTTTCAATAATCTCAAGGCTTTATCTAGCTTTTTAACCGTAAAAAATAGATCTTTTTGTGAGAGAAATTATACATTTCAAGCATCTTAGATATTAATTGAGACTAGATTTCAAACGCTGTCATGGGAAAATGGTATCAATTCCTGATTAATTTAACTTAATTTATCCTAAATTTTTGTCTCATACTAAATCCCGTTCTCATATTCTTTTTGAGTGAGGGTAGGGGCTTAGTTCCTCAGTCTTATTCTCTATAAATTTAGCAACTCAATCCTTATCAAATTTAAAGGATTTTTTGTCAATAATATTTCGTATTGTACTAATGTTTTATAGTAATTTCTATAAAAATGTATAGACACGGAAGAAATGAATATTTCATTTTAGTAGGGTACAAGATTTAGATAATTTAACAATATAAAAAACAAGAGGTATAACATGAAAATCGCTCAAATTGCGCCATTATGGGAAAGAGTTCCCCCTCCCGCCTATGGTGGAACGGAGTTAGTAGTTGGTTTATTAACCGATGGATTAGTGAAAAGAGGTCATGAAGTCACCCTATTTGCCTCTGGAGATTCGACAACCTTGGCTGAATTAGTGTCTGTTCATCCACGAGCATTACGACTAGATGATCAGGTTAAAGAATATGGTATTTACGATATGCTCAACCTCTCTGCGGTTTATGAAAGAGCAAGCGAATTTGATATTATTCATTCCCATGTCGGTTGTGTGGCCTTAACCTATGCTTCTTTAGTGAAAACGCCTACCGTTCATACTTTGCACGGTATTTTTACCCCCGACAATGAAAAGTTATTTAAACATAGTCGCAAACAACCTTTTATCAGTATTTCCCAGTCTCAACGGGAACCGCGATTAAATCTTAACTATGCGGCAACGGTTTATAACGGAATTGATCCCAGCCATTATACGTTTCATCCTGAACCTGATAATCCACCCTATTTAGCTTTTTTAGGTAGAATATCCCCTGAAAAAGGCCCCCAATTAGCGATTGAAATTGCCAAGCGGAGTGGTTGGAAACTCAAAATGGCGGGAAAGGTTGATCCCATTGATCGAGAATTTTTTGAAACTCAGATTAAACCCCTTTGTGATGGTCAGCAAATTGAATATTTAGGAGAGGCTAAACATGAAGATAAAAGCGTTCTTTTGGGGGGAGCTTTTGCCACACTGTTTCCCATAACTTGGCGCGAACCCTTTGGGTTGGTCATGGTGGAATCAATGGTCGTGGGAACGCCTGTCATTGCGATAAATTTGGGGTCGGTTTCAGAGGTAATCGCTCACGGTAAAACGGGCTATATCTGCAATACGGTTGATGAGTGTGTTGCCGCCCTCGATCAAATTCCGAACCTGAGTCGCGATGTGTGTCATCAGTATGTTGTGGATAAGTTTAGTGCGGAACGGATGACTGCTAGTTATGAGGAAGTTTATAAGCAAGTGATGGCGGAGAAATATGCTCAAAATGGCCATGCTCATCAAATAGCGGGAGTACTCTAAACTTGTCTGCATAAAAACTGAATTCAAAGGCTCTAGTCGCTTTTTTAGAACGGGTTTGAAAGAAGGGGTTTGAAAATTTTTGCCGAACTCCTGAGCCACTAAAGACTTTAGGTTGTTTTTAGTGAAATCCTCAAAAAAATTGCCCGATAAAGCTTAGAGCCTTCTTTTCAAACCTATTTTTAGGGTTGGGTGATTGTAATTGTATCCGTCTCGGTAATTTTTCCAGAGATTTCTAATCGTTTAGATTTCCAATTTTTCCTGGATGCCTCTATTAATTGTCCTCGAATTCCTGGGAGGATGATACGTTAGATTTGGAACTTTTAAATTGCCCAGAAGTCATAAAAGAGTTAGTATTTTCTGATAAAACTCAAGATGAATCATTGGCAGGAACCCAATATGTTTTTTTGGGAAGTGCATCTTTTTCGGCGATCGCCGTCAGGGAACTCAGAGGGAATCGACGCTCTCAGGGTGTCTGGGAGTCGCAGCCCAGGCTTAATTTGCGAGAGATTGTTTTCCATTCTCTACTGAATAAGGTAAGTTATTTAACGAGAGAAGTCTTAATTCATAAGTTCTGGTTAAGAGATGACTTCTTTTTGACTGGACAAACAACCCCATGAAATCAAACAGCCCCCTACTATCCATGCTGATGTCTCGTTCTCTAAAGATCCTTGGTACGAGTGTCATTTTTGCCCTTACCTCTGGCATCGTCACCACCGCTCAGACTTCTCCTTCTCGCCCTCCTGCTCCCTGGGCTAGGACTTCTATGAAAGCCGAGCCTGTTGCTGACCCCCAAAATTTATCCTCCCATTCTAGCCAGTCGAACCACAGTATTGAAACTGAATCTTTCCAAAAGCCCTCGGAAACGCCTGCGATCGCCTTTCCCAGTCAAATTTCTCAATCGATAGAATCCCCAGAGTCCCAACCCTCTTCGTTTCCTAATAGACGGGAAAATCTCCTCAAGCCTCTTGATGATAATGGCGATAATCCTTCCAGATCCCAGGCAAATCCGTCTCAACAGCAATCTAATCCGAATTCCCTCAAGGCTGAAGTTGCCCAAGCGACCAATAATTTAGCGAATCAACCGATCGCAAACCCTTCTTTCCAAACGCCTAATCCCCTGGCTCAATCGGCTCAGAATCCTGTTTTTCCAGCTAATCCTGCCAATGATGGGACGGGAAATGTTACCCCTGCCAATCCTGCTCCGAATGAATTGAATTCTAGCGGTAATCCTTTAATTTTCCCCACGAATCCCCAGGAAGTAGATACCACAACCCGTCAGTCCCTTACCCTGAATCAGGCGATCGAATTAGCCCTGCGCAACAATAAAGATTTTCAAGCGGCTCGTATTGCCCTAGAAAAAAGTGAGGCGAATTTAATATCGGCTCGTGCGGCCCTATTTCCCAGTCTGACGACGGAATTTGAGTTAAGTAGAGATAATAGTGCCATTACTGAGATACAAAATGCTCTTGCTATTCAAAATGCTGCAAATTCTCCCATTCCCACCGATCCGATCCTCCAAGGCGAATCGACAACCAATGCGACGGGGAATGTGCAATTGACCTACAATATTTTCAGTGGAGGCGAACGGTCAGCCCAAATTGAAAAAGCGGAAAAACAAGTCCGTAGTAGTCGGTTGCAGGTAGAAGTGACGGCTGAACAAACTCGTTTTAGTGCAACGGATAGTTACTATGCTCTCCAGGGAACCGATGCCAGGTCGCGATCGCCCAGGCTTCCGTCGAAGATGCGTCCCAAAGTTTGAGAGATGCCCGATTATTAGAGCAAGCAGGACTGGGAACTCGCTTTGATGTACTACGAGCCGAGGGAGACTTAGCCACTGCCAACGAAGCTCTAACGCGGGCTATTTCTGATCAAAGAACCGCCAGACGGAGGTTAGTCCAGATTTTGGGGGTGGGACAAAAGGTTGAACTCACCGCCGCCGATCCCATCACCGAAGCGGGAGATTGGACAATGCCCCTGGAGACCAGCATTGTTCAAGCCTATAAAAACCGCGCCGAACTCGAACAACAATTATTGCAAATCGATATTTACGAGCAAGATCGTTTTATTGCTCTCTCCTCCATTCAGCCCAAGATTGACTTTTTAGCGAATTACAATTACCAAAATAACTTCGACAACTCCGTTGGGATAGTTGATGGTTATTCCTTTGCCGCTAGGGTTCGCTGGACGTTTTTTGATGGGGGCAGAGCCTTTGCTGAAGCACGGAAAGCCGATCGCGACATCGACTCAGCCAAACCCAATTTGCCAAACAACGGGATCAAATTCGCTTTGATGTGGAAGAATCCTATTACACCCTCACTTCAACCAAGGAAAATATTAGTAGCACTCGCACCAATGTTACCCGTTTTGAAGAAGCCCTCAGACTGGCGCGGTTACGGTTCCAGGCAGGGGTGGGAACCCAGACGGATGTGATTAACGCCCAACGGGATTTGGCCAATGCACGGGGACGCTATCTCCAGGCGATTATTGGTTATAACCAGGCTTTGAATAAAATACAACGGGCGGTTAGTAATTTACCCGATAATAATTTGTTCCAAATTCGTTAGGTTAAGGGAAAAGTTAGGCAAATTCTAAATAATACTGCTTCTTTTGCGGGCTTCTTTGTAGGATATTCCTATTTTTTGGAGTCCACTCCGTAGCATTTGTTGTTCTAATAGGGCAAAAAATCGAGCGCGATCGCCACCTCTGACGACGGCCTGGTTGTGGGCTTCCGCGATCGCCACAGGATACCCGTAACCCTTACTGACCTGGGCTAACATAATTCCCAGCGATCGGTCTAACAGGTCTGGATTTTGGACGACCCAGGCGGGAAACTCCACGCGGGCAATCTCAGTTCCCACATTGACATAACAAAAATAAACACGTTGAGCTTCGGGATATAAATCCAAAATACGGGAAGAACTCTGCCAGAGGGGACTGCGTTGACCAGGTTCTAGAAAATAACTCCAAAAAGTCGCATCTCGGAGCGGATCAAACACTTGACAGGGCGTTTTTTCATCCACTAGGGTCGCACAATGAACGGGGCAATTGGGTTGATCATAACTGCACGCCTGTAATCGCAAAAAATTCATCGCTTCCGTACTCCGAGCCGCACTGATATAGCCCATCAGAGGAATGTTATGTTCCCGTAAAATCTTCCCAGGCTTCGAGGATCGGCGGCAAAATACGCTCTCTGGCTTCGGTGGGTAAACTTTCGAGAAACCAATAGATCAAAGAGCCATCTACCATCGCTAAATTCGGTTCTTTATGGGGGCCAGGGGGACTCACCCAGCGACAGCCCATTTCCGCTAAACCCTGGGCTTCTAGCACCGTTCTGCGGTAACCCATCCATTCTTCGGTACGAATACCCCAATGTTTAGAAATATGCAAATCTTCGCCACGATAATAGATTTCAGGAATACTATCCAGTAAGGGATGGCGATTTTGCCCATAGTGGAGCATAATTCGACCAATATTAATCAAATAACAATAGGCAATTTCGTGGTTAGAAGGGGCGATCTGGGAACCATCGGTGGAAAAAACACTGTGGGGATCAAGATACAAAGAGAGGTTTTTGCGGGTTTCCAGGGGTTCTACAGGGAGCGCAACGGAAAAAAAGAGGCGATCGCGCCAGGTCTGATATTTTTTGATAAGTTCTTGCTGTTGGTGTTGGGCTTGGATCAATAATTTTTCGGCTTTTTCGAGACGTTGACGACTCGCGGCGACTTCTTTGGTGAAGTGTTGACCAATTCCTGGCATTTGTCCTGCAAGTTTGGTGAGGTCTAACATGGTAAATGATCCTGTTTAGGGTTTAAATATTTCTAGTAGCAAACGAGTTCTACCTGTCCATTATTCCTGAATAGATTATCCTGGGTCGCGGTACGAAAAATGAATAATTTGCTTCAAGATTTAACGCCCGATCTCCCCAATCCAGTTAAGCCCCGCCTGAGTCCCAGCCTCAAACAAAAATTATCTATTCCCTTAAAAATTGGCGACCTTACCCTGAATAGTCGTGTATTCCAATCGCCCTTGTCGGGAGTCACCGACCTAGTTTTTCGGCGGTTAGTACGACGCTATGCCCCAGATTCCATGCTCTATACCGAAATGGTGAACGCAACAGAAATTCATCATCTCAGTCAGTTACCCCAGGTGATGGAAATCGATCCCCAGGAACAACCCATTAGTATCCAGTTATTCGATTGTCGTCCCGATTTTATGGCAGAAGCCGCTCAAAAAGCCGTCGCCGAAGGAGCAAAAACAATTGATATTAATATGGGCTGTCCCGTTAATAAAATCACAAAAAAAGGCGGTGGATCTTCCCTTTTACGTCAACCGAAAGTGCAGGCGATCGTGGAAACCGTCGTTAATGCCGTGCAAGTGCCTGTCACCGTTAAAACGCGCTTGGGTTGGGATGAAAACGAAATTTCTATTCTCGAATTCGCCCAGGGTTTACAGGATGCAGGGGCAGCCATGCTCACCTTACACGGAAGAACGCGATCGCAGGGATATACGGGGACAGCGAATTGGGATTGGATTCGGCGAGTCAAAGAAGTTTTGTCGATTCCTGTCATTGCCAATGGAGATATTTTTTCCCTCCAAGATGCAATTAATTGTTTAGAAATAACGGGAGCCGATGGGGTCATGTGTTCACGGGGAACGTTGGGTTATCCTGCGTTGGTGGGAGAGATTGATCACTTTTTAAAAACAGGAAGTGTTTTACCCTCCATGACTCCTGAGCAATCTTTGGAATGTGCAAAGGAACATTTGCGGCAATTGTGGGAATATAAGGGACAACGGGGAATTTATCAGTCTCGTAAACATTTAGCCTGGTATTGCAAAGGTTTTGTTGGAGCTTCTACCCTACGGGATCAAGTTTCTCAAATTTCGACAGTGACAGAAGGTATAGAATTACTCGATCGCGCGATCGCGGATCAGCAAGTTAACCAAGTAGAGAAGCGAGAAAAAGTTAGTGTTTAAAAAATATTTTGATCTTCATTTTTATTGATTTTTTTAGTTAGCTAATTAAAAGTAGATAAAATCTTTGTAGGGATATAATATATTATGTCCATTAACTTCTCGCTTTTAGTTAAAAATGTTCATTAACTTCTCGCCTTTACTCAAAAATGTCATTTCAGGATAAAATAATCTTAAGAGACATGAATTAACCTATAAGAAAACCTATGAAAAATCGACGCATTATTGATATTTTACGCAATGGTCAACCTGAAGAAGTCGTCATCGTCCAAGCCTGGGTGCGTACCAAACGGGAATTAAAGGAGTTTAGTTTTGTCGAAGTTAATGACGGTTCTTCCCTGGCGAATTTACAGGTTATTCTCGATGCCAACCTTCCCGATTATCAATCGTTGATTTCAAAACTCAATACAGGGGCTTCCCTAGAAGTTTCAGGTAATTTGGTTCCCTCACCTGCCAAGGGTCAACGCATTGAACTCAAAGCCGATGCTGTCACAGTTTTCGGGGAAGCCAATCCCGAAACCTATCCCCTACAAAAGAAACGTCATAGTTTTGAATTTCTTCGTACTATCGGTCATCTGCGATCGCGTACCAATAGCCTGGGAGCCGTGATGCGGGTTCGGAATGCCTGTGCCACAGCGATCCATCAATTCTTTCAAGAAAAAGGCTTTTTGTGGGTACATACTCCCATTATTACCGCCAGTGATTGTGAAGGTGCAGGGGAATTATTTACCGTCACGAATTTGAATTTGAATCAATTACCCTTAACCGAAAAAAAGACCGTTGATTTTGAACAAGATTTTTTTGGAAAACAAGCTTATCTAACAGTTAGCGGTCAATTGGAAGCGGAAATCATGGCTATGACCTTTCAAAATGTTTATACTTTTGGCCTACTTTTCGCGCAGAAAACTCGAATACTTCCCGCCATTTAGCAGAGTTTTGGATGGTGGAACCCGAAATGGCTTTTTGTGATTTGGAAGGCGACCAAAACTTAGCAGAAGAGTTTCTCAAATATATTTTTAAATACGTGATGGAAACCTGTCCTGAAGACATGGAATTTTTTAATCAACGCATTGATAATACGGTCTTAGAAACGGCAAATAATATCATTAACAATGATTTTGCTCGGATTACCTATACCGAAGCAATTAAATTATTAGAAAACTGCGATCGCTCCTTTCAATATCCTGTTGAATGGGGAATTGATTTACAATCAGAACACGAACGCTATTTAGCCGAAGAAGTGTTTAAAAAGCCGATGATTGTCACCGATTATCCCGCCCAAATTAAAGCGTTTTATATGCGTTTAAATGAAGATGGAAAAACCGTTGCGGCAATGGATATTTTAGCTCCAAAAATTGGTGAAATTATCGGTGGTTCCCAACGAGAAGAACGGTTAGATGTGCTAGAGCAACGGATTAAAGCCCAGGACATGAATCCCGATGATCTCTGGTGGTATCTCGATCTACGTCGTTTTGGAACCGTCCCCCATGCAGGTTTTGGGTTAGGATTTGAGCGCATTGTTCAATTCATGACAGGAATGGCTAATATTCGAGATGTGATTCCTTTCCCTCGGACTCCTTTAAATGCAGAGTTTTAGATGGTGGTAATGCCAAATTCAATGAAGTTTAGGGCTGTTAAGCTGTTAATTATCTAAAACGCATACAGGCAAGGGGCTTAAGCCCCTTGTTATAAAACTTTGAACAAAGTCATTATGCAATCTAAATTTTTAGAAACAAATTTAGCATAAATAAATGAAGACTTTACGAGTTTATAGATTTTTTTTGAGTAATCTTTTAATGAGTTTCTTTGTCTTTTTACTTCCAGTCCAAGCAGGACAATTGAGTAACGGCCAAACTTTTTTTGATCATCCCCCCTTACTACTAGAAGCTTCAACAACCTATAAAGAAGTGTGGGTTTGGGCGGCTACATATTATTTCACCATTTTTCTGCCACATAATGCGGGAGAACCCCTAAAACAGATTGTGTTTCAACAAAAACCAAGCCCTGAAATGATTGATTTTTATCCTGAAAAAACGATCGCTTTTATGGGAACTCGTGATGAGCGGGGAAAGGGATTAAATATTCAGCAGAGCCAATGGAATCCAGAAACCAATAGTATGACGGTTACTTTTGATCCTCCGATTCCTCCTGGGGCGACTATCACGGTCGGCTTGAAACCACTCCAGAATCCTAGCGTTGCTGGAACCTATTTATTTGGTGTGACGGTTTTTCCCGAAGGGGCGATCGCCCAATCGATGTATTTAGGTGTTGCCGCCTACATTTTTATAAAAATTATTGGTAATTTCCTGAATTTCTATCCTGTAAATTGCCAAATTAAAATTGCGTACAGGTAGGCGATCGCTTCCGAAGTAATTGTCCGAAAACCTGCACTAGAAGCCCACCATTTAGTAGGTTCATAAAAAGGAGAAGGATAGGCAAGAATTCCAACAGAAATTTCGGGATATAAAATTCGCGAAAAAATAAACCAACTTCTTCTACTATGAGCATCGTAGGAATATACATTAATTGCCTTAATTGGTAATGAAGATGCTAAAATCCAATTTTTAATTCCTAAAGCGGATGCGGCTGTTCGGTCTTTTTTGAGTCTAGGGGTAGGGATCACAACAATTTTATCGGGATCAACACCTAAATTAATTAACATCGCTTCTGCAAGTCCCGCATAACTTTTATAACTAGCTAAAACAGAGCCTTCTCCTAATTCTTCCCCTGTGGTCAAAATTAAATCATATTTACCTTGTTGAAATTCCATTTTTGCTGCTTTCATTCCATACTCATCGATCCATCCTTCAACGACTAATATTTGGGATGGAATGGGTTGAGAAATTACTAAAAAAGGTTGGACTGTTCTGAGAATTAAAATCAAAAGTATGATTAAGGAAATAGTCAATATTCCCCAACCTTGGGGGCTTAATGTCCACTGTGGTTTATATTCTAAGAGTCCCCAAAGTTTTGTTATTTTAGGATAGGGCATTTTGGATAATAATATTTTTTCGCGAAACAAACCCAATTCTGTTATTATCAGACAGGGTTTATTTTTACCTAATTTTAAGATAAATCTCTCTAAAATATTTTTTATTTTAAACGATTAATAATGAATCAAACCCTTGAGTCTGTGACAATTTACACCGATGGTGCTTGTATCGGCAACCCTGGCCCTGGTGGCTATGGTGTGGTTTTACTTCATCAGGGCGATCGCCAGGAATTGTCGGCAGGATACCGCCTAACGACGAATAATCGGATGGAAATGATGGCGGCGATCGCGGCTCTAGAAGCGTTGAGTAACCCTTCTGTCGTCACACTCTATAGTGATTCTCAGTATTTAATTAATGCGATAGAGAAAGGTTGGGCTAAAAAATGGCAGGCGAATGGTTGGAAGCGAAACGCGAAGGAAATGGCAAAAAATCCCGACCTTTGGGAACGGTTATTAAAACTCTGTAAAGAACATAAGGTGAAATTTATTTGGGTCAGGGGTCATTCGGGTAATGCGGAAAATGAAAAATGCGATCGCCTAGCGGTGGCCGCGCCAGACAATCCAACTTATTATCAGATGACGGTTATACGCCTTAATGTTGAGTATTGAGTTCTACTTTAGTCGAAGAACGCTATAATTTACGCGTATATCCTGTGTTAATTAACATATTACCGATTTCGACTAAACAAATGATTCCTAATCGCTATTATTCAGAAATTTTAGGAATCACTGCTCATCAAGATTATCAAGTCATCAATCTTTGGGAAGTCGATGTTAATTTAATTTTTCGAGATAATCTCTCTACTTTATTACCGTTTGTTCCCATTTTGAAAGGAGGAAATAGTGAAAATAACCTACGTCAAGCCGTGAGAGAATTACGGGCAGACGAACAGTTAAAAGACTTAGAACCCTTATTATCATTTTTCGCTAGTTTTGTGTTAGATATTCCTTTAGTACAACAAATTATGAGGTGGGATATGACCGTATTACGAGAATCGCCTTGGTATCAAGAAATTCTGAAAAAAGGATTGGAAAGAGGCGAGAAACAAGGATTAGAGCAGGGATTGGAACGTGGTTTGCAACAAGGTTTGCAACAGGGTTTACGGCAGGGAGAAGCCATTTTAATTTTACGTCAATTAGATCGACATTTTAGTACCATTGAGTTTTCTCTAAAACAAAAAATTCAAAATCTATCCACTGCTCAACTAGAATTATTGGGAGAAAGTTTACTTGATTTTTCTGAATTGTAAGATTTATTGAATTGGTTAGAAAAAATTAATTGAGTTGATTTGAAAGGCGATCGCTTAAATTATTGTTGTGATTATTTAAGTAAGGGGAATGTATTCCGAAAATGTTAACTGCGGATTTATTGACTCAAATTGTGCAGAGATTGGTGGAAAGCTTGCATCCTGAACAGATTATTTTGTTTGGTTCTCATGCCTATGGTGAACCCAATGAGGACAGTGATGTTGATTTATTTGTGATTGTCTCTGAGTCTGATCAACCTCGTTATCGGCGATCGCGTGAAGCGTATAAGTCTCTAAGCGGAATCGGTATATCGAAAGACATTATTGTGATGACTCGTGCAGAGGTTGAGCGTAAAGCGAATGTTACCAGTTCATTTGTTCATCAAGTGCTTCACCAAGGGAAGGTTTTATATGGATGACGTAAAATCTGAAGCGGAAGAAGCTTTGGCAATGGCTGACTTGATTCTGAGTTTTGTTGTTCTATTGTTACCCGATGATTTTCAATAAATTCACTCAAGTAGCAACAAACGTAAAGAAAATAGCTGATCCAAGACAAAAAAACAATATTGCGGCTTGTGTTGAATTGTTGGCTGGTATTAATTATTCGGAGGATTTAATCAAAATGTATTTACATGATGATATTTTAAAGGAGTCTGTTACTTATCAACGAATCCTTAATGATGGCGGAAAACAAGAGGCAATTGCTATTGTTACTAGACTTCTGAAAAAACGCTTTGGTGAGATTTCTGAAACTTTAAAACCTCAACTTAATGTCTTATCCATTGAACAACTAAAATCTTTAGGAGAAAGTTTACTAGATTTTACTGAGTTACAAGATTTGATGAATTGGTTAGAGAATAATACTTGATTTTTTATGAATAGGCGATCGCTTTTTGTTTAATCTAGGGTATTTTAAGATAGTGGTTAACCCATCGTTTTTTAAATGTTATGTCTGATACGGTGATCGAGGTCGAGAATCTCAGTAAGAAATATATTATTGGTCATCAGAAGCAGGAGCGTTACAGGTTGTTGCGGGATGTGATTGCGGATGGGGCTAAGGCTTTTTGGCGATCGCTTTCTGGTGGGGCTGGGATTCCTGAGAATAGGAGGCGTTTTAGCCATCGAAGAATGTTTTGTTTGAAGTAAAATAAGGAAACTATATGGCGATTATGGAGCGGAAAATCAATTTTATTGGGAACTTAATATTTTATGAGGTATGACAATGCTCACTCAAACAAACTTTAAAAAGTTGTACGAACTCGACTCCTATTTATGGATAGAAAAAACGATTGAAGTTTTAAAAACTCACAGTTTAAAGGATTTGGACATTGAAAATTTAATTGAGGAGTTAGAGAGTTTGGGGAAAAGAGATTTTAATAAGGTCAGAAGTCTTTTACGGCAGATTATGATTCATCTATTATTGTTAGAATATTGGTCAGAAGAGTATGACAGAAATTATCGTCATTGGGAAGCAGAAATATTAGCTTTTAGATCTGATTTGAAAGATAATTTGACAACTACTCTAGAAAATAAATTATATGAGGGATTGGATGATTTATATGATGATGCTTCCAAATATATGTTGAAAAAGACAGGGTTAGCGAATAGCATTATCCCAATGAATTGTCCTTATTCTTTTCAGCAATTGTCGGATAAAAATTGGTATCCTCACCCTAAAGTTTAATCAATCATTGAATGACCAGTTATCTTTTTGTGAAGATGATGAGTATTTTTGTGAGTGTTTTGGGTATCTTAAGAATAGGACTAAATTAAGTCGTTAATTTATTTTGTGTTTTATGTCTGATACGGTGATCGAGGTCGAGAATCTCAGCAAAAAATATATTATTGGTCATCAGAAGCAGGAGCGTTACACAGCGTTGCGGGATGTGATTGCGGATGGGGCGAAGTCTTTTTGGCGATCGCTGTCTGGTGGGGGGTCTGGGATTCCTGAGAATAAGGAGGAGTTTTGGGCGTTGAAGGATGTTTCCTTTGAGGTGAAGCAGGGGGAATGTATTGGGATTATTGGGCGCAATGGGGCGGGTAAGTCAACGTTATTAAAGATTTTGAGTCGGATTACGGAGCCTACGACGGGACGGATCAAGATTGGGTCGGGTGGCGAGTTTGTTGGAGGTGGGGACGGGTTTTCATCCTGAGTTGACGGGCGCGAGAATATTTTTCTCAATGGTTCGATTTTGGGGATGAGTCGGGCTGAGATTAAGGCTAAGTTTGATGAGATTGTGGATTTTGCGGAGGTGGAGAAGTTTCTGGATACGCCTGTTAAGCGTTATTCTTCGGGGATGTATGTGCGGTTGGCGTTTGCGGTGGCGGCGCATTTGGAGCCTGAGATTTTGATTGTGGATGAGGTGTTGGCGGTGGGGGATGCGGCAGTTTCAGAAGAAGTGTTTGGGGAAGATGGAGGATGTGGGAAAAGAGGGAAGAACGGTTTTATTTGTGAGCCATAATATGAAGGCTATTGAATTTTTATGTAAAAAAGTAATCATATTAAATCAAGGTAAACTTCAAGCCTATGGAGATACTAATTTAATGACAAAAGATTATTTATCTCTTAATACAGAAACTTTATATAGATTAGATAAAATTTGGAATCGTGACGATATGCCAGGAAATGATTTAATAAGAATACATAGTATAAAAGTAGTTCCAGATAACGATCCTCACAAAACTGATATAACTTATACTTCGCCTATAAAAATAGAGATTATGTATAAAATTTTATGCCAAGAAACTCTTTTTATACTAGCTCTGCACCTTAAAACTCTTTTAGGAGACATTGTCTTTGCTACTGCTTCAAAATTAACCACGCTTAAGGCTGGTATGTATGTAACAAAGTGTTTTATTCCTTGTAAATTCTTAAATAGTTGTGCCTATTCAATATCTTTATATTTTGATAGGGGCTACGGAAATCATCTGTATATAATCGAAAATAATCATGAGTTAACATTCAAAGTTTATGAAGATATTCCTAGAGATATCGGTATTCCTGTTCAAGATGAGTATCCAGGGGCAGTACGTCCCGAATTTAAGATGGGAAACACAATTGTTAACTTAAACTTCGCAACAAAATAGTAATTCATAATTTATATAAGCGGAACTAAAAGTATGTTATTTCATTCTCTTTTTAAGAAAATTTTTCCTGATTCACTAAGAAAATATATAAGAAAAGTTGACAAAGGTTTTCAGTCTATTGTTAAAGAAAATTATGAATTAAAACAAAAACTAACTAATTCAGAAAGATATGAAAAGAATTATGAACCCATTTTGCAAACCTGCGAAACTGTCATACGATTTTATATCGAAGATATATTTTTAAATAATGAAGAATCTTTCCGCACAGATTCTAAATTAGATTATAAAAATATAAAAAATATTTTGCCTAATAGTGGAGGTATTAAAATTAATCAAAACTATTTGTCTGCTAAAGAGATAATCATGCAATTTGGTGATAGCGAAAATAGACAACAAGCCATCAATGGTTTTGAAGGATTTGCACCAGATGATGCTATTTTTGATTCAGAAAATCAATCTTACGAAATGTGGAGTTACTTAAATTTAGCTGGCGTGTTGGCCTACTTATCCTTAAAAAAAAGTACCAATCCTACATTTTTAGAACTAGGATGTGGAGCGTCACATCTCTTCTATTTTTTGCGCTCGTATCGAATAAATAACTATATAGGAATTGATGGACATTCAGATTTTATAAATTTTAATCCTTATTTGAAAGGCTATGAAGAACACCTCATGATACAAAATCTACAAGAAGAAATTAAATTACAATCGTTAGATGGACGGAATATATTATTCGATGTGATATTGTCTTTTGAAGTTATGGAGCATATTAGAGAAGATAAGATTGATAATCTTCTTAAAACCATACTTAATCATATGCATCAAAAATCAATATTAATTTGTACAGCTTCATTACAAGAGTTAGATGTTCATATTTTAGTAAGAGAAAGAAAGTGGTGGTTAAAACGTTTTGAAAATTTTGGATTATTTCCTATTCAAAATGATAGCGTACTTATTGAAATAATTGGAAAATGTCACCCATTTAACTGGAAGCCAACTGATACGAATATTTTCATTATGGAATTAAAAAATTGATAAAAATTGATAAAAATTGACTTTGCCTAGAAATTAATACTTTTATTTTTGTTTGTTTACTTAATACAATTATGATAAATGATAATTTATTATCTGATAATATTTTTATTATCGAGCCACGATTGTGGACAATGGAAGGACATGAATTTGAACACGTTATGGAATTTGCAAAAGGAATAAAACACTTTTATCCAGATCGTAAAGTGATCGTTTTATCAGGAAAACAGGACGATAATTTGCGAAATGAACTTAAGAAGGTAGGTTTTATTGATTTAGCGTTTGAATGTTTTCCCCGTCGAATAATTTCAGATAGTAGTTCCATCTTTTATCTTTTAAAATCATCCTTTCAAGATGCACTTTCATTACGTTCTATATTAAAAAAATGTGCTGGTTATAAAAATGTTAATTTACTCTTTAGCTCGTTAGCATTATATCAATTTTTATTGTTAGCTTTTTCACGTCTTGTGATGCCCTTTTGGAAAATCAAAGCAATAGGCATATTTCGCTATGATCCAATTAGTACAAGAGGAAAATTAAGAAAAAAATATTATTTTATTTTAAAAATTTTTCCTGCTAATCTGTTGTGGAAATTGGCAATTAGAGACACAAAAATTGGGGTAGATAGCCATATTTTACAAGATATTTTATGTCATGAATTTAAAATTAAATCATCTCTAGCTCCTATTCCTATTCCAGGTGTCTGGAAAATCGAAAAAGATAATCCTAACTTACTGAATTTTAAGACTGAAAAATTACCGCTAACCGTTGGCTATATTGGACAACCAAGATCATCGCGTGGATTTGAGTTATTTGTTAACGTAGCAAGTGCAATGGAAAAGGAACGTTTAGCAAATTTAATAAAATTTAAAATAGTCATTTCTCCCGATGAAGATAATTTTTGGAATACAAGCAATTCTGTTGATATTTTCCGATTTAATCTGATTGGTACTTTCTTTGAAGAGCGTCTTATGGATAGTGAAGATTTTGCTTATCAAATGAGTCAAGTTGATATTATCTGGGCTTTGGGAGATCCTAGTATATATAAAAGACAAACTAGCGGGGTTGTCACTCATGCAATATGTTTGGGAAAGAAGCTAATCACAAATAAAGGAGGTTGGGCAGAAGAACTTCTCAAAAATTCTCAAGATATCCGTTTTTTAGAGCCAAATTTAGAAGAGGTAATCATTGCCTTACATTCATTCTTATCTAATTATACGGAACAAAAAAATGAAGACAAGAGTATTCCCGATACATGGAGAAAAACAAATTCTCAATCTGCATTTTATCAATGGATATTTGAAAACTTAAGCTAATACAATTCTATGAAAAATAACTTTAACAAAAAAACAGAAGTGAATATTTTATTTGTTGCCGATTTTATACCAGGTGTTGGATATGGCGCAAGTACATATACCTTATCTATTCTTGAATACCTATTAAAAGAGAATTGTAATATTACCTATATTTCAACTAAGATAAATATGAAAAGCTTGATAGAGTTATCGAGTTTTTCTCCCAGCATAAAAAAAATTTTATTGAAAAGTTTATTTCGTTATTTTAAGTTTTTATTAACTAACCCAATTCTATGGAAGGAATATTTTATAAGTTTTATTTTTTTTCTCTATTCATCTTTACCGATACCAGTAAAAAAGCAATATCGTTCTCTTAAAAGATTGTTATTAAAACCTTTAGGCATACAATTTAAAGATGATAGTGATTTTAATCCGAATCTAATTAAGAATAATCAAAATTTAGATAGCATCACAAAAAAAGAAACCATTCCACTTATTCAAAAAGAGGCTCTAAAGTTTCGCCCTCAAATTATTATTAGTAATTATGTTTGGATGGCTTATGCTTTTGATTTTGTTGACTCAAATACATTAAAAGTCATTATTACTCATGACATTATGCATGAACGATTCAAAACTTTTGAAAAATGTAAGCTTACCAATGCAGAATCTCATTTATTAGATTGGGATAAACAAACTGAAATTAAAGCTTTAAGTAAAGCAGATTTATTATTAGCTATTCAAGAGGATGAAGCGAGAAGCTTAAATAATTTAGACATGAGTAATGAGATTTTTACAGTCCCAATGGCGATTAATTTTCATCCTTCTATTTCTGATCAAATAACAGGAAGATGCTTATTTATCGGTAGTCAATCAAAACATAATTTTTATAGTTTATGTTGGTTTTTAGATGAAGTATGGCAAGAATTATTGGGAGCGTCACCATCTGTTGAATTACACGTATGTGGCGGTGTTGGTAATTGGTTTAAAAATGATTATAAAAATGTTTACTTCAAAGGAATCGTGCCAGATTTATCTCTTGAATATTCTCAAGCTCAGGTATGTATTATCCCAAATATTGTAGGTAGTGGACTAAAAATTAAATTAATAGAAGCACTATCCTATGGAAAAGCCTGTGTTTCTACTTCTATTGGCTTACAAGGATTAACAGAGCTTTCTAATGAAGTCGTTTTATTAGCCGACGATCCAGATGCTTTTCGTCTAGCGGTATTAGAATTATTAACAAATAATGAAAAACGAGAAAAAATAGAATCTTTAGCCAAAGATTACGTTATCAATAATTTATCACCAGATATTGTTTACGCTCCTCTTGTTGACAGATTTTATCAGCATATAAATAAATTAAAAATTTAAGGTATTGATGAATAAAAATAAAATTGTACTTATTTCTCTAGTTCTATTTGATTGTGGAGGAATTGGCCATAACTATGAATATGTCAATGCCGTTTATAATGCCACAAAAACAATAGGATGGACACATTATGCCGCCCTTCCTGCTAACTTTCTAACTATTAACTTAAAAAAAACATGGATAGCTTGCTTAAGCAATTGTAGAAGATTGAGTGACAAAAAAGAAAATCTACTCATTAAATTATTTCGATTAACACTAAACTCACTTAAATTATCAAAATCAATTTATCAATATTTAGATAATACCCTATCAACCATCGATCAAGAATCATTACCGATAATTTTTATTGATAGCTTTAAACCCCCAGAAATCTTAGCTTTTACCATAGCCTTATTTTTTCTCCCCCATAAAAAACTTACCGTATGGTTATTTTATCGCCACGATGACTATCAAAAAAAACTCATAGGAAAATTTTATAAAATCATCAACATTGTCATAAAAAATAAAATTACAGAAAATAAATTTATACTTTTAACAGATAGTAAAAAATTACAAAAATCCTTAAACTCTTATTTCAAACAACAAATTCACCTTTTGCCAATTCCACACACACACAATCTTAAAAATATCATTGAAGACGAGATTATTAAAAACACTACCGATATATCAATTTCAGCTTGGTGGTGTGGCAACCCAAACTTAGAAAAAGGACTAAAAACCATTCAAGAATTAGTAATGCTATCAGATCCATTTGCAAAATACATACATTTATTCACATCTAAAAATGCCTATTTGCCCAACGTCAATAACAACATTAAAATCACTTATTTACCAGCTTATTTAACTCGTCAAGAATATTTACAACAATTAAATAATGTAGATATTTTATTATTACCCTATGACTCAGAAATATATCGAGAAAGAACTTCAGGCATATTTGTAGAAGCCATCTGTGCAGGCAAAATTCCCTTTGTGACTCAAGGAACCTGGATGGCAACAGAATTGATTCCCTATGATCTAAACGAATTAATTATTGACTGGACAAAAAATAACGTATTTGAATCCATATTTACAATCGCAAATAATACAATTACTCGAAAAAAAATCATGATAATGCGTGACGATTACTTAAAATTCCACTCAGTCGAATCTTACGCTAGACAGATGCAACAAATCTTTGACTTATCAGCCGACTAAATCCCAGAAAAACTTAATTTAATATAAAAAAGCGATCGCGCCCAACAATTTAGTTAGTCAAAATGTGCCAAAGAAACCGTAGAAATTTACAAAACAATCACATAATTTTTACATTTCAAATCTGGAGTCTCTTTAATCAATAAAAATGCAACTTCTCTATACCCTAACGACCTATCCCCCCGCGATCGGTGGCGCACAACTCCATCAACACCTCATCGCCCAACAACTCAAACAAAAACACCCAATTCAAGTGATTAGCCATTGGAATCAAAACCGCACCGACTGGCTACTCGGAACAACCATTAACGCCCCAAAAGATCCCCTAAACTACACCATTGATGACATTCCCGTTCACCGCTTCGGACTCAACCTTAACGATAAAATCCGACTACTTCCCTATCTTCCCCTCTACTATCCCGTGATGGATTTTGCCCTTCCCGCGATCGCCAATTGCATCAGCCAATACCTAGATCCCTACGCCCAACAAGCTGACCTCATCCACAACGTTCGTATCGGTCGAGAAGGACTCAGTTATGCCTCCTACCAAATCGCTCAGAAATATAACATTCCCTTCGTTTTCACCCCCGTTCATCACCCGCGTTGGATTGGTTGGCGTTATCGTGCCTACCTCAAACTCTATCAACTCGCCGATGCCGTCATTGCTCTGACCCAAACTGAAAAACAAACCTTAATAGAACTAGGGGTAAAGCCAGAACGAATTACCGTTACAGGAATAGGGCCAATAGTGGCTGAAACTGTTAACATAAAAGCCTTTAAAGCAACCTATAAAATTACTGATCCCATCATTCTTTTTTTAGCTCAACATTATCCCTACAAAGGCTATCAACAACTTCTTCAAGCAGCTCCCTTAGTTTGGAAAAAATTTCCCGAAGCCCAATTTGTTTTTGCTGGGCCAACGGTTGCCAACTCTGAACAATACTTTAAAAATCAAGATCCCAGAATTCATCGCTTAGGAGCCTTAAATCTTGAAGATAAAACCAATGCCTTGGCCGCTTGCACCATGCTTTGTGTACCCTCTAGCCAAGAAAGCTTTGGCGGAGTTTATACTGAAGCTTGGAATTTTGCTAAACCCGTTATTGGTTGTAATATTCCTGCTGTTTCCGAAGTCATTGATCAGGGCATTAACGGCTACTTAGTCAATCAAACACCTGAGTCAATTGCCGATGCCATCTGTCAAATATTACAAAACCCCAGCGCATCACAAAAAATGGGACAAGCAGGGAAAGAAAAACTTCAAAAAAACTTTACTTGGTCAATTATTGCAAAAAAAACAGAGTCAATCTATCTAAACTTATAGATATTTTACTGATTTTGTATGGTAAATTCTTAAGTCCTTAAATCGTAGTTTAACAACAAAATAAAGATAAGCCCCTTCATTAACCCGATCAGCGATCGCCTACAATAAAACTAAGCAGAGTACAGGAAACCAACAATGGCAACAACAGCAGATGAAGTTTGGAAACTATTAGGAGAACTCATTCAAGCCCAAAAACAGACAGAACGTCTCCTCCAAGAACAGTCTCAGGAAAGCGATCGCCGTTTTCGGGAAACAGACCGTCGTTTTCGGGAAACAGAACGAGTGATGAAAGAACAAAACCAACGAGTTGATGAACAGTTAGGTAAATTAGGCAACCGTTTAGGAGAATTTGTGGAATGGCAAGTCAGACCTGCGGCAGTTCGTTTATTCCAAGAGCGAGGCATTGATGTTAACGAATTATCCACCGATCTTTCTGTACAAAAAGGAGATGATGGCCTCGAAATTGATCTTTTAGTCGTCAATGGGTCAGAGGCGATCGCGATCGAAGTTAAAAGTAAACTAACTCAAGCCGATGTAGATGAACATTTAGAAAGATTAGATAAGTTCAAAAAACTTTTACCTCGTTATCAGAGTTTAAAGATTTTGGGAGCAGTCGCGGCAATGGTAACCCCCTCAGAAGTAGCTCGTTATGCCTACCGTCAAGGCTTATTTGTCATTGCTCAATCGGGAGATAATTTAGTCATTCTTAACGACCAAAAATTTCAACCAAAAGCTTGGTAGGGACGATTCCGCGATTGCCTCTGGCTACCTCATTAACCTCAAGGCCATCATTGAAAGTAATACTCAAGAAATTAATCTTTGCTAAGAAAAGTCTCGTCCTTTTAGACTCAAAATTTTAAATCCACCCTACCAGTTATTTTTCTGCCATAAAGCCAACTAGAATAGTCGCTAATAAAATCAGAAACAAACCTAACTCAATCAATCAAGTTTCATCATAAAAAATAATGAATCAACTATCATCACTGTATGAATCCGACTTTAACCTGTGGCTCGAAACCAACACCAATCTTCTTAAACAAAGAAAATTTACTCAAGTGGATATAGAACAACTCATCGAAGAAATAGAAGACATGGGCAACAACCGTAAAGATGCCTTAGAAAGTAACTTAATGAGAGTCTTTCAGCACCTACTCAAATGGAAATATCAACCTAAAAACCGAAGCAATAGCTGGCGAGCCTCCATCACCGAACACTCATTACGCCTAAACAAAGCCCTAAAAAAAAGCCCTAGTCTTAAACCCTATTTAAAAAATGTTTATGAAGAATGTTATCAAGATGCCCGCTTAGTCGCTTCCCGTGAAACAGGACTAGACATTAACACCTTTCCCGTCAGTTGTCCTTTTACCTCTGAACAAGTCTTGAACCCAGATTACCTGCCCGAATAAAGGCAGTAAACATCAACCGCAAAAACCACCATCGAACAGGATAAGGTAAAGACCGAAGCTCAGCAGATAATGGACTCGAAATTAATTTTTGAATCGTCAAGGGGCCTTTCAATCAAACTAATCGTTCAGCCGCCTGGGCTAACTCCGAAGCTACCCGATCAGAATAGGGCTTAATCCACCACCAAATAAAAGGAGACAACCAACCCCGCAACGTCACCGAATAGGAAATATAGCTGCCACAAACCGCCGACTCAATTTGATAGGTAATCTTCTGTTCCATCCCAGGAATCGCCAAAACCCTGAGACTTAATAACTCCCCAGGTCGTACATTCTCCACAAATAGACGAATGGGAATCGGAGTAAGCCGTGTTACTGCTTGATAAATCAAACCAGGTTTTGCCAGCAATCCCAAAGGAACATTGGTTTTAGAAAAGAGAGGATGCCAGGAAACATCCGCTAAATTAACGATTTTTCGCCAAAGAACATCAACAGGAGCCGTACTGATCACTCGATAGGTCTTATTGCAAGAAAAACTACAAAACAATTTTCCCTGGGCTGTCCCTAACTTTAATGAAAAATGTAGAATCACCTTAACTCTCCTCAGCACCTACCCCAAACCAGGGAATAGTCACAATGGTTTATCTGCCTATTTCATCATTATATTAAGATTACCGTCCCAATGTTTACGGAAAGGTTCAAGCGGTCGTAAAGTTAATAAAGGTGACAATGCGTGTTTATCTGAACAATTTTTAATTAGATAAATACTAACCTTAAAATATTACGATTAACGACAAAATATTGACATTATGACCGCTTTAATCAACGATGCCCGCTCTTCTGTCGAGACCGCTTTTCCGCCTGCTGATGCTAAACAACGAGTCAGCCAATTTATGAAAAGCTTACAAGATGAAATTTGTCACGGGCTAGAAGAATTAGATGGTGTCGGCAAATTCAAAGAAGATAGCTGGAAAAGAGAAGAAGGCGGTGGCGGGCGATCGCGGGTAATGCAAAATGGCAACGTTTTAGAGCAAGGCGGAGTCAATTTTTCAGAAGTATGGGGAAAAGAGTTGCCTCCCTCCATCTTGAAACAACGACCTGAAGCGGCGGGTCATGGTTTCTATGCAACGGGAACTTCAATGGTCTTGCATCCCCATAATCCCTACGTCCCGACCGTACATTTGAACTATCGTTATTTTGAAGCAGGCCCCGTCTGGTGGTTTGGTGGTGGCATTGATCTCACGCCCTATTATCCCTTTGCTGAGGATGCGCCCATTTTCACCGTACATTAAAGGCCGCTTGTGATAAAACAAACCCTGAATTTTATCCCGTTTTTAAACATTGGTGTGATGAATATTTTTATCTAAACCATCGTCAAGAAATGCGGGGAATTGGTGGTATTTTCTTTGATTATCAAGACGGAAAATCCCCAATTTATCGCGGCCCCCACCCCGACAAAGCCGCCGCCCTCTATAGCAATCAGTTACCTGACTTTAATCCCCTCAGTTGGGAAGATTTGTTTAACTTTGCCCAAAACTGTGGTCGTGCTTTCTTACCCGCCTATGCTCCCATTGTGGAAAAACGACGCAACACTGAATACAGCGATCGCGAGCGTCAATTCCAACTCTATCGACGGGGACGCTATGTGGAATTTAACCTGGTTTATGACCGAGGCACGATTTTCGGACTGCAAACCAATCGGCCGTACCGAGTCGATTTTGATGTCTTTACCGCCCCTCGTCCGTTGGGAATATTGCTACACGCCAGAAGCGAATAGCCCTGAAGCTGAATTAACAGAACGTTTCCTTGTTCCCCAGGATTGGGCGAATTGGCAAGCCTAGAAATCAAAAAGAGCGATCGCGTTTTTTCTTTTTTCGGGAAAGGCGATCGCCGTTAGCCAATTTCTTCAGGATTTATTCCCAAAGAAAGCAAATGGGCCGCTAAAGCATCTGCTCGATGTTTTTCCTGTTCTGCACGAAATTGTTCCTGATCAGCACGATGTTTTTCTTGGTCTGCGCGGAGAGTTTCCTGTTCTGCGATCGCCATTTCCTGCAAAGCCACTTCCTGAGGAGTGGGAACTAATTCTCCCGTTGGCGTAAAATAGCGGAGTTTTCCTTCTTCAACCCCCAAATAAAGCTCTAATTCCTCGCTCCAACGTTTATTAGTATCTGTCAGGGGAATTTCTTGATAGTTATGACCCACTAAACGATAACCCATAAACTCCAGACTATCGGGAGCAAACCAAAAATATTCAGGCGTTCTAAAACGGTCTTGATAGAGTTGTTTTTTGATGCCGCGATCGACATTTTCCGTACTTTCTGATAGCAATTCGATAATTAAATTGGGATACTGTCCATCTTCTTCCCAAACCACCCAAGAAGCACGGGGATGACCGCTCACACCGTTAACGAGGAAAAAATCTGGCCCACGAAAATCTCGATTTTTAAGTTGTTGACGACTAAAGTAGATCGTTAAATTGGCCCCAATAAAATAATCATTTTTTTCTCGCCAATACCACTCTAAAGAGGTGACGAGCAGGAGAAGTTGGAAATAATGTAGAGAGCTTGACCTTTCGGGTTCATCACTCATCAAAACACGGGCATCGGGCATTTTTTCGGAGAATTGTAGAGCCGTTTGATACATGGGACTCCTCAAGCGCGGGGAAATGACTTAATCATAGCAATTTAAAAAGTCTTATTGTTAATTGGCTAAATACCTCAACTTGGAGAGTTTTATCCATAACCGAGCGATCGCGTTTGAAAATCAGATTCAGTCAGCGATCGCTTATAAATGTTAGGAATTGAATTTAAAGTTTCGTTCCACACTCAGGACAGAAACTATTGGTCGCAGGATTTTGAGCGCCGCAACCATTGCAAGAAACTAATTCCATTTCATGGGAATTTTTCCGTTCGGGTAAACCGACCATTTGGGAGTTGCTCTTGCCTGGAGCCACCATCGGATAACAGTTTTCATCCTTTTTAACGTGAACTTCCATCACAACGGGGCCATCATGGGCAAACATCTCCGCGATCGCGCTTTCTAATTGGCTATAATCTCGAACGCAAATTCCCTTCATGCCATAGGCTTTACCCAAAAGCTCAATATCAGGCATCCCCGTCTGCATATTAGAAGACGAATACCGCTCCTCATAAAAAGCTTCTTGCCATTGTCTCACCATTCCCTGCCAACCATTATTGAGAATCACGGTTTTGACATTAATGCCGTACTGCACTAGGGTTCCCAATTCCTGCAAATTCATCTGGAAACTAGCATCCCCACTGATACAGATTACCTGGTCATCGGGTAACGCGACTTTTGCCCCCATTGCGGCGGGAACCCCAAAACCCATTGTTCCTAGACCCGCACTAGAAATCCAACGACGGGGGCCATTTTTCAGAAATTGGGCGGCCCACATTTGATGTTGACCCACATCGGTAGTGTAGTAGGCATGAGGAGCCTGACGACCGACTTCCACAATCACTTCCTGGGGAGAAATACTGCCTTCGTAATGGGGAGCAGTGAGAGGAAAATCTTTCTGCCAACGGTCAATGCGGTCTAACCAGGCTTCAGTCTGACTAGAATGGGTTGGAAAATCCAATTCCCTGGTGCGTTGTAGCATTTGCTCCAGCACATGGCGCACATCTCCCACAATGGGAACTTCGGGGGTTCGATTTTTGCCCACTTCGGCGGGATCAATGTCAATATGGATTACCTTGGCATGGGAAGCAAATTCATCTAATTTACCCGTCACACGGTCATCAAAACGCGCTCCTACGGCAATCAGAAGATCACACTCACTCACGGCGTAATTAGCGTAGGCAGAACCGTGCATTCCTAACATTCCGACGGACAGGGGATGATGTTCATCAAAGGCCCCGATTCCCATCAAAGTGGTGGTGACGGGGATTTGGAAGCGTTCCGCTAATTCTTGGATTTGGGCGTGGGCATTGGCCGCGATCGCTCCCCCACCCACATAGAGCAGGGGCTTTTGAGCCGCGTCAATGAGATGTAGGGCCGCGTTAATCTGGCGAGGATTCCCCTTCACCGTCGGACGATAACCCGATATATGAACATCTCCTGGCTCAATGGGAACGTAATCACATTCCTCTAAACCCACATCCTTGGGGACATCAATTAAAACAGGGCCAGGTCGTCCTGTACTCGCAATATGAAAAGCTTCAGCCACAATGCGGGCCATATCACTAGCATTGCGAACCACATAGGAATGTTTCACAATCGGTAGAGTAATGCCAAAAATATCAATTTCCTGAAAAGCATCTGTCCCAATTACGGGTCGTCCGACTTGACCTGTTACAATTACCATCGGAATGGAATCTAAATGGGCAGTGGCGATGCCTGTGACCAAATTGGTGGCTCCTGGCCCTGAAGTCCCAAAACAAACTCCAACTTTTCCCGTCGCCCTAGCATAACCATCGGCGGCGTGGGATGCGCCCTGTTCGTGTCTGACCAAAATATGTTGGAGATCGCCCCGTGCTTCAGCTCGATACAGTTCATCATAAATCGGTAAAATCGCGCCGCCAGGATATCCAAAAATATGTTTAACGCCGTGACGCTGGAGGCTATCAATCAGGGCAAATGCGCCACTACGACGAATAGAGGGGAGGGTGATAGGAAAAGTTGTTTTGGGAATTGAAGAAACCACAGGGCAAACCGTCAACTTTGAGTGAGTATTGAGTGAATATTTTTATGGCTTAATTCTAATTATGTTGCTGAGAATTTAACGCTGAAAAGCCTAAAAGTTTTAACTTTATCTAATGTAACAGATTTTACATTATAAAGGATTTCATCCTTTTTGTCGAGTATTGGAATCTGAATTGTCTAATACTATTATATTATCTGGTTTCATCTACAGTCTTTGGGGAAATGATGACAAAAGAACGATGAGGGATTGTCTCAGGATTTCTTGACAAAAAGAAATGATTTTTAATAATTTGTTACAAATTTTCGAGATGAGCCGAGTTTTTAATCCGTTTGAGTAACCAGTCAAAACGCGCTCTCGCCAGGGGTAAGTTTTCCAAAAGAACGGGGGATAGTTCTTCGTCAGGATGAACAAAATCTTTGCCAAAATCTAGCTCGGTTAGGGCAATCCGCAAACGACTGGATAAAAAGAGCGCGATCGCCCGATTAAAACGAGCGGCAAAACCCACATCTTGGGAAAGTCGGGACGCTAACAGCGATCGCGGTAGGGAGAGAACGAGAGAACTTTGACTGGTTTCCACCGTTGCGGAGGGGGGACGACCATCAATAAAAGACATTTCACCAAAAACTTCTCCTGTGCCGAGGGTTGCGACTTCTTTGGCATTTTCTAAAACGTTGACCGAGACCACTACCTCACCTTCCAAAAGAAGATAGAGATAATCGGAGGGATTCCCCTCTTTAATGAGAACCGTTTCCGCCGCAATGTTTTCAATCATCCCAGAGGCAATAATCCAGTCGATGTCGTCATCATTAAGTTCGCCAAAGAGGAAAAGTATTTTTTGCATCATGATCGATAGGGGCGAGACGATACCAGAATTATAGGATTATTTCTATTTTTTGCCATTAAAGTCCAAGCCTCTTTTTAAGAAAGTTCGCGATCGCTTTTTTGAAGTGTTAGACAGCAATCCCAGAAAACTGACGAAATAAAACCCGACAAAAACGCAAAAAGAGGTCACAAAGACCCCCTTTTATCCAATTGAAGACAAAAAAACTAAGCCAAACCCGTGTTAGCTCCAGGCTTTCCAGTAGCCAATTGAACCTTAATGATTTTTCCACCCATTTTCATAATCCGTTGCTGTTCACTGAACCAGTTATCATAGGGAACTAATTTAGTGAAATAAGTATTTTGTAATTCGCGTTGTGTCCGAATACGAGTTTGGCTAGGAACACAAGCGGTAACTTTAAACATCCGCATGGGGTTAAGTTCTCCTTAAAAAAGTTGGGGGTCAAAAAATAGTCTAAATACGGCAAGGGTCGGGAGTCAGGGGGCAATACTAAACAGTCAAAACTCATCTCTTTTTAAATAGATTTAAGCTTTCAACCGACTAGCACTCACTCTCTTACTCCCGAACCTGAATTATCAACAACGTTTAAGGGTTGCTAATAAGGAGTGTCCTAGCTTAAACCAGAGCTAATATAGTCTAAGTAAACACCCATTTCTTTACCTGCATCCGCACCGACTAAGCTAGCGGCAACTTCTTTGATTGCTTGGATAGCTTGAACAGTAGAGGAAATAGGAACACCTAAAGAATTGTAGGTTTCTTTCAATCCATTGAGAACACGCTCATCAAGGATAGAAGGATCGCCTGCCAACATTGCATAGGTTGCATAGCGGAGATAGTAGTCGAGGTCACGGATACAAGCCGCATAACGACGGGTGGTGTACATATTGCCACCAGGACGAGTTACGTCAGAATACAGTAGGGATTTGGCAACTGCTTCTTTAACGATGGTTGCTGCGTTAGCACTGATAACACCAGCCGCACGAACACGGAGTTCTCCAGTGGTGAAGTAGGCTTTTAATTTATCTAATGCAGAACTATCCAGGTATTTGCCCTGAACGTCAGCAGAGTTGATTACGGAGGTAATTGCGTCTTGCATAGTTTTTTTGCTTCCTTAGAATGTTTCTTTGGGTAAAATTTGCTAAATAGAGAAGAATTTGAGCGTTGATAGCCAAAAGACCTAGCTCATTCTTCCGATAACATAGTCGAAATAGCCAGCAGCTTCAGCCGCATCTTCAGCAGACATTAAACCAGAAGAAACTTCTTTCAATTCGCGGATACCTTGAGCAACCGCACCTACGTCAGTTCCCAAAGATTTGTACATTTCCCGTACACCGACTAAACCAATTTCTTCAATGGGGGTAACGTCACCAGCGACAACACCGTAGGAAACTAAACGAAGATAGTAGTCCAAGTCGCGCAGGCAGGTAGCCGCCATTTCTTCGCCGTAAGCATTTCCACCAGGAGAAACGATGTCAGGGCGTTTTTGGAACATGCGATCGCCAGCTTGTTTAACAATGGTTTCGCGAGCACCTGTGAGGGTTTCAGCGATCCGTAAGCGAGCGGCTCCAGAGGAGACAAAAGACTTGATTCTATCTAATTCGCCAGGGCTGAGGTAGCGGGCTTCCGCATCAGCATTCACGATTGATTTCGTGACGATACTCATTGATGGATTCCTCTCAAAAAGTAAAAGTTATAGTTGGTCTTAAGTTAGACTTATTAACCGCGATCAGTTACCGACAAAGGTTAAAACTTAACATTTGTATTCAAGCAACCTGCCAAATTATTTTCGGGCATTGCGATCCCCTTCGTCGCGACTTCGTAACAGTTTTTAACATTTCTTTTCAGAATTCCTCTTCTATCCACAACTCACTCTTGGAATGATCATGTGGGCTAATCGACAAAATTGACCTAAGTTGACCTAAATTAACTCAAAAAAGTGACACCCCCGACAAGGGCCAGTGGGATTCACCGCACACCGTAAAATTTCGGAATGGGCATTAAACCGACAGTGGGGATCACCGATTATCCAGTGACTTTCCCATAAATTGAGTTCCGTAGGAGAAGAAGCAGATTGGACATGGAGCGAAATTTTACTAAGACGATAGCCACTCACCTTGTATTGGTAATGATGATGACGTTCCAAGACGGTGTAGGTTTGACCTTGAATTTCTAAATAATGACCTGGCTGCGGCATCCAATCAAGATGAATTTTAGCCAAGGTCTCTCGATTTGGGGCTAGGATTACCTCGGTCGGCAATAGCTCTGCTTCCATGTGTTGCGTTTTAGTAGAACTGGTTGGATTTCGGTTAGAATCTGAGTCTATCTTAAACTAAGGTCTAATTTACACAAGAATCACTGTTACAGCAGTTTGTGGTTAAATCCCTTACAAGGTAAGGACATAATAGTATTATGTCCCTACAAAAATTTGTCCGTGATCACAAGGAATTTGCTCTATTTATCGAAAAAGCAGATAAAATCAACGGTCTGGCTAGGCATTAAGCCGCCGAACGAGCATTGTCAGGGATTTCTCGCTTTGACGATAATTGTAGAAAGAAAATAAAAAACAAGAAACTTGATGGAGATATTGTTCAATTTTCTGTCTTATGAGAACTTCTGTTGCCCTTTTGTTGACGTTAGGGGGATTATTCCTGCCCAATTCTATTTTCTTGAATCAGGACAGTAAACCGATTCAGATTGCTTTGATTGGGGATTCTATCACCCAAGGACGCAGGGGTAATCCCGAACAAAATTTGCCTGCAACTATCAGTTGGCGTTACCCTTTTTGGCAAAAATTGGTCGATCAAAACATCAACGTTAATTTAGTGGGATCGAATCAATCAGGGTTTGAAGGCGATCCTCCTTGGCCAAATTACAAGGGAAAAGTATTTGATCGAGATCACGAAGCGCGTTGGGGGGCTTCCACGGAAGAGATCATTGCCCAGTTATCGACTGGATTAACACGGTATACGCCCGATCTGGCCTTGATTTTACTAGGAACCAATGATGTTCGGATTGATCAAGCTTTGGGTAAAGAGACCGTTCAGGAAACCAAGGCGGATTTGATCAAGATGATTAATTTGTTGCGGCAAGATAATCCTGATGTGGTGATTGTTATTGGGGAACCCTTTCAGGAGTGGGAACCTTTTCCAGCGATCGCCCTAGCATATCAACAAGTTGCCGCCCAACTGAGTACAGATCGCTCCCCGATTACGACGGTGAAAACCCAGACAGATTGGATTAGTAATCCCGACCAAAAAGGGACTTGCACGGTGGATTGGGTTCACCCGAATATAAAAGGGGATGAAATGATTGCTGAAGCTTTTTATCAAGGGATTAAGCCTTATTTAAAACGTTTTAGCCATTCTTCGGACTAAGGCAATCGCCCTATTAAGCAGCAATTCCTTCCATTGTGAGTTGATTAATATCAGCCCTTTGGCTGGCGTGTTCCATCGTAATTGCACAAATTGCACCGTCTTCATCGAACTCTAGCAAGGTGTTTTCATCAAGGTCTTGGGCTTCAACAATAGCCGCTTTTTTAAACTCAATATATAAGGTATCGGTATCTTTAAAATATTGGAGTTTCATGGTTTAAATCTTCTATCAAAAAATGCGTTGTGAATGGTTTCATTGCCAGGAAGAAGAACAACTCGAAGATACCGCCCCTCAGCTTCCATGATTTTTGCCCATATCCGAATTCTACCATCTGCCTGAATCTGGATTCGTTCGGGATTTTTTATCGCATAAGTGATCCATTCTTCTTTGATGGATAAACGATCTGGACGATTTCTCGTAGAGTCAAAATAGGCAGTTGTTTTCAAGTTTCAATACGGAACAATATTTCAATATAGTTTAATAGAATCTTTGCCTATCTGATCGCCCCTTTAACCCTCAATTCTAAAAAAGTCTAAAAAAGCGATCGCAAGGCATTATTGACGGCTAAAACCTAGCGTGCTACCAAGGATTTATCAGGTGAATTAGGGATTTCAGCCATCCGAGACGATTTTATTTCTCCTTCTCCCGTAATCAGCCGCGCTCCCCGTCCCCTCGTAAAATAATTCCAGCCCCATTGCAACATGACAATCAGTTTATTGTCGAATTCAATCAGGTAGTAAACATGGGCCCAGACCCAAATCATCCAGGCGAGTAAGCCCGTAAATTTAGCAAATCCCAGGTCAACAACGGCTTTATTTTGACCAATGACCGCTAAACTGCCATAATCTACATATTGAAAAGGACGAATGGTTTTTCCCGCCAGACGAGCAGGAATTAATTTGGCCAGATAGGTCGCTTCTTGCATCGCCACAGGGGCAACCCCAGGCAGGGGTTTATCTCCTTGATGGGAATAATTGGCTAAATCCCCTAAAACAAAAATATTGGAATAATTCGGCAGACTTAAATCGGGTTCCACCATCACTCGACCCACTCGATCCAAGGTCGCTCCCGTACGTTCTGCCAGAATTTCTCCCATGCCCGACGCTTTTACCCCCGGCCCACAATACCGTATGGGAGGCAATTTGTTTGATTTCTTCTCCTTGACGAACGGTAACGCAATCTTCGGTGATATTGGTGACAATACTTTTGGTTTGCACTGTTACACCCAGTTTAATGAGATCTTTCTCCGCTTTAGCCGATAAATCGGGAGTATAGGGGGGTAAAACTCGGTCTAATCCTTCGATCAATAATATTTTGGCTTCTGTGGTGTCGATATTCCGAAAGTTTCCCTTGAGCGAACTATGGGCAATTTCCGCGATCGCGCCTGCCAGTTCTACCCCCGTTGGGCCACCGCCGACAATGACAAAGGTTAACCAGGCTTGACGTTGAACGGGATCGGTTTCCTTTTCTGCCGATTCAAAAGCGAGGAAAATTCGACGACGCATTTCGATCGCATCCTCAATGGTTTTCAAGCCAGGAGCCACCGTCCGCCATTGGTCATTGCCAAAATAGTGATGACTCACCCCCGTTGCCACAATCAACATATCGTAGGGAATTGGTTCATGATCTTTGAGAATTACCTGTTGGCGATCGGGGTCAATATCCACCGCTTCGTCTAATAAAACTTGGGCATTGTGATGATCTCGCAGAACCACCCGCAGAGGGGAAGAAATATCAGCAGGGGAAAGGCTACCAGTGGCGACTTGGTACAATAAGGGCTGAAAGAGATGAAAATTGCGTTTATCAATTAATTTAACGTCAACAGGACTATTTTTTAAGCCCTGGGCAGTATAAAGTCCCCCAAATCCCCCGCCAATGATAACCACCTGGGGCTTTGTTGTTGAATCCTGATTTCTATCCATAAAAGTGTTCCTCTGGCAAGGGGATAATCCTAACGATTTGTTACCAGCAACTATCCTACCAAGATTAGGATTCCAGGGGGTAACAATCACTACGAGTTAAGACGCGATCGCCAATTCCTATGACAAAATAGCCCCAAGCATTATCAATAAATTAACTAATTAACTGTTTATAAAACAGGTTCGGGTGGAAAATTATCTTGGAAAGGGTTGGGCGAAGTAGGAGAGACAGCAGGAATCGGTAGGGCGTTTGGAGCCGTAACGGGGGCGGGAGGAATAAATTTTTGAGCTAAACTGCGGGGGGCTGGAACATCAAAAATTCCTCGAAAATCAGCTTTTCGTTGGGCAGTCGATTCAGGTGCAACATCCCACAATGTTTTGTAATAAAAAAACGAAACCCCCAGCCCACTAGCCTCTGCCGCCCGAACCTTTGATTGGATCAAGTTCATGGGAATCAGTTTTGTTTTCAATCCCGTAAGAATACCAACGGCGGTGGGGACTTTGGTTTTCGCTTCTTGGAATTCAGGACGACCGAGGGGTTCTAAAAAACTCGATAAATCAGAACGATAGACTTGTACTACAAGTTCATCCACAATACCTTTTCGCACCCAATCGAGCCAATCTTGTAAATAGGTATATAACGCCAGCTTATAGGTTGCAGGGGAAACGGAAAAAAGGATATTGGGCTTGGTTTCCTTGATTTTTTTATTCAACTCAGTCATAAAAGCCGTAATTTTATTAGCCCGCCACCGTAGCCAGGCTCCATCATTGGGATCACTGGGGGGATCTTTTTTGGTTTCTTGTTTATAAAGGGAAATGGTATAGGGATCATAGCCAAATTCCTTGGGCAGACTCATGTGATCGTCAAACTGCACGCCATCTAGGTCGTATTGGTTAACGAGTTCCATGATTAGCTCGGTAATAAATTGTTGAACTTGGGGATGAAAGGGATTGAGCCAAACCACTTCTCCGACTCCGCCCACCCAGGTTTGACTGCCATCCTGGCGTTGAGTGACCCATTTGGGATGACGTGTCACCAGTTCCGAGAAGGACGGAGCCATGAAGCCAAATTCAAACCAGGGAATCACCAATAAGCCCCGACGATGGGATTGGTTAATCAGATCGGCTAACACATCCTGACCCTGTAACCCCTTGGTGCTAAAGGGTTGAATGCCTTCTCGTTTAGCGACTTCACTTTCATAGAGGACATAACCCGAATTCCACACAACGGGATAAAGGGTGTTTAAGTTAAATTGAGCCAGCAGATCGACGGATTCCTCTAGTTTGCGATGATCCATAAATCGGGTGGTATCGTTATTGGTAATCCAAACGCCGCGAATTTCTGGGTAAGTTTGCTGGGATTTCACGGCAGGAATCTGACTCATTAAGAAAATGACGATTAATGACAGACAAAATAGATGGAAGGGAAATTTCTGGAGTAATGTCTTCATTAAAGTTTTTTATTCCGCTCAACTTAACGATCCCTAACTTATCGCATTGATTAGTAAACGTCAAAAGAGGGCTAGTCTTCCAATGAAAGGCGATCGCGCTTTGAGTCTCCCTGAAAAACTTAAAGGAATCAGCTAATCCACAACCTTACCATTAATCAACTATATTAAGAATAATTAAGAATATTATTTTTTTAGCCTGTGAAAGCCCTCAAAGCCATTAAAGACCTAGACCCAAAGACCAAAAGAAATTTCCTAGCCCTATTTTCAACCGCTTTATTTTTTTGGATCGGTCTAACCACCCTACTGCCCACCTTACCGACCTATGCAGAAGATCTGGGAGGAACTCGCCAACAGGTGGGTTTTGTGATGGGGCCTTTGCCATTGGACTGTTGGGGTCTAGGGTCTGGTTGGGACAAGTGGCTGATGAAAAAGGTCGCAAAATTGTCATCCTCATCGGTGCTTTTGTTGGTGCGATCGCGCCCTTGGGTTACCTAGCTGTCCACAATATTCCTGCTTTGATGGCGATTAGGGCATTTCATGGCATTAGTGTTGCGGCTTTCACGACGGGTTATAGTGCCTTAGTCGTTGATCTGGCTCCGATTAAACAACGGGGCGAACTGATTGGTTATATGAGTCTGGCTGTCCCTGTGGGGATGGCTCTCGGCCCTGCTCTCGGCGGTTATTTAGCAGAATCGGCGGGCTATGTTCCTCTTTTTTTGACGGCGGGCGGGTTAGGATTAATGGCTTGCCTCATTGCTAATCAAGTTCAGGAGACCGTTCCTGCTCAGGGATTCTCAAGCAAAACAAAAGTTCATACCGCAGAAAATCGAAGTTCCTGGGAACTATTAAGTACGCCTTCTTTGTTGATTCCTTCCCTAGTTTTATTACTAATCGGACTGGTTTTTGGGAACTTAGCCACTTTTTTACCGCTTTTTATCCGAGAAATTCATCTCAATCTCAATGCAGGATTATTTTATAGTTTTGCCGCGATCGCGAGTTTTATTTCCCGTGTCTGGACGGGGCGAGCATCGGATCTCTATGGGCGTGGCGTTTTCATTAGTGGTAGTATTCTTTGCTATGTTTTAGCGATGATGATTCTGGCTTGGCCAATAGCCCGCAAATGTTTCTGATTGCCGCAACTTTAGAGGGCATTGGCGGCGGGGTTCTGATTCCTATGATTATCGCCCTGATTTCTGATCGGTCTTCCAGCCATGAACGGGGGCGAGTGTTCGCGCTCTGTGTCAGTGGTTTTGATGTGGGAATCGCGATCGCGGGGCCAATCTTTGGACTCTTGGGAGAAAGCCTGGGCTACCGAGGACTATTTGTTCTAGCCAGTGGACTTGCCCTACTCGCCTTTCTGCTATTTGGCAGTCAATCTAATCCCAGTCTGACAACCTCCCTACGATTTGCCACAGGTAGGGGAAAAGACCGCTATGCAAAAGAGCAGACATCCCCTTTATAAAAAGGAAAATATCTGCTCAATGGTCTTCTGCTCTAACGGGCTTGGAGGGATTCGAACCCCCGACCTTCTGGTTCGTAGCCAGACGCTCTAATCCACTGAACTACAAGCCCCTATCGGTTTTCTTGACCGTAATCCAACTTACCATACTCCTGAAGTTTAAAGCAAGCAATTTTTTCAAACTTCCCAAGATTCCCACGATCACAACTTAAATTTATCGGTCAAATTATCGGTCAAAGGGCGATCGCGCTTTTCAATCAATTCAGCTAAAATCCTTATCAGGGAAGGAAAGCCGTATAATTAGGTTCGATTGATTGGGGACTAGGACTAATAGACATCTCCAAAAATTGAGTAAGGACAATTCATGAATTGCCCCTACCAGAGGTTTCAATCGATGCACTCCTGATTTCTGGAAATATCTAATGCGGACAGTCAAAAAAATCAAACAACTCGCCCTCTGGGGACTTTTCGGTTTATTGCTCAGTTGGCTTGTTAGTTGTCAGTCAACGCCCTCTAACCCAACGGCATCAGGGGATAAGGGGGGAATTCAGTTCTGGACGATGCAACTCCAGCCCCAATTTACGCCCTATTTTACGGAACTGATTGGCAATTTTAAAACGGCAAATCCCGATATAACGGTGAAATGGGAAGATGTGCCTTGGGATGCCATGCAGAGTAAGATTTTAACCTCTATTTCTGCGAAAACGGCTCCCGATGTCGTTAATCTGAATCCCAATTTTGCTTCTCAGTTAGCAGGAAAAAATGCTTGGTTAGACCTGAGTAGTAAAGTTTCTCCAGACATTCAAAAACAATATTTACCCAAAATTTGGCAGGCCAATACCCTCAATAATCTGAGTTTTGGCATTCCCTGGTATCTGACCACCAGGGTCACGATTTATAATCAGGATTTATTAAAAAAAGCAGGCATCACCGCGCCGCCTGCGACCTACGAAGAATTAGCGAAAGTTGCGAAAACCGTTAAGGAGAAAACAGGTAAATACGCCTTTTTTATTACCTTTTCCCCAGGAGATTCGGGGGAAATATTGGAATCCTTGGTGCAAATGGGAGTCAAATTAGTAGATGAGCAGGGGAAAGCCGCTTTTGACACGCCCGAAGGTTTGGCCGCTTTTAAATACTGGGTTGATCTCTATCAACAGGGATTATTACCCCCCGAAGTCCTGACCCAGGGTCATCGTCATGGAGTGGAACTCTATCAGTCTGGTTCGACGGCGTTACTCTCATCTGGTGCGGAATTCTTGAAAACCATTGAGAAAAATGCGCCAACGATCGCCAAAGCCTCTGCCGCCGCCCCCCAAATTACGGGTAAAACAGGGAAGAAAAATGTAGCTGTCATGAATCTGGTAATTCCCCGCGACAGTAAACAAGCCGATGAAGCCCTAAAATTTGCTCTATTTGTGACTAATGCCGATAATCAATTAGCTTTTACCCAGCAGGGCGGCACGTTGCCCTCCAATATCGAGGCAATTGAACGCTATATCGCAAAGTTAGAGAAAGAAAGTAGCGGTTCCTCGGTAGAACAAGCCCGAAAAGTCAGCGCAAGTCAACTCAAGGACGCTGAAGTTTTAATTCCACCGATGAAAAATTTTAATCAATTACAAAAGTTGATCTATGAAAATCTTCAGGCCGCCATGCTTAAACAAAAAACCGTAGAGCAGGCCGTTAAAGAATCTGCTGAAGCTTGGAATGCTTTGCAGTCTTAGAGGCTGATTTAGGAAATTTTAATCACTTTCATCACTTCGTCCCCTAAATGGTTAATCACTTTGACGGCAATGCGGCCTGTTTCGGGTTTGGGGAAGGGACGAGAAAGATCGCTATGCAAAGTTTCCCAGGCTTCTTGGTTAATTTCGGTTTTCAGGGTGGTTTTCAGGGATTTATAGGGATCATTGGCTCCGAGGAAATAGGCATGGCGGACAAAGAAGCTTTCTTCGTTGTAATTGCTATCAATGAACCAACAGGCAATACCATCAGCCCCACTGGATTGGACTTCTCCTGATTTGGGATGGAAGACATCTACGCCATGAATTTTAATTTGTAGCCGATCGCCGTCGAGTTTAATCATTTCTATATCAGGTTCCCCAAAGACAACAAAGAGATTGCCTTTACCTGTATTTTTGAGGTCATCGGCCATGTGTAGATCGGCATTCATGCGAGCTTTGAGGATGGGAATACGGCCAAATCGGTCAAATTCGGCGGAGTAGGCATCGTAGTTAAAGGCACAGGCGATCGCCACATCACATTGCTTTTCAGCCGCTTCATTGGCAACGGCCACCAGATCGGCACGGGATACGGTTCCAAATTCGGGGCCGATAAAGATTCCCGCTTTTTTCTCTTGATTGCTATCTTCTTCGAGGTAGCGACCTTCGGCACAAATATATTTACCTGCCCAAGGTTCGAGGCTAAGAAAGTTAATTTTGTTTTCTTTGTGGGCCTGTTGAACGCCTGCTGTTTTCAGGTTTTCGAGGATGATTTGATCGAATTGGGCATTGTCGGGATAGGGTTTGACTTTTTTCAGTTGATTTGGGTCAATCAGGTTATCGTTTTCATCTACGATGAGGGTGCGATGGGGTGACAGGCTTTCGACGGTGAAGGGGCCAGCGACTCGCACAATATTTTTATCTTCGTAGGGTTTATCGTACAAATATTCTTGATCGGCTTTAGCAGAAATAGAGGCATCAATTTCTTTTTGTCGGGCGATGCGTTGTTGCCACCATTGTTGATGGAGTTTTTGGATTTTCTCTGTCCAATTGGTTTCGGGTTCGCGGGGGATTTCCCATTCTTCCCACTTTTTACCCGTTGCGGTATTGAGGGCGACACGGAGCGGTTCTAGTTTGGTTTGATATTTCTCCCAAATGGTGTCAATGTCGGTATTATTAGCGATCGCTTTGAGGGTGATGTGGGGAACTCGCTCATAGACGAATCCTTGACGTATATCGCCATAGGTAGGGCTTTGGCTAGGCAGGTTTTGACTGATTTGGGCTTCTTTTTGTTGACCTGCGGCAGAATCGAGCAATAAATAGTAGGGATATTTGGCTCCCATGATTCTGGCACGGGCAAGAGCGAGGGCAACACGGGAGGTATCAATCGTGATCCAGCGTCTTCCCCATTGTTCGGCAACGTAGGCAGTTGTACCCGATCCGCAAGTTGGATCTAGGACTAAATCACCTGGATCGGTTGTCATTAAAATACAGCGTTGTACTAGCTTGAATGAAGATTGAACAACATATAGCTTTTCTTCCGAGCGACTACTTAAAGCAACATCATCCCAAATATTTCGGATTGGAATAACAGGATAATCATCATGGTAACGAATTATTGCTAAAGCCTTATCTCGTCCCACTATACGATCTGTCAAAGTTAATCTTTTCAAACCTTCAAAAGAAGTAGACCATCCTCTTGAACCAGCAGGCTTAAATCTCTTCCTTTGGAATTCAAATTCAAATCTCGAATTATCGCTTCCTGATTGTGATGTAACTTGATCAAATCGAAATAGACGACCTTTTCCTGACTTATATATTTCAACAGCTTCATTAATAGGAAAACTTTGTTTTCTCCCATCAGGAAAAAAAATCATTCTATAATCAATATCTGAACCAAGTTCTTTTATTTTAAAAAGTTGTCTATATTTTATGGAATCTCTATCTTTACAAAACCAAATTATATAGTCTGAAACAGTTGTCAATAATTCTGTTGTTTGTGAACTAGTTTTTTGAGCAGTAACCATGCAAACAAAATTTTCCTCTCCAAAAACCTCATCCATCAAAGCCCTAACTCGATGAACATTTTCATCCCCAATTTGCACAAAAATCGAACCGCTTTCTGTTAACAATTCCTTTGCTACCGTCAAGCGATCTCTGAGATAGGTCAAATAAGAATGAATCCCATCCCGCCAAGTATCCCGAAACGCCTTAACCTGCTCAGGTTCACGGGTAATATGCTCAACATTACCATCCTTCACATCACGGCTCGTCGTTGACCATTGAAAATTAGAATTAAACTTAATCCCGTAGGGCGGATCAAGATAGATACATTGCACCTTTCCCCGTAACCCTTCCCGTTCGGACAAAGAAGCCATCACCTGCAAACTATCGCCCAAAATCATGCGATTAGTCCAATTCCCTTGATGCTGATAAAAATCCGTCGCCCGTGCATCCTTTGGAAAACCATTAAAATCCGCAAATAAGCCTAATTGTTGCGTTTCAATCTTCTCCGCTTTCCGTTCCGAACTTTCCCGAATTAAATTTTCTAACAATACCTTCGGATGAATTTTTTCTTGAATATAAAGGGGAGGAGCCGACACCACCAAATCGGTATAATTATACGCATCTTTCCCCCGCCAAACTAACTGCGGATCTTTATTTTGACTACGGCGATCGTAAGCCACTTGAATGGGGGTTTTATCTTCCATTTTCATCACCGACTGATGCTCTGCTGTGGGAATATTTGTCCGTTTTGCCTCGTCATGGGTAAAGGTTTCAATAGACTTTTTTGATTCAGATTTAGCCATAATTGATAATTAATAAGTAGAAAAAACGAATAAAACATAATGAGGATTTAACAGTGTTAAATCCCTACGAAGAAAAGATTTGTGTAGGGACATAATACCATTATGTCCTTAGCCCACAGAAGTTGATTAGGTTCTAACATTAAGGCGATCGCTATTTCAGACATTCCCAATCCTCTTCATCAACAATAGGATTAACAATATCTCCGAAAATCTCAAGCTCTCCTGCTTCTGGTATAGGAAAAGTGCGGTATTGAGTCGGTTTTTCCTGTGGCTCATTAAGGACTGTCACAATCAAACGAGCATGATTAAATTCTGGCTTTTCTCCAAGCCATTGAACTTGACCATTTTCATAAATCGCTTCATAACTTTTTAACATTTTTTTACTCCTATAAATTTTAGATTTAGAATGGATGGAGATCAAGAAAATTTGATGTTAACTTGCTTATAGATGATCAGGAATAGGTTCTAACATTAAGGCGATCGCATCTTTTAAATTCTCTACGGCTGTTTCCTTTGTTTCTCCAAAAGAAGATACAAAATTAAGTTCAGGGCAAGTAGCAGAAAAAGATTCTGCCTCATCATCCCATTCTAAAATAACTCTAACATTCATCAAATCTTACTCCTATCAATTAAGTTTTTGGGTGCAATTCTTACGACAATTAAATCTAGTTCTAAAAATCCTCCGCTAATAATTAAT